>NZ_QAXS01000034.1 GCF_003053565.1 Halanaerobium saccharolyticum | reverse complement strand
CTGTATCTTATTTGAGCTGATTTTAGTGTAGAAAATACTGTTTAAAGTAATATTCTCTCTTTTTTATTTTTTAAAAATCATTTGCGGAATCTCTGGCAGAGGCCCCTTGTTTTTTACTCAGGAACGGATCAGCCGAATGGGAGAAAAATTTAAAGTATATAAGTTTAGGACAATGGTCAATGATGCAGAAAAAAATACTGGTCCTGTTTTAGCTCAGAAAAATGACAGTAGAGTAACAAAAGTTGGTAAGCTTTTAAGAAAAACCAGAATAGATGAAATACCACAGCTGCTCAATGTTTTAAAGGGTGATATGAGTGTAGTTGGTCCACGGCCGGAAAGACCACATTTTGTCGGTCAGTTTGAAAAAGAAATTCCTCATTATAAGTACCGTCATTTCATTAAAACCGGTATTACAGGTTTAGCTCAGGTCTATGGGTTCTATGATACTGATGCCGAAGATAAACTGAGGATGGACCTCTTATATGCTAATAAGCGTTCTTTTGTCTTTGACTTAAAGATCTTATTAGAAACTTTAAAAGTTATTTTTATGGGACATAAAGCAAATTAAAATAAATAATAAATTAGATATTAATTACCCGGTGCTAATATTCTGCAGCAGCGGGTATTTTATTACTTAGATCAAGGAGATGAATATAAATGGAAGTATTAGTAACAGGAGGAGCAGGTTTTATTGGTTCCAACATAGTAGATGAATTAATTAATCAAGAGCACAAGGTAATAGTAGTTGATAATTTAAGTACCGGTAAAAAAGAGAATTTAAATGGGCAGGTTGATTTTTATGAGTTGGATATTAGAGATCAAGAATTAAAGGAAGTTTTTAAAAAAAATGAGATCAGCCACGTTATTCATCATGCAGCTCAGATAGATGTTCAGCATTCAATTAAAGATCCTCTTGCTGACGCTCAAAACAATATTTTAGGAACAATAAACTTATTAGAAGGGTGTAGAGAGTATAATGTTGAAAAGGTGATTTATGCTTCTTCTGCAGCCGTCTATGGCGAACCAGATTATCTGCCTGTAGATGAAAAACATCCAATTAAAGCGATGTCACCCTATGGAATTAGCAAACATACTCCAGAACATTACATAAAAATGTACAGTGAACTTTATGATCTTAAATATACTATTTTCCGCTACGCCAATGTCTATGGACCCCGTCAGGATCCAAAAGGAGAAGGTGGAGTTGTTTCGATTTTTGTAGATAAGATGCTGGCTGAAGAAAGGCCGATAATCTTTGGGGATGGTGAGCAGACTAGAGACTTTATTTATGTTGCTGATCTGGTAAAAGCCAATTTAATGGCTTTAGATCAGGGAGATAATGTTTTAGTTAATATCAGTACTCAAAGCAGGGATAGTGTCAATGATTTAGTTGATTACTTAAATCAGATACTTCCTTATGATTTAGAGCCTGTATATAAAGAAGCCCGGCAGGGTGATATCCGTCACTCTTCTTTAGCAAACAGCAGGGCTAAGGAATTATTGGGCTGGACTCCTGATTATGATTTCAAATCTGGGCTGGAGCAGACAGTGAAGTATTATTCAAAATAAAAAAGTAAATATTAATAAATTACTACTTTCATCAGAGTTTTATAATTCTGATGAAAGGTTTTTTATACTATAAAAGAATTGTTTTTTAAATAATTTTGAGAAAATTTTCACTAAAAAGCAGGAAAAATTTGACTGACCTCGAAATATCATTTAGATTATAAAATTTAGGAGGGGTCAGCGTGCAAAAAAAGACAAAGTATTTTTCTTATCGTTATTTTTTAGTGTCTGCCAGTAGAATAAGATCTCTATTTATTGAAACTTGCTCGCAAAAGAGATTTCAATAAATATCAGGAGGGAGATAGTGATATAGAAACAGTGGAAGATACAGAATATCCCTTTGTTTATGTCATTATTGATTTTAAGAAACAAATTATACTGATTCAAAAGAAAGCAGCAGTTTTTCAGAATATTTCAACCGCTCAAAATATACTTCAGGCTTTAATCAATGAATGTGTTGATTTTGGGCAGTATATATTTACTATAGATGAGATTAGTCACCGAGAAATGTTCTGGCAGCTGGTAGCTCAGAGCAGTAAAATTTACTCAATGCAGTTAAACTTAAGAGCTCCAAATTTATTTGGCAATAGATATGAGGCAAATGAATTGTTAAAAGAAGAACAAGAAATATCAAATGCAGCTGAGGTGAATATAGAACTCAAAAACGAACAGGGTAACTTATTAGTCAAGGAAGAAAGGGTAGGAACTTACATAGATTATATAGCAGCCGGAGGAGGTAGTTACAGGTTAAAATTTATGGAAGAGGGAGAAGTTAAAACTAAAAGCAGTAAAGATAATATTAAATCTGCCTATTTAGCGGAAAACATTAATCAGTTAAATATTGCAAAGATTAAGGCTGAACTGGAAAAAATTGATGATATGAGTGGTCATAATGAAGAATAAGGTTTTTCAACAACTCTGGCCCCTGATGATTATATTTATTTTCTCAGCTTTAATTGTTTCATTTACTGAGCTAAGTGAGCTGGATAAAATATTAGATTATGTATTTACCCATACAGTTTTTGTGTCTTTATTTGCGCTTGCCTTAACAATTTATGTCTCTAATTATAATTCAATTAGTAAAGTAAAGGCAGAAATTGAAAGCAGAAAAAATGAGAATAATAAAAAGCTTGAGGAAATGTTAAAAAAAGCTACAAAAAGACTGAATAAATTTTATAAAGAAAGCAGAGAAGATCTTATTTATGTTTTCTTTAGCCTGATCCTATCATTTATTATAATTAGCTGTAAAAAAATAAAGTTCTCTTTTTTAGAACTGTCTAAATCTGGAAATCTTATTAGTGGTAAAATAATTAATTTATTTTCGCTGCTGCTTCTTTTTTCTACTCTTTATGCAGTTTATGATCTGCTAAAAGCTTTAGTCTTAATAAACGGCAGAGAGTTTTTAAATTGAAGATTGAATTTCATTTTTCTTGATTGTGCCAAACATTAGTATTATAATATACTTAATGGATAAAGTATTTCAAAAAATAATTTGATAAATTTATTCTAGTAATATAATTATTGTATTGATATAATCTAGCGGATAAAAGGAGGGGTTATATGGAGGTTAAAAATCGTCGTGAATTATATAATAAATTTAATGATATAATGAACAGTGTTTATGTAAGTCGGAAAGAGGAACAGGAACAGAACTTCAATCAAAATTTAGTTAAGACATATTTAATTGAAGGTCATATTAACCAAACTGATAATCCCTCTCATGATGATTTTTTGCGGTTTTTTAAAAATAAAACAAAAGACCTGGAATATAAAGTAAAGCTAAAAGAAACTGAAGAAGAATTTCTATATAAATTATTATTTGATGAGACTGAATTTTTTCTGGATGCAGAAAAAGATAAAAGATTTTTTATGCTTCATAGTTCGGAAAGATCAAAAGCTACAGATACCAATATAGATCGTTTGTTAAAATATATTCCTAATTTTGATAATGTATGGCTCAGTAAAAAATTAATGAAGTCTACAGAGGATTATACCACCTGGCGAGGAATTTCAATCAACCATGATAAAATTGATGTGGAAAAGTCAGAAGAAAATAGTGAAAAATTAAATCTAAAAATAAATAATTCTTCAGAAACTAAAGTAAAAGGTTTAATAAATTTACTGGCTTCTAATGAGCAATTCTCATATACTACCGGAATTTCTCATTTGAGTTTATTAAGCCAGGAAAAACAGGATGCTGCAAGCAGAATAATCGATGATTTACGTTATGACGGTAAATTTTCAACTAGAGGGAAAAGTTTTAATCGTCATTTATGGCTGGTTAATAAACTTTATACTGATTATAAAGAGCTCGTTTATAATATTGAAAAGAATTATTCTATTAGCATTGAAAACAATAAATTAATGGGGCTTCCCATTAATATTGAATTTAAAAGAGATGATTTGTCAGCAGAATATATAATTAAGGCAATCTTTTCTAATAAAAAGCCGTTTAAACTCTGGGGTTACGCAGATAAAATTGATGATGGTTATTATAAAGTACTTGCTGTAGATCTTCATAATGGCAATCAGGGAAATAAAATTAATTTTGAAATAACTAAAGACTTTATTTCAATTTATCTCTCAAAAAAGAATTGTGGGAATACAATAGCAAGACTTGTCTGCAATATTCAGCAGTATTTAGATTCTCAAATAAAAGTCTGGGGAGGTAAGGATGATGAGCTATTCTGATGATTATAACCAATTAAATGCTTTAAGAAATTTGATTGGTGATCAAGCAAATACAGCTGAAGGACAAATGAGCATTTTTGATAATTAATAAAAAAAGACAGTGATTAATTTGAGGAGCAGTTCTTAGTTTTATTTGAGGACTGCTCTTTTTAAATGGGTCTTGTTTTTAGGGCAGCTTTTTGATAAAATCTAATCAGTTGAAATCAAATAACTTAGGTTTTAAGATTCCTGATAATTCGACAATGAAAAGCTTTAATTTAGTGCCGGACTATTTACTTGCTTAACCGGCAGCTATATATTTTTAAGGAGGGTCAAATTTGGATCATTTAGATAAGTTAGAAAGCAGAAGTATTCATATTTTGCGAGAAGCATACAGTGAATTTAATAATATCTGTATGCTCTGGTCAGTAGGTAAGGACTCAACAGTAATGCTCTGGCTGGCCAGGAAGGCATTTTTTGGACATGTGCCAATACCATTAGTACATATTGACACCAGCTACATGATTCCCGAGATGATTGAACACCGGGATAAGCTAGCTAAAAAGTGGAACCTTGATATGATTTACGGTCAGGACGAAGAAACTCTGGCAGCAGGAGAAACTTTTCCTAATGGCAAGGCAACTCACTTAGAATGCTGTGGACGCTTGAAGACAGATGCGCTTAAAAACACCTTAAATGGTAACTGGCGCCGCTACAGATATAATCATAATAAGGACGAGTATGAACTGGACAGCAACCGTGAACCCTACACAGGGGTAATTGTTGGTGCCAGAGCAGATGAGGAAGGTTCCCGCTCCAAAGAGAGATATTTCTCACCCCGGGACCGCAACAATGACTGGGATATCGGCGATCAGCCACCTGAATTCTGGGACCAGTATAAAACTGATTTTGCTCCCGGTACCCATGTTAGAATTCATCCTCTTTTAGACTGGACCGAGCTTGATGTCTGGGAATATATTCAGCGCGAAAAGATACCAATGGTGTCACTCTATTTTGATCAGGGTGAAGGTAAACGCTATCGTTCTTTAGGCTGTGCTCCCTGTACTGAGCCCGTAGAATCTACAGCCTCCACAGTTGATGAGGTAGTAGAAGAGCTTAAAACAGGTAAGTTTGCCAATGTTGCAGAGCGTGATGGTAGAGCCCAGGATAAAGAAGATGGTGGCGGTTTAGAAGAACTGCGTAAAGACGGGTATATGTAGGAGGTAATGATGAATAATAAAACTGAAGAACAGGATTTAAACTTAGTTATTGCAGGCCATGTTGACCACGGTAAAAGTACAATTATCGGTAGAATGCTGGCAGATACAGATTCTCTACCTGATGGTAAGTTAGAACAGGTAAAGGAAACCTGCCGCAAAAACTCCAAGCCCTTTGAATATGCCTTTCTTTTAGATGCTCTCAAAGATGAGCAGGCTCAGGGGATTACCATTGATTCAGCACGGGTCTTTTTTCAGACAGATTATAGACAGTATATAATTTTAGATGCACCGGGACATATTGAATTCTTAAAGAATATGGTAACCGGAGCTGCCAGAGCAGAAGCAGCTCTTTTAGTAATCGATGCTTCCGAAGGTGTAAGGGAAAACTCCCGCCGCCACGGCTATATGCTTTCCATGCTCGGCATCAAACAGATTGCAGTAGTGGTAAATAAGATGGATTTAGTTGACTATGATGAGGATACATATAATCAGATTGTAGAAGAATATACAGACTTTCTAACTGAAATCGGACTGGAAGCAGAGCGATTTATTCCGGTCAGCGGGATGCTCGGAGATAATGTAGCTGACAGATCGGGAAATATGGACTGGTTTGAAGGTAAAACTGTTTTAGAACAGCTGGACAGCTTTGAAAATGCTGCTCTGCCGCACAATAAGCCCTACAGAATGCCGGTTCAGGATGTCTATAAATTTACCAAAGGTGGAGACGACCGCCGCATAGTTGCCGGAACAGTAGCCGCAGGTGAGTTGAATGTCGGTGATGAAGTTGTTTTCTATCCTTCCGGTAAAAAGAGTACAGTTAAGACAATAGAAGGTTTTGAAGAAGATAAACAGCATAAGGTCAAGGTCGGTAAAGCTACCGGTTTTACTCTGGACGAACAGATCTATATCACCCGCGGGGAGCTTGCTTCTCGGGCTGATGAAGCTGAGCCCCAGGTTTCAGCAAGAATCAAGGCTAATCTTTTCTGGCTGGCCCGCCAGGATTTAGTTAAGGATAAGGTCTATCACCTTAAACTTGGAACAGCAAAAGTTAAGGCACGCCTGGAAAAAATCAACCGGGTAATCGATGCTTCCAACTTAAATCAGGATGAAGCTAAAGAAAAGATTGAGCGCCACGATGTAGCAGAGGTTGTCTTTAAACTAGATAAGGCGATGGCCTTTGACCTGGCCGGTGAGATAGAAGAAACCAGTCGCTTTGTCATTGTCGATGACTTTGAGATTGCCGGTGGTGGAATTATCTCAGAAGCTATGGAAGATGAGCAGAGCTGGGTCCGCGAAAAGGTAATGCGCCGTAACTATAACTGGGAGCAGTCTCTAATCAGCCGCGAAGATAGAGCTGAAAAATATAATCAGAAATCAACTCTGATCTTGATTACTGGAGAAGAGGATGTTGGTAAAAAACCAACTGCTAAAGCCCTGGAGAAGAGATTATTTAACGACGGTAAGGTAGTCTACTTCCTCGGTATTGGTAACCTGCTCTATGGTGTTGATGCTGATATTAAAAATGGTGATAACGGCCACAAAGAAGAGCACCTGCGCCGTCTGGCTGAGGTTTCTCACTTAATGCTCGATGCAGGAGCTATTTTAGTTGTAACAGCTGTTGAGCTGACTCAGTCCGACTTGGAGCTGATCAAAACAACAGTTAACCCACAGCAGATCGAGACGGTCTGGCTAGGTGATAGAGTGACAACTGATTTAGAGTTTGACCTCCATATCCCTGAGTTTACTTCAGAAGCTGAAGTTTCAGCTCAAATTAAAGGTCTATTACAGGACAGGGGGATTATCTTTAGACCATGGTAGATAACATTAAGTGGCATTCAGGTGAAATAAATAAGGCTGCCCGGGAGGAACTTTTAGGGCAGCAGGGAATGGTTCTCTGGTTTACCGGGCTCTCGGGCTCCGGTAAATCTACCATTGCCGTTGAAGTGGAAAAGGAGCTTTACCGGAGAGGAAGAGCTTCCTACCGCCTAGATGGTGACAACCTGCGCTTTGGTTTAAATAAGGACCTCGGCTTTACCGCCGCAGACAGAGAAGAAAATATCCGCCGCATCGGTGAGGTAGCTGCCCTTTTTGCAGATGCCGGCCTAATCACCCTGGCTTCCTTTATTTCTCCCTATCGATCCGGAAGAGAAGCTGCCCGGGAGGCTGCCGGAGTAGAAAACTTTAAGGAAATCTATGTTAAAGCCAGTGTGGAGGCCTGTGCTGAACGGGATCCCAAAGGTCTCTACGCCAAGGCCAAAAAAGGTGAAATTGAAAACTTCACCGGAATTTCAGCTCCCTATGAGGAGCCGGAAAACCCGGATCTGATAGTTGACACCGAAAAACTCAGCCTTGAGGAATCAGTGGAGCTGGTGCTCGGCTTAGTTTAAAACGTGTAGCTACCGTTTACCGAACCAATTTTTACCAAAACTAATCCTGGTTGGATTATTATTAAACTATAAAAATTTTACGCCTTATTTATCCTTCCATTTCCTTGCCAATTAATCTTCAAAGTAATATAGAAGACTTAGTAAAATAGATTCTAAAGTTGCTGCTTTAGAATCTCAAGTTGATGGTCTGGAAGTTAATCTTTCAAACTTTAGAGGAGAATTTAATAGCTTCAGAGATGAAACAACTTGAAAATGAAAAAGAAATATATAAATTAGAAAGAAAAATAGCAAAATAAGCTAGATCTAAAAGTAGATATCTAAATTAAGATAGCGAAGTTTATTCAACCTCTCCTTTGAGCGACGGCTGGGAGAGGTTTTATTTTATTTGGACCTGGTTAAAAAGAAATAAATCACAAATAACACAAAAGTAATGAAAGTAGGTGAGAATTTGATTTTTAAATATTTTAAAGAGATCATTAAATATATAGGAATAATATTATTTATCATTCTGTTATTGATGCCAACCATGAGCGGATTAGAGCCTGCAGGCCAGAGAGCACTGGCTGTATTTGTGCTTGTTTTAACCCTCTGGGTAACCCATGTGCTGCCTTTATCAGTAACTTCTCTTTTAGGAATTGCTTTACTCCCCTTGTTGAATGTAATGAGCCTTGAATATACCTTTTCTCTTTTTGGTTCTAAAGCGATCTTTTTTATTTTGGGAGCTTTAATTCTTGCTTCCGGACTTTATCAGACAGGGCTTGGCTCAAGGCTTGCCTTTAAGATAATCTCTTTTAGCGGCAGCAGTCCATTGAAGCTTTTATACGGTATTTTATTTACAGCTGCTTTTTTATCCTTAATTATGCCTGAACATGCTGTTGCAGCTCTACTTTTTCCGATAGTCTTAGAGATTGCAGTCAGCCTGGACTTAAAGAGGCTGGAGAGTAATTATGGTAAACTGCTCTTTTTGACAATGGCCTGGGGAACAGTAATCGGTGGAATCACAACCTATCTTGGTGGTGCCCGCAACCTGCTGGCAGTTGGACTTTTAGAAAAACATTACGGCATCTCCATTGGCTTTTTTGAATGGATTAAATACAGTTGGCCGCTTCCCTTTCTACTCTTAATTGTTTTCGCAGTGATTATTTCCAAATTCGCTGAGATTGATATTCAGGATACTTCTCGCTCCTTAAATAAATTGAAGGCCAAGTCAGAGGCCAGGGGAGATTTATCTAAAGCTGAGAAAAAACTGATCCTAATTTTAGGAGCAGTAGTCGGCAGCTGGTTATTTTTATCAAACATAATCAACATTGCAGTTACAGCCCTGCTGGGTGGAGTTCTAGTTGTAGCCTTTAAGGTTGTTGGCTGGCAGGAAGTAGAAGCATATGTTAACTGGGGAGTAATCTTAATGTATGGTGGAGCAGTTGTGGTTGCTTCTTCTTTAGTAGAAACCGGAGTAACTGACTGGATGGCAGACAGATTCTTTTCTCAATTGGAACTGGCACCATTCTTATTTATCGTCCTTTTAGCAATCTTTACCTCAATTTTAACCGAGGGTGTGAGTAATGTAGCTTCTGTGGCAGTGATTTTACCAGTTGCCTTTAGTGCAGCTGAAGCCTACAGTTTAAACCCAGTTCTTTTAACTTTATCTGTAGCCCTATCAGGTGGACTTGCCTTTCTGCTGCCAATGGGAACACCTCCCAATGCGATTGCTTTTTCTTCCGGCTATTACCAGATCAAAGATGCCTTAAAATGGGGAATGCTGCTAAAGGTTATCGGCTGGCTGATCTATATTTTAGTTGCTAGATTCTACTGGCCGCTGATTGGACTTGAGATTTTTATCTAAAATACTTTCAATTGAAATGATTTAAGGATATAATGATGGCGGCTAGAGGAATAAATTAATTAAATCGAATTCAAAAAAGTTATTAAAACTTGTGAGGGATAAATAAATGAAAAAGTATATGCTGATCTTATTCAGTTATGGTGGTTTAAAGAAAATTAATCAACATCTAGAAAAAAAGCTGCAGCCCAAGGATAAACTTTTAGTTAGAGCTTTAATGCTCGAGGAAGTGCCAAAGCTTTTTGAGCATTTGATTTCTGATGTCGGCTTTTTAGGTGAACAGGTTGTAAGTGATGTCGAAGATTCTGTTGTTGATATCTATCAGGAAAATGCCAAAGATTATTTAGAAGAGATAGCAGAAATGGCAGCAGCAAAAGATTTTGAGCTTGATAAGAAGTTGATTGAAGAGCAGGAATTAGAAAAGGTTAAAAAAGAGCTGAAAGCATCTAAGCTGGATGGAATTTTTATTAACTTCTCCGACAACGAGTTTGTTTCCAACCAGGGTAAGGAAGATGAGCTTAAGAACTGGCTGAAAAAGATCAAATTGCCGCAGGATATTTTTTATGATGGAGAGAAGAAAAAATAAAGATGGTGATTATTAGTCCCGGTGCTTTAGAGAAAAAACTGAAATTATTAGAGTTTCTGAAATCAAAGAAATAGTAGAACAGAAAAAAATAAATATATTAAAAGTTTGTCCTATTGCTGCTCTCACTGGAATTATAAAAGTTTTAGTGAGAGTTTTTTTATTTATTAAGAAAAAAATTTTTAAAAAAAAGAGGAATTTTACCACTGGTATGCAATATAGTATATAGAGGTACTTACCAGTAAGTACCAGTGGTTGAAAAAGGAGATGCTGATTATGACGAAAGATAAAATTGATCGAGATAATTCAAAATTTATTTATCAACAGATTTGCGATATTATACTGAATAAAATTAAAAATAGAGAGTATAAAAAAGGGAAATTGATTCCTTCAGAAAGAGAATTAAGTAATGAATTAGAAGTTAGTAGATATACTATTCGAAAGGCTATTGAGGAATTAGTTCATCAGGGATATTTATATAGGGTTCAGGGTACAGGGACTTTTGTTTATGATACCCAGGGAGAAAAAGAAAATAAGAAAAATAATAGTAAACAAATTGGAGTTATTATGCCTTACACTGATGGAGTTAATATTGAAATTCTTAACGGAATTGAAAATGCTCTAGATGGAAGTGATTATACATTTATTTTAAAAGACCATTTCAATGATTATAAGAAAGAAGCTGAAATCATTCAATTTATGAAAAGTCAAATGGTTGATGGATTAATTATTAATCCTGCTGAAGATCAAAAAGATAGTACAGCTATTTATGATCTTAAATCGGAAAAATTTCCATTTGTTTTAGTAGATAGAAAGCTGCAGTTCTGTCATACCAGCTGTGTTATGGCAGATAACATAAATGGTAGTTATGAAGCAACAGAATATCTAATCCAATTAGGGCATGAAAACATAATGTTTTTAAAAGGACATTATTCAAACACGAGTACTATTGAAGATAGAATTACTGGATATAAAAGAGCGTTAAGAGAATATGGAATTGAAGCAAATGATGTCTTCACTTATGATGAACAGCAGTCTAGAGATAAAATAAATGAGCAAATTTATAATCACATAGAAAAAAACAATATAACTGGAGTTATTTGTGTAAATGACATTATTGTAATAGATTTGATCAAAATGTCTAGAAAATATGAGATTAAAATCCCTGAAGAATTATCAGTAGTAAGTTTTGATTATACGGATAAAATTAAACATTTAGAAATAAAATTAACGACTGTAAATCAACATTCAGATATAATTGGGAAAAAATCAGTCAATTTACTTTTAGAATATATAGAAGAAAATAATCAAGAAAAAGAAATACAACAGATTTATCAATCTTGTGATCTGGAGATAAGAGATTCATGTAAATCTCTAGATTAGCTTCTTCATATTTTAAATTTTCAGAATCAATGCAATTTTAATAATATATATTTGTTTAGTTAAAATTAAATTGATTCTAATTATAAAAAAAGGAGGTGAGATTTTATACTTAAGCTCTAAAGTCAATCTTTTAGAACTCTATTAATAATAAAGGGGAGATTAAAAATTATGAAAAAGAAAACATTACTAATTGCTTTGATTGTATTATTTGCTATGACTTCTGTTTCATTCGCTCAAGACTATGAATTAGTTACACCTGAGAGAATTGGTAATCCAGATGCAGAGATAGTATTAACAGCAAATATTCAGCGCTCTGATACATTATTTGCGGCAACTGATAATAGAAAAGACTATATACGGAAAGCTGCTGCAGAGTGGGCTAAAGCTCACCCTAATGCTCGTATTGATGTTCAAGTAGCACCAACTGGACAAATTTCTATGACAATGGCAACTTTGTTGACTCAAGCCGAATCTGGTAATGCACCTGATTTTGCTCATATTGATTCATTTTGGGTAGGTAGGTTTATAGAAAATGGTTATACCAAATCATTAAATGAATATATGGGTGAGGATGCTGTTAATGATTTTTATGGTTTTACAAAAGATGTAGTTATGAAAGATGGAGAAATGCATGCAATTTGGGGTGAAACTGATGCTCGCTTCCTTTACTATAGAAAAGATTGGATTGAAGAGCCTCCAAGAACCTGGGATGAAACAATTGATGTGGCTTTAAAGATGAAAGAAGAAAAAGGAGTCCATGGTTTCCTTGCATGGCTCGGTAGCTGGGAAGGTGCAGTTAACGGTAATGTTTGGCCTTTATTTTGGGCTCAGGATGGAGAAATGTTTGATGAAAACGGTCGTCCTGTTATAGGAGAAGGAAAAAACAAGGAAGCTTTAGTAAATAGCTTAGGTTTTCTAAAAAGATTAGTTGACACAGGCGCAGCTCCTGTAATGGTTTCTTCAATTACCTCAAGTGATCCAATGTTAGCTGAAATTCGTTCTAATAATGTAGCAATGGTTGCCAATGGAAGTTGGCTCTATAATCAAATTGACGATATAATTGATGATGCTGATGAAAAATGGGATTTTGTACCTCTCCCACAAATGAAAGCGGATCAAAGAGCAAATAGTAATGGTGGATGGACATGGGCCGTATTAAGTGATGATCCTGTAAAACAGGAATTAGCTGCTGACTATATTATGAGAGTAGTAGGTAATGCAGAAGCTATGGCAGAAAGAGCAAAAGTTTATAATTACTTACCTACAAGAGAATCAATATATGAAAATGATCCATATTTTTCTGAAAATGAGCGCATGCAAAAATTAAGTGAATCATTAGAATATGGAAATGCTAGACCTGCTAACCCACTTTATAATACAGTTTCTGAACTTACTCAGACTGCTTTAGGACGTTTACTCACTGGTCAAACTGATGATATTGAAGCTGAAGTCGATGAGATACAGAGAGAAGCTTTAAGCGAATGGGAAGCAAATAAATAATAAAAATAATATGAGGGCTTATTTTATCAAATGAGCCCTCATTAAATTAGAATGTTCAAAGAAAGGATGAAGAGTATGAATAAAAACATAATGGAAAGATGGTGGATTTGGGTTATTCCACTAGCTTTAGTTTTAGGGGTTTTCTTTTTATATCCTTTATTAAATGTTATAAGGCTGAGTTTTAGTAACGCAACAATAACGACTATAAAAGAAGGTTTTACTTTTGAGAATTACATACACATTCTTACAGGAAGCGATTTCTGGCAGGTTATGAAAGTTACTTTAATTTTTGTATTCGCATCAGTTTTGTTTCAGTTATTGCTTGGATTAATTACAGCTATGTTGATTAATAAAGATTTATTTGGTAGCTCTTTAGTAAAATTATCAATGATTACAGCCTGGGTGGTTCCAGGAATTATAACTGGAGTTATTTGGAGTATAATGTATAGTAGTAGCTCGTGGGGCATTTTAAACTATTTTATTAGATTATTAGGTTTTGATCAAATTCCATTTTTGTATACTCCCTCCTGGGCTCTTTTTTCTGTAGTTTTAGCCAACGTTTGGCGTGGGACTGGTTTTAGTGGCATTATGCAATATGCTGCTTTAAGAGGGATCCCTGACCAATTATACGAAGCTGCCGCCATAGATGGAGCATCAACCTGGCAACAGTTTTGGAATATTACCTTACCCCAGCTCAAACCAATGCTAATGATAAACACAATTTTGATTACCATTTATACTTTTAATACATATGATTCTATTTTTGCTCTTACAAAGGGGGGGCCAGGTAGTAGTACAACAGTTTTATCACTTGGAGCGTATAAACAGGTTTTTAGACATTTAAATTTAGGTAGAGGCTCGGCATACGCTGTAATTATGTTAGTTCTTTCTGGTACCTTTACAATATTATATGCAGGATTTATGGGGAGTGATCAGTAAGTGGTTAAAAAAATATCAATTTATATGTTATATGGTTTAGTTTCAATATTTTTTTTACTACCTATTTTATGGACTATTTCTTTATCTTTAAAAACAACTTCAGAAATTTTTATTTTTCCACCAACCTTTATTCCAAAAGATATAACCTTTGATAATTTTCTTTATGTATTAAATAACACTACAATGACTACTTATCTTTGGAACTCTTTTAAATTAGTTATATATACGGTTTTTGGAACACTTTTAGTAGCCATACCTGCAGCATATTCGTTTTCTAGATTTGATTTTAAGAATAAATCTAAATTGCTATTTGTAATTCTTATATTTCAAATGATTTCACCTATTGTTATTGGTATTCCAATTTATCGTTATTATTCTAATCTAGGGTTATTAAACAATTATTTCGGACTATCAATGGTCTATATTGCTATTCAAATTCCATTTGCAACTTTTTTATTAAAAGGTGGTTTTGACGCCATACCAAAAGAGTTAGATGAGGCGGCAAAAATTGATGGGGCTTCAAGATTTCAATTATTGCATAAAGTTATTCTTCCTGTTGCACTGCCTGCTTTAGCTAGTGCTACAATATTTATTTCTATTAATGCCTGGTCCCAATTTTTACTTCCTTATTTACTTTTAGATAGAACTAGCCAATATCCTGTTTCAGTTGGTATTTTAATGACCCAGGGTAACTTTCAACAAATAAGCACCCATTATTTAGCAGCAGCAAGTATAATAGCATTATTACCGGCGATAATAATGGTATTTTTATTACAAAAGTTTATTCTAAAAGCCTTAACTGCTGGAGCAGTAAAAGGTTAAAAAGTAATAACGATTAAAGTTATATAATACTATTTGCAAGGGATTAGAAACTCATTTTTTTAAATCTCTGTAGGATTAAAAAATAAAATAAAAAAATGGAGTGATAAAATATGTTCATGAAAAAAGGAAAAATTGAAAGGTATTTAAAAGATCTAAGAGAAAATTTGGTTCAGGATCGTATTAAGATTAATGAATTTGAGGTTTATTCAGCAGAATTAGAAAATAAAAAGTTACCTAGTTTTACAAACATGACTTCAGAAAAACTTACTGTTGGTGAAAGATGGGGAGGAGAAAATGAAGCTAAATGGTTTAATTCCAAAGTTCAAGTGCCTAAAGATTGGGATTTAGAAAAGGGGAAAGTTTATCTAAAAATCATTCCAGGTGCAGGACATTTCGGAAATTTAAGTGGTTCAGAGTCATTACTTTATCTTAACGGGCAACCATTACAGGGATTAGATAGAAGTCATTCTTTAGTTTATTTAAGTAAAAAAGAATTAAGTTCTAATTCAGAACTGGAAATATCTATTAAAGCATTTAGTGGTTTAGAAGAAAAAAAGCATGTCTTTAAGGAAGCAGCTTTAATTTATCGTGATAGAATTTTAGAAGACTTTTATCAGAGAGCTAAAATAGTTTTTGAATCTATTAAAACTATGGAAGAGGGAGAAGATTTAAGAGAAAAATTATTAAGAGTTTTGGATAAAGCTATAAATATTCTAGATTTTAGAAAAGCTAATTCTGATAAGTTTTTACAAAGTGCTGAAGCGGCGAATAGTTTTTTAAAAGAAGGCCTTCAAGAATTAAAAAGTAAAGAAAATTTACCTAAAATTACTGCAGTTGGACATTCACATATTGATGTAGCCTGGTTGTGGCAACTTCTTCATACTCGAGAAAAATGTTCTCGAACATTTTCGACAGTATTGAAGTTAATGGATGAATATCCTGAATATACTTATGTACAAACAATGCCTCAACTATATAAATTTATAAAAGAAGATTATCCTGAAATTTATGCTAAAATTAAAGAAAAAATAAAAGAAGGTAAATGGGAAGTTACAGGTGGCATGTGGGTTGAAGCTGACTGTAATGTTACCTCAGGAGAATCTCTTGTTAGACAGTTTTTACATGGAAAGAAATTTATTAAAGAAGAATTTGATGTTGATTGGAATATATTATGGCTTCCGGATGTCTTTGGTTACTCATGGGCATTACCTCAAATAATTAAAAAAAGTGGTATGGAATATTTTATGACTACAAAAATAAGTTGGAGCCAATTTAATCGACCTGAATATGATACATTTACCTGGAGAGGTATAGATGGAACAGAAGTTTTAACTCATTTTATTACAACTCCTGAAATTCACAATGATTCACCTTTTTATACTTACAATGGAATATTAAATCCTGAATCAACTAAAGGGATTTGGGATAATTACAGACAAAAAGATTTAAATGATGATCTTCTGTTAGCTTTTGGATGGGGTGATGGTGGTGGTGGACCTACTAGAAAAATGATAGAGTCAGGCAAAAAAATGCAGGAAGTTCCTGGAATGCCCGAAGTTAGTTTTGGTAAGTCAGAGGATTATTTTAAAGACCTGGCAGATAAGATGGAAAAAGAGAAAGAGCTACCTGTCTGGGATGGTGAATTATATTTAGAATACCATCGTGGAACATATACCTCACAGGCTGAAGTTAAAAAGAATAACCGTAAAGCTGAAATAATGCTTCATGATGTAGAATTATTTAATAATTTTAGTTCATTAAATAATGAATTAGAATATCCCGCAGAAAAGATTAATGAAAACTGGGAGACTGTACTGAAGAACCAATTTCATGATATCTTACCTGGTTCTTCAATCAAGGAAGTTTATGAAGATTCTAGGGCAGAATTTAAAGAATTATTTAATGAAACAGAAACCTTATTAAATAAAAGTTTAGAAGAGATTGCATATCAAGTAGAAGGAAATGGAGGAAAAGTTGTTGTCTATAATTCCCTTCCCTGGTCAAGAGATGCTTATATAGAGCTAAATAATAAGGAGTACGAAATTAAATCAATTCCTGCAAATGGATATTATTCTTTTGAAATTGATGAAGATAAATCAGAGCCAGTTATTATGAATAGTAAAAGAATAAAAAAGAGTTCTGAAAAAACATCAGTAGAGGAATTAAAAGTTGAAGCTAACTTAATTGAAAATAAATTTTATAAGATAAAAATAAATGATAAGGGTCAAATTGTTTCATTATATGATAAAGAATATAAGCGAGAAGTAATTACTGAAAACGGTACAGCTAATTTATTACAGGCTTTTGAAGATCGTCCTATGAGATTTAATGCCTGGGATATAGACGTTTATTACCAAGATAAAGAATACATCGTTAATGATTTAAAAGAAATGAAAATTAAACAAGAAAATGATAAAGTGGTTGTCAAGTTAGAATGGAGATTTTTGGATTCGATAATTAAACAGGATATGATTGTCTATGCTGATAAGAGACGTATTGATTTTAAGACAGAAGTTGACTGGAAAGAAGAACAAATACTTCTAAAAACTGCCTTTCCTATTGATGTAAGAACAACTAAAGCTAATTATGAAATTCAATTTGGGAATGTGGAGAGAAATACCCACTGGAACACAAGCTGGGATTATGCTAAATTTGAAGTTGTTGGACATAAGTGGGCAGATTTGTCAGAGGGAGATTATGGAGTAAGTCTTTTAAATGACAGTAAATATGGATATGATATTAAAGATCAAACAATGCGCCTAACATTAATTAAATCTGGTGTTTATCCTGATCCTGAAGCTGATCAAGGTCATCATTCATTTACTTATAGTCTTTATCCTCATGGAGGAAGCTGGTTTGAAGCTGGAACTACAAAGGAAGCTTATGAGTTAAATTATCCTGTTCAAAATGTTAAAGTTGAGGGGAGAAATGGTACTGAACCAACTGAGAAGTCATTTATAGAAATTAAGGAACAGAGTACAATTTTAGAAACTGTTAAAAAAGCTGAATATAGTGATGAATTAATTTTAAGATTTTATGAATATGGTAATAGAAGAGATACTGTGAAAGTAAAACTAGATAACAGAATTAAATCTGTCCATGAATCTAATTTAGTTGAAGAAAATATAAAAGAACTTGAAAATAACGAATTTGAATTTGAATTTAGCATAAAACCATATGAAATTAAAACATTCAAAATCAAATTAGGATAGTATTTTAATCATAAATAAACTAAATTAACGAAGGAGATTAAAAGTATGAAGGTAAAAATTGCTTTGGGACAGATTGAGCCAAGTACTTTGAAAAAAGAAGATAATTTTAAAAAAATGAAAAATTATATTAAAAAAGCTTCTAATCAGAATGTTAATTTGATTATTTTCCCAGAATTATCACTTACAGGTTATAATTGTGGAGATGATTTCTTTAATATTTCTGAAAAGATACCAGGTCCTACTGTAGAAAAGTTTGAGGAAATAGCAAAAACTAACGACATATATGTGATTTGGGGAATGCCAGAAAAAGGTATTGACGGTGTATTGTATAATGATGCAGTTTTAGTTGGGCCCGAAGGTTATATTGGTAAATGGAGAAAACATACCCTGCCTGGACATGCAACTGATAAAGTTGGACCAGGTGCTTTTCCTGATCGAAGATATTTTAGAGCTGGATCAAAAAGTCCAGTATTTGAAACAAAGATTGGTAAGATAGGAATGATGGTATGCTATGATATTTATTTTCCAGAAATCTCAAGACTCTTAACTTTGAAGGGAGCAGATATCCTGGTTGGGATATCTGGTTCTCCCTCATTTGAAAAGGATATATTTGAACCTTTAGTAAAAGCCAGGGCAATGGAAAATGCTATTTGGTATGCCTATTGTAATTTAGGTGGAAAAGAAGGAGACACAGAATACTGGGGTGGAAGTACTATAATTGGTCCAGGTGATAAAGACACAAAAGTGCCAGGAGAACCTATTATCTGTAAAGCTGATTATGACAAAGAAGACCTGGTTATGGGTACAATAGATTATGAACGAACACGTGAATTTCGCCCTTATTTTCCCGTATTAAGAGATATACGGTTAGATTTTTATGAAGATTTGTATAAAAGTGCTAAAGAGATTACTTAAAAGTAGTTAACTATGTTTTCATCATTAATGAATTAATTATAAAAAAATAAGTATAATAGTTAAAGAATCTTAAATAATAGGTTTAAACTATTAAATTAGGAGGCACTTTTTTATGGAAAAAAGAAAACTTGGAAAAACCGGCCTGGAAGTTAGTCTGCTTGGTTTTGGCGGCTTTCACCTAATAGAAATACCGGCTGACAGGGCTGCAGATTTATTGACCACTTATTTAGATCGAGGTGGAAATTATCTGGAAATAGCAGCTTCTTATGGTGATGGTGAGTCAGAAAAAAAGATCGGGGAAATAGTTAAAAACAGGCGGGATGAGCTTGTTCTGGCCAGTAAAACTGGAGTCAGAGATGCTGAGGGCGCAATGGCAGAAATAGACCGCAGTCTTAAAAATCTGCAGACAGACCACCTTGACATAATTTTTATGCATGGTGTTGGTGATGAGGCAGATTTGGAGGCGATTTTAAAGCCAGGCGG
Source organism: Halanaerobium saccharolyticum (assembly GCF_003053565.1). GTDB lineage: Bacteria > Bacillota > Halanaerobiia > Halanaerobiales > Halanaerobiaceae > Halanaerobium > Halanaerobium saccharolyticum_B. Next base: position 14,262 of record NZ_QAXS01000034.1, on the reverse strand, counting down.
CTCACTGGAAGCTGCCAAAAAAGCAAAAGAAATGGGGAAAGTTAAACATATTAACATATTGGGATTACAGCTCACGGCCAGCCTGATGTTTTAATTAAAGCCTTAAAAACTGGCGAATTTGAGGTGATGATGACTCACTTCAATTATTTTGACAAATTCAACTTCCCTAAATTAGAGGATCAGCTGCTGCCGCTGGTTAAAGAAAAGGAGATAGGAACACTCTGCATGAAGCCCCTTGCTGACGGATTTCTGTGGCAGAATGTAGAAGATGCCTTTCGCTATGTTTTTTCACTGCCGGTTGATGCTGTAGTAACAGGGATGAATAACCAGGAGATGCTGGAGATGGACTTAAAACTGGCAGAGGAGTTTGAGCCGCTGACTGAGGCTGAAAAAGAAGAACTATTTGCCAATGCTGAAGAGTTGGGAGATTATATCTGCCGCCAGTGTGATCAGTGCAGTGTTTCTAAAGAATTTGGGGAAGACCTGAAAGCTGTATTTAGAATGGAAGGTTATTTTGACCGTCAGATGTATGACGGCAGGCCCCGAAACCCTGCTGAATATGCTCTGCGGGACCGCCTCCGCTTCTGGTTTGGTGACAGAGAACTGGCAGAAGTTCGCTATCAGAAGCTGGAATTAAAAGCAGCTGACCTGCTGGATAAAGCGGCTGAATTTAAAGCCTGCAGATATGGACTTGATATCAAGAACAAGCTGGAAATAGTGGATTATAAATTAGGTGAAAGTGAGATCATGAATTAAATAATAAGTCTGGTACTTAAACTAATGTCTATTTTAAGTGCCAGACTTTTTTTATTATTATAATTTTGCCGTTATTAATTACGAAATAATTTGTGGTAATGAGTTATTGAATTCACTAATCTTGGGGGTTACAATATAATTGACAAAGAAAAAATATTCAGTCACTTTAGAACTGCCATATTAAAGTAATTAAATTAAGGAGTAAAATATGCCAAAAAATAGAGAGAATGAAATTCTAAAAAAATTAATAAAAAGTGACAGTCCTTTGGTAATTAAAGAACTTGCCCGGCAGTTAGAGGTTAGTCCGCGAACCATTCGTTATGATTTAGATAAAATAGAAAGCTGGCTGAATGAAAATGGACTTAAACTGCAGCGCAAACAGGGAGTGGGAATTTATTTAAAAGATTCTGCTGAGGATAAATTAACAAATATTCTAGATATGGAACTTGATTATAAAAGAGCCTATACTCCTGAAGAAAGACAGCAGCTTATTTTAAAAGAACTTTTGGAAAGAGACGAGCCGGTAATAATCAAAGAATTTGAAATAAATCTTGATGTCAGCGAAGGAACAATTATTAATGACTTAAATAAGGTAGAAAATTGGCTGCAGCATAGAAATTTAGAACTGTTGAGAAAACCAAACTATGGTATTGAAATCCGAGGCTATGAGGATAACTGGCGCAGAGCAGTCTTTGATTTTTTGGAAGAAAGCAGTTCTAGAGAAGATACTAGTAGTATTTTAAACTTATTTAAGAAAAAGAATAATATATCTTCTTTTATTAGTTCCTATCAGGAACTTTTAAACTTAATCAACAGCTCTCAGGTTAAAACTATTAAAGATATTATCCGCCGCATAGAAAAGAAACTGGATTTTTCTTTTACAGATGCTGCCTTTTCGGCCCTGGTTCTGCATATAGTAATTGCAGTCCAGCGGATTTTAAAGAATAAAGATATTAATATGAACTCCCGTCAGCTTCTGCTTTTAAAAAAGAAAAAAGAATTTGAAATTGCAGGGAAAATAGTAGCACAGCTGGAGGATAAATTTGAACTGGAAATCCCCGAATCAGAAATCGGCTATATTACCCTCCACCTGCTGGGAGCCAAGTTTAGAAGAAAAGGTGAGGTTGACTTTGATAATAATAAGTTATTTGACGACAGGTTATTAAACTTAACCTATCAGCTGGTAGAAATAGCCGGCAGAATTTTAAACTTAAACCTGACCAATGACCAGGATTTGATTTACGGTCTGGCCCTGCATCTAAAGCCGACCTTAAATAGAATTAAATACAATTTGAATATAGAAAACCAGCTGGTAAATGATATAAAAGATAAGTATCCTGAAATTTATCGTGCTTCTAAAATTGCAGCCGGAGTGGTACAGACTGAAATCCAGGGAGAAATTAGTGAAGAAGAAATTGGCTTTATTGCCATGCACATTGGAGCAGCAGTCGAAAGGAAAAATATCAAACCCGCTGCTGCCCAGAAGCTAAAAGCAGCCTTAGTCTGCAGTACCGGGATTGGAACCACTCAGATTCTGGCAGAGAGAATAAAAAATGAATTTTCCAATCTGGAGATCGTAGACAGCTATTCCTATCATGATATAGAATACAATGATTTTAAGCTGAACGAAATAGACTTTATAATTTCGACCATTGAGCTGCCGGAGATTGAATTAAAAAATGTTCAGGTTAATCCTCTGCTTAAAGAAGAGGATATAGAAAATATAGAAGAGCTAATAATAGAACTTTATAATCAAAAAATTTATCAAAACAATTCCACAGCTAAGGACAGCAGCAGTCAAAATAAAAAGCCTGCTAATTTAAAAGAAATGGCAGCAGAGCTGGTAGAATCAGCTTCTGATAACTTTCAGTTAAAAGATAAAAAAGAGTTTAGAAATAAGTTAGAAAAACTGTTCAAAAAACATCTAAAGCCAAAAGAAGATGAGGAAAAAGAAATAGACGAAAGCTCTGATTTAGAAAGTATTTTAAAGCCATCTCTGCTGAAGACAGAAGTTGAGGCAGCAGACTGGAAACAGGCTGTAGAAAAAAGTGGTCAACTGCTGCTCAAGCAGAATTATATTGATGAAATTTATATAGAAAATATGATAAAAAACATTGAAAAGCGAGGTCCTTATGTGGTGATCATTCCGGGAGTTGCCTTAGTCCATGCCAGTCCGGAAGAAGGAGTAAATAATTTTGGTCTGAGTTTAATAACTCTCAGAGAAGCGGTTGAATTTAATCATCCCGAAAATGATCCGGTGCAGATAGTAATTGCCTTTGCTTCTCCCGACAAAAATAAGGACATTAAGGCCTTAAGCAGTCTGATTAATAAGCTATACAATAAAGAATTTATGGATAAAATAATTTCACTCAATAATAAGCAAAAAATTATAGAACTGCTAACCCAAAAGGAGGATCAAAATGAAAAAAATTAATACTTTAACAGGAGAAATTGAGGTAGAAGAGCTGAGAAGACTGGAAAAAACAGAAGTTAATACCTTTGTAGATGGAACTACCATAGATTACGGCCGCAATATTGATCAGATGGCTAAAATTGCAGAGAGAACTGACATTAATATTTTAGCAACCTCAGGTTTTAACAGAGGTATCTTTTTTGAAGACTGGGTTCACAATTATTCTGTCGATGAGCTGACCGAACTTCTGATAAGGGAGGCAACCGAAGGTATTGAAGGCACTGAGATGAAGGCCGGAATTTTAAAGGCCGGCAGTGATTATAATAATATCACGAAGTCCGAGGAAAAAACCTTTGTGGCAGCCGCCCAGGCTCAGCTGGTAACCGGTGCTCCAGTCCAGACCCACACCGAAATGGGAACAATGGGATTAGAGCAGCTGGATATCTTTGAGCGTGAGGGAGTCGATCTCTCCCGAGTTGTTTTAATCCATATGGATAGAAACTTAGATTATGGTTATCACAGGCGGGCCTTAGAAAGAGGAGCCAATATCATGTATGACGGTCCTTCTAAAATAAAATACTATGCAGATCAGAAGAGAATAGATATGCTCAAAAAATTAGTTGATGATGGATTTCTAAATCAGCTCTTTATCTCCAATGATATGGGAAGAAAATCATATCTAAAATCCTATGGAGGTGGACCCGGCTGGGAGTATATTCAAAATAAATTTATTCCAAGACTAAAAAGAGAAGGATTTAGTCAGGAGCAGATAGATACAATCTTTATTGATAATCCAAAAAGATTTTTACCATTCCGCAGTGGGGAGGGTAATTGATGATCTCAGAATATTTAACTAAAGATAATATCATTTTAGGTGCTGAAGTTGCAGACTGGAAAGAGGCAATAAAAAAATCGGGCAGTATTTTAGAAGCCAATGATTTAATAGAAGCTGAGTATATAGATGCTATGATAGAGATGGTAAAAGATAAAGGTGCCTATATTGTAATTACTCCGGGCCTTGCGCTGCCTCATGCCCGTCCGGAAAAAGGTGCCAAAGAAAATGGCTTAAGTCTTTTAACCCTAAAAGAACCGGTGAACTTTGGCCATTCCAAAAATGATCCGGTTAAAGTAGTAATCAGCTTCTGTGCTGCCGATGACAGCTCCCATACTCAGATGTTAAGCGAGCTGGCAGAATTTTTAAAGGATAAAAAGAATGTAAATTATATCAAAGAGGTTGATTCTAAAAAAGAATTGCTTGCTTATTTTAAAAGCTATGATGAAGGAGGTGAGAGTAATGAAGATTCTAACAGTATGCGGAGCAGGTCAGGGCAGTAGTCTTATTTTAAAGATGAATGTCCAGGATGTTATAGATGAAATCGGTCTTGATGCTGATGTAGATAACAGTAATATAAGTACTGCTAAAAACTCAGGTGCCGACCTTATTCTAGCAGGAGAATTCCATGAGGATGCGCTGGAAGGTTTTGAAGTTCCTGTAATCACCGTTTCTGATTTTATGGATAATGAAGAAATAAAATCTAAAATCCAGGACTTTTTAGAAGAAAAGGGGGAATAATATAATGGATGGCTTAATTGCTGTGGCAAGATGGATTGCTAATAATGTCTTTAGAGAACCAGCAAGTTTAATTGGTTTAATTGCCCTTACCGGACTATTATTACAGAAAAAAAGCGCCAGTGATGTTGTTACTGGAACTGTAAAAACTATTCTTGGTTTTATGATTATTCAGGGTGGTTCAACTTTAATTGGTAATTCCTTAGGTGCTTTTGGTCCTATCTGGCAGGAAGTATTTGGAATGACCGGAAGTGCAGAAGTTGGTGGAATGTCAACCAATAGTTTTTTAGGTGAATATGGTGGAGCCGTTACTCTGATTATGACCTTTGGATTTTTAGTTAATGTTTTATTAGCCAGAATTACTAAGTTTAAATATATTTATCTAACAGGACACATGATGTTCTGGGTTAGTTTTGTTTATGCCGGAATAGTTGTTCAGGTCTTTGGCCAGGGAGTCTCCCAGATGTGGATGATTATCAGTGGAGCAGTTTTACTTGGAGCTTACTGGACCCTGCAGCCAGCTTACTTACAGAAATACGTTAAAAGCTTTACGGGCAAAGATAATTTTGCCGTCGGCCACACCTTCTCAACCGGTGCCTGGCTGGGAGCTATTTTAGGTAAACATTTTGGTAATAAAGAAAATGATACCGAAGATCTAAAAATGCCTGAAGGCTTTGGCTTCCTAAAAGACAGCAATGTTGTTATTGTTCTTGTTATGGGGCTAATGTATGGTTTAGGTGCCCTTTTAGCAGGACCTGAATTTGTAGGAGAATATTCTGGAAATAAAAACCACATTGTCTTTGGAATTTTAAAAGGTTTCCGTTTTGGTGCCGGTATTGCAGTTGTGCTTCATGGAGTTAAGTTATTAATTGGAGAAATTGTACCTGCCTTTAGAGGTATTTCTCAGAAATTAGTTCCTAATTCTAAGCCGGCTCTTGATGTACCAGTTACTTATGCTTATGCTCCTGCCGCTACTATCATTGGTTTTGCAGCTTCCTTTGTTACTATGGTAATAATCATGGTAATAATGGGTGCAACCGGATTCTATGTTTTTGTTCCTCCAATGATTGGTGTCTTCTTTCACGCCGCCGGTGCTGGAGTCTTTGGTAATGAGACTGGTGGAGTTAAAGGTGCAATTATTGCCGGTGTTGTTGTCGGTGCAATTATTACCTTTGGTCAGGCAATATTTATCAAATATATTATCCCGGATACAGTTACTGAGTTTATACTCTGGGGTGGAGACACGGATATGTTTGTCTTTGGTTCTATCTTGAAGTGGATTATGAGCTTATTTGCTTAAATAAAATCAGCAGACTTATCACACAAAAAGGGGATTTCTTTTATAAAAAGTTAAGTTTTAGAGTTTAGAATTCCCTTTTTGTGTTTTCTATTATAAATTACTGGAGTGATTTGTAGCTTAGCAGATGCCAGTCTTTGCTGATTAAAGCTGAGCTCAAAAAGAGGTGAATTTTATGGAAAAATTAGCAGAAATGAACTGGCAGCAGGCTGAAGAAAAGTTAAAAAACAAAATTGTAATTCTTCCCATCGGTGCGGTTGAGGCTCATGGTTATCATCTGCCTCTGGGAACAGATAATTATATTAGTGAAGAAATTGCCGGGAGAGTGGCAGAAAGACTGGATGCTCCAATTCTACCTCTACTTCCCTTTGGCCAGGTCTGGTCTTTAAGAAATTTTCCCGGCTCAATTTCATTAGAAGATCAAACAATTATTTCGATAATAGAGGATATAGCTAAGAGTTTGGAGCGACATGAGGTAAAATTACTGATTATAATAAATGGACATTTTGGCAATAAGACTGCTCTCAAAAAGGCGGAAAGAGCAGTTCAGGAAAAATATAATCTTAAGCTCCTTCGTTTTACTCATCCCGGCTTAAAAGAGCTGGAGCAGAAATATATTGAAACACAAAGAGTCCATCCCAGCTATCTTCATGCCGAAGAGATTGAAACTTCAATGATGCTTAAAATAAACAGTGAGCTGGTGGATATGTCCAAAGCAGAAGCTGATAGACCGGAAATCCCCGACTATTTTGGCAGTTATTCTGTGCCCTGGGATCAGATTACCGCTAAGGCTGTACTTGGTGATCCAAGCCCGGCAGCAGCTGATAAAGGGGAGCAGTTAATTGCCGGTATAACGGCTAAAATCATAGAAATAGTTAATAATTTTAAAAAGGAGGTTGACTGATGTCTTTTGCAAGATATACTGAAAAAATTGATGAAATTTTGGATGAAATAAAGGAAGAAGAAAAGGCTAATATAAAAAAGATCGCGCAAAAATTTGTAGAAACTGTTGAAAACGATGGTCTAATTCATGTTTTTGGCTCCGGTCATTCGCATATGCTGTCAGAAGAAGTGTTTTACAGAGCAGGTGGACTGGCAGTGATGAGTCCAATTTTTGATCCTGGAGTAATGCTCGATGGTGGTGCAATTAAAAGCACTAAAATGGAGCGCCTGTCAGGCTTAGGTGAGGTAATTCTGGATGACTATGACCTGCAGCCAAAGGATTTAATGATTGTAGTCTCCAACTCCGGCCGGAATGCGGTACCGATTGATGCAGCCTTTAAAGCTAAAGAGGAGGGGCTGGAAGTGGTGGCCCTTACTTCACTGGAATATTCTAAGGCAAATGATTCCCGGCACAAAAGTGGTAAGCGGCTATTTGAAGTTGCCGATTATGTGCTTGATAACCATACTCCCTATGGTGATGCAGTAGTGGATTTTGAGGTTACAAAAGCAGTTCCGGGTTCAACCATTGCCGCTTCCTATATTATGAACAGCATCATCTCGGAGGCAATTGCTCTGATGAAGGAAAAAGGAATGGAGCTTCCGGTTTATAGGAGCGGAAATATCGATGGTGCAGATGCTGAAAACAAGAAATTAGCCAAAAAATATGGAGATAGAATTAAACATTTATAATTTTTTTGTTTTGATCCTAAAAATTAATTTTTTAATATTATTTTTCATTTGCCGTCCTATTTAGGGCGGTTTTTATTATTAATATTAAATATATCTTACTTTATTCCGAATTATTCTATTATATATTTCAATTAATTATACTTGATCCAGGTTGTAAGTTCTTTATTTGATGAAATAAATCCAGAATCAGATGTTGTTAGATAATAATAAAAATGAAGAAGCTTTTAACAACCCTTGTCATTTAAGCAAAATTGTATTAAGCTATTAATAAATATATTTAAATACCGGGCTGGAGATGCTCAACCCGACATTGCCAACCATCAGCAAATGGTTTTAAAAAAGTAGTGGTAGTTTAATAGTTAGAAAATAATAAAATCTAATGGGGGCTCAGTTGATGAAAGAAAATTTATGGATTGAAGAACTGGATAATATTGAACCGTATGCAGGCTATAATCAATTATTATCAAATTTAACGAAAAATGAACTGAATGAAATGAGAAAACTCTGGGATTTTCACGGCATTAGCCAGCTTAATAAAGCTGAGCTTATTCAGGAATTAACTAAACGAATTGCTGATAATTTAGAATCATGGCTTCAATATTTAGGCTCAGAACAAACTGAATTTTTAAAAGAAATAATTATGCAGTGCGAAAAATATTCAGCAGCCTATATTGAAGTTAATGAATTCACTTTTTATATAGCAGATTACTTTGAAGCCCGGGGAGTAGTATTTTTAGGTCAGCATCAAGAGACTGCTATCTTTCTCATACCAGAGGAATTGAGAAGTAAAATTAAATCTATTTTAAACAAAAAAAGCATTAAAAAACAAATTCGTTTAAATGACAGTTATATTAAATATGCAGTTGGTAGTGCAGTTTATTATGGAATTTTAAGCCCCGAGCTTTTATATAACTCTTTAGAGAGATACCTGACTCCTGAATGGAGAATTGATCCCTTAGATGTAGTTTTAGAATATGGAGAATTCTCGGTTTTAGCTGACAGTGCTGGTCCATTTTTTATTCTGGGTGCAGTTGAAGACGCGCCTGAGATTCTTATTGAAAGAGAAGAACGCAGTGATTTAGATTATTATATTCCATCTAAAAAAGAAATAGAAAATGCTTATCAGAAGGGTCATCCCAGCTGGAACCTTGCCCAAAGAAGATTCAAAAAGAAATTAACCCGTGATTATAAGCTGCCTCAGGAAGAAGCAGAAAGAATTCTTTTTGGTTTTTATCTGATGATTAATAATAATGTCAGTACAGCAGAGATAGTGCGAGTTTTAGCCGAAGATTTCGAAATTGATATTTTTGCAGGAAAAGATGAACTGATTAAGCTAATCAATGATTTTCATAATAATACAAAGCAGTGGGTTTTAAAAGGTCATAGTCCAGCTGAAGTATACAATGAAATTTAAATATTGCTGCCAGAATCTGTATTATTCAGAATGAGCAGCTTTTCCTAAAAATCAGGGCAAATATTGTTTGCTAATCAGGAGCAGCATGCGGTATAATATAAATATCTGGAGAATAGGAAGAAGGGCAGGTGAATCAAATGCCAGAAGCTAAAATTTTAGAGACACTTGTCAGTCGATTTGACGAGTTTGTTAATCGTTTTGACCAGCTTGATAAGAGATTGGATAGCAAATTTTCTCAAATCGATAAGCGTTTTGACAAAATTGACAAAAAGCTTGCTGATCATGATAAGCGCTTTGACCAGATTGACATAAGGCTTGATGAACATGACAAGCGCTTTGATCAGATAGACAAAAGACTTGATGAGCATGATAAACGCTTTGATCAGATAGATAAAAGACTTGATGATCACGATAAGCGCTTTGATCAGATAGATAAAAGACTTGATAATCACGATAAACGTTTTGATCAAATTGACAAACGATTTAATAATATTGAAATGAAACTAAATGACCATGACAAACGCTTTGATAAGCTGGATAATGTGCTTGCAGAACAGGATATTAAATTATTTAATATCAATAAAACATTAAAAAAACACAGTGATCAATTTGATGAGCTGAATTATACTGTAAATAAGATTCACGATCAAACTGCTCGTCTAAGCCTTGAACAGGGCAAACTGGCAATGAAAATTGATCAGCTTAAGGATGCAGCATCTCAAAATAATGAGAAAAAGAAAATAATTTGATTATTAGTCCCGGTGGTTTAGCAATTAAGCTGCTGGGATTTTTCTTGCTTTAAGAATATATTTTACTTTATTTCCAAATTATTCTATGATATACTTTATATAGTATAAAAATTAGAAAAGGAGGAAATTTAATGCAGCAGTTTGATGTGACGGCCCATAACTATGACTTTGTTTTCAAAGACTCTTTCAATCTTTTTAAGAACGATATTGCTGATTTTTTAGAGGTGGAGCTGCCTGGAATTGCCTCCTATCTAGAAACTGAATTTGCTGAAATTGAAACTAATTTAGAATTATTGGATTTAAATTTTATGTTGGAAGATGGGTCAATACTTCACTTGGAGGAAGAAGCAGAAATTTCGGTTTCTGACTTAATTCGTTTTGCCAGTTATGACTTAAAGTTGTATAATAGATATAGAGACAGAATTCGGACGATAATTTTATGTATTAAGGGCTATACAGATTCTACAGCAGGATTTAACTGTGGCAGCTTAGGTTATAACTCAACTGTTGTAGATATGTCTAAAAAAGATGGCAAAAAGAAACTGGAAGAATTAAAAGCAAAAATTGAAAATAAGGAAAAGATAAATTATCTTGACTTAATCTTTTTACCTTTGATGAATAGTGATCAGAAAATAGTTGATCGAGTCAAAGAAACTATTAAATTGGAAGAAAAGCTGGAAATAGAGCAAAATTCAAAAAACAATCTTGTTGCTTTGACTGTCGTTTTAAGTGATAAATTTTTAAGTGACAAAGATATGTCAGAAATCTGGAGGGATTACAAAATGGTAAAATTCTTTAAATATGTAGAAGAGCAGGGTAAAAAAGAAGGAATTAAAGAGGGAAAAAAGCAGGGAGAAAGAGAACTTTTTAAAAAATTTATCAAGGGTAATTTTGAAGGGTCTAATGATAAAATAATGGAATTAATTGACCAGGCAGAAATAAGTAAAATAGAAGAGTTAAGTGGGAGAATTTCTAAGATTAAAGATTTAAAAGAATTAGAAGAAGCATTAAAACAGTAATAAATATAATAATTGAGAATTAACTCCTGGTGGCTAATAAGCTGCCGGGATTTTTTTATGCAACATAGTTTGAATTATGATCATTGAGTTTTGAGTAATAACAGGTAATTTTAGTTTGCAACTTTCGGGACTACTACTTTGCAATTCCTGGTAATTTTAGTCTACAACAAATAAAAAAGAAGCTGATACTTTTGCCTCTTATTTATTAATGCCCCGAGAAGCCCTAAATTTTCATCTTAAAAAAAGGCTTACTAAAAAAATAAAAGCAAAATTGATATATCAGACTATGCTGAATTAGTTGAAGAAGCACTTGAAAAAAATAAAATTTCAGAGAGTAGATATAACTAATATCTAATTGAAGGTGGATATGGCTACCTGGTATTTGGAGATGAAGATGATTTTGATAATATAATTTTTGATGATGTTTATAATGATCATAAAGATATTTTAGATGAGCTTGATTAGAGAAAAAGCTGGGATTTTGTAAAACATTTATAGATCTTATTTGCTAATCACAATAATTTTAAGATATAATAATAATATATGGAGAATACGAAGAGAGGAGGGGTAGAAAAGATGCCCGAATCTGGAACTTTAGATAAAATTCTAAATCGTATTGGTCAGCTTGATGATAAGTTTAGCGCTAAGTTTGAAGAAATAGATGGAAGATTTGACAAAATAGATAATAAATTTGAAGAAATAGATGGAAAGTTTGATGAGATAGACGAGAGATTTAATAAAGTAGATGGAAGATTTAATGAAATAGACGTGAGATTTGATAAAGTAGATGGAAGATTTGAAGAAATAGACGATAGATTTAATAAAGTGGATGGAAAATTTGAGGAGATAGACGATAGATTTGATAAAGTAGATGGAAAGTTTGATGAGATAGACGAGAGATTTGATAAAGTGGATGGAAGATTTGAAGTAATAGACGAGAGATTTAATAAAGTGGATGGAAAATTTGGGGAGATAGGTGAAAGATTCAATAAGGTAGATGGAAGATTTGATAAATTGGATGACCGACTTGATATGATTTATGATCAAACTGTTCGTTTGACTCTTGGCCAGACTGCTTTAAAAACGGATATTAATGAGATAAAAAGTGTCTTCAATTATCTAAATAATGAGGTGGCCAGAAATTCTAAGGATATTTATGTTATGAAAAATGAAAAGCATCAATAGTATATAAACATATTTAAATATAGTCATATGCGATACTTTTAAGAGCAGTTCTCAGAAAAATTAGAGGCTGCTCTTTTTATTCTGAATAATTTTGAGAAAACTTTCACTAAAAAGCAGGAAAAGTTTAACTGAACTCGAAATAGAATTTAAGACTAAAACGAGGTGATAAAATTGAACATTGAATTTCATTATTACATGACCTATCTGATAACTGTCAGAGCCGGTTTTAAGCCAGCGGAAGCAGAAATAATCGCTTACTCGAGCCAGTATATCGATGATAATGATTTAATCTATAATATTGATCAGAACTCCAATCATGCTTACAGCAACTATATCTCGCAGACTAAAAATATTACCAGACCAAAGAAAAATTTATTCCGCATTTATCCGGTCTTTCACTTTATTCCTGGTGATCCTCTGGCCGATTCAGCCCGCCGCCGGGATGGTAAGCTCCACCTCTTAAATACAACCCCGGACAGCAAAAACGCCCGGCAGGTGCTTAAACTTGGACTTAGCTCAAATAATTTATATAAAATAGGGCTGGCCATCCATTCATTTGCTGACAGCTTTGCTCATCAGAATTTTGTCGGCTACTATGATGAGTTTAATCTGGTGGAGGGAATCCAGCAGAAGTTGAGCTCAATCTTTGATCGATCAGTTTATAAGATTGGTCATGCAGCTGCCGGCCATCGACCGGATATTCCTCATGCCCTCTGGCATGATCCGCGCCTCTGTAGGTCAAATTCCAGGCGGGATAATAAGGAGATCTTTTTAAAAGCAGCCGGCAGAATCTTTGAAGAGCTAAAAAAGCATAAGGATCCGTCAGCCACTGCAGCAGATATCGAATCTGAAAAAGAAGAATTGCTTGCTGACCTGGCCGCGGCAATCGGTAAAAAATCAGAGTGCCCGGAGTTGTTTAAGGTTAACAGCCGTAAGCGGCGGCTTAATTGCTGCCAAAAATTAAGTTTAAAAAAAGAATATGGAGCAGAAAAGTTAAAGGATTATGATCCTTCACTCTGGTTTAATGAGGCAGTAAAAATAAATACCGGCTTCTTAAAAATTGACCGCAGCTGCAGCTGGCAGCGCCTGGGTCTAGATTATTTTTCAAAGCACTTTAAATTCTTAAAAAGCTGTTACAGCTGGAAAAGTGAATCCTATCAGAAGACCCACTGGTTTAAGTTTCAGGAGTCTGTTAAGGAGATGCAGGAAGAGATTATAGACCTGCTGGATCCGGTGGTGTTTGAGAGGCTGGAGTTAGCAAACTGGTAAGGTGTTTTGGAGTTATCCCCTTTATTTTTATTTAACTTGAATTCGGCAAGTAAAAAGTTAAAATAGTTCTTTTTAGATTTTTGCCGTTAAAAAATAATTTCAATCTATTAAAATTAAATATTTAGTCTCAATTTAAATAGCCAGTTAAATAAATTGTCCAGCTTCCAGATTTTAGACGCACTTAACTAAACTATGGTTTTCATAGCTTAAAAAATTAGTCTAAACTGTACTGGTGGTTTTAATTTAGCACCACCTTCTTTCTAAAATCTGTTAGTGCTTTTCTAAGATATTTAATTGTTTTTTCCAGCAGTTTATTTGGGGCAAAGCGGATGTGTTTGTACCAGCCGCTGCCGCAGATATTACCTGCTATTTTGTAAAATATCCTTCTGATCGTTGTTATTTCATGATGATGCATACTTTCAGGCAAGAAAGTTCTTTTAAACCAGTTATTAAGGTTAAAAGCAATCATTTTAATCAGTAAATACAGCTCATTACATTTGCGGTTAATCTGAGTGTTTTGGTCGAAAGCAAAACCCTCTTTCAGCTCGTCGATCTTGTTTTCAATATTACAGCGTTGGTTGTAGTCATTGAATACTTCTTCAGCTGTTAGATAGTCAACATTAGTAACTATGGCCTGATATTCATAGGTGAACTCTTCAAAAAGAAGCTGACCATTTTTGTTGCTTTTAGGTAACGATTTTTTGATTAAAACAAATCTACGCTCTCTATCCCAGCTTTTTAATGGAACTCTAATTTCTGTAACACTAAATGTGTTATCGATTTTAACCCAGGGGTATTGGTCTGGATTTTCATTAACATAATCAATAATTTTTTTGACACCATTTTGCATTTTAGCTTTGATCACATATTCGATACCGTTATCTTCACAGTATCTAAAGTTTTTCTGATCAAAAAATCCTCTATCTGCTCTGATTCTTTTTAGATACCAGGTTTTAGG
>NZ_QAXS01000033.1 GCF_003053565.1 Halanaerobium saccharolyticum | reverse complement strand
TGGTTTCTGTGATATCTTTGTCCATAGTATATGCTCCTTATTTTTTGGGATTTGGACAAAGACTATCCTAATCCCAATTATAAGGAGTTTTTCTAATTTAAGCAAGTATTTTCGCTAAAAATCGAACTTGACTTTTCTTAAATATTTTTATGCAATGCTAGTGTCAAAAACTAAAACTATATTTCTAGCAGTTAAAATACCGGAGCCGTCAGAGTCTGCTTGGGCATCTACAATATTTGGATCTTCAAGATTAACATTGTAGGACCATTCATAATTATCTAAGTCCGGAGTATTAGAAAATTCATCTATAAGTTTTTTAAATGATTGATTTAATACATATTCCGGCCCATCTGGACTTGTTAAAAAATCATTAATTCTAGTCTCAGTTTTCAACTCACCAATAGCAGAACATCCTGTTAAAACAAAGCTAAGTGACAGAATGAGAAATAATATTAGAATTATCTTTTTTGTTTTCATAAATTATACTCCTTATTTTTATATTTTTAGTATCTTTAGCTTTTATCTTAGTTAAATCTCCTGAATAAAAGAATTACATCTTTTAAACAGCTTTAAACCTCCAGACTCTGGAAGAAAAATCTTCTTTTAAATAGGGAACTTTGATACCAAAATTCATCAGCTCATCCCCACCATAAATTTCTCCACTATTTAGCTCCTTATAATCCCTGTCAGGATCTAAGCCTTTCAGTTTTAAAGTCTCCTCTTTCGGGTTGGGAGTCGCCAGCACCTGATAAAATCCTGCCAGAACCTCTTCCTGATCCTGACTTAGATAAGACCAGGCAGTAAAATTACCTGCAAATGGACTCCGCAGTCGGTAAAAATCACCAAACTGCACCAGCTCTCTGATCTCCTTATAGTTATTAACCTGCTTTTTGACGGCTTCCATCTCTTCTTTATTTAATTCTGTAATATCAAGTTCATAGCCCAGGTTGCCGAAACTTGCCACATCATAGCGCATTTTAAGTGAGGTACTGCGCTCAACCTGATGGTTTGGAACTGCAGAAACATGAGCCCCCATCGAAGAAGCTGGATAAACCATTGAAGTTCCATACTGGATCTTTAATCTTTCAACTGCATCAGTATCATCACTGGTCCAGGTCTGCGGCATATAATGAAGCATTCCCGGGTCAAAGCGGCCTCCACCACCGGCACAGCTTTCAAACAATACTTCCGGAAAGCTGGAAGTGATCTCTTCTAAAACTCGGTAGAGTCCCAAAATATAGCGGTGGTTTAACTCACTCTGATTTTCAGAAGCAAGCTCTAAAGAACCATATTCAGTCATCGGCCTGTTCATATCCCACTTAACATAAGAAATATTAGCCTTAGATAAAATAGCAGATACCCGCTCAATGATATAATCTTGAACATCACTACGGCTTAAATCTAAGATTAACTGCTGTCTGGATTCTGATGACTTTCTTTCCGGGACCTGGATGGCCCATTCTGGATGCTCACGGTATAAATCACTGTCAGGAGAAATCATTTCCGGCTCAAACCAGAGGCCAAAATCCATCCCCAGCTTATTTATTTCCTCAGCCAGGTATTCTAATCCTCCGGGCAGTTTCTCTTCATTTACATACCAGTCACCCAGTGAGGAAGTATCATCATTTCTTTTCCCAAACCAGCCGTCATCAAGGACAAAGAGCTCAAGATCTACTTCTGCAGCAGCTGCTGCCATCTCTAATATCTTATCTGTATCAAAATCAAAATAGGTACCTTCCCAGTTGTTGATCAAAACCGGCCGCTGCTTATCTCTATGTTTACCCCTGACCAGTCGGCTTCTGTATAACTGATGAAAGTTTTGAGACATTTTATTTAAACCCTGATCAGAATAATTCATAACAACTTCTGGTGTCTGGAAGCTCTCTCCACATTCCAAAAGCCAGTTAAAGGTAAAAGGATTAATTCCCATTGTTAATCTTGTTTTACCATAGTGATTGCGCTCTGCCTGGGCGATAAAATTAGCAGAATAAACAAGACTGAACCCATAGGCCTCTCCTCTGTACTCATCAGTCTCCGGCTCAACTAAAGCCACAAATGGATTCTGCTGGTGGCTGCTGCCCCCTCTTTTGCTGTCGATTCTGGTTATTCCCTGCTCCAGTGGGCGGCGGATAATATCTCTTTCTCTGCCCCAGGCTCCGGAAAGCTGCAGCAGCTCAAAATCTTTATTCTCAAAATCAACACTCATTGAAAGTGCCCTTTTGAGATTGAGCTTCTGCTGACCCTGATTCTTAAAATTAGCTGAGCGGGTAATTATCGGATAATCCTGAAAAATTGTATAGCTTAAAACCACCTCCAGATCAGTCACCTCATCATAGAGGATTATTTCCAGAGTTTCTGCTTCAGACTCTTTTTCAACATAGGTTGAGGGCAGGCCGGCTAATTCTTTTTTGCCACTGTAAATTTGATGATCCTGATATTTTAGGTCACTGATAATTGAGCCGTTTTCTGCTTCGGTTTGATAGGCTGGCTCCCTAAAATCAGACTGGCCGAAAGATGGATATTCGCGGGCTATATTTTCTAAGATAAAGCCCGTATCATCTTTAAGAGCATAAGCCTCATAAGGCCGGTGCTGAGAGATATCATAGCGGTCCAATCTTTCAGCTTTTTCAATTTTTTTACCCCAGTAGAGATGTCCCAGCTGACCATTTTTTAATATTTTAATTACATAACTTATTTCTTCATTTTTTAAATGAAAAACCTTTTGTTCTTCAAAAAAATTAATCAACATTATTCAGCCTCCAATTAATTTTATTTTAGACATAAAACGACAAAATTCGGGTGGTGCACGGTGCCTGAAAGTTCTATTACTGATACTTTTTCAGCTGCAGTATCTTATAGTATAGTTCCTCTGCAGATTCTGCCATCTGCTCAATTGAAGATGACTCTGCCATTTTTCTGGCATTTTGGGCAGTTTCTTCGAAATTTTGAGAATCAGTTAATATTTTTGCCACAGCACTGCTCCATTTTTCAGTATCCTCTTCAGTTTTAAAACCATTATAACCATTTTCTATAACATCATCAATTCCACTTGACTTAACTGCAACCACAGGGTTATACCCAGCCATTGCTTCCAGTAAGACCATCCCCTGGGTTTCAGTGGTTGAGGCAAAAACAAAGAGATCAGCAGCCAGATAATATTTAGCCATTTCTCTGAAGTCTACAGCACCAATCAATTCGATATCTTTTTCCAGCTGATTATCATTAATAAAGTCCTCAATATTTTCCTTTTCAGAACCGCTGCCGATAATGATCAATTTAAAGTTGAGATCACTTTTTGCCTTCAGCTTTTTAATCCCCTCTAAAAGAAAATATAGATTCTTTTCCTGAGAAAGCCGGGAAACAGAGATTAAAAGGTGATCTGCCTCTCCAATCAACTCATCTCTCAGAGCATCAATTTCCTCCTGAGGGCGGTCATAATAATCAAAATCAATTCCGGTTGGCATTACTTTAATAAATCTGCTCACTCCAACATTACGCAGGTACTCTTTTGTAGATTCTGTGGGAGCAAAAACAGCATCTGTATTATTGGCAAAGTTTTTAATTAGAAAATGAGAAAGGCGATTTTTGAAAAACTTGCGCATAAATAAGATATTGGGTACATAATGAGAATATTTTTCCAGACGAGTATGATAGGTAAAAGCAAGCGGCAGATTAAACTTTTCAGCCAGCTTTCTTCCCTTATTCCCCAGCCAGAATGGATGATGAGCATGAACCAAGTCAAAATCTTCTTTTTGAAAATCTCTTTTAATCTGAGGTGAGTAAATATTTGTTACCGGAAAGGCCAGACCCGCTTCTTCATAATGATAAAGTGAATTACAGCGAATAATATTTGATTCATCCTCAGTTTCTTCCTTATATTCAGGTGCAAAAATCTTTACCTGATGTCCTCTTTTCCGCAGTGCCTTCGCCAGACGCTGGATTGAAATTGGAACTCCTCCTATGACCGGAAAGTAGTTATTAGTGAACATTGCTATCTTTAATTTCTGATCCTTAATTTCATGGTTAGCATAGGCAAAATCCCGATAATAATCCACTTCTTTATTGATTTCTCGGTGCAGAATATAAAAGATTGTTAAACCAATAAATAAGACCAGTAAAATATTGATATAATTTGCATAGAAAAAGGACTGCAGTGAAACCCAGATATTAACCAGAAATTTTGAAAAAACACTGGGGTTATTTTCCAGCTGCTCAACACTTACCTCTACTCCACTATCTGAAACATTAACTAAAAGATAGTGATAAAAACTTTTCTGATTGTCAAAAATTAATTCTCCCCCAGCACCTCCGCTGACATAATAATTTACTCCGCCAACTTCTTGCTGATAAAATATTCCAATATTAGATGAAAAGACTGAATCAACATTATAGCTGCTGAATGTTTCCTGATAAAATTTTCTTAAACTCTCTGATTCAATATAACCCGGCTCATCTTCATCTTTAAGATACTCACTTTCGACTTTAAGAGGTGTTTTATTCATCACCACAAATTTTTTCTCATATTCTTCTGCCCGCTCAAGTTCACTCTGCAGCCACTGCTGCTGCCAGTTTAAATTAGTGTTTTCAGTTGTATCCAGAAAAATAAAATAAGAATCATCGATTTGAAAAGAAAAATAAAAGGGACCAAAGTGTTTATAAAAGTTTTCATTGCCCCCATCTCCAATTTCTCTGCGGCCAATAGCAGTTAGAAAGGGAATATTTAATTTTTCTAGAGTTCGGTAAAAAACTCGATATTTACTTTCATCTCCATCCCGCAGGTTATTTCCTGTTGAGAGAATAAAATCCATATTATTTGCTTTAATTTTTTCTAAAATTCGGTTATCAAAAATAGCGATTGAATTTTCAATATTGCCGACAACCGCAAAAGAATATTCTTCGTCATCAATATTATTTTTAATTAAGTCCATATTTCTAACATTTACTGCATTAAAATCCTGAATTGTGTAGGGGGCGTAAATTTTATATGTAAATAAAATTAAAATAATAATGATTAAAATAAATAAATATAGCTTACTCTTCTTCACTATCTATCCCCCCTCTAATTATTAAGAAGAAAAAGACAAAGACACCGATCAGTATACCAATATATTTGCTGAAAAATCTCCAGTAAAAAAGCAGTGGGAAAAGATCGCTCTGATCAACAAATCTTGCAAACAGTAGTGAATAACCACCTTCTGCAATTCCAGCCGCTCCAGGAGTAGGGGCAAAATACATTATAAAAACTACCAGTATCTGCAGAGTTAAAATTCTAAAGAAACTTATCTGGTAACCAAGTCCTCTTAAAATAAGATAAGAAAAAGAAAACTCTGCCAGCAGAAAAATTACTGTAAATAAAAAAGATAAAAAAACATATATTTTCTTACCCTGAATAAAAAAAGCCAGGTCTTCAGAAAATAGCTCCAGGTGCTCAAAAATATATCTGATTATCTTTCTAAATCTCTTTTTAGATAAAAGGTGTTTTGATTTTAAAAAGTAAAAAAACTTATAGATTACTTTCATAATCACTCTCAACTTAAAAATCAATAAATAAAAAATTAAAAAATAAAGTGCCAGAAAAACTCCCAGATAAATAAATACATAATCTCCAGGAAGCAAATTGAGCATTGACTGGTTGCGGAATACTATCAGAGGCACACTTAAAAATAGCATTGTGGCTGATAATAAAGTTCTAATCACAACAGCTGCCGAAGATTTTCCAAGCGGTACTCCTTTTTTCTGTAAAAAATAAACCTGAGCAAAACCTCCACCGGTTGCCAGTGGCGTAATATTGGAAATAAAAATATTAATAAAAACTAATTTATAAACATTCCAAAAAGAAATCTCTGCATTCAGGGTTTTCAAAACAAAATACAATCTCAAACCATCAAAAATAAAATAGAAAAACAGGAGGCTGAATAAGGAAACTAAAATATTTACAGGGAAAGTCAGTAAGACATCAAGATTACTCCCCTGAGAATAGATTCGATTAATATAATACAGAGAAACTGCTGAAATTACAAGGAAAATTGTAAAATATAGAAGCGAATTTTTGATATTAAAATATTTATCTATAAAAGTATTTTGATCTGACATTTTAATTTTCCTCTCTATTTGTAATTACCAGATATGTAAATACAAGCATACCAATAAATATTCCCAGGTATTTTGTGAAAAATCTCCAGAAAAAAAGCAGTGATAAAATATCATTTCTCTCTACTAAGTGCCTGTAAAACAAAATAAAACCTGCTTCTGCTCCACCTGCAGCTCCGGGGGTGGGAGTAAAATACATTATAAAAGCAATTACAGTGTGTAAAAAGATAATATTTAAATAGCTAATCTGATAGTAGCCGAGTGCCCGCAGCAAAAAATAAGAAAAAGAATATTCGATAACTAAAAAAATAATAGTTAAAATAATTGTAATAAAAAGTGACTTTAAATCCTGCTTTACAAATTTAATAATATCGTGTGAAAACAGCTCCAGGTGTTTAAACAGATATCTTAAAATATTTTTATATTTTTTTGAACTGATTAAATTTCTTTTTTTAAAAAAGTTTAAGAGCCTTAAAATAAATTTTTTTAAAAACCTGTTTTTAAATACCAGATAATAAAGCATGGTAAAATAAACTGCTAAAAAGATTATAAATAACAGAATGTATAGTGGACCGGTAACCAAAGAAAAAAATTCCTGATTACTGAGCATAATTAATGGTGCAGCAAATAATAAGATGGTTGAAGAAATAACTGTTCTCAGTACTACAGCAGCAGTTGATTTTCCAGTTTCGGCTCCTGTATCTTGAAGATAATAAATCTGAGCCAGCCCACCTCCACTGCTGAAAGGTGTAACATTTGAAATAAAATATTTTAGAAAAACAGAAAGATACATATCTTTAATTTCAAGTCTGTAATCCAGACTTGAGAGGATATAATAAATTCTCAAACCATCCAGACTGTAATAAATTAAAACTAAAGCAATTAAAGTGATAGTACTTTCTAAAGAAAAAGAAATTAAAATCTTCAATTCAGAATCCTGTGAAAAAATAAAATATAGAATTAAAAAAATTGAAGCCGAAATAAATAAAAAGACTAAAAAATAATAGAGATATTTTTTAAAGTTAAAATCCTTATAATTAGCCATAGAGCCGCCCCCAAAACTTTAATTCTCTAAAATAATTATATTATAAGATAAGCTGAATGTAAAAAGAGATATTATGACAAATTCTGAGCTGTAATCAGAAAACCGACAGAACAAGTCTGCCGGTTTTTAGAAATTCTATCATTTTATTTTTTTGCAGGAGTCCCTTTCAATAATATTTGTCGGAACAATCGTATGCTGATATTTATCAACCTGACCATTAATAACTCCAATTAAGAGCTCAGTTGCTTTATTTCCTAAAAGATAAATATTGATATCTACAGTTGTCAGCGGGGGAGAAACAATTTTTGACATTGGATTATTGTTAAAGCCGACAATTGAAATATCCTCAGGAATTTTTACATTCATATCATTCATGGCCTGCATTATTGTATAAGCCATGGTGTCACTCATCCCGTAAAAAGCTGTTATTTCCGGATGCTCTTTAATCATCTGCTGAGAAAGCATATATATATTTTGGTGATCGGTATTATCAGATCTCAGTATTAAATCATTATTTATTTTTAGACCATTTTTTTCGAAAGCTCTTTTATAGCCTTCCAGCCGGTCATTATTCATTATATAATTATCATCACCAATAATCATTGCAATCTTTCGGTGACCATTTTTGATTAAATAATCAACAACTTTTTCACTGGCAGTAATATTATCGTTATTAACCCAGTAATATTTATCTTTTTCTTCAGGACGACCTACAATAACAAAAGGAAAATTAATTTTAGTTAACTCATCAATTAATTCATCTTCTTTTTTGGCCCTTAAAAGTAAAACTCCATCAATTTGTTTGCCTCTTACTGCATTTAAAACTGTCTTTTTTTCCTCTTCTTCTCCATTACTGGTGAGTAAAAGTAGATTGAAACCTTTAGAATGAGCAAGCACACCAATTCCACGTAAAATCTCAGAATAAAATGGATCAGCAAAGGCTTCCTCTGTTGAATAAGGAATTACCAGTCCCAGGTTATGTGATCTCTGCTTAACCAAATTTCGCGCATTTATATTGGGATGGTAACCTATTTCATCCATTATTTTTCGGACTTTAAATTTTGTTTCTTCACTGATTCGCGAACTGTCATTAATAACTCGCGATACCGTAGATGGCGCTACACCAGCTTTTTTTGCCACATCTTTTAAAGTAGGCATATTGATCAATCCTTATAGTTTAGTTGAGATTAAAATTTAATCTCTATTAATATTATATAACAATTCTACTCAGATTTAAATATAGTAATGAATAATACTCTTAATTTAGCCTAATTCTACTTTTTAACCTTTAACTCCACCAAGTGTTAAACCACCAACTAAGAATCTGGAAAGCAGTAAGAAAATTGCCATAACAGGAATCATAATCAGTACAGAAGCTGCTGCAAATTGAGCCCAGGCAGTATTAAACTGACCGGCTAAATTGGTTAGACCAACAGGTAAGGTATATAAACTGTTGTCTGTCATTACAACTCGAGCTACCATATATTCATTCCAGGCAGTCATAAATGAGAATAAAGCTGTAATTACCAGTGCCGGTTTGGCCAGTGGTAAAATAATCTTATAAAAAGCCTGGAACTGATTTAAACCATCAACCAGTGCGGCCTCCTCAAGACTTTCGGGGATTGTATCATAATACCCCTTCATCTGCCAGACACATAAGGGTAAAGCAGTTGAAGAATACATAATAATCAAACCGATGTGGGCTTTAGCCATTCCTAAAAATGGCACTACAATCGTCTGTTCAGTTAACCCAAACTGGGCTAAAAGTATATACATCGGCAGTAAAAGCATGGTTGCCGGAAACATCTGAGTTAATAAAAAGAATGTTAGCCCACCTTTTCGGCCTGGAAACCTCTTGCGTGAAAAAACATAACCTGCTGTTGAAGCTAAAGAAACTCCTATAATCACAGTGAAAAATGTGACCAGCAGTGAATTTCTGAGCCAGACTAAAAAACCTTTATCAAAAATCAAAGTTCTATAGGCTTCAAAGGTTGCATTATCAGGAATAATCGCCAGACTGGTTGAATGCAGAGAATCTCCCGGTCTTAATGAAGTTCCAAAAACTCTTAAAGCTGGATAAACCGCAATAATCACAGAAATAATTAATATTATATGAAAAACAACTTTCTTCCATGTAGGATCTTTTTTAACTGACATTTAATAACCTCCTTTTAATCTGCATTGATATAGTCGATAAAGCTAATTGCCCAGACCAGTAAAATAACAAAAATAATCAGTGAAAATGCTGCAGCATAACCATAGCGGTAAAATTCAAATGCAGAACGATAGACATGGGTAACTAAAATATCTATTTTGTTGGTTAGAGTATTTTGTGTCAATAGATAAATTACTCTCAGATTATTAAATGTCCAGACAACACCTAAGATTACAGCAGGTAACATAACCGGTTTTAAAAGCGGCAGTGTAATATGTTTAATCTGCTGCCAGTTGCTGGCTCCATCAATTTCTGCAGCCTCATAAAAGTTAGGATCAATACTCTGCAATCCACCTAAGGCAATCATCATCATGAAAGGAATCCCCAGCCAGATATTTACTATCAAAGCTGCACTAAAACCTGTACTGGCTTGACTTAACCAGGCAACTCCAGGCACTCCAATTTTTCTTAAGAGTAAATTTACAGCACCATAGCGGAAGTTAAACATCCCCTTCCAGATTAAGACTACTATATACTGGGGAATGGCCCAGGGTATTACTAATAAAGTTCTATAAATAGATTTAAACATTATATCTCGATCAAGTATAATAGCATAAAAGATTCCAAACCCTACATGAGCTACAACATTAATAACCGTCCAGGCGACTGTTCTTAAAAGAATAATCCAAAAAGAACTTTCCTGTACTATTTGAATAAAGTTTTGAATTCCAACATAGGTTAGCTCATCATTTTGAATGAACTGCCTCATATTATACATATTAAGGTTAGAAAAGGCTAATCTAAAATTATAAAAGAATGGATAAATTACAACAAACAGTACAACTATAAAAGCTGGTAAAAGCATCATATAAGAAAATTTATGTTCTCTCCAAAAATCTTTGAGCGAAAAATTTGATAAGGCTGATGTAAACCTTAAGTTTTCACCAGGTTGACTCATTTAATTACCTCCCTTTTTCAAAAAAGAAAAAGAGGGGTTTAACCCCTCTTTTTAGTTTTAAATTAATTCTTTACTGCATACTCTTAATATTTTCTTCAGCTTCTTTCTGCATCTGTTCTGCAGCTGCTTCAGGAGTTAAGTCATCACTCATAACACTCTGTAAAGCAGGTCTTACAGCATCCCAGACACCTCTCATTTCTGGTACAACAGGCATAGCTTTACCGTTTCTTAACTGTTCAGCTGATCCTTTCATAACTGGATCATTCTGAATTTGTGGTAAACCATAAGCCTGATCATTACTTGGCAGGAAGTTATTATCTACATAAAGTTCCTGAGCTGCAGTACTGGTCATGAAATCAATAAATTTAATTGCAGCAATCTGTTTCTGCTCAGGTAATTCAGTCAGCATAATAAATCCTTTACCACTTGTCATTGGCTGACCATACTTACCGGTTTTTTCGAATCTAGGAATTGGAGCAACCCCAAGGTCGATGTTTTCAGCATTCTTATAACCTTCTATTGACCAGTCTCCATTAATAATAAAGGCAACATTACCTTCTTTAAACAGGCTGTCCATCAGATCATAATCAGATTCTTTTGGTACGATTTCATGCTCAAATTTAAGATCATAAACAAACTGCAGTGCATCTACAGTAGCTTCAGTATTTAAAGTAGGGTTATATTCTTCATCAAATACCCAGCCGTCAAAACCACCGTGGAAAGCAGCCCACCAGAATGGCTCATTTAAGTTATATGCTAAACCATACTTGTCAACCAGGCCGTCACCATCTTCATCAACTGTATTTGCCTTGGCAACTTCAATTAATTCAGACCAGGTCTCAGGAGCTTCGTCAACAATATTCTTATTATACATTAACATCAGATGATTACCCATAGTTACTGGTACACCATAAGTTTCTCCGTGTAAGCTCATACCAGGCAGAGCAGCATCGATATATTTATCTTTCATATCCTGACTCATCAGCTCATCTAATGGCTGAGCAAGTCCCATAATAGAAAATGGACCAATATGATCAAAAGGACTTAATACAAGATCAGGTCCCTGACCACCCATATAAGCAGTTTGAGTGTTCTGTCTTAAATCCTCAACACTACCTGCATGAGTTCTTTCTACAGTAACATTAGTATATTTTCTTTCAAATCTTTCAATCAATGGATCTAAAATCTCAGTATCGATTCTTTCTTCGTCAGCTTCCCAGAGCTTAAGGGTTACCTCTTCAGTAATTTCTTTTTTGTCCAGATCCTGCTGAGCAGCAGCACCTACAGAAAAGATAAGGGATAAAGCTAAAACTAAGATTGAAACTGTGATAATTGACTTTCTCATTAAAAATTCCTCCTTTTAATTTGTTGTGTCTTAACTTAATTCTATGGTAATTTTATTTATAACAACTGGAACTTCAAATTCCAGTGTGTTATCAGAGTAAGAAAACTCACTTAGTTCATTACCATCAACATAAATTGTTTGAGGATCCTTATTTAAATTATTGAAAACCAACTTATAATCTTTAAATTCCTGCTGATAGTTTTCTTCTTTTTTTTCTATATTAAAAATTATCTGATTGTCAGTATACTGATAGTTAAACTCAGTTAGATTGTAAACCCCATTCTGATAGTTGTAGGAAATACCATCATCATCATAAAGACTGTAAGTTCCCAGATTATTATCTTCAGTTAAAAATACATTTAATTCTAGAGTCTCAATCTCTTTTTCATCTACATAATTTAACTTCTGATTAAGCGGAATAATTCTTCCCGCTCTAACAAAAAGTGGTAGAGTATCTAATGGTGCGTCAACTATTATATGCTCTCCGCCCTGATAGATTTCATTTGTCCAGAAATCAATCCATTTTCCTTCCGGCAGGTAGAGCATTCTTTTATCCTGATCCGGCTGGTAAACCGGAGCAGCCATTAAACTCTCACCAATCATAAACTGATCAGATAAATTTTCGCATTTTTTATCTTCCGGGAATTCCATAATTAGCGGCCTCATAACAGGGATACCTGTTTGAGAAGCCTGATAGAAAAGATTATAAAGATGAGTGATAAATTTATACCTCAGCTCAATATATTTTTTTATTATCTTTTCATATTTCTCTCCAAAAGACCACGGCTCCTGAGAAATTGCCCTAACCTCACAGTGGTTTCTAAAGAAAGGAACAAAGGCTCCCATCTGAGTCCAGCGGGTTAGAAGCTCACCATTACTGTTGCCGGTAAAACCACCAACATCTGTTCCGCAGAAGCTGACACCTGACAGACCAAGATTCATCAGCATCGGCATCGCAACTTTTATATGATCCCAGAAACTGCGGTTATCTCCTGTCCAAACAGCAGAATATCTCTGAATACCAGCAAAGCCGGCTCTGGTCAGCACAAAAGGTCTTTCATTGGCAAGACTTTCCTTTAAGCCTTCAAAAGTAGCCTTATCTTCTAAAAACCCATATAAATTGTGGAACCTGCGGTGAGTTCCAGGATCACCATCATTTTGATGCATTACATTAACATCCATGGTGTCTGTTTCATTAAAGGCAGCCGGTTCATTCATGTCATTCCAGATACCCTTAACTCCAAGCTCTACATAATCTTTCTGCAGTCCGGCCCACCAGTCTCTTACCTTTGACTGGGTGAAATCGGGGAAAGCGCAGTTGCCCGGCCAGACTTTATCTATAAAGACTTTACCATCAAGATATTTACAGAAATAATCATTTTCCATACCTTCCTGATAAAGTTTATATTCTGGGTCTCTTTTCACCCCGGGATCAATAATTGTAACGCCCTTAATTCCATTTTCGGCCATATTTTTAAACATTGCCTCAGGATCAGGAAAGCTGTCTTCATCCCAGGTATAAATCTTATATTCGTCCATATAATGAATATCAAAATGGAAGGCATCACAGGGGATTTCTTTATCCCTAAATGTTTTTACCAGCTCATCCACTTCAGCCTGTGGATAATAGCTGTAGCGGGACTGGTGGTAGCCGAGGGACCATTTTGGTGGTAAGGGCATAGTGCCAGTTATTTTTGAATATTTTTGAACTACTTCTTTCAGAGATGGTCCGTTAAAGAAATAGTAGTCTAAATCTCCACCTTCAGCCCAGAAAGAATAGTAATCCTGTCCTTCACTGCCCAGATCAAAAAAGCTTTTATATGAATTATCAAAATAAATACCATAACTGTTTTCAGGACTGTAGGAAATCAAAAATGGGATTGACTGATATAAGGGGTCAGTATCGTCAACATGAGGAACAAAAGTATCATGGTTCCACATTTCATAACGTCTACCCTTTTTATCAAGCCAGCCTGTCTTTTCTCCCAGACCATAAAATCTTTCGCTGTTCTCAAAAGATTTCCAGGCTCTAACTTTCTGCTTTTTCCAGCCCAGGGCGTAATCACTGTGATCCTGATGGATTAGATTACCCTTCTGATCAAAGACACTGAGCAGAAATTTATCTTTTCTAACTTCAAGCCTGAGTGCTTCAGTTTTAATGATAATATTTTCTTTATTTTCTTCAACTTCAAAATTATCACAGCTTAGACTATGTTCAATCACAGCTTCAGTTGTATTGTAATTTACAGGCTGATTGGAATGAGCCATAATCAATCTAAAAATATCAGCTCTTAAAAATTCTATTGTTAAACTGGCATGTTCAAAATCAAATAAAACTTGATTGGACTTAATTTCATAATTTAGAACACCCTGCAGCTTATGATAATCACTGCTATCATCTCTGCTTTTGCCCTGAAGTAGAGCTTCACTATTATCCATCAACATAACCCCTCTCAAACTTTAGCTTACTATAATTAAAAGTTATTGCGCAATCGTTTGCACATTTCGACAAAAAAATATTGTTTTTATTTATTCTCAATTTGTTTGTTAATTCAATGTTAATATATTTTTAATCTTTTTGCAAGGGTTTTTTAGAATTTTTTTAGCTAATATGTAAAAATTATGTCAGATCTGATATAATAACTATTAATATAAGGATAATACAAATAGGGGTGAAATAATTTGGATTATACACAAATAAGAAGTGCTTTAAAGAATTGCGAAAAACTCATTTTATTTCAGGAAATCAAAACTAACAGTTTAATTCTCAATTTAAAAGAGAGTTTAAATAATGAAAATAACTCAGAGCAAATCCTGACTGATTTAATCTATCAACTGATTGATTTAAGTATTAGAGAAGGCCTGCAGGGTGATATCTGGCATAATTATCTCAAAAAAATAATTACTGCTTCCGAAAATATTTTTAGTTTAAAGGCTGAAAAAGGTGAAATCACAGAAGATTCCAGCTTATATAGACTGGCAGCTAATGATCTCAAAATTATCAATAAATTATTTGCTTTTTCTTTTAGTGACTTAGCTTCAGC
Organism: Halanaerobium saccharolyticum; assembly: GCF_003053565.1. Lineage (GTDB taxonomy): Bacteria > Bacillota > Halanaerobiia > Halanaerobiales > Halanaerobiaceae > Halanaerobium > Halanaerobium saccharolyticum_B. Next base: position 20,117 of record NZ_QAXS01000033.1, on the reverse strand, counting down.
TGCTGGTTTAAAAGAATTTGTGCATCTAAGCGATTTTAAGCTTGCAGATTCTGAACTTGATTTAGAAAAAGAAGGTTTATTTCAGCCGCTTTTTGCCAGCTCTAATCATGAAGACAATCTGGAAGCTCTGCTGGATTTCTACTATCAGCACGGTGCCTCGATATTAAATGAGAGCAGAGCTTTTTACTGGCAGAATAACAAATTAAGCCGGGTTAACAACCCTGATTCAATAACTTTTGCTAATTTAATTTCCTATCAGAACACGCAAAAAAAACTGATAGAAAATACTGAGAGTTTTTTAAATGGATTTCAGGCTCATAATGTCCTCCTCTATGGAGACAGTGGGACGGGAAAGTCATCTTCAGTCAAGGCTTTAGTAAATAAGTTTTATCAGCAGGGACTGCGATTAATAGAAATCAGCAGCTCCCAGATCAAGGAATTACCTGCTATTCTTGAATACTTAAACGAGCGCGGCCTTCATTTTATTATTTTTATGGATGATCTTTCTTTCGAAGAATTTGAAACTGAATATAAATACCTAAAAGCAGTTATGGAAGGCGGTATTGAATCCCGACCGGATAATGTCCTCTTCTATGCCACCAGCAACCGCAGACATCTGGTCAGAGAAAAGTGGCAGGACCGGGAATCTGAAGTTCATGAAAATGACATTTTAAATGAAAAATTATCACTTTCCGAAAGATTCGGTCTGACCTTAATGTTCAGCAACCCCTCTCAGGCTGATTATCTAAAGATAGTAAGAAAGCTGGCTGCCCAGGCAGATCTCAAACTTAAAAATAGTGAGCTGGAAAAACGTGCTCTCCAGTGGAGCAAATGGAATAATGGCCGCTCAGGGCGCACAGCTCGCCAGTTTATAGATCAGCTAAAAAAAGAAATGCACTGGCAAAAATAGCAGAATTTAAAAATAAAAAAATTAAGCTCAAAATCAAATACCGTTCTTTAAACTTAAACAGCTTTTTAACTGTTATTTTTAAAGAACGGTATCTTAAGTATATTTACCTGTCAGATTTAATTATAGTTAAAGTTATTATTTTACTTTGGAATTGGATATAATTTACCGCCGTGACTTTCTAAAAAGCCTTTTAATTCTTCTAATTCTGCTTCGGAAATTTTTAAGTCTTCGTCATTCTCTTCATAGATATCTAAAGCAAGATCAAGCATCCGGTTATCACCAGGGCTGACAGCTGTATCTACATCCTGAGACAGGGTAAACTTAAGTGCCAGTTCAGCCAGGCGGTCATTATCATAAATCGGTTTATACCAGGTATTATAATTATTCTGACGCCCATCCTGCCACTGTCGCTGTGCCAGAGCTTTGATTGCAATGATGCCCATCTCTTTTTCTCTGGCCTTTTTAATTACTTCAGGACCCTGATTGTAATTAAACCAGTAGTTCCAGTTGATCGGAAACATCACTGTATCAAAATCGTAACTTTTTATTAATTTTAGGGCTGCCCATTCTTTATGAGCGGAAAATCCAATATTTTTAACTAAACCCTCTTCTTCTGCTTCGATGATTGCCTCCAGTGCTCCCCCTTCTCCCAGAGCGCTGTTTAAAGCATCCTCATCTGTAACCTCGTGCAGCTGGTAGAGATCAAAATAGTCAGTGTCCAGCAGTTTCAGTGATTCTTCCATATCTCTTCTTACCTGATCCTTTGTTTGACCTGGTTCAGTTTTATTTGCCAGATAGACTTTATCTCGAAACGGCTTAAGTGCCGGCCCCAGAATATTTTGAGCATTTCCGTAAGTGGGTCCCACATCAAAAAAGTTAATCCCCTTCTTGACTGCAGTTTCTACAATCCGCTTTGCTTCTTTTTGAGGTGTATCCATTAACATTATGCCGCCGAAACTTATTTCAGAAACATTTAAACCTGTTTTTCCAAGTTTTCTAAACTTCATAAATTATTCACCCCTTCTTTATACTTCTTACTTATTCTCTATATGCAATAATAATACATTTAAAGAAAAATAACAAGGAGCCTGCTCTATTAGAACAAACTCCCATAATTAATTTATTCTTATTTTTTTAATTTAATCTTTACTGTGGCCTCAACTTTGGCAGCTAACTTTAAACCAGGGTAGCCAAAGTATGGTTCTCCATTTTCCTGCCAGAAGATTTCCTGAATTCTGCCGTGGCGGTTGGGATCATAAAGTGGATTACCCTCAATTTTTTCGTAGGATCTGGCATGATAGACCAGCAGATCTGTAGCTCCATCCTCCGATTTGGTAAACGAATTATGACCGGGGCCATAAAGAGATGTAGCTTCTGAAGTCTCTAAAACAGGTTTTTCAGTCTTTGTCCAGGAACTGCGGTCCAGTAGATCACTGTTTTGATCGGCAGTTAAAAGCCCCATACAGTAAGGTGCTCCTGTTTCACTGGCAGAAAAGCTAACAAATATTTTACCATTTCTTTTGATTACCGCCGGACCTTCATTTACATCAAAACCAATTTGTTCCCAGTCATATTCGGGTTCTGAAAGTAAATGCTGTTTTTTTATAGTCCAGGGGTTTTCCATTTCTGCAATATAGAGATTAGAAATAGTGTCATCTGCAACCTTTTGAGCCCAGATTAAATATCTTTTACCCTGATGTTCAAAAGTTGTTGCATCAAGACTGAAGCTCTCAAACTCAATATTTATCTCACCTTTTTCGACCCAGTTACCTGTAAGTGGATTATCGTCCTGACATTCCAGAATATAGGGACGGATAGCCCAGACATCGTCTTCTCTGCCGGCAGCATAATATATATACCATTTACCGTCAATATAATGAAGTTCTGGAGCCCAGATATGTTTACTCATTTCTCCCTCATCATATTTTTCCCAGAGCAGATATTCTTCTGCCTCTTTTAAGTCACTTATCTTTTTGGCTCTCCGCAGAACAATTCGATCATAATCAGGATAAGAACCGGTAAAATAATAGTAGCCATCACTGTGCTGATAGATATAGGGATCAGCTCTCTGCTCTACCAGCGGCTCCGGATAATTAAGCTGATTAATCTTTCCTTTAACCAATATTTCCCCTTCAGTTTTTAGCTTATCTAAGTTTAAAGCTTCCCAGCTGACACCACGATAGCTGAATTTATCATCAAGATAAATTTTTACTTTTTCAGGCAGCTTAATTTCTGCCGGGTCTGAGGCTGTAATTTCCAAACTTTCAATTTCTGTAATCTGATCAGTGTAATTATTCATTTTTAGCCCCACCTAGTTTAAAGTAATTAAAGTTACAGAAGCAGCCGGTAGTTTTGCCTTGAGTTGATTGTCAGCTAGTTCTACTGCTTTTAATTCCTGCGGCTTTAAATTTTCTGGATTTTCAAAACTGTTGTGGGCATTTAATTTATCTGCAGTTAAAACTCTGGCCTTAACCTGAGATAGGTTCAGCTTGTCTGCAAATAAGTTTGTATCTAATTCGATCTCTTTATTGGGATCTAAATTACAGACAGTAATATTAACTTCGCCTGCTTCATTAACAGAAGCAGAAGCATTTAGGGCTGGAATTTCCTGATCTTCAAATTTGTAATTTTCACTTTTTAGATCAAAGTGCAGTAGATCTGCATCCTGATGAACTTTATACATTTCAAACACGTGGTAGCTCGGAGTTAAGATCATATCTTCCTCATCAGTTAAAATCATTGCCTGCAGAACATTGTTAGTCTGGGCAATATTGGCCATTTTGACGCGGTCAGCATGCTGGTTAAAAATATTTAAAGTTACTCCAGCAATCAGTGCATCCCGCAGTGTATTCTGCTGATATAAAAAGCCGGGATTAGTACCGGGCTCAACATCATACCAGGCTCCCCATTCATCAACAATCATAGCAATTCTTTTTTCCGGGTCATACTGATCCATAATTGCACCGTGTTTTTTAATCAGTTCATCCATTTTAAGAGCTTTCTTTAAAGTGATAAACCATTCATCTTCTTTAAAATCAGTAGCTGAACCCTTTCCTTCCCAGAAATCACCGGGAATTGTATAATAATGAAGACTTAGGCCGTCCATCTGGCGGGCTGCATTTTTCATTAAAACTTCGGTCCAGTTATAATCATCTACATTAGCTCCACAGGCAATCTTGAAAATTTCATTATCCCCGTGACTGCGGACATAGGTCTGGTAATTTCGGTACTGATCTGCATAATATTCGGGCCTCATGTTACCACCACAGCCCCAGTTTTCATTACCAACACCAAAATATTTTAAATGCCAGGGTTCTTTTCGGCCGTTTTCTTTTCTCCAGTCTGACATAGGAGACTCACCATCATGGGTAATATAGTCTACCCATTCCTGCATTTCTCTAATCGTACCACTGCCTACATTACCGGATATATATGGCTCAGCATCAAGAAGATCACATAATTTCATAAATTCGTGAGTTCCAAAATGGTTATTTTCAGTTACATTACCCCAGTGAGTATTAACAATTGTTGCTCTTTCTTCTCTGGGGCCAACACCATCTTTCCAGTGATATTCATCAGCAAAACAGCCACCAGGCCATCTTAAAACTGGGATATCAATCGCTTTCAGTGCTTCAACTACATCTGTTCTAATTCCGTTTTGGTTAGGAATCTCAGAATCTTCTCCAACCCAAAAACCCTCATAAATACATCTACCCAGGTGTTCAGCAAAATGTCCGTAAATATTTTTATTTATCTTTTCTTTCTTTTCGTCTAAGTTAATATTTAATTTATTCATACTTGCCACTCCTCGTCATATAATCAGCTCTTAGTTTTATAAAGAATCCAGTTTCCACTTCTGACTGTCTAAATCTTGATCCTCTTTTTGAACTAAATAATCATCTTCCAATTTAGTTAAAGCTTTACCGCTATTTCGATTTATAATTTTATAGATATTATCTCTTAAATTAATCAGTTCCCATTCCTGACAGATATGGCGGGTATTACTCCACTGCTGAATATCGGCACCATCAGATTTATCAGCATCTCCTACTTCTAGATATAGGAGACTATTTCTGTTTTGAATCCTGTAATATTCGGCATCTATCGGATAGATCAGCCAGTGATTGGTATGGGCCTTTTGATTGTTATTACAGATAATTCTGGCTCTGGCTTCAGTTTTGGCAGCTTCTACTGCTGCAGTTTTCTGATTTTCTAAATTTTTAAGCTTATAATATGAATTAATTTTTAAATCATAATTTTTTATTTTGGGCCAGCCGTCTTCCCAATCGAGTTCCTTAATAAAAAATCTATATTCCCCGCTGTGGCGGTGGTAGGCATGATGGACTAAGTATTTATTTTCGAATAGATCCTGACCACCATATCCTGTGAATTCTCGATCAGCAGCAGCTAAGATACTGCCCCCTTTATCCATTAAGGAAGTCCCATCCTGATCATAATAGGGACCGGTTATTGATTCAGCTCTACCGCAGGCAATTTTATAGTCACTTTTATTTCCCCGACAGCAGTGGTCAATCGAGGCAAAAAGATAATAATAGCCATCTTTATAGGTTAAAGTAGGTGCTTCAATACCTGCCGGCCTTTTCCCTACCATCCTGTGGGCTAAAGAATAAATTTCACCTTCCGGTTTCATTGTTTCTTTATTTAATTCTGTCAGCTTTATTCCATCAAACCAGGAACCAAAAACAAGCCAGGGTTTTCCCTCTGGATCTATAAAAAGATTGGGGTCAATACTGTTAAAATCCTGGCCCTGAGTAGAAGTTATTACAAGTCCTTCATCCTGCCAGTCTGCAGCTTCTATACTTTCTGCTGAAAGCAGTCCGATTAAAGAATTTTTAGTTCCAAATTCTGAAACAGAATAATAAAGCCACCATTTGCCATTAAAATATTCAAGATCCGGAGCCCAGGCATCATTTTCGCGGTCAAAATTTTCTACATAATCGCCCCACCAGGAAAGTGCTTCATTTAAAATTGAATCCTGACTGTGCCATTCACTTAAGTTATTAGAAGATTTAAACCCAATTCCCTTACCTGTATGGACCAAATACCACTGATCATTTTCTTTTACCAGTGCCGGATCATGTGCCTTTAAATCGCCTTTCAATTCAATATTTAAGTCAAATAATTTATTTGTCATCAATATTACCTCCCGGAAATTTAAATAATAAAACAGGCTATCAGCTTCGAGTAAATATTTCAAATAGAAAGATTTTTCATTATTATTTTATTTCTATATAAAAAGCTGATAACCTTTTATATTTCATTATTTATTTGGATAATCTAATAACATTCCAGGATAGCTTAGGTAATTCAGCTGTTAAAGTATTACCCTTAACTTCTGAACTGCCATTTTTATGAGGCTTAACATTGTCCGGATTGTCTTCTGTATTAACTGCTTTAAGATCTTCATGTTCCAAGACAATATGTTCAACAATTTGATAGTCATCAAAGCCATTTAGCTCACTTTCTAATTCTAAGGCAGATTCAGTATCTCTGTTGACAGCAAATATTGTCAGCTCTTCTTGATCTTCATCAAAAACTGTTACCTGATCCAGTAGAGCAACATCTTTAAAATCTTTACTGTCATAAGTTGGAGAAGTTACTCTGCTTTCTAAAACAGTACCTCTACCAAACTTTGAAGCGTGATAATATGGATAAAAGATTGTCTGTCTCCAGCTGCCGCCATCTTCGCTGCTCATAATTGGCGCAATAACATTAACCAGCTGAGCCTGATTGGCAATTTTAACACGGTCTGCATGTTTCAACAGGGTAATTAGTGTTAAACCAACAACCAGCGCGTCTTCAAAATTATAAATATCCTCCAGCTGTGGTGGGGCAACCTGCCAGGGTTCTCTTTTCTTATCTGCATCATCAGAATGATACCAGACATTCCACTCGTCAAATGATAAGTTGACAGTTTTATCACTATTTTTCTTTGCTTTTACATAATCACAGATTGCTGTAACAGAATGAATAAAGTCATCCAGACTTTCTGTCTGTGCCAGGAAGTTTTTAATATCATCTTCATCATTGCGGAAGTACTGATGTAAGGAAATATAATCAATATGTTCATAAGTGTGTTCTAAAACTGTTGCCTCCCAGTCACCAAAAGTAGGCATCTGACGATAGGAACTCCCGGAAACAACCAGTTCAATTTCAGGATCCAGTCCCTTCATAACCTTGGCAGTTTCTAATGCCAGGCGGCCGTATTCATCTGCTGTTTTGTGACCGATCTGCCAGGGCCCGTCCATTTCATTACCGAGACACCAGGTTTTAATATTATAGGGTTCTTCTCTGCCGTGCTCTTTCCTCAGATCACTGTAGTAGCTGCCGCCTGGGTGGTTGCAGTATTCTAAATAATTACGGGCAGCATCAATACCGCGGGTCCCTAGGTTAACTGCCATCATTACATCGGTCCCGGCTTTTTCTGCCCACTGCATAAATTCATTGGTGCCGACTTCATTTGTCTCCACAGTTCTCCAGGCAAGCTCCAGTCTGTTTGGTCTGTCCTCTACCGGACCAACTCCATCTTCCCAGTTGTAGCCCGAAACAAAATTCCCACCTGGATAGCGGATAATTGGAGGGTCAATTTCTTTAATTAATTCCAGTACATCTTCTCTAAATCCATTTTCATCTGCTGTTGGGTGGTCTGGCTGATAAATTCCTGTATAAACAGCCCGGCCCAGATGCTCAATAAATGAGCCAAAAATTCTCTCGTCAACCTCACTAACTTTAAAATTGCGGTCTAAATAAACTTTTGCATTCTTTTTAGTCATCTACTCTTCTTCCCTTCTCTTAATAATATTTTTTTACTATGCTTTCTTTTCAACTAAATCACTATAACCTGCCAGCTCAAGTTTTTCTGCAAAATGACAGGCTGCAAAATGTTCTCTATCTTCGTCAATTATCTTTAAAGGTGGTTCTTCCTTTTGACAGATATCCTCCGCGTAAGGACAGCGGGGGTGAAGATTACAGCCGCTGGGAGGATTAGAAGGATCAGGAACAATTCCATCAATTTTTCCCCTCTTCTTTTTAGATCTTGGATCACCCTCCGGAATTGACTGCAGTAAAATTTCTGTATATGGATGTAGAGGATTATCATAGAGGTCATCAGCTGAAGCAATCTCCACAATTTTCCCCAGATACATAACCATTACTCGATCACTGATATGTTCAACCACACTTAAGTTATGAGCAATAAAGATATAGGTTAAACCCATCTCTTCCTGCAGTGACTCTAAAATATTTAAAATCTGAGCCTGAACTGAAACATCGAGGGCAGAAACCGGCTCATCACAGACTATAATTCTTGGATTTAAAGTTAAAGCTCTGGCAATACCAATCCGCTGACGCTGACCGCCGCTAAACTCATGTGGATAGCGGTTTAAGAAAAACTCACTTAATCCAACCTGATCTAAAAGATCCTTAGCCATTTCTGTTCGTGATTCTTTAGTGCCGATTCCGTGGATTTCAAGTGGTTCAACGATAATATCTCTGACAGACATTCTTGGATTTAAAGAGGACATCGGGTCCTGAAAAATCATCTGAATGTCCTTTTTATATGAATAAAATTCCTGATCATCAATTTTAGTTAAATCTCTCCAGTCACCAGCTTCATTTTTATATTCAATTGTTCCAGCTGTTGGTTCAACAAGTTTCATTAGTGTTTCTCCAGTAGTAGATTTTCCACAGCCAGATTCTCCAACCAGACCGAGGGTTTCTCCCTCTTTTAAAGTAAAGCTGACACCATCTACAGCCTTAACCTGGCCGACTACTTTTCTGAAGATACCTTTTTTAACTGGAAAGTATTTTTTCAGGTCATTAACCTTTAAAATCAACTGATCATCCTTCATTATTTTCTCCTCCTTCCTCATAAAGCCAGCATTTTGCCTGGTGGCCGCCGCCTAAGTCAAAAGTTGGTGGTTCTTTTTTAGTACAGATATCCATTCTGTGCGGACAGCGTGGTGCAAAATGACAGGCATCTGGCAGATTATAGATCTGAGGTACTGAGCCGCTGATTGGTTTTAATTCTTTTTTGCGCCCAATCTTCGGAATGGACTGCAGCAGCCCCTGAGTATAAGGGTGAGAAGGATTGTAAAATAATTCTTCTACCTCTGCTACTTCTACTACCTTACCTGTATACATAACTACAACTCGATCTGAAATTTCACCAATTACATCCAGATCATGAGAAATAAACATAATTGACATCTGATATTCCTGCTGTAGCTCTGCCATTAATTCTAAAATCTGAGCTTCTACTGTAACATCAAGCGCAGTTGTTGGCTCATCAGCAATCAGCAGGTTGGGATTGGAAGCTAAAGCAACAGCAATCATTGCCCGCTGATTCATTCCTCCACTCAGCTGATAGGGATAATCATTGATTCTCTGTTCTGCTGGAGAAATACCTACCTTCCTCAGCATTTCTATCGCCATTTCTCTGGCTTCAACTTTATCCACATCATGGCTGAGCATAATTCCCTCCATAATTTGAGAGCCGACTGTATAAACAGGACTCAAAGATGACATCGGATCCTGAAAAATCATAGCTGAATCTTTGCGCCGAATATCTTTCATCTTCTTTCCTGTTCTTTTGAGTTTTGCTATATCAACAACTTCATCTTCGCGGTGCAGTTTGATCTCTCCCCCGTGGATTTTACCCTTAGGCTGGGGAACAAGATTTAGAATAGAAAGTGAAGTAATACTCTTACCACAGCCACTTTCTCCAACTATACCTAGAGTTTCTCCTTTATATAGATCAAAACTTACACCATCAACCGCTTTGGCAAGTCCTCTTCTTGTATCAAAATAAGTTCTTAAATTATCAACTTCCAGTAATATATCATTATTTTTCATAATTATTTATCCCGCCTTTATCTGCAATATTTCTGCAGTATTAATGATATGGATCTGCAGCATCTCTTAAGCCATCACCAACAAAGTTAAATGCCAGCACAGCAATGATAACAAAAATACCGGGTATAAAATACCAGGGATAATCAGCTACAGCTCGTACATTTTGTGCTTCCTGAAGTAAAACACCCCAGCTAACTGCAGGTGGTCTAAGTCCTAAACCTAAGAAACTGAGTGCAGTCTCACCAATAATCATGCCAGGAATTGCAAGGGTCAGGTTAACCAGAATATAACTCATACAGTTGGGAAGTAAATGCTTAGAAATAATTCTTCCACCTTTAGCACCAGCTGCTCTGGCTGCCTTAACAAAGTCTTCTTCTTTTAAGGAAAGTATCTGACCTCTTAGTACACGTGCCATTCCTACCCAGCCTGTTAGAGATAAAATAACTGTAATTGCAAAATAAACCTGGATAACAGTCCAGTCCTGTGGTAAAGCAGCACCAAGCCCCATCCAGAGTGGGATTTTAGGAATAGCTAAAGTAAACTCAATCACTCTCTGAATAAAGTTATCAACCATACCGCCCATGTAACCAGAGATACCTCCCAGCAGTAAACCTAAAACAAGGCTGACAGATATACCGATTAGTCCAACTGTCAGTGACAGGCGAGCACCGTGAATAGTTCTGCTGAAAACATCTCTTCCCAGTCCATCAGTTCCAAAGAGAAAGATTTGAGTTTCAGCTGAACCAAAAAGCTTGAGATTTGTTTCGAATAGACCCATAAATTTATATGTATCTTCTGTACGATAAATAAAATCAACGGGTATTTTCTGACTCTCATCTACTGTATATTCCATGGCCAGTGTCTCCATATTTCTTTCACCAACAACTGGGTGGACATAAGGAGCAGAAAGGCCGTCTTCATCGATGAATTTAATTGTCTGAGGAGCAATGTTCTGGTATTCAGAAAATCTTTCATTTGGATTATAGGGAGTTAAAAAACCTGCAAAAAGTGCACTTACATATAAAATTATTAAAACTACAATTCCACCCATGGCAAGTTTATGATTTTTAAACTCCTGCCACATCAGCTGCCAGTGAGATTTTGCTTTAAAGGGATCTCCCATAGTAATTTCTGTATCTTTTGTAATTTTTTCTTGTTTTTTAGGGTTATTCACTAAATTTCCTCCTTTCTAACTTCAGTTAATCAATCATAACGAATTCGGGGATCAACTAAAGCAAGTAAAATATCAGATAATAAAGTACCGATTAAGATTAAAACAATATTTATAAAAATAATTGTTCCGGCTAAATACATATCCTGTATTTTTAAAGCATCATATAATTTTGGTCCAAGAGTAGGGAGTCCAAGTACAATACCGGCAATTGTTCCTCCAGAGATAATCTGCGGTAATAACCAGCCAACTGTACTAATTAAAGGGTTAACAGCAATTCTGGCTGCATATTTAATAATTACTTTAATCTCATCTACACCCTTAGAACGAGCCATCTGAATATATGGTTGACGTAATTGATCCAGCATTTCAGCTCTCATTATTCGGATTAAACCGGCCATTCCTGCTGTTCCAACCACCACAACTGGAACCCAGATCCGCTTTAGAACCTCTGCTATTTTTGCCAGAGTCCAGGGTTCACCCATATAGGCTGCAGGCATTAAACCGGATAAATTAACTCCAAAGAATCTTAATCCCGTAAACATGATTATTATCGCCAGTAAAAAGTTTGGAATTGAAACTCCTAAAAAACCAAAAAAAGTAAAGAAATAATCTCCAAAAGAATACTGTTTGACGGCTGAATAAATACCAATGGGAATTGATAAGATCCAGGTAAATAATAAGGTTAAAACTGAAATTAAAATTGTAAAACCTATTCGCTCCTGAATTACATCCATAACCGGCCTTTCTTCACTGAAGACCATCCCAAAATTTCCACTTGGAAAGCCTTTAACCCACTTCCAGTACTGTTCATAAATTGGATCATTTAAACCATAACGATCTGCCAGAGCGTCAGCCCGGCTTTGTTCAACTTCTCCACCCATTCTCTGTAAATTAGCAAGATAAGAATCTATGTAACTTCCCGGTGGTAAAGTTATAATTAAAAATGAAACCATAGAAATTAAAATAATCATTGGAATCATAATCATTGTTCTTCTTAAAATATAACTTAACAATATTTTCCCTCCTTTAAAATCAGCTTAAAATAATTTTAAATTTGTAAAATAAATTCCAGATACTAAATCGTAAAATATATTTAGTATCTGGAATAATTTAGATTGGTCTAAATCAGCTTTTATATTATTTTATATTAGCTGTCTTCAGATAATGCAGTTTACTCTTCTGGATTTTCCCAGTAGAACTGTTCAACATATGCATTTCTGGTAGCACCAATACTGGGGTTATCTCCAACTTTTCTTACATTTCTAAGACCGTTTTTAGATACCCCAACATGTCCAGCCATACCAACTGTTCCAATAGATGGAATTTCTTCTGCAATCTTATTACCAATATAATTTAATAAAGTAATCTGACTTTCAGGAGTAACATGATCCATCATATGACCATTTTCATACCATTCAATGATATCTGCAGGTGGCTCAACAGCCAATTCTCTTCTGCCTTCAGGAATTTCTTCTGCAGGCTTTCTTGTTCCATTATAAGGATCATAGTCTAAGAACCAGTTACCATAACCGTTAAATGTATCTTCTGCAGGTACATACTGATCCCATGGAGGTAGAGAACCTGTCATAAAGGTAGTTGAAATCTGTGTTCTACCTTCCCAGATCTCTGCAAAGAATAATCCTTCTTCTACAGAATCAAAATTGACATTAATTCCGATGTCATTCCAGAATCCTTCAGCCATTTGTGCTGTGTTCATAGCCACTGCTCGAGAAGAGTTACCTAAAAGCTGCAGTAACAGGTCATCACCATTAGGTTTTTCTCTCCAGCCATCTCCATCCTGGTCGACAACTCCCATTTCATCGAGTAATTCTCTAGCTCTATCTGGATCATATTCAGCATAAGCTGTTGCCCATTCTTCATTATAAGCTTCTTCTGGAACTGTACCCGGGTGGTAAGCAAGCTGTCTTTCTTCACCCTGTCCCATAAATACTAATTCTTTTATTTCACTTCTATCTAAGGCTAAGGATAAAGCCTGACGGAATCTTACATCACCCAGAATTTCCCACATATCTTTTGCATTTACAGGCTGCTGCTGAACAGAGAAAGTTACTCTGCTGGCCCATAGTGAGTCACCAATCCAGGCATTATAATTTCCATCTTCTTCACTAGATTTCAGAGTAGGGTAATCTGAGAATGATAAGAAAGAACTGATATAGTCAATTTCCCCTGATAAAACATTCATTAGTCTAGCCTGTGCATCAGGAGTGTAAATAGTTCTCTGCTCATCAATATAGGGCAGCTGATTACCTTCAGTATCTACTTTAAAGTAATATGGGTTGCGTTCGTAAATTCTACCGGTTGAAGTAACCTGTGTAGGAACCCAGGCAGATAATACAGGTCTGCCAACTGGCTTAGGATCAAAGAATTCCCAGGACAGTCTGTTGTTGAAATACTGAATCCAGCTGTCAAAACCCTCTTCTTGAGCAAGTTCATCTGCGTCTTCATTATAATCAAGATGGAACTGCTTCATGTAATGAGAAGGTGGGAAGAATTCTAAACCTGCATACCAGGTTGCATCCATAGCTTCGTGGAAGTTATAGTTAGGAATTGCAAAAGTAAACTTAGCTGTATATTCGTCTACTATTTCTAATTCCATGATTTCTCCACCAGGACGGAAGGCAATAGGTACTGCAGTTGTTAAACTTTCGTTAAGTAAAATATCTTCATACCAGAACTGCAGATCTTCAGTAGTTAAGTCATCACCATCAGACCATTTTACTCCTTCTCTTAAATAAAGAGTAAATGTTCTACCATCTTCACTGTATTCCCAGTCCTTAGCAAAGTTTGGAATGGTAATTAAGTTGTCAAAATCTCTATTTTTAAGTAAAGGTGTTTCCACTAAAACATGACCATTAACCCCTAAACCTTCAGGTCCAAACTGAGTAAAGGTCATGCTGCCGCCATAATTTCCGATTTCTTCTTCCGGCTGAACAACTACCGGTTCTTTAGGTAGTCTTTCTTCTACCGGAGGTAATTCACCAGCTTCAACTTTTTCTTTTAACATAGGTGCTTCGTTAAATTCCGTGATTCCAGATTCAGAAAATGGTACAATTCCTGATACAGGATTTTTAGCAGCCTCTTCTCCAGCTCCAGCAAAAGCAGTTAGTGAAATACTCATTATTAAAACTGTTAGAAAAAATACTTTTGTAAATTTCTTCATTTTTTCCTCTCCCTTATAATTATAAATTTTGAATCTTAAATCTGATCAAGCTTGATACTGCTTTTTGTTGATTATCCACCTCCAGATTTAATTAATTTGCTCATTAAGTGAAATTATAAGGTTATAAGCGTTTGTTTTAGTATTGATTAAAGAACAATTGATAAATTCAACTTAATAGTACTTATTACTACTCTTATAGACTTCTAATCTTAAATTAAAAGTTGAATAGAAACTTTAGTTCTTTAATTTTCACTAAAAGTATAGCATATATTTTAGATTAATGTCAAATTAATATAATTAAATAATCTAACAATTTTAACGATTGTCTTATTATCCCTGTTAAATCAGCGCTTAAAATTATATTTTTTATTTTTTCTATATTTTAGTATTGCATAAAGGAAAAAGATTATTAAATTATTTATTAAAACAAATGCTTAAATTTGATTTTTTATTGATTTTGTTTTATAATTGACTAAAATAAATAATGTTTGGGGGGAGAATTTTGATTTTAATTGATAATTTAAGAGATGGTTTAAATACTTTTAAAGCTCTGAGTTCAGAATCCAGAATTAGAATTTTGGAATTATTATCTGAATATCACCAGCTCAATATGAATGAGCTTGCGGAAAAGTTGGGATTAACAAACGGTGCAATTACCTCTCATGTCAAAAAGCTTGAAGAATGTGGACTGATAAAAGTTTCAACTGAGTCTGCAGCCAGAGGTAATCAAAAATTATGTTATTTACACGAGGATAAACTTATCTTTGACCTAAAAAAGAAAACAGAAGAAAAATTTTATGAATCTGAAATAGCAGTTGGTCATTTTTCTGACTATGATGTCTATCCCACCTGTGGTCTGGCCAATAAGGATCATATAATTGGTGAAGTTGATGATCCGAGTTTCTTTGCTGATCCGGAAAGAATAAATAGTCAAATTTTATGGTTTACTAAAGGTTTTATTGAATACAGACTGCCAAATTATTTAAAACCGGGACAAAAACTTACAGAAATTCAAATTTCAATGGAAATAAGCTCAGAGGCTCCTGGTGTCTGCAGTGACTGGCCATCCGATATCTTCTTTTATTTAAATGATCAGGAACTGGGCAGCTGGACAAGTCCTGGTGATTTTGGAGAAACCAAAGGAATTTTCACACCTTCCTGGTGGTATCCCAACTGGAATCAGTATGGTCTGCTAAAATTACTTTCAGTTAGTAAATACGGAACCTTTATCGACGGATCAAAAATTTCCGAAGTTACTATTGATCAACTGGAGCTTGACCATAAGAGCAATTTTAAATTTAAAATTGCTGTTCCAGAAAAAGCTGAAAACAAGGGCGGCTTAACTATCTTTGGTGAGAATTTTGGAAATTATAATCAGAGTATCTATGTAAGGCTAATTTATAGTTAAACCATGAGAAACTCAGTTCTATCACTTTAAATTAGTCAGACAGTTCGATTAAATATATTTTACGAGGTGTAGTGCACTAATGATGTATAATCAGGATCAATTTATAATTAAACTTGGCAGAAAAGCAACAATAAGTGGTCTAATTGGTTTTGGATTAGGACTTGCTGCTGCTTTTTTACTTTCTTTTTCGAAAATAGCTGTAGTTTTCACAGCTATTATTTTTGCTTACTTTTTTACTTCTTCTTTCTGGGGGATACATAATTTAAAAATGTGGTTCAACAAATACCGCTATCGAATGCCGCAGTACCTCTGGTATTTTCTAAATATTTTTGTCTATTTAGGTGGGGTTTTTGTTGGTTTGGT
Source organism: Halanaerobium saccharolyticum (assembly GCF_003053565.1). Lineage (GTDB taxonomy): Bacteria > Bacillota > Halanaerobiia > Halanaerobiales > Halanaerobiaceae > Halanaerobium > Halanaerobium saccharolyticum_B. The sequence goes on along the minus strand of NZ_QAXS01000033.1, from coordinate 4,207 downwards.
TGGTTATGGTTTTATTGAGCACTTTCTGCTCTTACTGGCAATGGATCAGCATAAAAAGGGAACCGGTTTAATCGGTGCCCAGATTATACTCCTGCCCTATCTGGGTAAGATTTATGCTGATAAAATTAATTACCATTATTAAAATTTTCAGCTGGAAATTGAGCATTTAATTTATATTTACTCTATAAAATTAATAAATTCGGCAGTTAAAGCTGGATCAAATTGGCTCCCTGCTGCTCGATTAAGCTCTTCAATCGCTTCTTTTTTGTTCATTTTTTTAGAATATAGATTCTTATTTAACATAACATCATAAGCGTCAACAATGGAGATAATCCTTGCTAGATAGGGGATTTCTTCTTTTTTTAATCCCTCAGGATAACCACTTCCATCCCAGTTTTCATGGTGGTGCAGAATAAGCTTCGCCAGAGAAGCAAACTCCTTGGAGGCTGCAGCAATTTTATAACCAACTTCGGAATGTTTTTTTATCTTTTCCCATTCTTTTTTATTTAATTTACCTTTTTTATTTAATATCTTTTCTGATATTGAAATCTTACCAATATCATGCAGTTCAGCCAATTCAATCAGTTTAATTTTCTCTGAACTTTTAAGTTTTAAATAATCTGCAAAGTCAGCTGCTTTTTCTTTTAATCGCTGAATATGAAAATTGTCTTCATAACTTTTCTCTGCCAGTGAAAGTAAAATATTTGAGATTAATTTTCTTTTTGCTTTCTTCCCCTGACTCATCTTCTGCTGATACATTCTCTTATCTGCCAGCTCAAATATCTCAAATAAATCTTCATTTACCTCATTTTTAATTGCTGCTCCCAGAGCCAGAGAAATCGAAATCTGATCTTTATTAGTTTGCTCACAGTTTTTTTGAATTCTATTTATTATTTTTTCCATATCTTTTTTAGAAGTAGAGGGCAGCAGGATTGCAAATTCATCTCCCGCCCAGCGGGCAATCAAATCAGAAGCCCTGGTTGATTTTTTTAAGACTTCTGCGGTTTTAATTAAGAGCTGATCCCCTTTTTGATGGCCAAAGGTGTCATTAAAGAGTTTAAGTCCATTGACATCAATCATAATAACAGAAATCGGCAGTCGGCGTGAATCATTTAATCTCCCTATGTGTTAGGATAGTTGTCGTGGGACACAAAATCTGTATATAATAGAGTAACAACAATAAATCCTAAGGAGAATTAATATGTCAAGAACTGTTTATCCAAAAGAATTGAAAGAATCCATATTTAAAAGACTGGCTCCTCCTAATGCTGAAAAAGTACCTGCTTTGGCTAAAGAAACTAATATACCTAAACCAACTCTCTACAAATGGAGAACGAAAGTTTTAGAAAATAATCCAACTAACAATAAAAAAGCAAGCAAATGGACTTCCAGTGATAAATTTCAGGCTGTTTTAGAAACTGCAAGTCTTTCCGAAATAGAAACTGCTAAATACTGCCGTGAAAAAGGCATTCATGTCGAAGAATTAAAAAGCTGGATTAAACAGTGTCAGAATGCCAATGAAAACAAATTTGAAGATCCTAAAAAACTAAAAGATAACCTTAAAAAAGAGAAAAAGAAAGCTAAAGAATTAGAAAAAGAACTTCGCGAAAAGGAAAAAGCTCTTGCTGAAACTGCAGCATTACTGGTGCTCAGAAAAAAGGCCCGAGCGATCTGGGGGGACCCAGAGGACGATTAATAGGAATTTCAGATCGCAAAAAAGCGGTAGAACTAATTGATGAAGCACATGCAAATGGCTGCAGGCTGTTTAAAGCTTGTGAAGAACTTGAAATATCAATCAGAACCTATCAAAGATGGACCAAGGATGGTGCTGTTAAAGAAGATCAGCGACCTCTGATTGAAAGACCAGAACCCAAAAATAAGCTAACTGAATCTGAACGACAGGAAATAATTGAAGTCTCAAATAGTAAAGAATTCGCAGATCTACCACCTTTTAAAATTGTTCCCAAGCTTGCTGAACAGGGAAAATATATTGCTTCAGAATCCACTTTCTATAGAGTCTTAGATAAAGAAAAAATGAATACTCATAGAGCTAAAAGTAAAGAACCTGTAAAACGAGAAGCTCCTACTCATATTGCTACTGCTCCCAACCAAGTTTGGACCTGGGATATCACCTGGCTGAATGCGATGATTAAAGGCAGCTTCTTTAAGCTCTATTTAATCGTTGATATGTTCAGCAGAATGATAGTTGCCTATGAAGTCTGGGAAACTGAAAATGCTGAATACTCTAGCAGGCTAATTAGAAAAGCTTCACTAGCTCAGGGCATAGCAGCAAAAGATAAACCACTGGTACTACACTCTGATAATGGAAGTCCAATGAAAGCAGCAACATTTTTGGCAACACTTGAAAAATTGGGAGTACAGAGTTCCTTTTCAAGACCAAGAGTAAGTAATGATAATCCATATTCTGAATCATTATTTAAGACAATGAAATACAGACCAGTTTATCCCAATAAAGGCTTTAAGGACCTAAATGAAGCCAGAGAATGGGTAGCAGAGTTTGTTCGCTGGTATAATCACCAGCATTTACATAGCGGAATTAAGTTTTTATCTCCCTACCAGAGACATTACGGGCTTGATATAGAGATAATGAAAAAGCGAAATGAAACATATTTAAAAGCTAAAGCAGAACATCCAGAAAGATGGTCAGGTGATGTTAGAGATTGGACCCTACCAGAATATGTAACTTTAAATCCAATGGATACTGCTGAAGTTGAAAAATATCTCAAGCAACAGAGTTCTTAAATTAGCTTCTGCAAGAGTGGTATTCAAAGAAATTTTTAACTAAATGCGACAACTTTCTTGACAAACACCGATCTCTTCATCTCTTCTTCCATAAAAGTTCTGTTATATAAATCTGTTAAATTATCATGATAGCTTAAATATTTAATTTTTTCCTCTTTTATTTTATAGTCCGTATAGTCTATTCTCATACTTAAAATTGCAGTTCTAAAATTTGACTGAATAAACTTAGTTTCTTTCATTAAAAAATATTTTAATTTATTATTTTTATCATAGGTTTTCATTATGTATTCTTTGTCTTCCCCATTTAATATATCCTGAATACTTTTTTGAGCTCGTATTTTATATTCAATCGGCACCAGGTTTTTAAACATACTTTCTCCCTCAAGCTCTTCTTTGCTGTAACCTGTATACTGACAGATCGAATCATTAACTGTAATAATTGTCCCATCTTTATCAAGTAATAACATTCCAGCTGGAGACTGGTTAAATAATTTGTGATACTGTTCTTCCCTTATTTTTAAGCGGTACTGCAAATCTTCATAATAGATTGCAAAAATGCTCAGCATAAATAAAAGAGCAAATAGTCCCTTTAAAAAGATCCCGTACTTTTCAAAATAGGAGTTAAAACGCAGATAGGGCAGAAAAAAGACTATTGTCCCCAGCGCCCAACTGTTGGCTCCTGCAAATTTAAAGTAATTATTAAAGGCCTAATTAAAAAAGATTTCTCCACTTTTAAAAAAAGCTGCAGCAAGAAAGAGCAGTGCTGGAGCAAAGATTACAAAACGGTTCAGACTTAAAGAACTCAGAATTAAAATAAAAACTAAAAATTTTAAGGTTTTGAGATAAAATTGATTGAGCTCCAGTGAAAAATATGTATGGACAGCTTTTAATAAGTAATAAGCTTCAAAAAGTATAAAAATAGCATAGAAAAAATATAAAATCTTAAAATTATAATAATAATAGAGTATATCAACAGCATTTGCTAAAAAGCTCAGGCCTGCAAAAACTGTAAAATACCACAGATAAATTCTTTTATTTCTCTGATACAATAAAAAAATACCAAGAGCAAAAATTATAAATGCAGCAGTATAAATATATGTAAATCCAAGTTCTAAAGTACTGAGAAAATTCAATTTAAACACCCCAAATACGCCAAATTTTCAATTAATAAAATTAAATTTTGCAGATATAGCTATATTAATTATATTCGCCAAAAATTTACTCTACCCTGCTTTTTATTTATCAGTTTAAAAATTTGTCTAACTTTCTTTTATATCATATCACTAGCATTGCATAAAAATATTTAAGAAAAGTCAAGTTCGATTTTTAGCGAAAATACTTGCTTAAATTAGAAAAACTCCTTATAATTGGGATTAGGATAGTCTTTGTCCAAATCCCAAAAAATAAGGAGCATATACTATGGACAAAGATATCACAGAAACCA
>NZ_QAXS01000032.1 GCF_003053565.1 Halanaerobium saccharolyticum | reverse complement strand
GAATGCATTCTACTCTGGATTATAAAAGTCCGGAAAACTACGAAAATGAGAGAAAAACGTCTAAACTATGTGTCTAATTTAATGGGGGAAGCTCAGTCCATTACAACAAGGATTGCGACGTAGTATAACCATTATCATCCATTCTTCTTTTAATCTCGTTAGAATAAACAGTCCACTACAACAAGGATTGGAACATTTATCTACACTTATGTCAATACCATGATTACTAAGTCAGAATAAACAGTCCACTACAACAAGGATAAAATTCAATTAGCGAGGAATAAATATATGAACTTAGAGGATTTTATAATTAAAGCTTTGTCATCTAAAAAGCCATCATTGTACTTTAAAAATAATAAAAAAACAGGAAAAGAAATATTTCCTGCTTTATATAAACTTAAATCTGTACCTGAAATGAAAAAATATCATTTTCATGATAATACCTTTGATCATCTAATGATGATAATTGATTATGTAGCAGCAGAAACAGATGAAATTAATGTTTTATTTGCTGCTTTAATGCATGATATCGGTAAATTAGAAACAGAAGAAGATATATTACCCCATCATTATGCTCATGAGAAGGTTGGCCTTGAAAAGTTATGCGAGATTGCAGAAGGTAAATTACCACCTGAATATATTGATTCAGCTAAAGTAGTTATAAGGTATCATATGATGATTAAAAACTGGAACCAGCTTAGACCAGGAACTATAGTAGATATGTTTAATGCAATTTATTACAGTCCATTATTGATTGAAGATTTTTTAATTATAATAAAAGCTGATAATATGAATAAAAAAAATAAGGAAAGTGATATTCCATATGATGAAATTGCTAAACTATATGAGAATTACGTAGAGGAATTTGATAAATTGAAGGATAGAAATGCTCAATCTTTATTTATTGCAGGTGAAAAATAAAGGAATTTTAAGCTTGATATTCAAATATATATTAAGAGCTATTATTCATTCTGAGGCAAAATTATTTACCTTCAGAATCAAGAACCTTGATAATTATTGATATATCGGTTTGGTCAAGATGGTCAAAGTTGCGGCATTTGCTTAAAAGCAGTGCAATTTTTTGTAATTTTTAAGGGAAAATTGCCATCTTCTATTCTAAGCAAATGGATGTGATTACTGATATAATAGGGAATATGAAGTTTAACGGGGTCTAATGACTAAGTCCATTAAAACAAGGATTGAAACTATCCTTCATAATATATAAGTTGCTGCTGTTATATCTGGGTCTAATGACTAAGTCCATTAAAACAAGGATTGAAACGCATTGCAATTGAATGTTCCAATAATACTTTTATGGTCTAATGACTAAGTCCATTAAAACAAGGATTGAAACTGACCAAACTTTTGATAGAGATTTAATTGCAGACTGTCTAATGACCAAGTCCACTAAAACAAGGATTGAAACTCCATCAACTCTTTTTCTAACTGGTCCCTTCTAGCTGTCTAATGACCAAGTCCACTAAAACAAGGATTGAAACTCCTCCTTAGCTGCATAAGCTATAATTGAATAACCGTCTAATGACCAAGTCCACTAAAACAAGGATTGAAACACAATTGGGATACCATCGTAAGTATCAAATGTTCTAGTCTAATGACCAAGTCCACTAAAACAAGGATTGAAACTCATAATTATTTAATAATACTTTCCATTCTTCTTTGTCTAATGACCAAGTCCACTAAAACAAGGATTGAAACTATCTATAGAAGGTTGCGGTATCAATATCAGCAAAGTCTAATGACCAAGTCCACTAAAACAAGGATTGAAACTGATTAACAGTCCTAAAGTGTATGTATCCTCTACTAGTCTAATGACTAAGTCCATTAAAACAAGGATTGTGAGATATTACTTTTACCAATACCTGCGTGTCCTACTAAAGTCAGAATCAACAGTCCATTACAACAAGGATTGAAACTTTTCTCTGTCCCAAACAGCAATCTCAAATTCCAACAGTCTAATGACTAAGTCCACTACAACAAGGATTATTATCACTAGTTGCTATTAAGCAGCTAGATTTTTTATTTTCTATAAAAAAATTTTGCTTTTGCCAATATGTTGTCAAAGTCAGGTTGTATAATATTAATTGTAAGAAGCATTTTATAAAACTTGTTGCCACTTAAATGAAATTATTATCTGTTTTAACTAAAAGTTTAAGATAAAATGAGCATTTTCTAGCTAATTTTACAGGATAAATAATTTGGAGGTGGAAATATTAAAAAAATACTGAAAGTTTTAGATAGCATAGAACTTTTTTTAATGGCAAGAGTTCCTTCAGTCAGTTTTATCTTAGGTTTAGCAGCAGGAATTATCTCAATGGTGGTTTATATTAATTATTCTTTATCTATTTCTGTTATAGTTTTAGTTTTAAGTTTCACACTTTTTGAGCTTTATAAAAAATATTTTGCTGGTGAGCCTGATTTTATAATGCATTTTGATAATGAGAATCTTGAAGATGCAGAAGATTTCGAGAAACTTATTAGAGATGTTTTTGAAGGCAAAATTAATGATGATTAATCGAGATAACCCAGGAGGTGGATTTATGAAGAAAGCAGTATATTTTTTAGTATTAATTTTAATACTTTCACCGGGAGCCTTAGCTCATTCTGATTTTATAGAAGAGGGTGAGTTTGGAGAGTGGGAAAGTGGAAGTTTTAATGATTATATTAATCCTGATAATTTTTATGAGCATTTAAAAGAAAAATATGAATATAAAGTGCCGGATTATTTTGATCATGAAGTTATTATTCCAGTAAAAATTGTAAGTTACTATGGTTTTACAAAATATCATTATTTAACAGGTAAGCCCAGGGCAAAAATTCAATTTGGCGATGACTTTGAGTATGTTTTTAAATTAAATAATAAAATAGGATTAATTCTAACTGATCAGGAAATAGAAGCAATAAAAGCTGAGAATGAGTTTTCAACTTTAGATGAGATTATTAATAAAGGAACATTAATTTTCAAAGAAAAGAGTAATAATCCTATTAGTGATATACAATTCTAGATTATAAGTTTAAATTAAGTTAAAGCGATTTAGGGATTAAATTCTACCTAAAAAGCTTTAACTTTTTTTGTTTTTAAAACTGATTTGCCAGTATGTTGTCAGTGATGGATGATATATTATATATAAATGAGTTATTATAGATTGAAAAATAGAGCATTTAGCCAAATATCGACAATCTTTTTAAGATTATACAAAAAGGTAATTATATGCTTTTATTGAAGTATATATATAGCTATTAAGATAAATAAAAAATATGTCAAAATGGAGGTGCGAAAAATTAATAATCATAAAGAGAAAATATTAACTTTATCATCATTACTTCACGATTCAGCTAAGTTATTGGTTGAAGATAAAGATAAAGCTTTTGATTATCAAAAAAGAATTTTAGACCTATTAGATTCAATTGATAATGAAACTTCAAAAGAAGTACATCAAGTTTTATCTGATTTATTTTCTTCTCAAGAAAAAGATGAAAATAGCTTAGCCTATTTCATTGAAGAGGCTCATCAGTTAATTGGACTTGATTTAGATTCCGATTATACATACAAGCCTTTAAAAAACATATTTTCAAATATTGATATAGGTAAAGCAGATATCAATAGTGAAAAATATTATTTGCCTTCAAAGATAAATGCAGCTAATTCTTTTCCAGTAGACAAAAAAGAGATTAGAGATGAAGATCTTTCTAAAGCTGCTTCAAGCTTCAAAACAGAATTAATGAAAATTTTAAAAAGCAAAGACAGTGATCATTGGGCAGATAATTTATATAGTTTAATTGAAAAGTATGGTTGGTCTTATCCAGAAAGAAAAGGTAGCAAAGATACTCTGGTAGACCATGTGCATTTAGTAACTTCAATTTCTATTATTCTATATAAGAATTCAAATCAGGAAGAAGAAAATGAAAAAAGCTTTAAATTAATAGGTGGAGATTTATCAGGAATTCAAAGCTATATTTATGATATTGCAAAGATTAATTCTGGAGGAGTTTCTAAGAGACTAAGAGCTAGATCCTTTTTTGTTTCAATATTAGGAGAGGCTATTTTACACCAACTCTTATATAAATTAGAACTTCCTCAGGCTGCAAAAATTATTTCTGCAGGAGGTAAATTCTATCTATTAGCACCAAACACTAAAGAAACTGAAGAACTTTTAGTTAACACATCTAAAATGATTAATAACTGGTTTTATGATAAATTTCAGTCAGAGTTGTATTTCAACTTTGCCAGTGTAGATTTCAAAGGTAAAAAGTTCAGTGATTTTGGTGTAGTTTATGAAGTGATCAATGAAAGATTAGAGAAGAATAAAAACCATAAATTCAAAGAATTCTTAGAAGATAATCAGTCATTCCAGCTAGATTCACAATATGGAGCAAATGCAGACTTATGTGAGTCATGTAATAAGCTTTGGACTAAAGAGGATTCTGATTTATGTCATTTTTGTGAGCAGGATTTAAATATAGGTAAGAATTTAACTTCAGCTAATTATATTGCCTATAAATTTAATGGTTCTAGCACAAATTATGATATTAAGCTTTTTGATGAGAGCCCGATCTATATCTCATTATTAGAAGATAAAATAACAGAGGAAAAATATGATCTTTTAGTAAATATCAAAGATGATAATATATCACCTGCTGTACCTGAAATACTTGGCACCTATTCAAGCTATATTCCTACTTTTACTGATCGAGGAGAAAAGTTTGAACTTTGTAAACAGTGTGGAGATGAGGAATGTACTGAAAGAAAAAACTACTTTGAAGATTTTCCTTATCTATTTAGCTGCTTAGCGGCTTCTTCTGTAAGTGAAAGAGAGGAAGGACTTCAAGCTTTAGGTGTATTAAAAGCAGATGTAGATATGCTGGGGAGTATATTCTCAATCGGACTTGGTTCAAAGGAGATTAATTTTTCTGAAATAGTTTCTTTAAGTAGAATGGTTGATTATTATTTCAGTAAAGTATTGCCAGAAAACTTTGCTAAAGCAAAGGAAGTAACTTATAGTAATTGCTCAGCTAAACTGGATAAAAACTATATTGTCTATGCTGGTGGAGATGATCTTTTAATATTAGGTCCCTGGGATAATCTACTTTTAACTTCATTTTATATTAATGATAGTTTTAGAGATTATACAGCCAATAATGATAATGTAACTATTTCAGCAGGTCTGTCATTAGTAAAACCTAAATATCCAATAGCTATGAGTGCCCAAATGGCAACTAATGAAGAAGAAAGAGCAAAAGAATCTGGTAGAAATGCCTTTAGTGTATTTGGAGAGAGTCAAAAATGGGATAAATGGTTGAGAGTATTACCTTTAGCTAATTTATTAGACGAATCTATCCAGGAAGACTATTTTTCAATGAGCTTTGTTAGAAGATTAAATAGATATGCAGGACAAGAAAAAAGATATCAGGAAAATAATGATACTAAAGAGCGAAAATGGATAGGTATGTTCCAGTATGATCTTGGTAGGAATTTTTATGATAATAAAAAATTCAACAGAGATAAAAAGATGCAAAAAGCATTGGATGATTTAGTTGATTTATTCTTAGAAGAAAAAGATGGTATGAGAGGCGTAGAAAACTTTAAACTTCCATATCACTGGTCATTATATCGAAACAGGTAATAAGGGGGTTATAAAAAATGGCGAAATATAATTATAATTGGAATACCCTGGAGTCTGGCTATCTAGATGAAGAGGGAAATTTCAAATTAGAGCTTATCGAAGATGAAGCTGATAAACTAGGGATGTTATTTGCAAATGGTGGAATAAATAGGAGTCAAAGATATGAAAAACTATCAAGTTCTCAGTTAAGAAAATTTTATAATGAGGTTAAAGCTTTAGACGCACAAATAACAGAAGAAAACTTTTCTGAAAGTCTTCCTTTTATATTAATGCTTAAAGCAAAAGCTAATTATGCTTATAGAGGTGGCGGAAGAAATAAAAAGATTCCTGAAAGTTTTAAAGACTTCATTATCAAGAATGTTGAAATAGTATCTAAAGAAAGAAATTACCAGTCATTTGATAATTTCACAACTTTTTTTGAAACCGTAGTAGGATACTTCTACGGCCACGGTGGGGAGGGAAATAGATAATGAGATTATTAGAATATAGAGTTATTAGAGGAGAAATTGAAACAAAAACAGGTTTAAGAATTGGTGGTAGTTCCGATACTATTGAAATAGGTGGTAATGATAACCCTGTTATTAGAGATGGTAAGTCTAACAAACCATATATTCCAGGTTCATCATTAAAAGGTAAAGCAAGAACTCTTCTAGAATGGTATTTGGGCAAAATAGATAAAAAAGGAGATCCACATAGTTGTACAGATGACAGCTGCTTTATCTGTCGTTCTTTTGGTATCAGTGCTGGTGAAAATGATGTACAGTTTGGACCTGGAAGACTACTTTTTAGAGATAGTTATCTAACAGAAGAGTCAGAAAAAGAATTGCAGGAACTAAAGGAAAAAACAGGTCAAGATTTTACTGAATTGAAAACTGAAAATACCATCAATCGTCTTGATTCATCAGCTGTGCCTCGTCCTATGGAAAGAGTACCTGCTGGTGTGAGCTTTAAATTTGAGTTAGTATATAAGATTATTGATATGGATGATGGCGGTCAAACAGATAAAGAAAACTATGAATTGATTAAAAAAGGACTAAAGATGCTTGAGTTAGATGCTATTGGTGGATCTGGAAGTAGAGGATATGGAAAAATTAAATTCAAAAATCTTACAGAAGAAATTAATGGATCTACAAATGAGATTGATTTAGCAGACATTAGTTTATAGGGTGGTGAATTAATCATGAAAAACTACAAAGTAACTATACGTCCCAGTACATCTTTTATCACCCCCTTAGACTCTGACACATTATTTGGTAGTCTATGTTGGTTGATCCGCTGGAATTATAGTGAAGAAAAGTTAGTAGATTTTCTAAAAAATTATGAAGATAAACCACAATTTTTAATTTCTTCTGGAGTACAAAAGGATACTATACCATTTCCAATAACAGAAGGAATTGCTAGAAGCAAAGTGAGGCAACTAGTGGAAGATGCCTTTGTATTTGTTGAACCTGAGAAAATGAATACAGTTATCAGATTAATAAAGAAAATAAAAAAGGAAAAATATCTACCAATAGATACTTTCAAAAAATATGTGAATGATTTCAGTCTAGAAAGAATTATTAAAGATATTGTTGCTAAAAATATTGATGAAATAGAAGAAAAATATCAAGATGCATTTCATCAGCCAAAACCATTTATGACATCAAAGGATAGATATCATAATATGATAAATAGATTGTCTAATAGTGCAACCGATGGTGAATTGTTTACTAGAACTGAAATTACATATCATGATGATATAGATATTTATTTAAGATTCCCTGAAGAAAAGCTTGATTTTTGGAAAGATAATTTCAATGCTTTATCTTATGAAGGGTTTGGTAGTAAAAAGACAACAGGTAAAGGACAGTTTGATGTTTTAGACTTTAAAGAAGTTAAACTACCTGAAGCTGATAATCCAAATCATTTCATGACTTTATCTTCTTATATACCTGAGTCTGAAATTCCAGAAGGAAATTACAAGTTAAAAACAAAAAGAGGTAAGGTAGGTTCTATATATTCAAAAGCTAACTATAGTCCGTGGAAAAAACCATTAATCTTTTATGATGTAGGTTCAACATTTGAGATTGATGAAAATGATAACGATAGAAGTTATGGTTCTTTAATTTCAGATGTTCATCATTCTTTAGAAGATGTGGTTCAATATGCTTATGCTTTTGATCTGGGGGTGAATTTGAGTGAGTAAAACAATAGAAAGATATTATCTGCAGCTGCAGCCACTAACTCCTATTCATATTGGTAGTGGAGAAGAGATTATGCCTTATGAATATATTGTAGATGATAATGGCAAATATTATCGTATAGATTTATTTGAATTACTCAATGTTATGCCACCAGAAAAAAGAGAAGAATTAGTAAAAATTATGGAAAAGGATCTAGTTGAAGTAAGAAGCAGTATTGCAGACTATAACTGGAAGAGTTCAGTTATATACCAGGGAAAGACAAGCAGTGATTTTGCTACTGATTATAATAAAAATATTAAAAGGTCAGCAAATAATTTAGCAATAGATGAGTTTATTAACTCAAAGAGAAGACCTTATATACCAGGATCTTCACTTAAAGGAGCTTTTAGAACTGCCTATTTGCATAAGTTTGCTGATAATATTAATTATCAGATTAGTAGGAACAGAGCTGGCTTTTTTAATGTTAGAGATAGTAGAAGAAAAGCTCAACAAATTGAAAGTGGAGCTTTAGAATATAGAGATTTCTTTGGAGATCCTTTTCAAACAGTTAAGTTTTCAGATTCATCTTTAAATATTGATAATATGGAAATCCATAAAACCTATTCTGTTAATGTTACTAAAGAAAATTCAAATGGTATTCCATACTATCAGGAAACTGTTGCAGGGCTTCTTAGTTCTAATGTAGAGCAGAATATTTTTGCTGAATTAAGTATAGATAAAGCAAGACAGGATAATAATTATGGTAAAAACTCTGTTAGACATTCAATATCAGCTAAAGATTTACTGAGTGCAACAAAAGAATTCAGCAAAAAACTAATCGAAGCTGAACTTAATTATTTAAGGAGTAACACTGCACCCACTGAAACAATTAGGATTTATCAGCATCTAAAATCTATTCATGCTGATTTAGAAGAAAATGAATCTTTAATCCGCTTTGGTAAGGGAATTGGTTTTAATTCTACTACTTTAAACTTATCTAATAAAAGAACAACGGTTAATCCAGTTAGTAGAGTTTTAGCTGATCATAAGTTTCCAATGGGCTGGGCGGTATTCAGCCTAAATGAGGAAAAACATGATGTAAGTATTTTAAATAATAAAGAGATTAAAGAAAAATCTAAGAAGATGGAAAAGAAAAAAGAGGCAAAAATTCAAAAGAAAAAAGAGAACTATCCAAAATTGATGGATTATATTAAAGGTGAGTATGGTAAATCAGAAGCTAAAAAAGCTACAATGGATAGAATGAGAGGAAAAGGTAAATTATATAAGAAGTATAAGAGAGAATATGAAAAATATCTTAAAGGATAACAAAGAGTAACTAACAAAATCTATTAAGTTTGAGTCCACTAAAACAAGGATGTGAATTTATTAATGAAAATAAAGCAGGCAAAATTAGAATTTGATATCGAAGATAGGTTGAGTCTTGATTATGGCCGCAAGTTAAGAGGCTTTTTTGCAAATGAATTTGAAGATGTATTATTTCATCATCATAAAGAAAACGATAAATTTAGATATGGTTACCCCTTAATTCAGTACAAGATATTAAGAGGGAAGCCAACCGTGATTGCAATAGGTGATGGAGTTTCTTTAATTGCTGAAAACTTTTTAGAGATAGATAGATTAACTCTAGGAGAAAATGAATATGAAGAGCCTGATGTTAATTTAAGTATGTCTAATTGGGAATTATCTGTAAAAGAAGATGTAGAGATGCTTCCTTATAAGTATGAATTTATTACTCCTTGGATGGCTTTTAATCAAAAAAACTTTGATAAATACAAAAGTGAAATACAGGGTAGCAGTGATGAAAAAAGAGTGGAGTTTCTAAGTAGAATTTTAATTGGAAATATCCTTTCATTTGCTAAAAGTATTGATTGGTGGGTTGAAGAAGAAATTAAGGTCATACCAGTATTAAAAGACATAAATGTTAACTTTAAGAGTATGAATATGATTGGTTTTAAAGGTTTTTTCTTTACGAATATTATACTCCCTGAAGATATTGGTTTAGGTCAATCGTCCTCAAGAGGATTTGGAACCATTAAAGAAAAATAACTATTTTAACTGTGTGTGTTTCTGTATTTTCTTGCCATTAGAGTAATATAACGATATAATATATTTAATAGTTAAAATTCATTGAACCTTAAAAAGTTAATAGTAGTAATAAATGTATTTAAATATCAAGAATTATTCCTATCGCGGGTCTTCAAAAAGGGTAAAAACCCCCTTCACCCGCGCAAATGACGATTTCAGGCCTGTCATTACAGGCTTCGCGAGGGGTACAGTCAGAATCAACAGTCCATTACAACAAGGATTGCGACATTGTATCTCCTGGTTTCAGGAGTGGGTCGATATCCAGTCAGAATCAACAGTCCACTACAACAAGGATTGCGACTTTGCGTTTTCCTTAGCTTGATTGACATTGTTGTCAGAATCAACAGTCCATTACAACAAGGATTACGACCTTTCTTATGTAAATCATCTATAGCAGTTATTAGATGGGTCAGAATCAACAGTCCACTACAACAAGGATTTGTATATATATATAATAGACATAAAAAAACCTCAACCTTTTTTGCTCAGGTTGAGGAATTTTTTATATAACTATTTTTTGTTTTATTAATATTTTCCTTCTAATAACTTTTGCAACTCATCTGTATAATTATCAAAATTATCAATTACTTTTTGTCCTTGCGAAGCTGAGTTTTCACTTAAACCAAAGTGAGATACATCATTTCTTTTATACCTGAATTTATCATATAAAGCTAAGAAATCATTGAAGTTTTCTTTAATTCCTTTTCTGATAAAATCAAACTTTTCTTGATTAGTTATTGGATTATATTCTTGATCTTCTTCAATAAGTGAATATAATGCATTTCCGATTTCATCTCTAATTTCAATTAATGTATAATCATAATCTTTTTCTTTCATATGCTCAGGAAGATAAGGTTCATTTATTTCATCAGCAATTGTAGATATCATATTTTCTCTAAAGATGACTAATCCCTGTTGTACTAATTTATGTTCTTTACACCACTTAAGTAACTGAAAATAATTTTTTAAGCCTTTTTTATCATTTTTATCAAAGATTGAAAATTTATTTTTTATTTTATCAATTAAATTAAGTAATGGAGAAATCCTATTGTTCGAATCTGTTTCAAACTCTTCTATTTCATCTAATAAAGTTAAAATATTTAAAATAGTGTTATTTAATTTATTACCTCTTGCAGTTTTGATTTCATCATTGAAATATTTCAGAGATTTAATTAATTTACTGATTCTATCCATTAATTTACGAGTCTGATCATCCATAGATTCATCTTGAGCAAACATTTTACCAATTGATCTCCCCGATAGTTTATTAATCTTATCAGCATCACCGGTGTTTATAAAGTTATCTACACCAACTACCCAGTCATTTAAGTAATCAAAAGAAGTTAAATCTAATATTCTAGCATTTCTATCTTCTAATGGTAGTTTTGCTACTTCATAAGCAGGTCCTAACTGCTCAAAGAGTCCATACTCAATACTTTTTACTTCTGCATTTTTTGATAACTTTACATAATTTAAGATATTCATCATTAGCATTGCTAAATACCTAAAGCCATGTGTTACATCAAAATATATTTCATCACCTTCATTGATTTCATTAGTAAAAATATTAAATATTTCCCACAATTCTTCTTCTGAAAATCCTGCTGGTATATCTATTAACTTGATTTCTAAATCAAGATCATATTCTTCTATAATGTTATCAATCTTTTTCTTTAACCCCATTTTATATATTTTTTTATCATTTCTATCTTTATAAGTATATTCATTCCAATTTTTTTGTTGAGCAGCTTCAGTAGCAAAAATAAGTACTTCTGAAAGCTCATCCTTATATTTTCTAATTAAAGCTTCTTGAATATACTCACACTCATCAAATTCATCATAATTAACAGTTATATAGTTTCTTGCACCTAATACTGAAATTAATTTTCCTTTTTTCTTGCTCATAATATCCCCCTTATTCATACATTGAGATTATATTTTTGGCATCCATAATTAATTCATCTCTTAAAAACTTAGGATCTAAAACTTTAATCTGAGTTTTTAGGCTTAATAACCATCCCTTAAAAAGATTTACTCCTCTAATTTCAGTTTCAAAAATGAAGGTGTTTTCATCTTTTTCTGTGATCTTATAATATTCAGGATTGAATTTATCTTTCATTAATGGAAGTAGATTATTATCAACTTCAAGCTTAATCTTAGTTAAATCTCCAAAGAACATTTTCCAGCATTTTGAAACATATTCATCAATATTGAAATCTTCAGGAATAATTCCAGGTTCTTCAGTTATTTTTATATCATTAATTCTATCTAAACGATAATTAATTATTTTATCATCTTCAACATCTTTACCTATGAAATAACCTTTGTCATTATCCCAGGTTACTCCATAAGGAATAACTTTCCTCTTCTTATTTAAATCACTTTTATATGCAGCTTCATAATCAAGCTCTATTACTTTCTCTCTTAAAATAGCTTTTTGTATTTGCTCTACAAAAGTTAAATTACCTTTTGCTTCTTTCAATTTGGTGTAACCAAAATTTTTCCTAACTTCTTCTAATCGGTTTTTAAAGCTTTTAGGTAGTTTATTTAATAATTTCTCTTTAATATTTGTTATTTCAAGGCCATTAAAACTTTTTGATGAGTCTAAAAACATCAAAAGAAGTAGTATCTCATTTTTATTTAAATTATTATTTTCTTTTTCTACACTTTTATCAAAATATTCATAGGTTTTAGTATCTCTGTTATATGTAATAGGTAAATCTAATTCATTTTTTAAAACATTAATATATCTATCTACAGTTCTGGTTGAAACACCAATCATTTTAGCGAGATTACTTCTGTTTAATTTGCCACCAACTTCATCATATTTATCTTGGTGTTCAATAACTTTTAAAATTGCCATCATTCTTTTAAACTTAGTTGAATACTGCTGATCACTCATTTTATATTCCTCCTAAATTAATCATTCCAGCTTTTATATTCTCTAAATCTTCTATGCTCAAAGATCTTAACTGATTTGACTCTTTCACCATCATTAACTTCTTTTGAAATTCTTTCAGTAGTTGAATAAACTGGATTTAAGTTATTATTTTTAGCCCAGCTGACTATAAAATAGACAGCTCCAAATTCGCCCTGGATTAAAATATAGTCATCTTTGTTTACATTTTCAGCTAACCAATTTTTAAAAGGCAGCATATACTCTTTTAGACTTTCTAATTCAGCTGGAATATTAGACCATTTCTGCTGCAGAGTTTCTGGAAGCTTAATAATTTGATTAATATTTAAACTTTCTTTAGCATCTTCTTTTTGTTTATCTGTGATTTCATGAGAAAAAAGTAGAAATAGTTTTGACAAAATGAAAGCCTCCTATTTAATATCTGTAGTTATCTTTTAATTCCGTAATATGAATGTTATTGATTTCTTCTTTAAGTTTGAAGCTATTAAGTAATGATTCTATTTCATTTTGGTATTTTACATAATTTTCAATATCCTGCTTAGAAACTCTTGCTGTTTCTGATAAAGAACCATGAGCTACAGATCTGCGTATAGTATTGGTTTTTAGAAATTTATTGCTAAGCGACATTAATTTATTCAAATCACTATATTTTCTCCTTATTTCTTTAGAACCAACTAATACTTTTGCTAACATACGATCATTAAATTCAGTAAAATCAAGATCATAAAATTCACAAATATAGGTTAAGATAGATTCTACAAGACTAATATATGCGTTACCATATTTATTATTTTCATGAAACCATTTACTAATTTCTAATTGAAACTTCCAGTCTGATTTAATATTTTCAAATCTATTTAAAAATTCTTCCAGGTTAGGAACAATATAATTCAATACTTTTAAGTTTTTGAGATCAGTTGCTTGTAATTGTTCATTGAGTTTTCTTATCTGAGTTTTTAATTCTTTGATATAATTAATATTGAATAAATCTGAAACTCTATTTATTCTATCAGCTAATTCTTTGTCGTTTGATAACTCAGAAATTAAATATCCATTTCCATAGTTAGTAAAGTCATAGACTCCTCTTATCCACTTAGATATTTCAAATAAAGGTTTATAATCAATCACTGGTGCATAATCTTCATCCATTTCTCTTTTTATGTCAAGCATTCCATAATACAATCCAGAAAGTTCTATCTGTTTTGATTTAAGATTTTGGATAAAATCCATCATTAAATACATAAATAGAGGAATAGACCTAAATGAATGAGTAATATCTAAATAAACCTGATCTCCGTCTTCTAATTCTTCAGTCAGCCCCATAAATAAATCAAAATTTGACCAAATTTCTTCATCATTAATACCATAGGTAATAACCTTACTTTTTGAAGCTTCAATTTGACTATTGGTGTTTTCTTTTAAGTAACTATTAATAGCATCATCAACTTTATGTAAATCTTTTTCTTTTAGGTAATAATTATTTACTCCTGATTCCTCAATTTTTTCAACTAAGTTATAATAATAATCCTCATCTAACTTATAAGAACTATTTTCAGCGAAATAACGATAAACTTCTTCCCACATAGATTTTGAAGTTCCAACCAAAATCATTTTATCAATATTTAAATGCTGAGCTATTGCAGCTGATACAAATGGTGTTTTATATTCATTACTTTTCTTATTATTAAACCTATATTTAGCCTCTAAATACTCTCTTTTAGCACTATCACGATCAAGTTTACCGACACCTAAAGGTGAAATCAGAATTTTCGACATAATTTTACCCTCCTATGGAAAAATTAATTAATTGTATATATAAATGGTATCACAATTTTCTAAATTTTTCATGTAAATGAATAAAAAAATCTACCTTTATTTATATTTTAGGTAGATTAAAATAAAACTATTAAATTGGGTTCTAAGAAAAAATAAATCATTATACCACCTCCTTAAAATAATAAGCCCTTACTACTTACCAGAAATAACCTTAGAAGCTGCATCAATAAAAACCTGAACACCAACATCAAAACCAGTCTTGAAATCACTCATTATAGTTTCACCTCCTTTAAAAAATTAATAAACTGACAATGATACTAAAACTTAAATACATGATCCATCACAAACTGGGTGTGAGGCTTAGAAAAAACCTTACCGATAGGTGCCTTAACAGAAGCTCTAAACATTAAATCACCTCCTTAAATCAAAGATCATCAATAAAATATAACTCATTCATAAATACCACCTCCTAATAAAAAATAATAATGGCTAGTCCAATACCTTCTTCGCCAGGGAATAACCAGCTGCCATACCTGCTGCCGCACCGATAGCCCAACCTCCAGCTGCTGCCGCACTACCTGCAACTACATAACCAACTCCAGTTCCAACACCTGCACCAGTAGCACCGCCACCAAGAGAACCTCCAGCCTTAACAAAACCCTTAGTAACCTTACCTACCGGATCATCACCAAAAGACATAAATAATCACCTCCTAAAAGATAGTTGCTAACAGATCATAACTTTTTCATTCATTTATTATCACCTCTTTTTCTTGACTAACTATAGTATAAAATATAACTTTGACAACTCTCTGTCGAGCCTGGAAAATAAAACTGAAAATTTAAGCTTGTTCCCTAAATTGAAATACATAAAACATAACAACACCTCCCTAAATACTACTGATCATCAACATCATCCAGACGATCCTTCACATCCTGCATAGAGTCCACAATAACTTGAGCAATATCCATAACTTTCACCTCCTTAAATAATAATTAATAATATATCAAAACTTTTTATTAAATCCCTCCTTGTTGACTAATTATAGTATAAAATACAACTTTGACAACACTCTGTCGAGTCTGAAATTTAATTTTAAAAATTTTTTACCCGGTAGCTCTTTTAGCTGGAACATCTTTAAGATCTTTTCCACAATAAGGACATATCCATTTGGTTTTCTTAGAAGAACTATAACTTTTACCTTTACAATCAGGACACTTTTTCTTATATGCCAGATTAATCACCCCGTTTTTAGATTTATTATACTTTTTACTCTAAAAATAACTGCCTGACTTGTACTTTTTGGGAGTTGATTAAAGTATAGAATACTAAGATGACAACACTCTGTCGAATCGTATAAATTATTTTTAAAATAAATTTAAATAGAGGATTGTTTGTATTTTTATATAAATATTAATATAAATAGTAAATTTTTCTAAAAAGGAGAGGGTTAGATTGGAAATAGTTGTTGATATAGAAGCAGATTATATTGGATCAATATTTCTTCAGGCTGCTGTAGATGAATCAAAAGAAAATTACGCTGGTGAAAGAGAGATAAAAAGATGCTCAATTATAAATGATGATAGTATTTATCTTAAATTAAATAAAATTAATTGGCCTGATAAAACTTATTATCAAGCTATTAAAGAAGAAATTTTCACAGAGGAATTTTATAATGAAGCAGATCAGTATGGATATATCTATGATATGGAACTCTTTTTTGAAGACGGCAAATTAGATAAAATTATTGATAATTACAAGATAGTTAGTTTTGATTTTAGTGAATACAACTTTTATGGGGTTTTCTTGGATCAAGAAAAAGAAATCTTTAATGAAAATAGTTATGTTTATCCTTTTACTGAAAAAAAAGAAGCCTACGCAATTGTAAATATTCCTAAAGGGCAAGACTGTACACGTACAGTCATAGATTTAAGGAAAGAAAAAGGAAAGAGAAAAAGAATTGAAGAAGTTCCTCCAACAGGTTATCTCAAAGGTATTATATTTAAAGAAGGATGCATTGCCTATAATATCAATTCATTTAAAAAATTAGCTATTTATAGAGTTAAATAAAACCAACAAAGAATAGAGTGATAAAATGTCAACTCTTTATATTACAAAACAGAATACCCAGTTAACTAAAAAAGGAAAAAGAATAGTGGTCATAGAGAAAAATGATATAGCAGCTGATGTGCCTTTAATTAATGTAGAGCAGGTAATAATAATCGGGAAAGTAGGTATTACTGGAGCAACTATACAGCTGCTGTTAGATGAAAATATACCGATTACTTATCTTTCTTATTATGGTCATTATAAAGGAAGGTTAGTTCCTGAGCTTTCTAAAAACTCTATACTTCGAGTAAAACAGTTTGAAAGTTATAAGGATAGAAATTTTAAATTTAATCTTAGTAAAATAATCGTTGCTGCTAAACTAAATAATATGAGAAATATTTTATTAAAAAAATCAAGGTCTGTATCAGATTTAGAAGATGTTCAAAACAAAGCTGAAGAAATAAAAGATTTAATTAATAAACTAGAAGATGCTGACGATGAGAATCAATTAAGAGGTTATGAGGGTATTGGGAGCAGATATTATTTTAGTCAATTTAATAAACTATTAAACTATAATTTTAAATTTAATGGAAGAAATAGAAGACCACCAACTGATCCAGTAAATTCAATGTTAAGTTTTGGCTATTCATTATTACTAAATGAAGTTTTAACAGCAATATCGATTAGTGGTTTAGATCCTTACATTGGATTTTTCCATTCTGTAGAATATGGAAAACCATCATTAGCATTAGATCTAATGGAAGAATTTCGGCAACCAATTATAGACATTCTAGTAAAAAATATTATAAATAAAAAGATCATAGATGAAGACGATTTTAGAAAAGATGGTTCCAAAGTATTATTTACCGATGAAAGTAAAAAAATATTCTTGCAGGAATATGAGAGAAAGCTTGAAAAATATGTTAAATATAATGATGAGAAAGAGAATCTAAGTTGGAGAAAGACAATCCAACATCAGATTAAATTATTTAGAAAAACTATTGTAAATAATCAAAAATATGTTCCAATAGAGGTGAGATAAATTAAAGTTTTAATTTGTTATGATATCTCTGATCAGAATAGACGGACTAGAATATTTAAGATTTTAAAAGATTATGGAAATAATTTCAATTTAGTATATTTGAATGCAGTATAGATCAAAAGACTTATTCTGAATTAGAAAATAAATTAAAAACAGAAATAAATAGTCAAGACGATAGCATTAAAATCTATTTTTTCTGCAGCAGTTGTGAAAGTAAAATTAAAAATCTAGGTAAAAATAATGAAGATTTTAGCGATGGTGCGATAATAATATAGGTTTTCTTCTGTATTTTCTTGTCATTAGAGTAATATAACGATATAATATATTTAATAGTTAATAAACATTTGAACCTTAAAAAGTAAATAATAGCAATAAATGTATTAAATTATTAATAATTATTCCTATCGTGGGTCTTCAAAAAGGGTAAAAACCCCCTTCACCCGCGCAAACAGAGAATAATATATTATATGAGAGTATTCTATAGGATAAGTGAGCTAATTAAACTCTCATATATTTCCAATTTTGTCGAATCAACTTGAAAAATTTGTCGAAAACGGTGACCCGCGCAAATAGCGATTTCAGCCCTGTCACAACAAGTTTCGCAAGGGGTACTGTCAGAATCAACAGTCCACTACAACAAGGATTGCGACCTTTTATATCGGTCATACATAGAACGCATATCTTTAGTCAGAATAAACAGTCCACTACAACAAGGATTGCAACGGTGTGAATTTTGATTTAATTCCTTTCTTCTTCATATGGGTTAGAATCAACAGTCCATTACAACAAGGATTGCGACTTCAATATATTGATCATCCCAGGATCATCCCAGCTTGTTGTCCATATATGTCAGAATAAACAGTCCACTACAACAAGGATTGCGACTCATACAAAACCCAACGTTTAGGATATT
This sequence comes from Halanaerobium saccharolyticum, assembly GCF_003053565.1. Classification (GTDB taxonomy): domain Bacteria; phylum Bacillota; class Halanaerobiia; order Halanaerobiales; family Halanaerobiaceae; genus Halanaerobium; species Halanaerobium saccharolyticum_B. Next base: position 17,443 of record NZ_QAXS01000032.1, on the reverse strand, counting down.
TATCGTCAGAATCAGCAGTCCATTACAACAAGGATTGCAATTAAAATAGTTCTATAAAAAATCTAAAAAACAAATTATATGTTAGCGTCTATAGGGGTTGATAAAATGTTTAATGAACTAATAAAAAATCTACTTCGTCAACTCTTGAGATTTTTATTAATCGTTTTTAGATTGGGTTATCATAAAGATTAGTTTTATAATTTAATGGTGAAATAAAAAAAGTGATGATATCCTTAAAATAAGGACTCATCACTTTTGTTAATTATACAACTATTATATCTAATTTTTCTCATATTCACTTTTTCTTCTATAAAATGTACTTTTACTAATGTCTAACTCTTCCATAGCTTCAACAGCAGTCATCTCTTCTTTATCATAAACCTGATTATAGTAATAGGAAAAATCATCAACTTTAATTTTAGGTCGGCCGAGATGCACTCCATCTTTGCGGGCTTTTTCTATACCTTCTCTCTGCCGCTGTCTAATTTTCTTTCTCTCCTTTTCAGCCATATAAGATAATAACTCTAGAATAATATTAGAAATTAACTCTTCCATTCCGTTTTTAAATTTTCTGGTATCTAGAAGATCCATATCTAAAACTACTATATCTGCCCCCATATCCATAGTAATCGCTTTCCACTCTTCTTTAATCATTCTATAGTTTCTTCCCAGGCGATCTAAATCTTTAATAAATAAAACATCATCTTCCTTAAGCAATCTTTTTATTAATTGATACTCAGGCCTATCAAAATCTTTTCCACTCATTTTGTCCATAAAAATATAATCTTTTTCAACTCCGGCTTTTAAAAGTGCATCTTCCTGCCTGGCAGGATTCTGTTCTTTACTGGAGACTCTTATATAACCATATTTTCTACCACTCATATTATTCCACCTCTATTTCCAATTATTAGTTATAGTATATCATAAAAGTTTCAAAAGGTACATTTTTATTTTGGGATATCTCTAAATTAATTTTTATACCTTTTGATACGGATTTAATAAAAAGAAAATAGCAGGTTAGATTCACTGCTATCACTGACTTTACTTGTTGTTTATAAATCTATTAATAAAAGACTCCCAAAAGGTATACTTTTTGGGCTATAGAAATCATAAAATAAATAATTGAATAAAATTAAAGGGAAATTTTGTTTTATCTTGAATTATAAATTTATACCATAATATCAAAAAATTTTAATTAGGAGTGTATAATGGATACTTTATTTGTGTTATTATTTTTCATATCTATTTTTGCTTTATTCATTGGTCTCATTAAACCTAAATTAGTTCTCTGGAAGGGTAAAAAAACAAGAAAAAAAGTTTTTACAGTTTACTCTTTATTGATCATTACATTTCTATTTTTATTTAACATAACATATACAGAAGAAAACTTAGCTACTGAAAACCAAACTCAAAATAATGCAGTAGTTGAAAGCAAAGAAAATATTTCTGAAAGTGATAAAGAAAAAGCTGAAGAATACTATAATGAATATAAGAAAGATGTAATGGATTATATTCTCGGCAAAAAGAATGAAGAAGAAGGCCTTGAATTATTAAATTCTGCTATTGATCATAATCCAAACGAAGCCAAATATTACGGAGAAAAAGCTACACTTTTGGATTACAATGGTAAAAAAGATTTAGCAATTGATGCCTATAAAAAGGCAATCAATTTAAATCCTGATTATTATATTTATTATTCATCTTTAGCTTCCATACATAAAGAAAGAGAACAATATGAAAAAGCAATAGTTCAATTCGATAAAGCAATTGCATCAATAAAAGATGATAATTTAAGCAAAGAAGAAGAAAATAAAAATATTGCAGCTTATTATTCAAAGATAGGTGAATGTTATTTTGAATTGGATAATAAAGAAAAGGCATTGGAAAACTATAAAAATGCCGCAGAAACTCATCCAGATTATGAACAAGGTTATCAATTATTTAAAGAAAATTTATAGGACTAAATTATTTTCTTTAAATTATTATTAAATTAAATAAAGGAGAGATTTTATATGAGCCAGTTTGACAATTTCTTTAATGAAGTTTTTGATAAGTTTAGTAAAGACATAACAGACAGGATATTTTTAATGATAGAAAACGATCCTGAATTAATGGATAAGTATTCAAGCTTAGTTGGAAATGATAAAAAAGTTAAAGATGAATTAAATTCCGAATTGGGAAAAGAAATTAGGAAAAAATATGATTTAGAAAACTTAAAAAAGAACAAAAACCCTAAAAGCAGTTTAATTGAAACCTATCGAGAACACAAATAAATATTAGTTAAAATCATTAAGAAAACTCTAAATGGGTTTTCTTTTTTTATTTTATAAAAAGAGTTGACATATATATTTAAATAGTTTATAATAAACATATTAAATATAAAGGTATAAATATACATGGTTTCTTTAATAAAAAAAGGGGGTAAATTATGGATATTACTTATAATGAGTGGGGGATGGGCTACATTTATCTCATAAATAATTGTCGCCGTCATGAAAATGGAATCAAAAAAATCAACTATACTTTAAAACCAGATAACAATCTTAGCCATCAGTTAAATAAACTTAACTGGCCTGATAAAAAATATGTGGCAGCAAGAGATGAAGATTTTATAGAAGAATTTCAGAACAATCTTGATAATAATTTATATATAAAAGGAATAGAATTCGAGATGAGATCTGGAGAATTTAATAATATGATCGATAATTACCAGATTAAAAGTTTTAAAATTGATGACAATCAGTATTACTGTGTCTGTTTTGCCCCAGCAAAAGAAATATTCGACTCCGAAAATCATATTTATGCTTTTTCAGAAAAAAAGGATGCTTTTGCTATTTTTAATCTTAAAAAACAAACTTCCTATAAAATTGCATTTTTTAAGGCTTTAATTTTCAAAGAAGATTCACCCTATAATATTGAGCATTTTAAGACTTTAAAGATATATTAAATGAATAATTAAAATAAAAGGAGTGAGTTAAATGACAAATTATAAAATTGATTTTAATTCTTTTATCGAGAGGAATCCCAGACATCAAAAATTTAGTGATAACAAAATAGCTGAAGAGATATATTCTCTTTTAGCAAAAGGTGAAAATATCTATAGAATGATGGTATTTAGCGAATTAGAAATACCAGCTCTAGCTGCTTCTATAACAGAAATAGAAAATCTTTATGGAGAGCAGGAGAAATTCGAGCTGAATGATAGCTTTTCTAAACAAACTATGGGAGTGATGGTTAAAGATATTCTTAGAGCTTTTGGCTATGATAATATTAAAAGCAAAAATATACCTAAAGGATTATCAAATTATGTAAATAAAGCAGCTGTTTATAAAAAAATGGATTCTCCCAACAAAAAACTGGAAAGTTCTTTCCAAATTGTAGAGGCTGAATAGCTGATTTAAAGGGCTTCTTTCAAATAAAGGAGTCCTCTTTTTTATTTTTTGAGAGTAATTATACTAAATGTATGTGGGGAAAAAATAAAAGGGAGGCGGAATAATAATTGATATAACAGCGATTATATTAATTATTGTGTTTTTGATTATTATTGGCTTAATAGACGAGCTGATAGAAAGAAAAGCTCCTTTTGTAAGTTTAGGGATATACATTTTTATAGCACTTATAACTGATGGGTTTATTAAATTAATAGTTATTGTTTTTACCATTAAAAAAGCTCATGACTTATTTATTGAAACAAAAACTAATAATTAAAAATAAAGGGCGTGATCCTATGTTAAGTGAAATTAGCTATGCTATTGAAAAGTTTAATTCTTTACCAGGTTATGAATTGAGTTTTTTCGAAAAAGAAATTTTAGGATATGCTTATTTTGCTGATGGAGAAATACATATTGTTAATAATAAACTCGGACAGCCTTATATTCGTATAAGTTCAGTACATTATAATTTTAATACAAAAATAAAAGCCAGTTACAGAAATGGGTTGGTAAATTTAATTAAAAAAGGATTTGCTGAAAACTGGAATGAAAATATATTTATACTGACCAATTCTGGCTGGAAAAGATCAGAGAAAATAGTTAATGAAACTAAAAAAATTATGTCAGGTTATTATTGTGAATTAGATTGTGATGGTATGAGAAATCACTTATAAAGGATAATTTTTTATTTTAAAGAATTATATTATTAATAGAAAATATATCATTTTTTAAATGAAAGAGGTTATTTTATGAACATCAAAAATCCTTTTGGACTAAGAGATAATAAGATAATTCATATAAATGATATTCCATCTAATGAAAGGGGTTTAAGAGCAAACTGCACTTGCCCCTCCTGCCATAAGCCGTTATTGGCTGTTCTAGGTAACAAGCAAGTTCACCACTTCAGACATTATAAAGAAGATTGCGGTGCAGCTTTGGAAAGTGCCTTGCACTTATTTGCCAAACAGGTGATAAAAAAACACAAAAAATTAATGCTCCCACCAAAATCTATTAATATTAATGAGATTATAAATAATCCACTAAAAAAATCAGCTATTACTTCAGAATCATATTCATCCAATTTTTTTTGCTTTAAAGAAGAACAAATCTTAAATAACTTTAAAGAAGAGTTTTTCGAAATAAAAAAGTTATATAAAACTTATTCCGATAACCAGATATCAATTGAAACTCCAAAACTAGTAATTGATAATAAAAAAGCGATTTATTTTAATAGAGCAGATTTAGAAAAAAGTTTTAATAATTTTATACCTGATGTTTTTATTCAAAAGTTCAACCTAGCAGTTGAAATTAAGGTTACTCATGAAGTTGATGATATAAAAATAAAGAAATTAGGGAAGAAAAATGTATTAGCTATTGAAGTAGATCTTTCTGATACTCCAGAAGAAGTTTATTCCGATAAAATAAAACTTAAAAATTATATTCTAAATAATACTGATATAAAAACCTGGATATATTATCCTGGGTTAAAGGAAATTAGAACAGCATATAAAAAAAGAATAAATAATTTCATTAAAGATCAAGAAAATTTAATCCAGAAACTAGAAGAGAAGAAAAAAAGAGAATTCGAAAAAGAACTTAAAAATAGAAAATTAAAAGCTAAAGTAATAAAGAAATATTTAAAAGAAAATGTCCAAGAAACCCAGAGAACAAAGTGGGCAAAACAACTAAAAAATAATCAAAAATGGATTGAGTTGTCTAAAGAATTAAATTTAGATGCAGATGATATGCCTAAATATTTAAATAGAAAAATCAAGAATGAAAATATTATTAAATGCGATAGGAGACTGTGGCAGACTTTAATATTTAGAATTTTTATATTTAAAAGCCTTAACCGTAAAAGTTCCTCAAAGCTTCAGGTTAAACACATAGTCAATTATATTAAAAAGAAAACAACTCTACCCTTAAATAAAAATATGGTTTATACAAAAGATTTATACCCTCAATTATTAGATGAAAAAGTTGGTCTAGATTTAGTTATTGCAGATTTTTTGTTAAATCTAGAAGAATATGGCTTTGTAAAAAAGCAACTTGGGTCTAATGGAACTCCTTACTATTGGTGGTTTGAAAGGCTTAAAGATGATCTAGATTATAATCCTACTAAAGTAAAAACGATTAAAAAGCAATATTATGATTCCAATTTCAGTAAAGCTAAGAAAATATCAAAAAATAATGCTAAATCAAAAAAAGAAAATAAATCTAAACCTGAAAAACCTTTTGAGGTCTTAAGAAAAGAAGCTTTTGCAGAAAAAAAGAAACCAGAAACTAAACTCTGGCGAGATAGTAAGGGGAATAGATGGGGAAATTGTCGAATCTGCAATAAGTTTACTAAAGACTGGATATATTTTTATGGGGAAGATAATACCTGTCTGTGTTATGAGTGTAATGATAAGAAACAACTAGATTAAAAGTTTTCTAATACTTTTCTTCCTCTTTTTATTTTCTCATCTATATCAATATAGGGAGTTTTTCTTCCTTCAGTATTTTTTTCTCTAAGCAAAATTTCTAATTTTTCGTCAGAATCAATGACGAATTTATCAAAAATAGAAGAAGTTGCCATTATTACACCACCTTTCATACTTTTTAATTATCATTTCTTGAAGAACTTCTAAATTCTTCCCAGGTAGCTTTTTTCATTTTACCTTCACGCATCATTTTCATTTCTTTTAGAGATTGTTCAAGAGATTCTTTTGGTGATCTACCTTTATCACTAGAAGTCATTAGAGCATCTCCTTTTTTTATCTTTTTATTCTATAATTTATTTTATCTTATTTAAAAAATAATTACAAAATGACCTAAAAACAAAACTTTGTGAATGATATAATTAAATAAATTAATAGAAAGGAATTGATAAAAATGTTGAGTGAAATCACTGATTCAATCAAAAAATTTAATACTCTTTCTGATGAAGTTTTGGGATATGAAGAAAGCGAGATTTTAGGCTTTGCTTATTTTGCTGAAGGAAAAATTTATCTGGTAAACACTTCTTTTGAACAGCCTTATATCCGAATTGGAAATCAATATTATGATAGCACACCCAAAACAAAAGCTGATTATCGAGCTGGATTAGCTGCTCTAATTAGAAAGGGTTATGCAGAAAAATGGTATGGAGGAATTTTTATGTTAACCAAAAAAGGGTGGGACAAAGCTCAATCCATAGTAGAAGATATTAGAAAAAATCATTGTAAAGCTCAATAGAAATTGATATCCTAATAATAGTTATTATTATAAGTTAATAATTAATATAATATGCAATGATAGGAGTTTAAAGATATCAAATGGTTTTGCCCCAACTGTAGCATAGATAAACTTGATGTTAATGTCAAAATTGATAATGCTTAAATGAGAAACTCATCTGAACATAAGACATAGAAAATCTCCTTTCAGAACAAAGCTCCCTGCTTGGGAGCTTTATTCTTAAAAGATTAAAGTTAACCATTCAAAATTTGATATTTAATTTTTTGGAATAAGTCTTCAGTAATTATTTGATGTCCCTCAATATTATAAATGTCTTTTTTATTTAAATGCTCTTTTATCTTTTTATAGTCTTCTTCAATTAATACCAATTCCAGTTTTTCTAGATTTACAATACCTTTATTTTTTATCTTCTTTGGTAATTTATCTTGGCACCAGTTGCAAATATTGTTTCTATATTGCATTGGCCATAAGGAATCCACTCTGTCTCCTTCTTTCAAAGGACTATCACATACTGTACAGAAAGGAAGAGTATGGTGAGCAATATGCTCAGCATTCTCCTGAATAAATTCCTCATCATAAATATCATAATCATCAGAATCAAGTTTAAGATCCCCGTTTCGATCTAGCATTTCTGCAAGTTCGTCTTCGGGTATCTCTCTGAAACCATTTTCATCTATTTGAGAAAGTTTCTCTTCTTTTTTCTTCTTTCTATAATTTTCAAGTTTGGTTACTTTTTTCATCTTTAATTATCCTCCCTTAATTATCATTTTCTTTGTTCTTAATCATAATATCAACCATGCTGCTGAATTCAGCTTCACTTATTCCGTTTCCTTTTGCCTTAAGAGCTAGATCAAAATATTTATCTTTTATATTTCTTCTTTGAATTTCAGAAGTTATTTTTCTAAATAGCAAAATTAAATTTTTGGTGTCTTCAACCGATAACCCTTCTTTTTTTGCTTCAATAGCCAAGCTATAGTATGGCATCTCTTCTCTTGAAATAGTAATTTCATCTGTATCTTTATCGCTAAGATTCTCCTCATTTATATTACTTGTAGCTAATTTCTCAAGACTTACATTATAATAATCAGCTAAATTATAGATGGTCTCAAAGCTAACACTCGGTGAATTTCCCGTTTCTATCCGACTCAAACTACTGGTATTTATACCAATTGAATTAGAAACTTCTTTAAGTGATTTATTTTTATTTTTTCTGATCTTCCTTAAATTCTCCCAGATCTGATTATCCATTTTAATCCCCTCTTTTTCATTTAAAACATCTTTTAAACTAATATTTTTAAATTAGCAGTTCAATTTGCAAACAAAACAAGTTTTAAATCATTTCTACTACTATTATAACATTTATTTGTTTAAATTGCAAGTTATTTTTAAAAATATTTGACAAATAAACAAATTTAATATACAATATTGTTGTAATCACAAAATAAAAACAGGAGGTTTTGCAAGTGAAACAAATAATAGATATTTTTATGTTAGCTGCAGACGAAATCGCCACTTTAAGTTTTTCAACTCAAATCATATTATTAATTATCGGATTAACTGCTGGTGTAGAATTAATGAAATCAAATTATAGAGATATTAAAAAATTATTTAAGAATAGACAAAAATTTAAAAAATCAAATCAACTTATTTATCTGGATAATACAAAAAAACCTGTTCCAGTAATGGTTGAAATAGATAGATCAGGTAATTACAAAGATGATTTATTAAATCTTAAGACACCAGATTCAGATTATCAGAATCAAGATAAAATTTATTATTACAGGTAAAATCAATTAAAAAAATAATCTCCCCTTTTATTTTCTCCCTGATGGTTCTAACTATCAGGGAGTTTTATTTTTTCATCCTGTAAAATCTATGAGTCCATTTAATTAGTTGAATATTAAACCAAGCATTAAATAAATTCAAAAAAGGAAAAGAAACTAGAAGATAAAATTAAGCCAGTTTTCCAAATTATAATTGTTGTAGCTGTTAAATATTAAAATATATATTTGTCGTACAGAGACTTTACTGTTATTGAAGGGACTGCAAGATTTTTTGGTTTTATTTTTAATACTTGAGTAAAATACTTGTGATACACACTTCATCACTTATATAATAAGGGATCAGAGCTATTTTAAGAGATAAGATTTAACACAAGTAAAATTTATAAGTTGAAAAAACAAAATTTAAATTAGAAACTTAACACATATTGTCCTACAAATTTCCATAAAAATAGCTATAAAAGCTTATAAATTAGGATCTTTTTGTAATCATAATTGTCCTACAAATTTTTAAAACATAAATCTGTTTTTTCGACATATATCGTCAGATATTTTTTAAATTGTAAAAATAGAATACTTTAGTCTAAATAATATAATGACAAAAATATATAAATATATACAAAATAGCACAACTTTTTATTTTTGACTTTTCAAAAGATATAAATCCATCTATAAGAAAAAAGTTATCCTCTGTAGATAAAACCCCCTCCGTAGCTGGTGCAAACCTGGGGGATACCCCCCTCTATCATAAGTTGCCACCCCTTTTTTCATATTTCATACCCCTTTTTTATCAATTTAAACCCCGTATTTCTATATTTTTCTGATTTATTTTTTGGGTTTATTAAATTGAATCCATTTTGAAAAAATTTTTAAAAATAGGTATTAAATAAAGCTTTTTTGGTTCCACTTTTGCTTTGCCAGGAAGAAAGGAAAAGTGGGAACAAAAAAAACATGATATCATCATCCTAAAATCACTTGAGATTGTTTTTAAATGGTTTTTCAAGAATATCTAGAGTCTTTTTTAGTCTCAAATTTTTTCTGTCCAAAAGAGAGAAAATTTGAGCTATATGCAGGAATAATTTAACTTATATTCAAATATATATAAAGAAATAAAAAACAATATAGAGGGAGTGATTACAATAAAATCAACTGGTATTGTTCGTAAAATTGACGACCTTGGTAGAATGGTAATTCCAATCGAATTAAGAAAAACCTTAAATATTTCCAAGAAAGATCCGATGGAAGTTTTTGTTGATGGAAATAAGATAATTCTCCAAAAATATGAACCAGGTTGTGAATACTGCGGCTCAATGGATAATCTAATTGAATTTGAAGACAGACATATCTGTACTGACTGTGTAAACAAAATGAAAGAGAAAATTGAAGAGTAGAACAGAAGCCCACCTCAGTAGAACTTGAATTTTTTATTTTCAAGAATACTGAGGTTTTTTCTATGTAAATATATATAATTATATTTTAATAATTAATCCCAGTTTTGCTCTACCCAAAAGGGAGTAAAACTGGGGTGTTTTATAAAAAATTAAAATAATTTAAAAATAATTGGAAAATACTTGAATTAAAAGAAATTTATAGTATAATAAGAATATAGATTAATTCCTAGACACATTAACTCCTCAAAAAATACGAAATTTAGGTAAAAAAAAGAAAGGATGCGATAATAGTGAAAACAGAACAGAGAAAAGTAGATCAGCTTGGAAGAGTCATGCTGCCATTCAAGTTAAGGAAAAAAGCAAGCATAGAAAAATTAGATTTATTAGACCTCAAAGTAAAAGATGAAAAAATAGTAATAACAAAAGCATAAGCAGTATAATTAACATCCCCAGGCTAACTAAAACTAAGAACTAAAAGTTATTCTGGGGACTTTTTCAATTTAAGCATTCAAAAACTAAAGGAGGAAATAAAAATGCAGAAATACTCAGTTTATAGAATAATAAATTACAAAGATATGGGAGTATATTATGGACAAACCAATAATTTTGAAGTCAGAAAATATCAACAACAAAGAAACATTAGAAAAAAAGACAATTTGAATGAAAAATTTCTAGCTGCAGTAGAAAAATATCATTGGAGCGATTTCATAATTGAAGAAATCGAAAAATTTAATTTTCAAATAGAAGCCAGACTCAAAGAAAAAGAGTTAATTATAATGTCAGCCAAGAATCCAAACCATAAATTATACAATGAAATGGTTCCAACTCAAGATGCCGATTACCTTACAATGAGGATAGTTGATGAGCTGGCAGAAAAATTTTTTGATTATGCAGAAAAATATGGTCTAAACAGGAGTGAGTTAAGCCGAATGATTATAAAAGATTATCTTGATAGAGAGGATAAAAAAATAACCTGGTCCTTTCAGGATATAAAACCAAAAGATAAGACTCAAATTAGTGCTAACATCACAAGTGAGCTGCTTAAAGATCTTGAATACTTTTCTGAAATAAATAAAATAGATAAGAAAAGAATATATCACACTGCAATGGAGCAATTCTTTGAAAAAAATAAGACATAAAAAAACACCCCAGAACTCTCGAACTTGAAATCACTTTCGAGTTTTTTGGGGTAATAAATTTAATGAAAACTATCTCTATTTTCAGTTGTTACCTCCCTGATTGAAACCAGCTCAATATCATTTCTACCGTAATTACCAGGTTTGGGATTATCATAATGCTCATAGAATTTATTTAGAGCCTCTTCTTTGCCTTCTGCCATTAATGTCTTAGTTATCTTACCTATGCCTGGAGAGGACCCTTTTACCTTTGCTGTAACTACATATTCTTTCATAGTTTTCACCTTCCATTAGTCTTTTTTTGTGATCAATTTGAGATTCTTACTCTAATTTTACTTCCAATAAATTATCAAGTGGAATTTTTAAATTATTAATAAGAATATATTTCTGATTAATATCCACCTTATCTATTCTTCCATTAGTTATCTTAAATCTTTTATCCTCATAATACTTAATTTCTACAGATAAATTATTCTGCAATGCCTGCTGCAGTCTATAATTGATCACTTTTTTCTCCTGATCATCTAAAATAGGTTTCTTCCTCTCCTTCTCACTAGCTTTCAATTCTTTCAATCTATCCCTATGCTCAATAAGCATCATAGCAGTCCACTTCTTATTTCCCCTGTCCTTAAAATTCATTTCAATACCACCTTTCAAATCAAATAAAAGTAGTTTTAAGTATATTTTATCATACATTTGTTCGTTTATCTACTTAAATTAACTTGAAAGATCTTTCATTCTTACAAAATTAATAATAAAATCTCAGGAGAAAACAAAACATCTTTTGCTTTAGCTAATATCGTTATTTCTAATTACTTCTTCCATTACCGACTGCAAATAATCACGCATATTTAGACCATGTATATAATACATATTTTTAGTAAACTTGTGATTTTTCTTCTTTAAAAATAGTTTCTTATTTTCATAAAAATCATTTTCATTATATTTTTGTAATCTTATATCATCCTGAAGCTCTTCAATTTTTTTGTTTATATAAATATTTAGACTATGATTTTTGTTTTTAGCAATATTTTTAAATTGCTTATAAACCCTCATATCAAAATTACCATCATAAGTTCTCTGAAAAGAAGTTCCTCTAATTACTTTTTTCATTTATATCACCTAATAATAAATTCTTTGTCTAAACAAATTGTCCTTCTTTATAATTTTGTTTGACTATTATCAAAATATTTAGTAAACTTATATTATAACTTAATATACTTAGTAAACTATAGTAAACTTATGTAAACTTTTAATTTTTATAAATTATATTTTAAATAAAGATTTAATAAAAAATCTAAGGAGGTATTGAAATGAGCGAAACATGGAGTGTTAAAGTGGATCAAAATACCAAAGATAAAATAAATAAGATGGCTGACATGAGCGATTTTGAGAACCGAGGAGAGTTCATCGAACATTTACTGGGGCTTTATAATATTAACTCCGTTAAAGAGGAGGTTCCTGAATTAAGTGGAGATCTAGATTCCCTCAACAAAATTAAAAAAGAAATCACTAATATATTCACTGGTATGGGAGAGAAAATGGCTGTTGCTTTAAGGGAGAAGGATAATAAGTATAAAGAACAACTGGAGGAAAAAGACGAAGAAATAGCTGATTTAGAGGACACACATAAAGAATTAAAAGAACAGTATCAGAAGCTAAAAGACACCTCTGAAGAAGAAATAGAATCTCTCTCGGAAGAATTATCAGATTTAAAAGGTGTTTTAAATGATTTAAAAAAAGAAAATAATCAGCTAGAGAATTCTTTGGAAACAAAAGATGATTTGATTTATAATCTGCAACAGCAGAAACAAGATCTGAAAACCGAAATTTATAAGAAAGATGAACAGCTGGAAGAATTACCAAAAATGAAGGAACGCCTGAAAGAACTAGGAGCTGAACTGGAAGAAAAAGAAAAAGAAAATAAGCAGCTTAATACTAAGGTTGAATCACTTAATCAGGAGCTTGAAAATAAAGATAATGCTATGGAGAATATGAAGGAAAAACTAACTAATGAGAAAGAGCGAGCACTGCTTGAACAGGAAAAAGAATACCAGGAGCAGCTGCAGGAAATTAGAGATGATTATAATGAGAGGATTCAGGGATTGTTAGATAAATTGGAGCAGAAATAAGTTTAAAAGATGTTTTGAAACTATTCAACTAACCTGGTTTATTAATCAAAAATTTAAAAGTAGTTTTAAATATAAAAGAGCAGCCTATCCAGTTGTTTAAGATAGCTGCTCTTACTTTTTTATAAATTTTTATGCAATAGATTTTTCCATCTCTTTTTTTAAATCACTTATCAAATTCAATAAATAATGTGATCCATCAATTAATTTATAAATCTCATCTTTGTTCTCTTCAATTTCTTCCTCATTATTGTAGTAATGTTCGGGAAACTCTTCATAATGTTCCCTATCACTTTCTAGTTTTTTATTATTGAATTCTATTCGTTCTTTTAGCTCTTTTTCAGTTTCAGAAATCACTTTTCCTTTATCTTCTGAATAAATTATTCTCTTAGCATAATCTTCGAGATATTCAGCTGCTGATAAGGCCTCAAAGCTCATTGAAGATCCTAACAGATTATCAAATGTACTTCTTAGCTTTTTATATTCTTCATTTAATTTGTTGAATTCTGGATTGTTACTACCTTCTTTCAGTGCAACTTCATTCAAACAAGATTCTGTTATTGAACAATCATTAACTAATAATAGATTGTAGAGCTCTTTTATGGCGTCATATTCAGCTTCATTTCTTTCTCTTAATTTTTTAGCTACTACTTCAATATTTTTCTTATTGCCTTCAAAATCAAACTCTTTAGCCATAGCTAACACTCCTTCACAAAATATTCTGAACTATTATTAATATTCACTCTTGAACTTAAATATCCTTTATTTAATTTGTTTCTAATGTATTTTTAAAGAGGATTTAATTGTTCAGTGATAATATTTAATCAGAGTAAAAATTCAAATTTTCTCTTTTTAAAAGTTGCTGCAGAGGGCAACTATTACATAAATTGAAGTAGTAGATACTTTTCTCCTTGTTTTATCCCACTCCCTTCCCTGGAGTGGGTTTTTTTGATTTTAAACCAGTTTTTTTGCAGCTTAAATTCGTTAATTGCCTCTTTTGCGAAGATTATTTATAGATATTTCAATTATCTAGTTTTTTTAAATTATTTTTTATATCTTCAAGAATATTAATTATTTGTCCTAAAGTAATTAAAATAATCCCTCCAGAAAATAAACCAATTATATAATAAACGACTATATTTTCATATTTTCCCCTAACACTACCCATCATTACCATACTCATTATACCAATTAATATTAATAAAAACCCTAATGAAAAAAATAGATTAATTAATATTGAACTAAAATTGATATTTTTAATTTTAAGATATAATTTAGAAAACATTTTCTCCCCCCCTAAAATTATTTAAATATTAAACAGAAATTATATCAACTAATTTATTAATTTTAAAATAGTGAATACTAACGAGCTATTATAATCTTCTTTGTTTTTTTGGAAGACTAATTATATCATAATCTATTTCTCCTATTATATCATTATGCCATAAAACTATCACTTTTTTATATTTTAAATTTTCATCACTATCACTTAGCTTCTTTTTTATTTGATCTTCTAAGTTTTCCCTGTTTTCTTTGAATGTATTTTCATTTTCTTTTTCTCCATAAATTAAATATATTGCGTATTGATAGTTGCATTCTTCAAAGAAAGTTATAAATTTTTCTATATCATTTTTCCTTTTAGATTTACTAAAGCCTTCTAAATTTTTAACTTCCATAATTACAAAGTTTTGTTTCATATTTCCAGGGTTATGTATTACAAAATCAGGGTTCTTATTAGAAGCAATAATAGGATGATCTTTTTTATCAATTTCTCCATTTATTACATAAGGGTAATCACAACCTAAAGTATTTCTTAACTGATGATAAAATTCATAACAATAAACTCTCTCTCTATATTTATAATGTTCTTTATTATCTTCGCTAGCTAAATCCAATTTAAAATATTCTTCCCCTATTTTTTTTATAGCAAAACTTAAACCTCTTAATAATTCTTTTAATTCTTTGTCATTAATTTCACTAAAATTCATTTGAAACCTCCTTTAAAAACTTCATAAAATATAGATTTTAAGTAAACAGACAAATTTTTAATTCTACAGCCTATTTATAGGTATAACTTCTGTAATCTTCACCATATTTATCATAAATATTAATTAAACCATGACTATTTGTGCTAGAACCCAAATAAATTAAATCATCCCCATGATCATTTTTTATAGATAATAAGCCACTTTTTGAATTTGATTTCAACATAACACTTAAATTATCTATATTGTCCATATAGTATGGATTATTATGAAATATATTATTTTTGTAAATACCTATTCCAAAAAAATAAGTATAATTTGAGTTTATATTATTACCAATTTTAATTCTATTTGTTTCCTCTTTTTTATTATCATATTCATTAATATATATCCCATTAGATTGAGCTTTTAAATAATTTTTGTTTTGTTCTAGACTAATATGACCAGGTATTATATTAGTTTTGTCTCCGTCATAACCTATAATCTTAATTCGTCCAGAATTCTTATTAACATTACTTTCTTCATGTCTGCTTAAATTTATTAACAATTCACCTTCATCATTGACAATACTAATACTCTTTGCTATTATCTCATCATAAACCTGTTGTGCTGTCGTCTGCTGCACACCATCATCTGCAAAACTAAAGAATATAGCAATAAAAAGCATTGGATAAATAATAAATCTTTCAAATTTTTGCATTATCTCATCTCCTTTATAAAAAAAACTACCTAAAATAATAGAAATCAAACCTGATCCTGCTGCATATCTAAATGGTATTGTGTATTTATCTTCTTTGTATTCTTCACTTGTTTTCTCCCAATCAATATAAATTTTCCCTTCATAGTTCATCTTTTTTATATCTACATAGCCATCTTGCTCTATTTTATTTAAATATTCAGACTCATAAAATCTTAAATCTGCATTCATTATGTTGTAAATAATTCCTACCTGTTTTACAGATACCCAATCATTACCAAAAAACAGCAATAAAATTAATGGTATTAAAAATCCACTGATTATTAATGCTGCACCCATTTTTTACCCATAAACTCAACTCCTTTACTGACTAAGTTCAACAAAAGAAAATATTATCCTGTATATTATGTTATAAATTGCCAATTTTAATATAAAATATTAGAATTATTTTTTTATTAAATATATGATCTAAGATACTAATAAATAATACTCAGAAATTCATAAAACATCTAATTTCCGAATAATTTTAAAGAGTAAAAAAGTAAATAAAAAAACTCTCTTCTATTTGAATAATATTTTTTTAAAATTCGCATTATAATTCTTGTTTCTAACTGGATTTCATCTGGTACTAATTTATTTTAATCCAATTATTTAGATTATTAATTAGCTCATCCTGTTTCTTATCAAACTCTTTTTCAGTATATTCATCTTTAAGAAAGTGTCTCTCTATGATTATAACAGCCTTGGAATAATCTTCTTCATTTCTGAATACTTGAATATCAAAATCTTCTATTTCTAAAATATTATCTATTACTTTATCAACTTCTTTGATAACTATGTATAATCTTGGATATTCATCTTCATAAAAAGCTTCTGAAGCTTCAAGAACTATAATATTTTTGGATTCCAATTTTTTTATTATTTTTTTTAATGAATCAGTTAAAAGTTCAGGTTTAAAATCACTTGATTCATAGCTATAATATCCTCTGAAACCTAAAAGACCTTCATCACCTATAATCATATATTTTCACCCTCATAACTATCAATAATTTTTAATATATTTTTAAGTATTCTCTCTTTTATTTCATAAAATTCCTTTTCTGTAGAGTTATAAAATAATCTATATATTGTACACCTTTTATAATTAATTGATAAATGTTTTTTGATAAAACTTGTTTGATCTATTCTAATATCAAATTCTTTTAGCCTCATAAATTTTTTTATTAGGTATTTGTTGTATTCAAAAGAAAGTAAGATTTGTGGAATATCATTTTCAAAATGTCCTTCACAAGAACTATAAGTTTTTATGCCTTTTTTAATAAATTGTTTAATTATAGGCTGCATTCCTGGATCAATAAAATGACCACCTACAACATTATTATTCAGTTCTTCATTTAAATTTTTTATCTCTTCTTCTAAGTTCATTATATTTCACCCTTATGGTTGAATTTGAATTATTTAAAATATATTTAGTTAACTATAAAGCTATATAAATAATTCCGCATAAGTATTTAGAACCCTTTTATACACTTTATTTTTTTAGTTTAATTTGGCAAGTAAGTAAAATATAAATAATTATTAGCACTAGCATTGCATAAAAATATTTAAGCATTGTCAAATTTAAGTTATTGAGAACATATACTATCTACAGAATATTCAGTCACTACCTTATCCTTT
>NZ_QAXS01000031.1 GCF_003053565.1 Halanaerobium saccharolyticum | reverse complement strand
GTAGATAGGCCAGAGGTGTAAGTGTAGTAATACATTAAGCTAACTGGTACTAATAGATCGAGGGCTTAATCATTATTTCCTATATGTATCTTTGAATTTACAGTTTTAATTTCAAAGACCAATTAATTTTTAACGCATTTAATTGCTTTTTTTCAGTAGAAAAAAGAACTCGCTTCGCTCAGACAGCTTTTTTCTTTGACCTTCATAAAGCAATGAAAAGCTAAATTAATAAGGTGTGAAATCAAAACAGAAATTTTGTTGGCTTTTCTCAAAGTAAAAAGATCAAGTTCATAAAAGAAAAGAGAACAGAATAAATCAAAATTTTATAGATTTCCGGTGGTAATAGCGGAGGGGCAACACTTGTTCCCATCTCGAACACAAAAGTTAAGTCCTCCAGCGCCTATGGTACTGCATTGGTAACGATGTGGGAGAGTAGGTCGCTGCCGGTCCTTTTTTCCAAGCTTTGATGATTTTTATAATACTGGGGTGTAGCCAAGCGGTAAGGCACTGGGTTTTGGTCTCAGGACGCGTAGGTTCGAATCCTACCGCCCCAGCCATTTAATTATAAATGCTCATCATTATTTTGGGCCATTAGCTCAGTTGGCAGAGCACCTGACTTTTAATCAGGTTGTCGGAGGTTCGAATCCTCCATGGCTCACCATTGGCGCGGGGTAGAGCAGTCTGGTAGCTCGTCAGGCTCATAACCTGGAGGTCATCGGTTCGAATCCGGTCCCCGCAACCATTTTTATTTTTAAAAATTAATATTTTATATACATCAGGCAAAATTACATGGTAAGATGCGGGAGTAGCTCAGTTGGCTAGAGCATCAGCCTTCCAAGCTGAGGGTCGCGAGTTCGAGTCTCGTTTCCCGCTCCATATATCATGGGTCTATAGCTCAGTTGGCTAGAGCATGTGGTTCATACCCACAGTGTCAGAGGTTCAAGTCCTCTTAGACCCACCATTTGTATTCATGGAGAGGTACCCAAGTGGCTGAAGGGGCGGGTTTGCTAAACCTGTAGCAGGGTATTTACCCTGGCGAGGGTTCGAATCCCTCTCTCTCCGCCATTTAATTTATGCCCTCATCGTCTAGGGGTCTAGGACACCAGGTTTTCATCCTGGCGGCAGGGGTTCGAATCCCCTTGAGGGTACCATTTTTGCGGGCGAATAGCTCAGTTGGGAGAGCACCTGCCTTACAAGCAGGGGGTCACAGGTTCGAGCCCTGTTTCGCCCACCATTTAAATAATGAAGTATATTGTTAGATTGGAAGAGATTCCTTTCTCGACATCTTACTTCCTACATCCAATACGGAGGTGTAGCGTAGCGGTTTAACGCGCCGGCCTGTCAAGCCGGAGATCGCGGGTTCAAATCCCGTCTCCTCCGCCATTTTTTATGCCGATGTAGCTCAGTTGGTAGCAGCGCTTCCATGGTAAGGAAGAGGTCACCGGTTCAACTCCGGTCATCGGCTCCATTGACTTTTATAGCCATGGGGATATAGCTCAGCTGGGAGAGCGCTACACTGGCAGTGTAGAGGCCAGGGGTTCGAATCCCCTTATCTCCACCAAAGTTAATTTATTTCTGGGTGGAGGACAATAAAATATTAAAAAGGAATAGAATAGGATTTTTAATAATCTTATTTCCTACTTCTTATTTCCTACATCTAATCTGGAGGGGTGCCCGAGTGGTTAAAGGGAGCAGACTGTAAATCTGCCGGCGATGCCTACAAAGGTTCAAATCCTTTCCCCTCCACCATTAAATATGCGGGAATAGCTCAGTGGTAGAGCATCACGTTGCCAACGTGAGGGTCGCGAGTTCAAATCTCGTTTCCCGCTCCATTTGATATTATGCACCTTAAAGGTGCTTTTTTTATTTCTTAGTATTTTTCAATATTCTGATAATTTAATATTACTTTATTATTTTTACTTTAACTGCTATAATAATAAATAATTATATCTAAGTATAGAGAACCGAGCAATTCAGCTGAAGCTGAAAATATAATTTATGAGGTGTTCAAAAATGCACGAAAAATTATTTACTCCAGGACCAACAGAAGTGAGAAGTGAATTACTTAAGGAATTATCAACAGCACAAATTCACCACCGAACTGAGAAATTTTCTGAGATTTATGATGATATTCAGGGAAATTTAAAAAAATTACTATTTACAGAAAATCCTGTTTTTTTATTTTCCTCATCTTCAACTGGAGCTATGGAGGCTGCAGTGACCAATGGGGTCAAAAAACGCTGTTTAAATTTTGTCAATGGCGCTTTTTCAGATCGCTGGTATCAAATCACTAAAAAAAATGGTGTTGCCTGTGATAAAGTAGAGATTCCCTGGGATCAGGCTGTAAAACCAGAATTAGTAGAAGAAAAGCTTAAGACAGGTAAATATGATGCGATTACTGTTGTTTTAAATGAGACTTCTACAGGTTTAATGAATCCAGTTAAGGAAATTGGAGAAGTTGTAAAGAAATTTGATGATGTTTTATTTTTAGTTGATGCTGTTTCAGGAATGGCTGGTACTGAAATTAGAGTAGATGACTGGGGAATTGATATGTGTCTGGCAGGAGTTCAGAAGGCATTTGCTTTACCTGCAGGTCTAACTGTTGCTTCAGTTAGTGATGATTTGTTAAAGAGAGCAGAAGAGGTGGAAAGTAAAAGCTATTATTTTAATCTGCCACTTTTATATAAGTATCATCAGCGTTCACAGACAAGAACAACTCCGGCAATTCCACAAATTTTTGCCCTGCAAAAGCAGCTGGATGATATCGTTAATCTTGAGGGCATAGAAAATAGATTTGCCAGACATCAGGAAATGGCTGAATATGTTCAAAACTGGGCTTTAGAATATTTTGATATATATGCTGAGGAAGGGTACTGGTCGAATACAGTTACCTGTATTGAAAACAATCGAGGTATTGATGTTAATAATTTAATTAAGACTCTGGTCGAAAAATATAATATTCGAATTGCTAATGGCTATGGTGATTTGAAAAATAAAGCTTTTAGAATTGGACATATGGGTGATCTGAGCTTAGCTGACATCAAGGGTTTACTGGCCACTATTGAAAGTATTTTAGAGTTATAAATTTAAAAAATCTGTTGAGTTTATTTGGAAGGTTTGATTATTGATGAAAAGACATAAAAAGCTAGTTTTTCTGGCATTTATGATGATGATAATGCTGGGATTTATTAATAATATGAGGGGTACATTAATTCCTCCAATCAGAGATTTTTATACAGTAAATTACTCACAGATTGGTGTAATGCTGATGGCCTCAACTTTTGGATTTATGTCGGCAACATTTTTTGGGGGACTGGCGGCCAGTCATTTTGGCTTAAAAAGAGTAATTACTTTTGGATTTCTGGCTGCTGCTTTTAGTATATTTATAATGGGTTATATTAATTCATTTCTTTATTTAATCTTGTTGATGACACTACTGGGAATTGGACTTGGCTCAGTAGAGATCGGTGCTAATTCACTGGGAGCCAAGATATTTGTAGAAAAATCCGGGATGATGATGAATATGCTCCATTTATTTTTTGGTGTAGGAGCTTCTATAGGCCCTCGTTATGCCGGCTGGCTTTTATCTTTAGACTTAGAATGGTATCAAATTTATTTAACTGCACTGGTTTTGATTATATTTTTACTTATCTATTTATTTTTTACTGATTTTCCAGTAGAAATTGAAAATGATAAAAAAGATAATATTGCAATTAAAGAAATAGTAAAGCAGAAAAAAGTATGGCTTTTTTCTGCAGTTTTAGGCTCAGCTGTTGTGTCTGAAATTGCAATTGGAAGCTGGCTGGTTAATTTTCTGCATGTAGAAAGAGCATTTAGCACAACTTCTGCTTCTACATATTTATCATTATTTTTTGTAATTTTTACTGTGGGGAGACTTGTAGGAGGATATTTTACAGAGCATTTAGGATATATCAAAATACTATTTATCTTTGCTTCAGCAACATTATTCTTATTTATCTGCGGTCTCTTAGTAGAGGGAGTTTTGGGAGCAGTTTTCTTTTCTACAGCAGGATTTTTTATTTCTATTATGTTCCCTACCATTATGGCAGTTATAATGAATGAATTTGATAAGGGTGTAAGTTCTTATATGGGCTTTATTATTACTACTGCCTCTGCAATAAATATGACTTCAAACTGGCTGATTGGTAAAATCAATGATATTTTTAATGTGTTTACTGGTTTTGCAAGCATAAGTTTCTTTATGTTTTTAATTATTGTTTTTTTATATTTTTTAAACCGGGAATTAGAATATGATTTTGCTAAATAAGAAATTACAGCTATAGTTTTAAATAATTAATTAAGATGAGAAGAGAGCAGCCCCAGAAAGGCTGCTCTGAAATTTGAATTCTTATATTTTAAGATAATTTATTTCTTTAAGATTGGCATTGATTTCATTTAGACTATTTTTGATTTCTTGCATAACTTCTTCTGAGGGTTTTGAATCAATTTGAATCAATACAACTGCCTCTCCACCTGGTGATTTCCTGCCAACCTGCATATTTGCAATATTAATTTTGTCTTTTCCTAAAACAGAGGTTATTTTTCCAATCACACCCGGTTTATCCTGATAACTTACAATTATAAATTCTCCGTCCAGCTCAAGATCAATTCTTAAATCATTTATTCTTACAATTCGATAACCATTAGGAAGATAAGTTCCCGAAAGACTGTATTCTTCTTTATCAGATTTAACTTTTAGATTGACTAAATTTTTAAGTTCAGTTTCATTTTGAATTTTACTTTCTTTAATGGCAATTTCTCTTTCTTCAGCTATATGCATTGCATTAACTAAGTTGATTCTGTTATCCAGTATGGGATCAAGAATAGATTTAATTAAACTTAAGGTTATGGGTTTAAGCTTGAAATTATTAATTTCACCCCCGTATTCTACTTCAACTGCTTTAATTCGCTGGTCTCCTTTCCATTCTGCCATAAATTTACCCAATTTAGCTACCAGTTCAATATATGGCTGAGCTTTTTTGAATTCCTGAGGATCCATAACCGGAATATTGAGAGGTGATTCTGGAAGATTACCCTCGAGAACAGAGACAACTTCTCTAGCAGCAGCGATAGAATTATTATCTATTGCTTCAATAGTGGTTCCTCCCAGATGTGCAGTCATTATAACCCGGTCTTCAAAATTCAGCAGTGGATTATCTTTAGGGACAGGTTCTTCCTCATGAACATCGATTGCAGCGCCTGCAATTTCATTTTCTGCTAGAGCTCTGGCCAGTGCTTTGGTGTCAATATTTTTTCCGCGAGCACAATTAATTATTCGCGCATTTTTCTTCATTAATTTAAACTCAGCTTCGCTTAAGAGATGATGAGTTTCCTCAGTTAATGGGATGTGAAGAGTTATATAATCAGATTTTTTTAAGAGTTGTTTTAGAGAAAGCAGAGGAACATTTAAACTTTCTGCTTTTTCTGGAGCAAGATAGGGATCATTTGCTATTACATCCATTCCAAAAGCTTGAGCTCTTTTAGCAACTCGGCTCCCAATTCTATTTAATCCAATTATTCCCAGTGTTTTAGCTTTTAATTCAACTCCTCTATATTTTTTTCTATTCCAGAGGTTGTTGTGTAATGCCTGATTTGACTGAGGAATATTTCGGGAAAGGGAAAGCATCATTCCCAGAGTATGTTCTACAGCAGAAATAGTATTGCCGGTAGGAGTGTTAAAAACAAAAATTCCTTTTTTAGTTGCTTCCTCCAGGTCGATATTATCATAACCGGTGCCTGCTCTGCCTATTACTTTTAAGTTTTCAGCTTTAGCTAAGGCTTTTTTATCTAAATCTGTCATACTGCGAAGTATTATTCCATCATATTGATGAATAGTTTTTAAACATTCTTCGCGAGATTGTTCGGGTTTGAAATCAACTTCTATACCTGCCTCTTGTAAAATATCAATGCCTTTTTGAGAAATGTTGTCATTGACTAAAACTTTATACACGGTTAATCACTCCCCTAAATATTTTGCTAATTTAACTTCATTATATCTAATAAATACGATACAAGCAAACAGAAAATTCTTAAAATTAAGACGCAAAAATAAAAAGGGGTAAAAAAAAGAGCAGTCTTAATAAGACTGCTCCCGCGATTATACTAAATATATTTATATTTCCAGATAGCTTAAATCTTTTACTCGAGTATCAAGTTCATCAAGATGGACTTTGATTCTTTCCATAATTTCTTTAGAAGGTTTTGAATCAATCTGCATCATCATAATTGCTTCGCCGCCAATATCCTGACGTCCCACCTGCATATTAGCAATATTAATATTTTCTTCACCAAGTGTTGAACCAATTTTACCAATTACTCCCGGTTTATCCTGATAACTAACTATAATAAATTCACCTGAGAGGTCAAGATCAATTCTCAGCCCATTAATTTCGATTAACCTAAATCCAATTGGTAAATAGGTTCCGGCCAGACTGTACTCTCCAGTTTCAGTTTTAAGGTTGATTTTAATAATATTTTTTAATTCACCTTCATTTTGAATCTGGCTTTCCTTTAAAGAAATACCTCTTTCTTCAGCAATATGCATTGCGTTTACAAGATTAATTCGGTCATCTAAAATCGGCTCTAAAATAGATTTTACCAGACTTAAAGTCATTGGCTTGTGGTTAAATTGATTAACCTCTCCACCATATTCGACTTCTACAGCCTCAATTCTTTCGTGCCCTTTCCACTTAGCCATAAAATTACCCAGCTTAGTTACCAGATTAATATACGGTTTAGCCTGATTAAACTCCTGGGGATCCATTGCCGGGATATTAAGTGGTGATTCGGGCAGATTGCTCTGTAAGACTGAAACTACTTCTTCAGCTGCGGTAATCGACACATTATCCATGGCCTCAGTAGTTGTTCCACCTAAATGACAGGTCATAATAACACGATCATTAAATTTAAGTAGAGGATTATTACTGGCTTTAACTGGTTCTTCCTCATGAACATCGATTGCTGCACCGGCAATTTTATTTTTTTCTAATGCCTCAGCCAGAGCTTTGGTATCTACATTTTGACCTCTGGCGCAGTTAATTACGCGCGCACCATCTTTCATAATGGCGAATTCTTTGTGACTTAAAATATGATAGGTTTCATCAGTTAGCGGTGTATGTAGTGTAACATAATCTGCTTTTTCTAAAACCTCTTTAAATGGCAGTAAAGGGACATTAATTTTCTCAGCTTTTTTTGGAGCTAGATACGGGTCATTGGCAATTACTTTCATTCCAAAACTCTGGGCTCTCTTGGCAACCCTGCTTCCGATTCTTCCCAGACCAATAATTCCTAAAGTTTTACCCTTTACTTCAACCCCCATATATTTTTTGCGGTCCCAGATATCATTGTGTAGTGCCTGGTTTGCCTGGGGAATATTACGGGAAAGTGAAAGCATCATTCCCAGAGTGTGTTCAACCGCAGAAATTGTGTTTCCAGTTGGGGTATTAAAAACGAAAATTCCATGTTTAGTAGCCTCATCTAAGTCAATATTATCATAACCTGTACCTGCTCTACCTATTACCTTTAATTTTTTTGCCTTATTTAAAGCTTCAGCGTCTAAAAGAGTCATACTTCTAACAATAATTCCATCATAGTCGGCAATAGTTTCTAAAAAATCTTCTCGGCTCTGTCCTGGTTTGAAATCAACATCCATGCCTGCTTCCTGTAAAATATCAATTCCTTTTTGAGCAATATTGTCACTGACTAAAACCTTATACACTTATTACCACTCCTTCTCTCTTCTTGCTACTAATTTTTTTTAATTATATCTAACTGGAAAGGATAAAGCAAGGATTTAATGCTTTAACAGAGTAAAATAAGAATAAATTATATTTTCATTATATTACAAAAATTTTGATATCTGAATCTAGCTTGCTGTAAAGCTGATAAAAATATATAATGATTAAAAGGAGTGATAAGTATGGCGAAGGTATTTCCATTTCATGGTTATAGATATAACCAGGAGCAGGTTGGAGAACTCGAGAAGGTAGTAACACAACCATATGATAAGATTGATCAGCAGTTACAGGAAGAATATTATGAGCAAAGTCCTTATAATGTTGTGCGTTTGATTTTAGGAAAGGAAGAAGATCGCTATCAGAGTGCAGCTGATTATTTGAACAACTGGATTAAAAAGCAGATTTTAGTTCGTGATCAAAAAGCAGGTTTTTATCTCTACACTCAGGAATATGAGGTTGAAGGAGAAAAGTTTGTCCGCAAGGGCTTTGTTGGTCTGGGAGAACTGGAGGCTGGCGAAGGAGTTAAGGCTCACGAAAATACAATGGAAGGGCCAAAAGCAGATCGTTTAAAGTTAATTAGATCTACAGAAGCAAATTTTGGTCATATTTTTATGCTTTATTCAGATCAGAAAAATGAAATTAATAATTTATTTACAAAATTAATGAAAGACGAGCCTCTTTTTGAGGTGCATGATGAAGATCAGAATTTACATAAAGTCTGGCAGCTGACTGATTCAGAGCTGATAGCAGAGATAAAAGAAAAGATGGAATCTAAAAATTTATATATTGCTGATGGACATCACCGCTATCAGACAGCTTTAAATTATCAGCAGGAGTGTAAAGAAAAGGGCTGGCAGGCAGATGGAGTTGAAAGTTTTAATCACCGTCTGATGACTTTTATCAATATGGATGATCCAGGATTAAAGGTACTGCCCACCCACAGATTATTGTATAATATTAAAGATTTTGAAGTTAATTCGTTTTTAGAAAAAGCAGCTGAGGATTTTAGTATTAAAGAATTTGACAGTAAAGAGGAAATGTATATTTTTCTTGATCAGAATCAGGAAAAGAAAGTATTTGGTTTTAAAGCTGGAGCAGCTGAAGCATACTATGTGTTTGAATTTGAAAATGAGGCTGTTTTGGATCAGGTAGAAGGTGATTATTCTCAGGCTTATAAAGAACTTGATGTAAGTATTCTGCATAATATTATTCTGGAAAAATATTTGGGTATAGATAAAAAAGCACTGGCTGCTAAGTCAAATCTAGACTATATAAGATATCGAGATAAAGCTCTTGAAAAACTGGAGACTGGTAAATATCAGGCAGCATTTATTCTAAATCCTACTTCGGTTAAAGAAGTGAAGGATATTGCAGACCAGGGAGAAAAAATGCCGCAGAAGTCTACTGACTTTTATCCAAAACTTTTAACCGGCCTTGTAATTAATAAATTATCAATAAAAAAATAGCTTACAAATATTGAAGCAAATTTCAGTACTGGGGACTGATAATGATGGGAGAAGATAAAAATAATATATTGATCTTTATAGGGGCGCTTTTGTTTTCAGCATTTTTGATCTTTCTGGCTTTATTTATTGGTTCAAGTCAGATTAATCCAGCTGATATTTTAAGCTATATATTTAACAGCAGCAGTGTCTCTGCTTCAGCAGCAATTATTATTGGAGAAATAAGACTGCCGAGAATTATACTTGCATTTATTGTTGGAGCAGGGCTTGCTGTTGCCGGTGCTGTTTTTCAGGCTATAATTAGAAACCCAATGGTTGATCCCTATATTATTGGAATATCGGCTGGAGCAGGAACTGGAGTAATGCTGGCTCTGTTTTTAGGGGTAGAAATTGCTATTTTTAATTTAAATTCTCTACCTGCTTTTGCCTTTTTAGGAGCGGTAATCACAGTTTTCACAGTTTATCAGCTGGCCCGGGTAGGGAATAAATTACCGGTTCTAACATTCTTACTGGCAGGAGTAGCAGTAAGTTTTATTTTGAATTCCATGATGTCTTTTCTAATGGTTTTAAGAACGGAAAATCTGCAGCAGCTGGTTTACTGGCTGATGGGGAGTCTTGCTGGTTCAGCCTGGGGAGACATTAAGATGATCTTACCTTATTTTTTAACAGCATTTGCTGTAATATTATTTTATCTTAAGGACTTAAATATATTACTGCTCGGAGAAGAGAGTGCCCGGCATCTTGGCCTAAATGTAGAGAGAACAAAAATAATTTTACTTGGAGCAGCATCCCTGTTGACCGCCTCAGTAGTCTCTGTTAGCGGCAGCATTGGTTTTATAGGTCTAGTTGTGCCTCATATTGCGAGGATGATAATTGGGCCTGATCACAGACGGCTGATACCGCTGGCAGCTTTATTTGGTGCTTCATTTTTGCTGCTTGCAGACACAGCGGCCAGAACTATAATGGCTCCAATGGAACTACCGGTTGGAATAATTACCGCTTTTGCCGGTGGCCCATATTTTATTTATTTACTGCGCAATAAATCTAAAAATATTTGGTGAAAATTATGCTGAGAACAGATAAAATTAAATTTAGTTATGCTGCTGAAGAAATTCTTAAGGGGATTGATCTAGAAATTGAAGCAGGCTCTTTTATTGGTATTATTGGCCCTAATGCTTCCGGTAAATCAACTCTTTTAAAAAATATCAGCAGCAGCTTAAAATCAGATAGTGGAACTGTTTACCTGGATTCTAAACTGTTAAACGATTACAGTTCGATAGAGCTGGCTCGAAAAATGGCAGTTGTTCCCCAGAATACAGAGGTTAATTTTAATTTTAACGTCTATGATATTATAATGATGGGTAGACATCCATATCAGAAACGCTGGTCTGGAGTTAACAAAAAAGATAAAAAAATTGTAAAAGAGGTCATGGAAGTTACTGATACTCTAAAATTAAGGAGTAAATCAATTAATGAACTTTCGGGTGGTGAAAGACAGAGGGTTATAATTGCCAGAGCTCTGGCCCAGAAGCCTGACGTTCTGCTGCTGGATGAGCCTACTTCCAGTCTTGATATTAATTATCAGGGTGAAATTTATGATCTTTTAAATTATTTGAATCAGGAATTGAATCTAACAATTATTACAGTCTCCCATGATCTTAATCTAACTGCTCAGTATTGTGAGGAATTAATTTTACTAAAGGAAGGAAGAATATTTGCTGCTGGCCCGGCAGAAGAGGTTTTAACAGAGGAAAATATCAGGCAAGTCTACAAAGCAGAGGTTTTAATTAAAACCAATCCACTTTCTGACAGACCATTTATTACTCTGGTTCCAGAAGTTAATAAATTTAACCGTAAGACTGAAAAAAAAGATTTCAAAATTCACATTATAGCTGGTGGTGGAACTGCTAAAAAGTTCATCTATAAACTGGAAAATCTGGGTTATCAATTGAGTATTGGTGTCTTAAATATAGGTGATGCTGACTGGCAGGCTGCAAAAGAGCTGGGGATTGAAATTGTTGAAGCACCACCTTTCATTGATATTTCCAAAGCTGAAATTAAACAAAATAAAAAGTTGATTGAAAAAGCGGATTTGATTATCTTAAGTGATCTTCCATTCGGGCATGGTAATCTGGCGAATTTAGAAATTTTGCTTGATTATCCTGATAAGGCTAAGATTTTATTTTCTAACCTTAAAATTAAAAAAAGAGACTATATTAAAGGAAAAGCAGAAAAGATCTGGAATAAATTATTAGAGGAAGATGAGAATATATTACTGCTTGATGATAAAAGTCGTTTAACTTCAGAAATTAAAAAACTGGAAAATTAGAGATGGGGATTTAATTATGATAAAAGCTGCAGATTTAGAAAATGAGTATTTTTTAGTATTGATTCCAGGTGAAGAACTTGTAGAAACAGCTGCTCAGGTGCAGAAAATAGTTTCTGAGCACTACAACCTTTATCCCGATCAGATATATCCGCAGCTGCATATTACAATCGATAGAATAGCGAAAAATAAAGCTGATAAGGCCAAAGAAATTCTTGCTAAAAAGGTAAGAGAATTCAACAAAATTGAGGTTGAAGTTGATCGTTTCAGCTGTATTAAATTTTCGGATCAGCATCAGCTGGTGCTGGAAGTTAATGAAACTAAATCTTTAAAAGAATTTTCTGAGGCAGTTCATCAGAGTCTTAAAGCAGAAGCTATTTCAACTATTGAAAATTATGAGGAGTGGATGTTTCATATCACAATAATCAGCAATATTTTTGCTGAAAATCCAATTCCAGTTGATGAACTAACAGAGATTTGTTTATTTATGGAGGGAATGTCCCGTCCAATTTCTGCAGCAG
Source organism: Halanaerobium saccharolyticum (assembly GCF_003053565.1). GTDB lineage: Bacteria > Bacillota > Halanaerobiia > Halanaerobiales > Halanaerobiaceae > Halanaerobium > Halanaerobium saccharolyticum_B. The sequence continues at coordinate 24,123 of NZ_QAXS01000031.1, read as the reverse complement.
CAGAAAAAATGGAAATCTGGAGGCCAACTCTGGATCCAGTCGAAAAAATCATAGCAAGTTTTGATCTGGACTAGAAATTAATTTCATTTTAGGAATAATAAATTTATAATGGGAGTGGTTATTATGGCAAAAGAAATTAAAGGATTTATTTTTGATCTTGATGGAGTTATAACTGATACTGCAGAATATCATTATAAAAGCTGGCAGAAGTTGGCTGATGAAGAAGACCTGTTTTTTAATCGCGAAGTAAATGAACAGCTGCGCGGTGTTTCCAGAATGGAATCAATGGAGATTATTCTGGATGGAAAAGAAGTTCCTGAAGACCAGAAAAAGGAATGGACTGATCGAAAAAATGCATATTATCAGGATTATTTAGAGGAAATAACTAAAGCTGATATTCTGGATGATATGGAAGCAAAATTAATGAAACTTAAAGCAGATGGTTATAAGCTGGCTGTAGGTTCATCAAGCAGGAATGCAAAAAAAGTTTTAAAACATTTGCAAATCACAGACATCTTTGATACAATTGCAGATGGAAACAGTGTAGAAAATGCAAAACCGGCGCCGGATTTGTTTTTACATGCAGCCAAAAATCTGGGGCTGAAGCCGGAAGAATGTGTTGTTTTAGAGGATGCAGAGTCAGGTGTAGAAGCAGCTTTAGCAGCTAATATGAAGGCAGTTGGAGTTGGACCTGAAGCAAGAGTTGGCAAGGCTCATCTGGTATATGCCAATGTTGGCGATATAGATTTTGATGAGATTATAGAAAAATTATAAAAAATTTAAATAAAAAAGAAGGAATTTAAGAGTCTGTAACGAATAGTAATAATAAGAGTTAATTATTATTACAGGCTCTTTTTTTCTTCAAGTTTTCGCAAGCGCTTGCGTAAATTGCGCAGGCATTTAAAACTGGAGGCAGAAAGATGCAGATTACTCTTAAAGATATTGCTCGCATGGCTGATGTTGCAGAATCAACAGTTTCTCGGGCTTTAAATGATAAGCCTGGAGTTGGTAGAGAAACAAAGTTAAAAATTTTGAAAATTGCAAAGGAAAATAATTATCGTCCAAATCAGCTGGCGCGGGGACTGGCAGCTAAAAAGACTAATATGATTGCTGTAATTTTGGCAGAAATGGACAGCCCCGGCAATATTGAGATTGTAAAGAGTATTGAAAAGGCTGCAGATGAAAAAGGTTATCAGATAATTCTCTGCAATACCAATAATCAGGAAGATAAGGAAGAGTCCTATCTATCACTTTTGGAATCAAATCAGGTTGATGGGGCAATATTTATTGGTGGTAAACTTGTAGGGAGTCATCTTTTGAGAGCCAGTTTTAGTCAGGATAATAGAATTGTACTGGTTAATCGGCTGGCAGAGGAAAACTTTTTTACTTCAGTTTTAACTGATTATAGCCAGGGTATTTATCAGGCTGTAGAACACCTGGTAGAAGAAAATTTCAAAAAAATAGCACTTGTCTGCGGCAGTCGAGATGATTTGATTGAGGAAGAAAAGATTAGTGGTTATAAAAATGCACTCAGGGATTCAGGTTTAGATCTTAATCAGGAACTGATTTTTTCAACTGCTAATGACAGACAGGCTGGTTATAATGTTTTTTTAGAAATTATTGAAGGTGATGTTATTCCCGATGCCTTTATTTCTACCAGAGAGTTAACTACAATCGGGCTTGTGGAAGCAATTAAAATGGGAGGTTATTTTATTCCCGATGATTTTGCAGTAGTTGGTTATGGTGATAATATTTTAACTTCAGTAATTGATCCACCACTGACAGTTTTGAGTGAGCCGGTGGAGGAGCTTGGTAAAAGCTCACTGGAATTTTTATTAAAATTGATTAATGATAATCTGGACAGTCAACAAATTAAGGTTTTAACTCCCGAATTAATTATTAGGGAGTCATCAATATCAAAATACAACTAAAATTATGAGGAGGATTTTTTAATGGCAAGTGTAACTTTAGAACATATTTATAAGCATTTTGGTGATTTTACAGCGGTTAAGGATCAGAACTTGGAGATCAGAGATAAGGAGTTTGTTGTTTTAGTAGGACCTTCCGGTTGTGGTAAGTCAACAACTTTAAGAATGATTGCTGGTCTGGAAGAAATTAGTGAAGGTACTTTAAAAATTGGTGATCAGGTTGTTAATGATGTAGCACCTAAAGATAGAGATATTGCGATGGTTTTCCAGAACTACGCTCTGTATCCACATATGAATGTTTATGATAACATGGCTTTTGGACTTAAATTACGTAAGTTTCCTAAAGACGAAATTGATAGACGTGTTCAGGATGCTGCAGATATTTTAGGTATTGAGCAGTTATTAGACAGAAAGCCTAAACAGCTATCTGGTGGTCAGAGACAGCGTGTTGCTCTTGGTCGTGCAATTGTGCGTGAGCCTAAAGTATTCTTAATGGATGAGCCCCTCTCTAACCTTGATGCGAAGTTAAGAGTTCAGATGAGAACTGAGTTATCCAAACTGCATGATCGTCTAAAAACTACAATGATTTATGTAACTCACGATCAGACAGAAGCGATGACAATGGGAGACAGAATTGTTGTGCTTAAAGATGGTGTAGTTCAGCAGGTTGATGATCCATTATCTCTTTACAATAAGCCTAACAATATGTTTGTAGCTGGATTTATTGGTTCACCAGCCATGAACTTTATGGACGCAGTAATTGAAAAAGAGGGAGATACTTATTATCTTGAAGGCGATGGCGCTTTTAAAATTCGTGTACCTGAAGATAAAGAAGATCACATTAAAGATTATGTAGGTAAAGAGGTTGTTTTTGGTGTAAGACCTGAAGATATTGTAGATACTAAAATCACCCATGATTTTGAAGTTAAAGAAGATAACTCTTTTGAAGCAGATGTAGATGTTGTTGAGCCTATGGGTTCAGAAATTTATCTCTATCTTGCTGAAGAGGGTCACTCCTTAATTGCTCGTGTGGAAGCTGAAAGTACTGCTCAGGTTGGAGATACAATTTCACTTGGTATTGACTTAAGAAAAATCCATGTCTTTGATGCTGAAACAGAGGAATGTATCTTTTAATTAAGCTTAAAATATAGTATTTTAAAATAGATAAGAATTAATGAAGCAGTCGAATTTTAAATTCGGCTGCTTTTTTGATTAATTGTTGAATTTAAAGTATAATTACAACTGTAATCATAATTTAGCTTACGGGAGGAATAAATATGCCTCGGCAGAAAAAGGATTTTTTGTTAAATCCGGTGGTTGTTACAATTGTTGTAGTTATCGCACTGATAGCCGCTTTTAATTTTTATCAGAATATGACAAGAATGAACCAGCTTGAAAATCAAATTGAGAAGATTGAAGCTGAAATTGCAGAGGCTGAGGCTGAAAATCAGAGGTTAAAGGAGCAGTTAGAAAACAGCAGCAGCCATGAATACATAGAAGAAGTTGCCAGAGAAAAACTTGGCCTGGTAAAGCCAGGCGAAAAAATGTTTATTCCAGTTGAAGAGGATGAAGAAACTGGAGAGGATCAAGATTCAGATGAAGAACAAAGCGAATAGAAAAGTTTTTAGATTTTTAACAGAATATAAATATAATCAGCATGTAAAGGAGTTTTTAAATGTCAGAGTATATTAAATCAGATTTAATGCAGCAGGCAGCAGACGAATTGAATTTGAAAAAAGAAAATATTAAGGCTACAGTAGAGCTTTTAGATTCAGGCAATACAGTCCCTTTTATTGCTCGTTACCGAAAAGAAATGACAGGTAGTCTAGATGAAGAGGAAATTAGAAATGTTGAGGAAAAAATAGATTATTTACGCCGTTTAAATGAGCGGAAAAATGAAGTTGCTGCAGCAGCCGATAAACAGGAGAAATTAGATGATGAGCTATTAAATAAGCTTAAAAAGGCTGATACTCTGCAGGAAGTAGAGGATTTATATCGTCCCTTTAAAGTTAAAAAGCAGACCAAAGCTGCGAAAGCAATTGATAAAGGTCTTAAACCACTAGCTGAGTTAATCTTAAGCCAGCAAAAAGATAAATCAGAAATCAAAAAAGAGGCTGAAAATTATCTTGATCCAGAAAAAGAGCTGGAGCAGGTGGAAGATGTATTAAGTGGAGCTGAAGATATTATAGCAGGTGATATATCGGATGATGCTGATCTGCGCAAAAAGCTGCGGGATTATGTATTTAAAACTGCTAAAATTGTTTCAGAACAAAAAAATGAAGATGAAGAGGGTAAATATCAGGATTACTATGAGTTCAGAGAATCAATAAATAAGATACCACCTCACAGAATTTTAGCTTTAAACAGAGGAGAAAATGAAGAAGTACTGAGAGTTAAAATAGAAGTTGATGATGAGCGGGCAATAGAGATGATTTATGCTTTTTATGAGTTTGATAAAAATAAGTCTGGCAGCTTTGAACATTTAATAAATGCTGTAGATTATGCCTATAAAAGACTTATTTTTCCATCCTTAGAAAGAGAAGTACGTAATGATTTAACAGAAAAAGCAGAACTAAAGGCTATTAATAATTTTTCAACAAATTTAAGATCTCTATTAATGCAGCCGCCGCTGGAAGGGAAAAGGGTACTTGCTGTTGACCCTGCCTTCAGGACCGGCTGTAAGCTTGCTGCTTTAGCTGAGGATGGCAAGTTATTAGAAACAGGTGCTATTTATCCCCATCCACCGGTTAATAAGCAAAATGAAGCCGCTGCTGAGATTGCCAAATTGGTTAAAAATTATGAGATTGATTTAATTGTAATTGGTAATGGAACTGCTAGTAGAGAAACAGAGAGTTTTGTGGCAGAACTGATAAAGGGCGGAATGGATGTAGAATATACTATTGTTAGTGAAGCTGGGGCTTCAGTTTATTCTGCTTCGAAGTTGGCCCGGAAGGAGTTTCCAGAGCTGGATGTTTCAATTCGAGGAGCAATTTCTATTGGGCGCCGAATTCAGGACCCACTGGCTGAACTGGTTAAAATTGATCCCAAGTCACTTGGGGTAGGAATGTATCAGCATGATATTTCTCAAAAAAACTTAGAAAAAGCATTAAATGAGGTAGTAGTTGACGCGGTTAATCATGTTGGAGTTGAGATTAACACAGCTTCGGCAGCTTTATTAACTTATGTAGCAGGTATTAGCTCTAATAATGCAGATAAGATTATTGAGCACCGCAGTCAGGAGGGAAAATTTAAGCAGAGAAAGGATCTGCTTGATGTTTATGGTTTTGGACCTAAAACATATGAGCAGGCTGCAGGTTTTATTCGTCTTGATTCAGAAGCTGATCCATTTGCTCTGACTCCCATTCACCCGGAATCATACCAGGCAGCAGAGAAGATATTAGCTAATATTAATTATCAGGCAGCTGATATTAGAGATAGAGAAAAATTGGATCAAATCAGAGAAAAATTAAATGAAATTGACCTGGTAAAGACCGCTTCAGATTTAGATATTGGTCTGCCAACTGCAAAAGATATTGTGGCTGCTTTAAAACAGCCCGGACGGGACCCACGGGATTCAATGCCGGCCCCAATATTCCGTAAAGACATCTTAAAAATAGAGGATATTGAGCCGGGGATGATTTTCAAAGGTAAAGTTCGCAATATAGTTGATTTTGGAGCTTTTGTTGATATTGGTTTAAAACAGGATGGACTGCTTCATATTTCTGAGATGAGTCAGATGTATGTTAGTGATCCCTTTGAAATTGTCGAAATTGGGCAGAATATAGAGGTTAAGGTCCTTGATGTTGATCAAAAACGAGGAAGAATTTCTTTAACTTTAAAATTTTAGAAAATTTTAGCCGATAAATTTGACACTTCTGTCTTAATTAAGTTATAATGAGTACAATATTAATATCTAGGGAGGAATTTTTTAAAGATGTCCATTGAAGTTGGAAGTATAGTTGTAGGAGAAGTTACAGGGATAACAAATTTTGGTGCTTTTGTTGAATTAGAAAGTGGAGAAACAGGCCTGGTTCATATTTCTGAGGTGGCTAACACGTATGTAAAAGATATTAGTAATTTCCTTAAAGAAGGGGACGAAGTTAAGGTTAAAGTTATTAATGTCGATGATGACGGAAAAATTGGCCTTTCCATCAAACAATTAGAGGATCCAGATGACCGTATTGATCATGCTCCAGAAATGTCCTTTGATGAAAAAATGGAACGTTTCTTAAAGCAGAGCAGTGAGCGTCAGCAAGATCTAAAAAGCAGAGAGGCAAAAAACGGCGGAAGTTCTAAATAAATATTTGCCAATTTTTTATTGACTTTTTAAACATCCTTTAATTCGTTTAAGGGGTGTTTTCTCTTTTTAATGTACAAATTTATAATAAATTAACTACAGGGAGCAGTAATTATGGATGATCATAAAATAATAGAACTTCAATTAGATAGAAAAATTGATAATTTCTTAGAAACTGCCCTTTATTGTCCATTTGGATTCCCGGCAGTTATTACTGTTAAACCATTTACTAACAATACCGCAGCGCCAACTATCTACTGGCTCAGCTGTCCATATTTAAATTACGAGGTCGACCGTCTGGAAGCTGAAAGTAATTTGATTTCTGAACTGGGAAAAAAATTAAAAAGTGATGCGGAATTTAAAGCATTAATGGAAGCTGCCCATCAAAGATATGCTGAGAAAAGAAAACAGTTATTATCAGCTGCAGAACTACAAAAAGCCAGGGAAGTATCTGAGGATTTATACAGAATGCTTGTTGAATCAGGTGTCGGTGGGATTAGAGAAAAAGAAGGTATTAAATGTTTGCATACTCATCTTGCCGATTTTTTAGTGGAAAAATCTAATCCGGCTGGAGAAGTTGTCTTTAATAAAATTGACTGGCCTGAAAACTGTAAAATTTGTAAAGAAAGGGTTGATGAGTTTGAGAGCAGCAGCAATTGATATTGGAACAAATTCCTGTCGGCTGTTGATTGGCGAAAAGAGTGGTAATAATTCCTTTGATATCCTGGCCAGAGAATTAGAAATAACAAGGTTGGGAGAAGGAGTAGATAAAAACCGAAAATTAAAGGCAGCTGCTGTTGAAAGGGTTTATCAAGCATTAAAAAAGTTTAGAGCCATTATAGATCGCTATCAGGTTGAAAAGCTGCGAGTTGTTGGTACAAGTGCTCTTAGAGATGTTAATAATGCCTATCTGCTTAAAGATAAACTGCAGGAACTCAATTTTAAGCTTGAAATTATAAGTGGTGAAAAAGAAGCTGAGCTCAATTATGCTGGTGCAGTTTCTAATTTAGAAAATGATTTTTTATTAATTGATATTGGTGGTGGAAGCACAGAGTTTATCTGGTCTGAAGCCTCAAAAATAAATTTTAAAAGTCTGGACATTGGCTGTGTCAGAATGACTGAAAAATTTGTTGTCAATCCAGAGGCTGAATTTAAAACTGAATCGGTTAATAAAATTAGTAATTATGTAAATGATTTGTTAGCAGGTGAACTTGATTTTAATAGGGAATTTAAAATTCGAGGAGTGGGAGGCACAATTACTACTCTGGCAGCTATTAAACTGGAGCTCGAAGTTTATGACAGCAGTAAAATTGAAAATACAGGGATTAATAAAAAAGAATTAGAAAAAATTATCAATAAACTGAGCAATTTAAACTTAAAAGAGAGAAAAAATGTTAAAGGATTACAGCCTCAGAGAGCGGATATCATTATAGCTGGTTTAATAATTTTAAAATCTATTTTAGATTTTATTGTCAGTAGTGAATTGTCGATCAGTGATCATGATCTGCTGCATGGTTTAATAAAAAATCAATTAAATATATAATTTTGCAGGTTTAGATTTCTAGATCTTGAAATATAGTAATACAGTTATTTTTTGGAGGATTTTTAATGGAGGCTAAATTTATAGATTATATAATTAAAAACAATTTACTTAAAGACTGCAAAAATTTGCTGCTAGCTGTCTCAGGTGGCCCTGATTCTTTAGCTATGGTGGAGCTTTTTTCTGAATACAAAGAGGAATTTGATCTTAAAATAGCTGTGGCACATGTAGATCATAAGCTGCGGGAAGAGTCTGCGGCAGAGGCTGAATTTGTTAAAGCTTACGCTCAAAAAAAGGGCTTTGATTTTTTTTTGAAGCAGGTAAATTTACCTGAATTAATCAAAAAAAATAATTCTTCAGCTGAAGCTCTGGCCAGAAAATTAAGATTTGATTTTTTTAAGGAAATTATTCAAAAAAACAATTATGATTTACTGGCTTTAGCACATCACAGAGATGACCAGGCAGAAACTGTCCTTTTGAATTTGTTTAGGGGAAGTGGTCTGCAGGGTTTAAGTGGAATTCAGTCTAAGACAGAGTTGAATGGGATAAAAATTATTCATCCTCTGCTTGAATTTAGTAAAGAAGAAATATTAGCATACTGTAAGCAAAAAAAATTAGAACCTCGTTTTGACACCACTAATCAGGAAAATATCTACAGCAGAAATATTATTAGAAATGAAATTTTCCCACTGGTAGAAAAGGAGATCAATTATAATGCCAGGGAAGTTATTGCCCGCAGCAGCAAATTGGTTGCAGCAGAAAATGAATTTCTGCAGGAGATGGCAGCAAAAAAATATGAACAAATTGTAAAGTCAGAAAACGAGAATAAAATAGTTGTTGATTTTAATGAAATTATTAATCTAGATCAGGTTTTGCAGCGCAGAATTTATAGATACATCTATAATAAACTAAACAGTAATCTTGATGATTTATATCTTGATCATATTTTTGAAATAGAGAAATTGATTCAAAACCAAAAGACAGGCCGCGGGGTTGATATTGCCTCTGGTATTCGAGTGGAAATTAGTTATTCAAGTCTAATTTTCTTCAAAAAAATCAATTCCACCAATAAATTAAATAATAAAATCAAATTTGAAGTTGGGGAAACAATAGAAATTGATAATAACTGCAGTTTTGTGAGCCGAATTATAGATATTGATGATTTTTCTTTTTCTACTGATTCTCTGACAGCTGCTTTTGATTATCAAAAATTACAATTACCTTTATTTTTAAGAAATAGAAAAGCAGGAGATAGGATAAAGCCACTGGGCATGGCAGGACATAAAAAAGTTAAAGATATTTTAATTGATCAAAAAGTTCCAAAACAGAAGAGGGATCAGCTGCTGCTTATTGTGGATGCAGAAGACAATATTATCTGGCTGCCGCCCTATAAGATTTCTGATACTTACAAAATCACCAGGGAAACAGATAAGGTTTTAATTTTAAAGTTAAAATATAATGAGGAGGATTAAAATGGGGAAAAACACTGTTTTTGCAGACGATATTAAAGAAGTAATTATTGATGAGGAAGAATTAAAGCAGAGAATTTCAGAATTGGGAAAGGAAATTACAGACAGTTATGAAGATGATGATGATATTGTAATGCTCTGTATTCTGAGGGGAGCAATTTTATTTATGGCTGATCTGGCTAGAGAAATTGACTTACCTGTAGTTTTTGATTTTATGGATGTTTCAAGTTATGGTGCTTCTACAGAATCATCTGGAGTTGTTAGGATAATCAAAGATATGGAAGAAAATATTGAGGGAAGACACCTCTTAATTGTAGAAGATATTATTGATACAGGTAGAACTCTTAAACATGTAGTTGATATGCTCGAAACTCGTGATCCGAAAAGTATCAAAGTGGTTACTCTTCTAGATAAACCTGATCGAAGAGTTCAGAAAGAAATTGATGCAGATTTTAATGGTTTTGAAATTCCGGATAAATTTGTTGTAGGTTATGGTCTTGATTTTGCGGAGAAATACAGGAATTTATCATTTATTGGTGTTTTAAAGGAAAAGTTATATATAAATACTCAGCGACTTAAAGATTAATATTTATATTTTTTTAATTTTTAATTGAAATTTAATATTGATAGTTTATAATATAATTTAGTTGAGCTAATTAATAAAATATAAATTATAAAATATTAAGTGCCAGTAAAGCTCATTTTATTTACAAAATATAAATGTTGTGTTATAATATTTTACTGTATATGATTTAAGTCGTAGGGGAGGCAAATAAATTTGAATAAGTTTGTTAAAAATATAGGATTTTATTTAATTCTGATTGCTATATCAATTTTAGTTGCACAATTTTTTATGCAGCAGGGACCATCAACTCTAGAAGATTTTACATACACAGATCTTCTAACTGAAGTTGAAGCTGATAATATTAACCAGGTGACTATCATTGGTAATCAGGAAGTGACAGGTTCAATAAATAGTAGAAATTTTAAAGTTCCAGTTCCACCTGAGGCGATTCCATCACTAATGCAGGAATTGCGGGCTGGCGATGTGAATATAAAAACTGAGCCACAGCCGACAACACCATGGTGGATTAATATTCTAAGTTATATTTTACCTGTTGTGATTTTAATTGTTGCCTGGATTTTCATTATGCAGAAAATGCAGGGTGGCGGCAGCAAGATGATGTCATTTGGTAAAAGCAAGGCTAAACTAAATGAAAGTGATGTTAAGGTAACCTTTGATGATGTTGCTAATTATGATGAGGTGAAAGAAGAATTACAGGAAGTAATTCAATTTTTAAAGAAACCGGATAAATTTACCGAATTGGGTGCTGAAGTACCTAAGGGAGTTTTAATGGTTGGACCTCCTGGAACAGGTAAAACACTTATGGCAAAGGCAGTTGCTGGAGAAGCGGGAGTTCCCTTCTTCTTTATCAGTGGTTCTGACTTTGTGGAAATGTTTGTTGGTGTTGGTGCCTCAAGAGTTAGAGATTTATTTGAAAAGGGTAAGAAAAATTCACCCTGTATTATCTTTATTGATGAGCTTGATGCAGTTGGACGCCAGCGTGGAGCCGGACTTGGTGGCGGCCACGATGAGCGTGAGCAGACCTTAAACCAGCTCTTAGTTGAAATGGATGGTTTTGAACCAAATGAAGGTATTATTTTAATGGCTGCAACCAATAGACCCGATGTTCTAGATCCAGCTTTATTGAGACCTGGACGTTTTGATCGTCAGGTAATGGTAGATAAGCCTGATAGATTGGGAAGACAAAAAATATTAGAAATACATGTTAAGGATAAACCGTTAGATGACGACATCGATTTAGAGGTACTTGCTAAAAGAACCCCTGGATTTACCGGTGCCGATATGGAGAATCTTGCTAATGAAGCTGCTATTTTAGCGGCCAGAAGATCAAAGAAAATCATCGCAATGAAGGAATTTGATGATGCTATTGATCGAGTTATTGCTGGACCTGCTAGAAAGAGTAAAGTAGTTTCTGAAGAAGAGAAAAATCTTGTTTCCTATCATGAAACTGGACATGCTCTGCTGGGTGAACTTTTGGAGCATGCTGATCGCACTCATAAAGTGACAATTATACCTCGAGGTAGAGCCGGTGGATTTACAGTTCCTCTGCCGTCAGATGATCAGAACTTTATGACCAAAGGACAGCTTTTAGATAAAGTTACCAGTCTAATGGGAGGAAGAGCTGCGGAAGCAATTTTCCTTGATGATATTAGCACAGGTGCTCAAAATGATATTGAACGAGCAACCCAGATCATTAGAGCAATGGTGACTGAGTATGGAATGAGCGAAAACTTAGGTCCTCTAACCTTAGGTCAAAAACATGATCAGCAGGTATTTCTGGGTAGAGACATTTCTCGTCAGAGAAATTACAGTGAAGAAGTCGCTGCTCGAATTGACAAAGAAATTAGTAAGATGGTTGAGGAATGCTACAGTAAGGCTGAACGACTGCTCAGAGAAAATTCTGAGACAGTAGAAAAAATTGTGGCAGCCTTAAAAGAATATGAAACTTTACACGCTGATCAGATTAAACGTCTGATGAGAGGTGAAGAAATTACTGGAGATCCAGATAAAGATAGAATAGAAGAAGATGATTCTGATGGTGAAGATAAGCAGGAAAGTATAATCACTACTTTTGAACCTGAACCACAGAATGGTTAAAATAGAAAAAATATATAACTAATCAAACGACCAGCATATGCTGGTCGTTTTTTTCTGATTAAATGTTCGCTTTTTACTTTTAATCTTATTATCGAAATGCTATAATAATAATCAATAACGAAAAACGATAAAGAGGTGAAAGTATGGAAAATAAAATCTTAAGAAAACTTTTTTTAGCTTTCATGAGAGTTCATATTCTATATCACGCTAAAAAAGAACCTTTTTTTGGCCTCTGGATGATAGAAGAATTAAAAAGTCATGGCTATAATATAAGTTCCGGCACATTATATCCAATTCTACACTCAATGGAATCAGATGGAATATTAAATAGTGAAGAGAAAACTGTTGAGGGTAAAGTAAGAAAGTATTACAGTCTTACAGCAAAAGGAGAAGAGGTTTTAAAGGAAGTAAAGGCAAAGACTAGAGAGTTATCAGATGAAATTATGAATTAGAAGGAGGTAAATATGTTTAAACTTGAGAATGTTATATTTAAAGATATTTTAAATATTGAAAAGATAGAACTGGATAAAAATTTAGTTACAGCAATACTCGGCAGCAGTGGAGGTGGTAAGACAACTTTTCTAAAGCTGCTTAATAATATGATTACAGCTGATCAGGGAGAAATCTTTTATAAAGATAAAAATATTGAAAGCTATGATCCTGTTGCTTTGAGAAGAGAAGTTGTAATGCTGCCGCAGGACCCGGAGATTTTTAAGGGAACTATCAGAGATAATTTTAAAATAACTGAAGAAATTGCTGATAATGGAATTTCTAAAAATTTAAATTATAAAGAGCTGCTGGAGAAAGTTTCGTTAAGTCAAAATTTGAGTGATAATGCTGAGAATTTATCGGGGGGAGAAAAACAGCGCCTGGCTCTGGCTAGGGTTATGCTGCTGGAACCAGAGGTGCTTCTTTTAGATGAGCCATCATCTTCTCTGGATAAGAAAACAGAAGAAAAGATTATTCAGATGGTAGTTGATTATGTTAGAGAAAATAAGAGAACATTAATTATGGTTACTCACAGTCCAGAGATAGCCGAAAAATTTGCTGATAGGATAATTAATATAGAAGCTGGCAGAATTACTGACTGAGAGTTTAAATAAACAGTTAAAAACAGGAGGAGTGAAATTTTATGGAGAACGATATTATAAATATACAATTATTACAGCTGGTATTTGCCTATATTTTTGTTTTGATTCTGCTTTTTATTGTCAAACAAAAAGAAATTGGACATAAAGGAGAAATATTGCTGGCTTCAGTTAGAATGACAATTCAACTAGTCGCAGTGGGTTTTATTTTAGAATATGTTTTTGCAAATCAAAATCCATATTACAGTATTTTGATTTTGCTGATCATGGAGATTTTTGCAATCTATAATATTTATGGTAGGGTTGATTCAGAAATATCAAAAAAAATGAAGGGTATAATTGCAGGCTCAATGTTTTTAGGAACGTCTATAAGTATCTTTTTCTTTGTCCTGATAGTCGTTGGGCTTGATCCGTGGTTTAGAGCTGACTATTTTATTCCGTTATCAGGAATGCTGATTGGAAATTCAATGACCGGAATATCTTTGGGAGTTAACCATTTAATAGATGGATTTAAGGATAATAAAGCACTGATTGAAAATTACTTAATGCTGGGTGCTGAACCAGAAACCGCTGTTAAAGAAATTAGCAACAGAGCGTTTTATAATGCTGTACTGCCAACAATCAATTCGATGATGGGGATGGGGATTGTATTTCTTCCCGGGATGATGACCGGTCAGATTTTAGCAGGTGCCTCTCCAGTAATTGCTATCAAGTATCAGATTGCAATTATGATGGGGATTTTAGGAAGTGTAACCTTAACTGTATTTTTTATGGTAAACCGCGGAGCCAGGACATTTTTTAATTCCAGAAAGCAGCTGAAGATCTAATTGACGAAAAAATAAGTGAAATAAATATCAAAGCAGGAATTAATTAAATTACATTGAAATAATATAATAAGAATTAAATATAATTTAAATTTTCAAACAAATTATTCGAGGGGGAAGTATAGTGAAAAGTGATATTCAAATTGCTCAGGAAGCCACAATGAAAGAGATCACAGAAATTGCTGAACAGATTGGTTTAAAAGAAGATGACCTGGAATTATATGGTAAGTATAAGGCAAAAGTTAAACTGGATGTACTAAAAAGACTTTCTGATAACTCTGATAGCAAACTGGTGCTGGTAACTGCAATTACTCCCACTCCAGCCGGAGAGGGTAAAACCACTACTACTGTTGGACTGGGACAGGCATTAAATCGGATTGGAAAAAATGCAGTTATTGCAATTAGAGAACCTTCTTTAGGACCTACAATGGGGATTAAAGGTGGTGCAGCAGGTGGAGGTTATGCTCAGGTAATTCCTATGGAAGATATTAATCTTCACTTTACAGGTGATATTCACGCAATTGGGATCGCTCATAATCTACTGGCAGCCGCGATTGATAATCATATTAAACAGGGTAATGAATTAAATATTGATCCAACTCAAATTACTTTTAAAAGAGCGGTAGATATGAATGATCGAGCATTAAGAAATACTGTGGTTGGACTTGGTGGCACTAAAAATGGATATCCCAGAGAAGATGGATTTTTAATCACAGTTGCTTCCGAAATTATGGCAATTTTGTGTCTGGCCAATGATTTGATGGAGCTAAAAGATAAACTGGGAAAAATAGTAATTGGCTATACTTATGATGGAGAAAGTGTAACAGCTCATGATCTAAAGGTAGAAGGAGCAATGACAGCTTTATTGAAAGACGCTATTAAACCCAATTTAGTCCAGACTCTAGAAAACACTCCTGCTTTTATTCATGGGGGGCCATTTGCAAATATTGCTCATGGATGTAATAGTGTAATGGCAACTAAATTTTCAATGAAACTTGGAGATATTACAGTTACAGAGGCTGGCTTTGGAGCTGACCTGGGAGCTGAGAAATTTTATAACATAAAATCCAGATTTGCTGATTTAGAACCTGATGCAACTGTTTTAGTTGCAACCATTAGAGCTTTAAAAATGCACGGTGGAGTAGCAAAGGATAATCTAAAAGAAGAAAATCTGGCTGCCCTGGAAGAAGGTATGGAAAATTTAGAAAAGCATATTGAAAATGTCAATA
This sequence comes from Halanaerobium saccharolyticum, assembly GCF_003053565.1. Lineage (GTDB taxonomy): Bacteria > Bacillota > Halanaerobiia > Halanaerobiales > Halanaerobiaceae > Halanaerobium > Halanaerobium saccharolyticum_B. Next base: position 9,065 of record NZ_QAXS01000031.1, on the reverse strand, counting down.
AATTTGGTGTTCCGACAGTTGTAGCTATAAACAGATTCCCCGATGATAGTGAAGCGGAATTAGAATTAGTAAGAAGAAAGTGTGAAGAACTGGGAGTCAATGTAGCTTTATCTGAAGTTTGGGCTAACGGTGGAGAAGGCGGAGAAGAACTTGCAAATGCTGTTGTGGATGTGCTTGAAAATGAAGAGAGCAAGTTTAAATTCCTCTATGATGAGAAGGCTCCAATTAAAGAAAAGATAGAAACTATTGCCACTGAAATCTATGGTGCTGATGGTGTTGATTATAGTGATACTGCGCTGGCTCAAATAAAAAAATATGAAAAGCAGGGTTATGCTGAAATTCCAGTCTGTATGGCAAAAACCCAGAGTTCTATTTCTGATAATCCTAATTTAAAAGGAAGGCCCAGTGGTTTTAGAATTAGTGTAAAAGAAATTAATCTATCTGCGGGAGCTGGATTTTTAGTTGTAATGACCGGTCCTGTATTAACAATGCCTGGTCTGCCAAAAAGACCTTCGGCTGAAGATATAGATATTGATGCTGATGGAAAAATTTCTGGATTGTTCTAAATAACTTTAAAAATTTGTTTAGATGGGATATAATAAAAACAAATGAAATATAGTGATAGAGTAGACAGGAGGCGTAGAGTGTTCAGAGATGGGACGTTGCTCTGAAACGAAAGCTTTTAGCTGCGGTCTCCCTGTCGCGTCCGCTGTCACCAAAGTTTCCTCTTTCTTTGGTGCAGATATAAACTATCATCTAACCAGAGAGGGGGGAGGTGTAGAAAATGAAATTAAGCACAAAAAAGATTGCCTATCTTTCTTTTTTAACAGCATTAACTATCATTTTAACCAGAGTGTTCAGTATCAGGATTCCAATTGCAGGAGTTGAAGGAGTACGAATTGGTTTTGGTGGTCTACCGATAATTTTTGCAGGTGTGGCTTTTGGTCCTATTGCTGGAGGTATTGTTGGTGCACTTGGAGACCTGCTGGGTTATTTTATTAATCCAATGGGAGCTTATATGCCTCATTTTACCTTTACTTCTTTTTTAACCGGTTTTATTCCAGGGTTTATGGTGTTTTATGTACTCAAACGCTGCCGAACACTACCTATAATTTTTATTTCAGTGGCTGTAGGACAATTAATATCTTCTTTAATTCTGGTCCCATATTTTATTAACACTTTATTTGGAGTACCTTTTACTGTGTTGATGCCATCGGGATTAATAAGTCAGTTAATTAATATACCACTTTATGCATATTTTATTAAGGTACTTTTAAATTATGATGCTGTTAAAGTTCGCAAAATTAAAGCGGGCACAAGCTGTTGATAACTTAATAATAATTCAAAAGGGCCCTTTTAGGGTCCTTTTTCTAGGAGAATTTATAAATGGAAGAATATAATGTGTTTGATCGGGAAATAATAAATAATGAGCTGGATAATAAGATAATGAATAAAGTTTTTATAAAAGTTTATGAGAGCATTGATTCTACTAATAATCAGGCTAAAAAATATATAAAAAGTTCAGCTTTTAATGTAGAACTATTTAATAAAAATAAACTAATTATTTTTGCTGCTGATTCTCAACTTGCAGGAAGAGGAAGACGCGGCCACAACTGGCTTTCCAGTGATCCAGCCAGTATAGCTGTTTCCTTTCTTTTTAAGCCTGAAGCTAATGTTGATGAAATTCCACAAATTACTGCAGCTGCAGCTCTAGCAGTAAAAGACACTTTTAATTTTTTTGATTTAAAGACTGTTGTTAAATGGCCAAATGATATACTGGTCAATAACAAAAAGATTTGTGGTATCTTATCAGAATTAGTTTTAAATAAAGAAGAGGAGATCTTTGTTATTGTTGGCTGTGGAATCAATTTAAATAATGACTATTTTAACTCAGAAATAAAAGAAATTGCCACTTCTTATTATCTGCAAAAGGCCAAAAAGATCAATAAAAACCTATTTCTGGCCAGGTTAATAGAAAAAATTAATTTTTATTTTGATAATTATCTGGCTGAGAAGCGAGATCAAATAATTAATCAGTGGAAAGAAACTTTAAATCTGACTGGAAAAAAAGTTGATCTTAGACATAATGGTAAAAAAGAAACTGTTTTAATTAAAGCAATAATGGATAATGGTGACCTTTTAGTTGAGTTTCCTGATGGACGACAGAAGAAACTTCAGTCATCTAATACCTCCTTAAATTATCAGAGCCTTGATAAATATAATGACTGTTCCTGGGAAGGTGAAAAAAATGAATTTTAAAATAATATCAATCTTAATACTCTTTCTTTTATTAATATCATTTGCTGTCTCTGCCCAATACATGGAAGTTGCTTTAGTTAGTGATGTCGGTGGCTTTAAAGACAGCAGCTATAATCAGCAGTTGAGAAATTCTTTGAATAAAGTGGCTGAAAATTTAAATTTAAAAACAGATTATAGAGAGTCAGACCTAATGACAGAATACCAGGATAATCTTAATTATTTTGCGGAAAATAATTTCGACTTAATCTGGGGAGTCGGTTCTACAATGGAACAGGCTGTCAAAGAAGCTGCTCAGATGTATCCAGAAACTAATTTTGTACTCTTTGATGGAATAGTAGAAGAAGAGAATGTTATGTCTCTTACCTTTAAGAGAAAAGAGGAGGCTTTTCTAGCTGGAGTTGTTGCTGCTCTGGCAAGTGATAATGCTAAAGTTTCATTTATTGGTGGACAAAAAACAGAAAAAATTGGTCACTATCAGCTTGGATTTGAGACAGGTGTTAAATCGGTAAATTCTGAAATAGAAATTATTAGCCGTTATGTAGGTAGTTTTAATGATTTTTCTGCTGCTAAAGAAATTAGTGCGGAATTAGCGGCAGAAAATGTTGATTTAATTTTTTATGCAGCAGGTCCTTCTTCTCGGGGGATAATAGAGACAGCCTTAGAAAATAATATTAAATTAATCTCACTGGATGCTGCAGATATAGATCTTGCTCCAAATAATATGGTAACAGCAGTTTTAAAAAATACTGATCATCTGGTCAAAATGTTAATTGAAAATTATAGTAATGATAATTACATTAACGAAATTAAAGAATTTGGTCTGGCTGATAATGCTTTTGTTTTAGAACAGGATCAGCTATCTGATATGTTGAGCAGTGAGAAAAGGACCAAGATCGAAGAGTATAAACAGCAGTTTCTGGCAGGGGAAATTGAAATACCGTCTGCACCCTAGCTGAACAGTTGAAATTATAATTTTGACTAATAGTCAGAAAAACATTTAAATCTGATTGATTCTATGATAAGATTAAGTAGAATAAAGTTTAAAATATTTTTAGGAGTGATAAATTGAGATTACCTGAATTAAAGATTGCTGATTTGAAAGCAAAACTTCCTATTATCCAGGGAGGAATGGCAATTAGAGTTTCAATGGCTGAACTGGCAGCTGCTGTTGCCAATGAAGGTGGTATTGGAGTAATTGGTGCTTCAGTTATGACACCTGAAGAATTAAAATCAGAAATCAAAAAAGCAAGAAAATTAAGTGATGGTATAATTGGTGTAAATATAATGTTTGCGGCTACAGGTTTCAGTGAACTGTTAAAGGCCTCAGTTGAAGCAGGTATAGATTGTATTATTTCAGGAGCCGGATTTTCGCGAGATATGTTTGGGGTTGGCAAAGAATATAACACCCCTGTGATTCCTATTGTTTCTTCCCTAAAACTGGCACGAATCTCCCAAAAATTAGGAGCTTCTGCTGTAGTAGTTGAGGGAGGAAATGCTGGAGGACATCTTGGGAGTGATGAAAATATTTTTGATTTGATTAAAAAAGTAGCTGGAAAAGTTGATATACCTGTAATTGGCGCTGGCGAAGCAGTGACTCCTGCAGATATTGAATCCATGTTTAAACTTGGTGTTGATGGGGTCCAAATGGGAACAAGATTTCTGGCAAGCAAGGAAGCTTCAGTCTCAGAAAAATTTAAGGAGTTATGTGTTAAAGCTTCTAATGATGATGTAGTGAAGATTATGAGTTCGGTTGGTTACAAAGCCAATGCTATTAAAACAAGATTTTCTGAACTTATTCAAGCCGGAGAAGCTCCCCCACCAGCAAACTGTACAGATTGTTTAAAGAGCTGTACTAAAAAGTTCTGTATCAAAGACGCTCTGATTAATGCCAGAAAAGGAGATCTTGATAATGGTGTATTCTTTACCGGGGCTGGTATAGGACGGGTTAAGGAGATTTTGTCGACCAAAGAAATTTTCCAGGAAATAAAAAATTACTTTAAAGATTAAGTAATAATTTGACATTTAGCTGCAGTTTGGTTTAATATAAAGCTGCAGCTTTTAAATATTCAGCTGCTTTTTTAGATAAGCCTTTATTTAAAATTAGAAAAAAGATGGACTAAATAAAATTAATAAGGGGCAGAAAAAATGATTTTAACAATGGATATTGGTAATACTAACACAGTTTTGGGTTTATATCAGGGTGACGAGTTAAAAACTCACTGGCGAATTTCTACTGATAGAAATAAAACTCCAGATGAGTATGGGATGCTTTTTAAAAATTTATTTGAGTCAGCAGATATCAATAATGATGCTGTAAACTCAATCATTATTTCAAGTGTTGTACCTCCGATTTTAAGAATTTTAAAGAAAACAGCCTATCGTTATTTTAATGTAAATCCATTAGTTGTTGGGCCAGGAGTAAAAACAGGAATGAATATTAAAACTGATAATCCCAAAGAAGTTGGTGCCGACCGAATAGTTAATGCCGTAGCAGCAGGTCACCTATACGAGGGACCACTAATAATTGTTGATTTTGGAACGGCTACAACTTTTTGTGCAGTTTCGAAAAAAGGAGAATATCTTGGGGGATCTATTGCGCCCGGGATAGGAATTTCGGCAGAAGCTCTCTTCAGCCAATCGGCTAAGCTGCCGAGAATTGAGCTGATTGAACCAGGAAAAGCGATCGGTAAAAATACAATTGATGGTATGAAATCTGGAATAGTTTATGGTTTTGTTGGTCAGGTTGAATACCTGGTTAAGAAATTCAAAAAAGAGCTTTCGGAAGATGCTGTTGTGATTGCTACCGGTGGGCTGGTAAGTCTGATAGCTGCTGAAACTGATTCAATTGATTATGTAGAACCCTTTTTAACTTTAAAGGGATTAAAATATATAGCTGATATAAATGGAATGGGATCCTAGAATGAAAATACAGGATTTAAAAGTTGAACCTGCAGTTTTTTTAGCTCCTATGGCAGGTGTAAGTGATTACCCTTATCGACAGCTAATTAGAGAAATGGGAGTTGAACTTCTCTATACAGAAATGGTTAGTGCCAAAGGTTATGAATATGGAAATAAAAGGACTGCAGAATTAATTGAATTTGATAAAGCAGAAAATGGAAAAATAGCTGTCCAGATTTTTGGGGAAGAGCCGGATTTTATGGCCCGAGCTGCTGCAGGTATTTCTGAAGAATATAATGTGGATATTATCGACATTAATATGGGTTGTCCTGCCAGAAAAATTGTAAAAAATGGTGCCGGGTCAGCACTGATGAAAGATTTAGAGCTTGCCTATAAAATAATAAAAGCAGCTGTTGAAGCAGCCGGTGTTCCAGTGACTGTCAAAATGCGCAGCGGCTGGGATGAAGAAAATATTAATGCAGTTGAACTTGCAAAACTTGCAGAAGAAGCCGGTGCAGCAGCAGTTGCAGTACATGGTAGAACCCGCAGTCAATTTTATAAAGGTGAGGCTGACTGGCAAATAATAAAGAAGGTTGTTCAGGCGGTAGAGCTTCCTGTAATTGCAAATGGCGATATTTTTTCTGCTGAAGATGCGGAAGCTGTTTTTGAGCAGACCAACTGTGACGGTATAATGATTGGACGCGCGGCTCAGGGCTATCCCTGGATATTTAAAGAAATTATTGAATACTTAAAAACAGGTAAGCTGCTTGAAAAACCTTCTTATTCAAAAAAAATTGATATGGCCATCAGGCACTTAAAACTGGCAGTTGACTATTATGGGGAAAGACATGGAGTTCCAATTATGCGCAAACACATCTCCTGGTATTTAAAGGGACTTCCAAATGCCAGTGATATTAAAAATAAAGTTAACCAGCTTTCTGATCTGGAAGCTCTGATAAGACTATTAAGGAGCTATCAGAAGACTATAAGTTCTTAGATTAATTTAAGTGATTATCTAAACTTGCTTGACAATAAAAGTAAAGTTATTTATAATAATTAATAATTGTAGACTTATAGTAGTGTCAGGTATTATTACCTGGCACACTTTCTTGTTGGGCTGTGTTGCTGGCCCATTTGGTACTTTTATATATATTAGACAATTTCGACAATTTAAAACTTAAAATATTATTTAGAAAGTAGAGGTAGATAGTTATGGCAGAACAGGTAATGCTGACTGAAGAAGGCTTTGAAAAATTAGAAAACGAATTAGAATATTTAGAAACAGAGAAGAGACGTGAGGTTGCAAAAAGAATTAAGGTAGCCAGAGAATTTGGAGATATCAGTGAAAACTCCGAATATGATGATGCTAAAAATGAACAGGCATTTGTGGAGGGTAGAATTCAGGAAATAAAAAATATGCTCAACAATGCTCATGTTGTCAAAGATGAAGAAGTAACTGACAAACAGGTTAATCTTGGAACTACCGTTATGCTGCATGACCTTGATAGTGACGAAAAAATCAGCTATACTTTAGTTGGCTCAGCAGAAGCAGACCCATTAAATTATAAGATTTCAAATGAATCACCTATCGGCAAAGCAATTTTAGGACATGCTATAGGGGATGAAGTGACTGTTGAAACTCCTGCGGGAGAAGTTGACTATGAGATTATTTCAATCAAAAAGGTTAGACATTAAATAAAATTATCAAAATCATTTATAATTTACAAAATTACTGTTGTTTGTAAGAAATAGGGGTAGAACTCTATTATAATTAAATAAGGAGTTGGATATTTATAATGAGTGAAAATATGCTCGAAGATATGAATGAGTTAATGTTACAGAGACGGGAAAAGCTATCTCAATTAAGAGAAGAGCGCAAAAAGGCTTTTGCTGAGAAATACGAAGTTACTCATCATGCAGCTGAGGTAGAAAATAATTTTGAAGAACTGGAAGAAAAAGAGGTTAAATTAGCAGGCCGTTTAATGGCGATTCGTACTCACGGTAAGGCTAGTTTTGCTGATTTAATGGATATGACCGGAAAAGTTCAATTATATGTAAAGCAGAATAATATTGGTGAAGAGCGCTATGAATTTTTTCAGGATTTAGATCTTGGAGACTTAGTTGGTATTACAGGGACTGTTTTCAAAACGAATCGGGGACAGGTTTCAATTAGAGTATCTTCTTTTGAACTTTTAACCAAATCTTTAAGACCTTTACCAGAAAAGTTTCATGGTTTAAAAGACAAAGATATTCGTTACCGCCAGCGTTATTTGGATTTAATTGTTAATCCTGATGTTAAAGAAACTTTTGTTATTAGAAGTAAAATCATCAAAGAGATGAGAAGATACCTCGAGGAAAAAGGATTTTTAGAAGTTGAAACACCGATGATGCATCCAATTGCAGGTGGAGCAACTGCTCGTCCTTTTGTAACCCATCATAATACTTTGGATATGGATCTCTACTTAAGAATTGCACCGGAGCTTTATCTTAAAAAGTTAATCGTTGGTGGCTTTGAAAAGGTATTTGAAATCAATAGAAATTTCCGTAATGAAGGGATGTCCTATAAGCATAATCCTGAATTTACTACTATGGAGCTTTACCAGGCTCAGGCTGATTATCATGATATGATGGAACTGACTGAGAATCTGGTAAGTCATTTAGCAGCAGAAGTTCTGGGAACAGACACTTTAGAATATGAGGGAACAGAGCTTGATTTTACAACTCCCTGGACCAGGATCACTATGGTAGAAGCTGTTAAAAAATATGCCGATGTAGATTTTTCCGAATTTGATACTGCAGAAGAGGCATATGAGGCAGCAGCTTCCGTAGGTGTTAAACCTGAAGAAGGTCTTTCTTATGGAGAAGTTCTAAACGAAGTTTTTGAGGAAAGAGTTGAAGATAAGTTAATTCAGCCAACCTTTATTATGGACTATCCAATTGAAGTATCACCGCTTGCTCAAAAAATAGAAGATGATCCTCGTTTTACCTACCGTTTTGAAGCTTTTGTCTATGGTAGAGAAATTGCCAATGCCTTCAGTGAGTTAAATGATCCTGAAGAACAGAAGCGCAGATTTGAAAAGCAGGTAGAAATGCGTGAAGCTGGTGATGAAGAAGCACAGATGATGGATTATGATTTCATAAGAGCACTTGAATACGGTATGCCGCCTACAGGTGGACTTGGAATTGGAATTGACCGTTTAATTATGCTGCTGACAGATTCAAGCTCTATTAGGGATGTAATTCTTTTCCCTACTATGAGACCTGAAAGTAATGAATAATTAAAAATTGAAAATAAAGCCGGGACTAGTGCCCGGTTTTGCTTTTAGAAATAATTTATTCAATTTTCAGTTAAATTTAACAAAGGCTAATTCAGCTAAAAATCTAAAAGGGGGTTAAGTATGTTTGAAAAGATTTCACTTAAAACTAATGACAGGGTTGAGTTTGTTGATATTACTTCAAAAATACAGAACGCAGTTAAAAAAACTGGAGTTGATTCTGGCTTAGTAATGATTCATATTCCCCATACAACTGCTGCAGTGACTATAAATGAAAACGCTGATCCGGATGTTGCCGCTGATATTAAGAAAGAGGTAAATAAAATAATTCCTTTTGATGATAATTATGCCCATTTAGAAGGGAATTCGGCGGCTCATATTAAATCAAGTTTATTCGGAGTAGACCAGACCGTCATAATTAAAAATAAAAAACTGTTGCTTGGGACCTGGCAGGGAATATACTTCTGTGAGTTCGATGGACCCAGAAGCAGAAATATTTATTTAAAAATTATAGAAGGTTAGCAGATTTTTCGGTTCAAACTCTTGACAAAAAGGGGGATTGATGTTAAGATAATGTATGTCGCTGAAAAGTTGAATTATCAATTTTTCCGGCCGACAAAATTATTTTAAAAA
>NZ_QAXS01000030.1 GCF_003053565.1 Halanaerobium saccharolyticum | reverse complement strand
ATGACTTTTTTATTCTGCAATAATAGGGAATTTTAGTTTGCAACTTTCGGGAATACTACTTTGCAATTCCCGGTAATTTTAGTATACAACAAATAATTTTTGTTTTTTATAATCAATTAAATTTTAAAAAGAAAGGAAGAGTATAATGGGTTTGTTTATATGCATTATACAAGGTGTTTAAATGAGTTTATATCTTAAAAAAACAGATTTAAATACTTTATTTATATATTTATTATTAATAATTAGTTTTTTTTCGTATGAACACGGTTTAAAAACTAATTATTACCAACTAATGCTTGTAAGTATTATGTTCTTAGGAGTTATCTTATTATTGATTAATTTAAATGATAATAAAATATTTAGTTTATATGTTAGAAATTTTAAAAAAAGTATTGAAGTTAATATTTTATCGATAACATTAGTTTTTGTAACTTTAATATCATCAATAAAATATGGAATGGTTACATTCCCAGGATTAGTTAAAGTGCTTGGTACAATACTTAGTTTATATATATTTTATCTTTTTATACCCATAATAATATATAACGACTTAGATAATAAAATAAAAAAATTGGTTAATATTACAACTTTTTTTTCTTTAATAGCAATTTTTATAGCTATTAAAGGTGATTTTTTGGGTTATACACTACGTTATCAAAGGAGTGCTTCAATTTTTTTTGATCCAAATTATTTCGGTACAATTGCTTCTATTGGATTTATTTTATCAATTAATCATAGAGGCAAATATAAAATCTATGCATTGATTAATTTGTTAGCTCTATATTTTAGTGGATCTCGTGCAGCAATGATTGCGTTATTTTTTGTTATGTTAACTTTCTTTTTATACAACCAAAAAATAAATTTTAAGGTTATTTTAAAACTCTTACTATTGGTGTTAAGTATTGTCTTTTTAATATTATTTTTATGGAATAAGGACTTTTTTAGAATATATCAAGGTTTGAATTCAAGAGATAAATTGTGGATAGCTTCATTTAAAATGATAAGTAACGAACCAATATGGGGATATGGTTATGGTACACTAACAAAATTACTTAATTCATATGGGTTTCAATGGGCTAGTTTTCATAATTCTTATTTAGATTATATAACAATGTATGGTATACCGACTTGGATTATTTACATGTTGATAATTTTCAAAGCTACCCTTTTGGGAATTAAGAATAAAATACCTAAAGAAATAACTGAGTCTATAATATTTCTGTTAATTGTTGCTAACTCAATATCTATAAACCTAGGTGGTTTAGGAGCATTGTCTTTATTATTGACCTTATTTTTAGGACTAAGTAATATATCGTCTTATAGAGATGCCTATGAACTTAATATAAAAAAACAAAAAAACTGTTAGAATAAAAGGTGGAGTTATGATTAAAATAATATTTATGAGAAGTAAAAATGCTTTTCTTCCAGAAATTGATGCTTATATAGATTATTTTAATAAATTTAAAAGATTCAAAGCTTATGACTCTTCAAAGTTGAAAAAAGTTAAATTAGAAACTTTTGATGTAATATGGGAATTTAAAGGCTTGGGAGGAGTTAGGACAAATAAAAATCAAATATTGGTTCACGAATATCCATCTTTATCAACAGGCAAATTTCCAAAACTTAAAAATTATATTAAATCGAAAATTAATCCTAAACCTGATATTAGAATATTTTTGAATAAAACTGTAAGAGAAGGATTTAATTTTAATGATGGAATAGAATTTTGTTATAGAGATATGGGAATTGATGATTTATTTACATCACAAATTAAGAATGATAAAGAATATGATTTTGTTTATATGGGTTCAATTTCTAAAGAAAGAGAAATTGATAAGTTTTTGAAAGTATTTACTAAAAAAAATAATGGGAAGTTATGCTTAATAGGTAATTTAGATACAAAAATTTATAATAAGTATAAAAAAAATGATAACTTAATTTTCACTGGAAAAGTTCCATATTTAAAAGTACCCCAAATTGCCTCTAAAGCAAGATATGGTATTAATTATATACCGGATAAGTATCCGTTTAATATACAAACTTCTACCAAAATTTTAGAATATTTAGCTTTGGGATTAAAAGTTGTAACTACAGATTACAAGTGGATAAGGGATTTTGAAGAAAAACATAAAAGTTCTTTCTATAAATTAGATTATAATAATTTAAAGTTTAACAAAGAAAATATAGAAAAGCATGAATTTGTCTCAAATTTTAATCCACAAGATTATTTTTGGGATAATTTGATCGAGAATTCTAATATTAAAAATAAAATATTAAGTTTAATTAATAAAAAATTGAGGTAGCCTCACTAATCTTGGACAGGCTTTAATATGATTTGTTTAACACAAATTAGCAGTAAATTTAATTCCTGAAACTAAGTTATTCAGTATCTTAGGGCTTAGTGATGACCTACAATTTCTCTGGTAAATACATCAATGATTCAAACATATATACCTACTGACCAATATTATCTATGTACGTCTGGACCATGTCCATCTCTTTGATTTATTCTTCTTTTTCTTTAATTTTGGCTTCCTGATCAGTAACAGAATCACCACTGAGCTTAATCATATCACTATCTAAAAATTCTTTTTTCAAAAGGTAGATGGAGATGTAGATGACACCACATTCATCAGGGTCATATCGTTTAGGCATTTGCTTTTACCCCTTATAATTATTATAAAATGTTAAATTGGTATCTGTCCAATATTCTTAGGAGGCGTTACAAAATCTTAATAATAATTGTCTAAGATTAGGGGGTTAATTTAAGAATTTTACACTAAAAATATAAAATATTTTACTAGATTAAAAAATGATAGAAAATCAAATTGGTTTTTATAGAACTTCATTTAATTCTAGTCCAAAATGAAAAGAGGATTAATAAAATGAAAAAAGTCCTTTTTACGGCGACAGTTATGGATCATATTAAAGCATTTCATATACCGTATATAAATTGGTTATCTAAAAATAATTATAAAGTTGATGTGGCATGTAGTAGAGCTGAGAAACTAACGAATATTCATAAGGTATACAAACTTTCTATAACTCGATCTCCTTATAGGTTAAAAAATTTGAAGGCTTTTTATGAACTAAAAGAAATAATTAATACTAATAACTACGATATAATACATTGTCACACACCAATGGCATCAGTTTTAACAAGACTAGTGGCTATAAAAAACAAAGAAAGGGATACAAAAATAATTTATACCGCTCATGGATTTCATTTCTTTAAAGGCTCCCCTCTTAAAAATTGGCTATTATATTATCCAATAGAGAAAATTTTATCTAATTTCACTGATGTTTTAATAACCATAAATAAAGAAGATTATCATTTAGCAAAAGAAAATTTTAAAGCAGATAAAATAGAATATATAAATGGAATTGGATTAAATACAGAATTTTTTAAAGAAACTAAAGTTAATAAAAAATTGAAAATGGACGAATTAAAAATTCCTGAGAGAAAAAGAATTCTTTTGTCTATAGGTGAACTTAACAAAAATAAGAATCATGCAAGTGTTATTAAGGCTCTCAGTAATATAGATAATAATGATTTTTACTATATTATTTGTGGAAAAGGAAAATTAAAAAATTATTTATTAAATTTAATAAAAGAACTTAATCTAAAGGATAAAGTTAAATTGTTAGGTTATAGAAATGATATTAATGAAATTTTACAAATTAGTGATATATATATACACCCATCTTTTAGAGAAGGTCTACCGGTTTCAGTAATGGAAGCTATGGCCTCCGGCTTGCCTGTTATAGCTTCAGAAATTCGAGGTAATATAGATTTAATTGAAGAGGATGATTATTTGATAAATCCATCTAACATTGAAGAAATTAGTTCTATTATTAATGATTTACTCAAAAAAGATAGAAATAGTCTTAAGAAAATTGGTTCTTGCAATATAGAAAAGATTAAAAAATATGATATAAAAAACACTCTGAAAGAAATGGTAAAGATTTACAAAGAAAATTCTTAGATTAATAATTTGAGGTGGGAATAATATGAAATTAAAACAAACAATTTTTATTATAGCAAGATTGATAGGTGATGTCATTTTTGTTAATCTAGCTTTTTTGCTAGCATTTAAGTTGCGTTTTACTGGGGGAATACCATCTCAAAATTATAATGCTTTTTTAAATATAATCCCATATGTCTCTATCTTTTCTGTTCTCCTATTTCAAATGTATAACCTTTACAGCAATCAGTTAAAAAGAAGGATAGATGAGGTTTTCTATACTTTTATCCCAGCAACATTTATTATAGTCCTCTTTACAGGTACAGTAACATATCTAACTCATTCTTTGGCCTTTCCGCGCTCTGTTTATTTGATTTCTTTTCCTACACTTTTTTTGACAATGATTGCCTGGCGTTATTTAACTATAGCCTTGGAGCGCCTTATTTCTAAAAAGGAAGAAATTATTATTGTTGGCCGGGGAGAAAACACAGCTAAGTTGATAAAAAATATAGTTCATACCATGCATAAGAGCTATAATATAAAAGATGTAATAATTGATAATCCAGATTATCTTAAAGATCTTGATCATGTAGAATTTAATTTATATACTGATTTTAATAATTTAGAAGAAAAATTAATGGGAATGGATGCAGACATAGTATTTGTCGCCTCAAATTTAAATGGAGAAGAAAAAAAGGGTGCCTTTTATGCTGCGTTAGAGAAAGACTGGGAGGTTTCTCTAGTACCTGAATTCTATGAGATTATGCTTTCTGGTTCCAGGTTGGAACAAATTGGAGAAATGCCTGTATTTGAGATAGTACCACCTCACAATTCTATTGGCTTTTTCTTTAAAAGATTAACAGATATATTATTAGCTTCAATTGGTCTTCTTTTAAGTCTGCCTTTAACTCTTCCAGCTGCTATCGCTATAAAGCTCGAAAGTAGAGGCCCTTTATTCTTCACTCAGGAGCGGGTAAGCCGCATGGGAGAAGAATTTGATGTCTATAAATTCAGAACAATGGTTAATAATGCAGAAAAAAAGACAGGACCTGTACTGGCAAAAAAAAATGATAGCAGGGTAACTAAGGTAGGTAAAATTTTAAGGAAGACCAGAATAGATGAAATACCACAGCTTATTAATGTTTTAAAAGGTGATATGAGCATAGTGGGTCCCAGGCCAGAACGGCCACACTTTGTAGGTCAGTTTGAAAAAGAAATACCCCATTACAAATACCGTCATTTTATTAAAACTGGTATTACTGGCTTAGCCCAGGTATATGGTTTCTATGATACTGATGCTGAAGATAAACTAAGAATGGATCTGTTATATGCCAATAAGCGGTCTTTTGTCTTTGACTTAAAGATATTATTGGAAACCTTAAAGGTTATTTTTATGGGGCATAAAGCAAATTAAGAAGAAATAATTAAATCAGATATTAATTACCCGGTGCTATTATTTTGCAACAGCGGGTGTTTTATTATTCGGATAAAGGGAGTTGAATGTTCATGGAAGTATTAGTAACAGGTGGAGCGGGGTTTATTGGCTCCAATATAGTAGATGGCTTAATTGAAGAAGGCCATAAAGTAATAGTGGTTGATAATCTAAGCTCAGGTAAAAAAGAGAATTTAAATGAAAAGGCTGAATTTTATCAGCTGGATATTAGTGATCAGGAATTGGAGAAAGTTTTTGAGGAAAATAATATTACACATGTAATTCATCATGCAGCTCAGATAGATGTCCAGCATTCAATCAAAGATCCTCTCTTTGATGCTCAAAATAATATTTTAGGAACAATTAAAGTTTTAGAGATGTCTAGAGAATACGAAGTTGAGAAAATTGTTTATGCCTCTTCTGCTGCTGTTTATGGAGAACCTGATTATTTACCTATAGATGAAGAACACCCGATAAAAGCGATGTCACCATATGGAATTAGTAAACATACACCAGAACATTACATAAAGATGTACAATGAGCTTTATGATCTGAAATATACTATCTTCCGCTACGCCAATGTTTATGGACCTCGTCAGGATCCTAAAGGTGAAGGTGGAGTTGTTTCTATCTTTGTCGATAAGATGTTGGCTAAAGATAGACCAGTTATTTTTGGAGATGGTCAACAAACTAGAGATTTTATTCATGTCTATGATATAGTAAAAGCTAACCTTCTTGCTTTGGAAACAGGAGATAATACCCTGGTTAATATCAGTACTGAAAGCAGAGATAGTGTTAATGATCTAGTAGAATATTTAAATTTAATTCTACCATATAATTTAAAAGCTATTTATGAAGAGGCACGCAAAGGGGATATATTGCATTCTTCCCTGGCCAACGGAAAAGCTAAAGAACTTTTAGATTGGACTCCTGATTATGATTTTAAAGCAGGGTTGGAACAAACAGTAGAGTATTACTCAAAATAAAGGAAGTATGATAATGAGATATTTAAAAGATAAGTTTCAAGAACAAGGATATTTAACCAGAGATCAGTTAAAAGAATATGCTAAAAATAATGGAATCAGCTATGATTTAGTAAAAAAAGTATTATCTGATCTGGGAATAAAAATTTATGATATTAAGCCGAAAGGTGAAGTCAAATCGACTTCAGGTGAATATGAGAAGTGTGTTTTGTGCGGCAAAAAAACTGATGTTAAAGTAAGTGAAAAAGTGGATAACAGAGAACATTATGTAACAGGAGTAGGTCAGTTATGCAAGGAATGTTATGAAGAACTATAGAATTAAAATGAGGTTAATAATATAAAGTTATTTGATTAATGCCAGACTTTCTTTAATACTTAGTCTGGCAAATTACTCTTATATTAACTGTAAATTATGATCCAACCTTTTAATCCCAATATTTTAAATAAACCTATAGTTATTTAGTTAATTTCTATTCCATTTCGGCCAATGTATTGCAATCATTAAATGTTCTAATCTTTTTGTTATTTCTACAGCAGCTAAATCATTACCAACTATTATAATTTCAATATCTGCGTTTTTAATATTTTGTTTTAATTTTTTCCCTGAATTATAACTTCTAGCACTTTCTGATTTTCTTGTATAATCACTTAATCTTTTTCTAAATCCTCCATTATCATACTCTGTAGCTCTACCAATATAAACAACTTTTTTATCTAAAATAATCTTATATATACCAATATTTTTATTGTATTTAGAAAAGTCGATATTTTTATATTCACCAATTTCAATCCATTGTTCTTGCCACTCTTCAAAAGTTTTATTTCCAATTTTGATTGTGTTCATTTTAAATATCCTTTCTAAATTAATATTTTTCATCCAGCTTCTTCATATCATTCTCCAGCTCCTCATCAACCAGATGGGTATAGATCATAGTCGTTTGAATACTGCTGTGCCCTAAAGTTTTCTGTACCTTCCGTAAATCATTAGTCATCCTATATAATTCCGTAGCAAAGGTATGTCTTAACACATGAGGGCTTACCTTCTTCTGTAGATAAGTTTCCTCTAATTCATTTCCTTCCTCATCTCTATACTTTTTTTCAACTTCTTCCTGAATACTAGCTTTTTTGGCATATCTATAAACCATTTTTCTTACATTAGCTTCATTTAGTTGATTTCCTGTTAAAGTAGTAAAAACTAAATTGCTTTCATTCCTCAAATTCTTTTCAGTTAAAATTTTTTGTTGTCTTTCTCTCCACTTCCCCAATTGGTTCAAAGTTTTTTCTCCCAGCCAGAGATTTCTATCTTTTCTTCCCTTACCTTCGACAACTGATAATTTAGCAGCAGGAAAATTTATATTACTCCATTTTAGATTTAAAGTTTCTGCTAATCTTAATCCAGCTTTCAGCATTAACCTGATCATAGTTTTATTTCTCAATGCAGTTGGATATCTTTCATTGAAAATTCCTAATAATTTTTTCTGTTCTTCCTCGCTCAGCACTTCAGGTATTCTTCTTCCTCTTTTTGGCATTTTTAAAGTTTCAACTCCTTTTCACTCTATTTTGTATAAAATAGTGTTATATTCACACCTTGATTTTAGTTTATCACCTTTAACTCAGATTGGCAAGAAATTCGTGTTATATTCACAGAATGTTTAGGGTTAGGTGTAGGAGATAAAACTTATTTTCATAAAATAGTAATTTACTTTAAATTTATTTTGAATTTTTCTAAAATAAAAGAAGGATTTTTTTAATCAGTATAGAAATAAGTTAATAGAGCTTTGAGGGAACGTTACCGCAGATTGGAGTGATTCTATATGGCTGTAACAATAAAGGATATTGCAAAAGAAGCAGGAGTTTCAAAATCTACTGTTTCTAGAGCTTTAAATAATAAACCAAGAATAGATGAAAAAACTAAAAAAAGAATTTTAGAAACTGCAAAAAAAATGAACTATCGTCATAATAAATTAGCTACAAGTTTGAGATCAAACAAGTCAATGGTAGTTGGAGTTATTTTTCCTGGTTTTACTACAAGTCATTTTTATGCTGAAATATTTAATGGGATAGAAGATTATTGTGTAAACGAAGAATATGGAGTTTTAATAGGAAGTTCTGATAGCGATACAGAAAAAGAAGAAAAAATAATTCAATTATTAGAAGAGAGAAAAGTTGATGGTATGATAATTGCTCCAACTATTGGAGTTAATATTGATTATTATAAACACTTACAAAAAGATAATATTCCATTTGTTTTTATTGATAAATATTTACCTGAAATAAAAACAGATATTATTAAGGTGAACAATACTGATGGAGCTTATAAAGCAACAAACTATTTGATTGAAAAGGGACATAAAAAAATTGTGTTTATGAGCGGACCTGAATATCCATGTATGTCAATAAAAGAACGTTATCAAGGATATAAAAAAGCAATCTTAAATAATGGACTGGAATTTTCGAAATTGATTAAAGCAGAGAAATATGTTTTTAATCAAAGAAAAAGTGGTTATGAAGCAATGAAAAAATTTTTAAAGAAAGATATAAATTTCTCTGCAATTTTAGCAGTAAATGATAGTATAGCAATTGGTGCAATGAGGGCTTTAAGGGAAGCAAACATAAAAATACCAGATGAAGTTGCTCTAATTGGGTTTAATGATGATGATATTTTAAAATATCTTCAAAAACCACTAACTACTGTTAAAGTTCCTAAATATCAAATGGGATTTAAAGCTGCAGAATTGTTAATAAGTAAAATTAAAGGAAATGATATAAATGAAACTATTGTATTGGATACAGATTTAGTGGTTAGAAATACAAGCTAATTTTATTTGCGGGAACGATACCGCAAATTTTGAAATAATATTTTGAGGTGGTGATAAATGTATAATAATTAAGATTTAGTATTTTGGGTTTTATTAGTTTGCTTATTATAATGATTTTAAAAAATTAGGGGGAATTAAAATGCGTAAAATATTAATCATAACTTTATCATTAATGTTGATGTTTTCTTTTGGAGTTTATGCACAAGATAATTTAGTTACATCTGAACAAATCGGAGATAATGAGGCCTCTATTGAATTAAGCTGGGCTGCTTTACCTTACTATTCTTTATCCAATCCTTATGAAGATAGAGAAAATGTGTTAAAAGATTCAGCTTTACGTTTTGCTAAAAGAAATCCAGATGTCAAAATTAATCCTCAAGTATTAACTGGAGATATTTCAGGACAGATGTTAAAACTACTACAGCAAGAGTCAGCTGGTAATATCCCTGATGTTGCTCAAATTGACTCATTTTACTTACCTATTTTTAAAGATAAACTAGAACCACTAAATGAATTTTTGACTGAAAAAGAAATTAATGATCTTGTTCCCTTTGCTAAAGAGGGCATGTTAGATAATGACGGTAATGTTAAAGCATTATGGTTTACTACTGATGTTAGAATGTTATATTATAGAAAGGATCTTATTGATACACCACCTAATAATTGGGATGAGTTAATTGAAGTAGCTAAAGAAGTGACAGCTGATAACAATATGGAAGGCTTCCTTTTTTCAGCTGGAAGAGGTGAAGCGACAACAATTTGTAACTTACCATATTTCTGGGCTCAAGGAGGTAAGTTAATAAACGAAAACGGAAAACCTGTTTTTAATGAAGGTGAAAACAGAGAATATATGATCAATGTATTTGAATATATTAAAAGATTAGTTGACTCAGGAGTTACACCTAGAAGGGTAACAAATATTACTTTAGAAGCTGATATTAATGGTGATGTAATTGGTAATAATGTCGCAATGTTTATTGGGGGTAACTGGCAGATAAATCAGTTAGCGGAAAATATGGGAAGAGAAGAATTTAATAAAAAATGGGATATTGCTCCTATACCTCAGATCAGTAGTGATTTAGAGGCAACTGCTGTTGGTGGCTGGACATGGGGGATAACTACAGAAGATCCTGATAAAAAAGCTGCTGCAATGAGATTCCTTGATGAAATGTATTTTGGTAAAGAAGGAATGAAAGAATGGACCAAAGTTGGAGGATACTTACCTACTCGAAACAGTATTTACAATGAATATACTTATTATTCCGATAATCCCTGGATGGACAAAATTCAAAGTATTATGGAAAATGGCCATGTAAGACCTGGTTATCCCATTTATACTAATCTGTCAACTGAATTCCAGGTTGCTCTTGCTGATGTAATTGATGGAAATAAAACTCCAGAAGAAGCAGTAGATTCAATGTGGAATAATGTTATGGCTGAATATGAAGAGATGAATTAGAAAGCTTATCAAATAATATAATAGCCCTGAGAGATCGGGGCTATTATAAAACTTGGGGTGAAATTAGATGAAAGAAAGAAACTTTTATAAATACATAACTCCTTTATTATTAATGTTAATACTTTTTTACCTATTTCCGATTGTAGAAGTCTTTAGATATAGTTTAACAGATATTAGATTAGATAAAGAAATTTATTCTTATGGAATTTCAGCATATCAATATGTATTATCTAATCCCAATTTTTGGGAAATGTTAAAAATCACTATAATTTTTGTATTTGCAAGTATGTTTTTGCAATTATTTTTTGGTTTGATAATAGCTACTCTAATTGATGAAGGGGAAAGAAGAAATCTTAAAGGAACATTGGTAGTTAGATTGATTGTGCTTATGGCCTGGGTAATACCAGGGGTTATTATTGGTGTTATCTGGAACTTGTTTTTATCAGAAGCCAATTATGGTATTTTAAATTATTTTATTCAATTGTTATTTAATACAAAGATATCATTTTTATCAAGTCAGGACTTAGCTCTATATTCAGTAATTATTGCAAATGTTTGGAGGGGAACTGCATTTTCCATGATAATTTTATATGGTGGTCTGAAGCAAATATCAGAAGAGTTATATGAAGCAGCCAGTATTGATGGTGCGTCCACTTTGGATAAATTCTTTAAAATCACTATACCCCAATTAAAGCCTGTAATTTTTATAAACATGGTTTTAATAACAATTTATACTTTTAATACATTTGATATGATTATGGCTTTGACAGGAGGCGGTCCAGGTAGATCAACTGAGGTAATTTCTTTAAACATCTATAATACCGTATTTGGACATTTAGAACTTGGCAGAGGTAGTGTGCTGGCAGTTATATTATTTTTCATAAACCTTTCCATTACTTTATTTTATTATAATTTTGTAATCAGTGAAGAATAAATAAAAAGGGGGTTAATTATTATGGTTCGAGATAAATTGAAAGATTATATTCTATATCTGAGTTATGCAGTAATTTCAATGCTATTTTTATTCCCATTACTATGGACTCTTTCAATTTCACTGAAAGAAATTAGTGAAATTTTCAGTTATCCACCTAAATTACTGCCAGAAACTTTTAAATTAGATAATTATGTACAGATTATAAACAACAGTAAAATATTAACTTTTATTTATAATTCAATAAAAATATCCTTTTTTACAGTAGTAGGGACCCTAGCAGTTACAATACCGGGGGCTTTTGCTTTTTCTAGATTCAGATTTAAATTTAAGAAACCGATATTATTTGGATTGCTAATTTTCCAAATGATGTCACCACTAATAATAGCAATACCACTTTATAACTATTTTAATATGATTGGTTTGTTAGATACACATCTCGGAATTATTTTTGTATATGTTGCAATTCAAATTCCATTTACTACCTGGCTTCTTAAGGGATCAATTGATTCTGTTCCTGCCAGCATAGATGATGCTGCTAGAATTGATGGGTGCAGCAATTTTCAACTTTTAACCAGGGTTTTAATACCTATAATCTTGCCGGGAATCAGTACAGCAATAATATTTAATGCGATACAGAGTTGGGCTCAATTTATAATTCCTTTTATACTGCTGGATAATTTAAACTTATTTCCTGTATCCTTGGGAATATATAATTATCAGGCAAGTGGAGAAGCTATTACAATTCATTTGACCGCTGCAGCCAGTATTTTTGCAACAATACCGACTATTATAATGTTTATTTTATTACAAAGATTCATTGTTAGCGCTTTAACAGCTGGTGCTGTTAAAGGATAATCAATAGAGGAGGAAATCACTCATGATAAATGCACACATAATATCACATACTCATTGGGATAGAGAATGGTTTTTAAACAGTAAATATACAACCGAATGGTTAGTACCTTTTTTCGATTCTTTATTTGAGATGCTGGAAAAAGAACAAAATTATAGGTTTGTATTAGATGGTCAAACATTAATGATTGAAGATTATTTTAATGAACTGAAAAAACAAAATAAAGATGTTGAGAAATATAAATCCCTTATAAAAAAATATGGTAAAGAAAATAGATTAATATTAGGACCATATTATTTGCAGCCAGATTGGCAGTTAATATCAGAAGAATCAATAGTAAGAAATATGTTAATAGGTCATCAAATGGCTAAAGAACTGGGAAATGTTATGAAAGCTGGCTGGTTATTAGATAATTTTGGCCAAATATCTCAGACTGTGCAAATCCATAAAGAATTTAATATGGAGGGTCTATTTTTATGGCGAGGAGTAGAAATGGATCCTGATGAAGTTCAGTCAGAATTTAAGTGGAAAGGTCCAGATGGATCTGAACTAACTTCTATCTATTTTTTAAGCAGCTACCGTAATGCTATGAGATTAGCAGAATATGAAGAAATGTTTGAAGATAGAATTGTAAATGAAGTTGAAAAGATTTTTCCTTATGCAACTACTTCTAATGTCCTTTTGATGAATGGTTATGATCAGGAAATGGTACCTGATGATATTTTACCCAAATTAAGAGAGCTAGATTTAGAAAATATCAGAGTAACTCAGAGTATTCCCAATGAATATTTAGATGCTGTGAAATCTGAAAGTCCTGAACTGCAAACTCTAGAAAATGAACTTTATAGCGGAAGATATATATCTGTCTTCCCTGGAATTCTGTCTGCCAGAATGTACTTAAAAACAATGAATGATAAATGTGAAAGAGAATTAAGTAATCATACTGAAGTCTTTTCTTCGTTTGCATGGCTATATGGAGAAAAGTATCAGAGTCAAAAAATAAATAATCTATGGAAAGAACTGCTTAAAAATCACCCGCATGACAGTATTTGTGGAGTAAGTATTGATGATGTGCACACAGATATGGAAGAACGATTTAGTAAAGTTTATAATGGTTCAAAAAAAATTAAAAATGAAAAATTAAGTAAGCTAGCTAAACTTATTAAAACAAATAAATTTCATAATGCTGATGATGCTATTATAGCGTTCAATTCTCATTTTGAAGATAAAAGTGCAATAATAACTCTGGAAAATATGAATAAAGATATCAATATTTTAAATTCTGAAGGAGTAAGATTACCAGTACAAAATGAAGAAGATAAGCTACATGTAAAACTCGATAAAACTCCAGGGTTAGGATATGAAACTCTATATACCATACCAGAAAAAGAATCCGAGTCTCTAGATGAATTATTAGGCAAGGTAAAAGTGGATGGAAATATTATTGAGAATAATAAGTTAAAGGTTAATATTAATAAAAATGGAACGATAGATGTTTTTGACAAAGTTAATAACAAAAATTATAAAGGATTAGGAGAGTTTGTTGATAGTGCTGATGCAGGAGATGAATATAACTATTCTTATCCTGAAAATGATGAAATTATATCTTCAAAAAACTCTAAAGCAACTATAGAACTTATTGAGGTAGGTCCTTTGAAAGCTAAAGTTAAAGTTGATTATGTTATGTCTATCCCAAAAAGTTTAACAAAAGATAGAAAGTATCGCTCACAAGATAGAAGAGATTTACCAATTACAACCTATATTGAATTAAATGCTAATTCAAGTAAAATTGAATTTAAAACATATTTAAAAAACACTGTCAAAGATCACAGACTTAGAGTATTATTTCCCACTGAAATAGAAACACAACAATCATATGCAGGAACTCAATTTGATATTACGAAACATGATATAATTCCAGAAAAATTCAACAATGAAGATATTGATGAAAATTTAAAAAGAATAATAATTGGAGCAAGAGAATCTGAACCAATAACCATATTTCCTCAAAAATATTTTGTTGATATAAATAATGATGATTATGGATTAGCTGTGTTAAATAAAGGATTACCTGAATATGAGATATTACCTTCAAAAAACAGTATTGCCTTAACATTATTTAGGTCAGTTGGGTGGTTAGCAAGAGGTGATCTTTTAACCAGAGTCGGTGATGCCGGGCCGATAATAAACACACCTGATGCTCAATGTTTGAGAGAAATGGATTTCCAATTTGCTCTATATTTCCATTCAGACAATCATGAAAAAGCAAAAGTGTATAATGAGGCATTATCCTATAATAATGATCTTCAGCTTGTAAAAACTGATCTACATGATGGCATTTTAGATGATAAGAAGGAATTAATCGAATTAGAGAATGGATCAAACTTGTCAGCAGTAAAATTATCGGAAGACAAAAAAGGAATAGTTTTACGTATTTTTAATCCTTATACTACTAGAGTTAAAGAAAAAATCAAAGTAGATTTTAAACTTAATAAAGTATTTGAATTGGATATGGAAGAAAATGAAAAACAGGAAATAATTATAAATAATAAGCATAGTTTCAATTTAGATTTAAAACCGAAAAAAATCAAAACTATTAAACTAGAAGTTGATCGTTTAAAACAGGAAGTTGGTAGTCAAAAAATTTATAATACAAAATTATTAAAAAACCAAGATTATAAAAAGTTTACTTCCTATGAATCGGAACCACTAATAGAGGAAAAAGATATTCAACAGGAAAAAGAAAGATGGGAATCTTTAAAAAATGACATAGAAAAAAAGAAAGAGAAGGCACAAGAATTAAAAGAAGTTTTAAATAATAAAAATAATACTGAGGATTCTCTAAAAAAAGAATTAGAATATAAATATCATAAATTAATTGGTGACATCTATTCTGATGAAAGAGCATCTTTAGAGGCAGAACTATCTTATATTTTGTCGAAGAAAAAATTACTAGAAGATAAAAACGCGTTAAAAGAAGATGAAAGATCATCTAAAGAATTTGAATCAAGAATTAGAAAAATTGGTAATAAATTAAACCAGGCAAGAGTTAATAAAAGAGTATATGAATATATAGTTGAATATTACAAGCATCAACTAACTGATTTATAAAAAAGGAGTAGAATATGAAAATACTGGTAGCCCCTGATTCATTTAAAGGATCATTAACAGCTATGGAAGCTGCAACAAATATAAAAGCAGGTATCAATAGGGTTGATCACGAAATTAAAGTAGAGCTGCTACCCATTGCTGATGGTGGTGAGGGAACAGTTCAGTCCCTAGTTGATGCTACTGCTGGTGAAATTATTGGAAAAGAAGTAACAGGTCCTCTGGGAGATAAAGTTAATGCTTTTTATGGTATTTTAGGTGATGATAAAACTGCTGTAATAGAAATGGCAGCTGCTTCTGGACTACCACTGGTGCCGGAAAATAAAAGAAATCCACTTAAAACTACGACCTATGGTACAGGAGAACTAATTGCTTCAGCATTGGAACATGGAGTAGAAAAAATTCTTATTGGCATTGGCGGCAGCGCAACTAATGATGCTGGAATAGGGATGGTTCAGGCTCTTGGAGCAGAAATTTTAGATAAAAAAGAAGAACAAGTAGCTTATGGTGGAGGTAGTTTAAATCAGATAGAAAAAATTAATTTAGATAATATAGATTATAGACTAAAGAATGTTGAAATTTTAGTTGCCTGTGATGTAGATAATCCTCTTTATGGTAAAAATGGTGCAGCTTATGTCTATGCTCCTCAAAAAGGAGCAGACACAAAGACCGTAGAAATACTTGATCAGAATCTGCGACACTTCAATCAAACTACCATCAAAGAACTGGGTAAAGATACAAATAAAATTCCCGGAGCAGGAGCAGCAGGAGGACTGGGTGCAGGTCTGGTAGCCTTTTTGGATGCAGAATTAAAAGCAGGAGTAGATATTGTGCTTGATATTATTGATTTTAAAAGCTATTTAGAAGACGTTGATTTAGTTATTACAGGAGAAGGAATGCTTGATGGTCAGAGTATATACGGTAAAAGTCCAGTCGGAGTATCTCGAATTGCTGCTCAAAAGAATATACCAGTAATTGCAGTTACAGGAACTTTGGGTAAAGGTGTTGAAAAAGTTTTAGACCACGGTATTAATGCCTATTTTTCAATTATAGATAGACCAGCTGAACTAAAAGAAATTATAGAGAAAAGCCCAAAACTTTTATCTGATTTGAGTGAGCAAATAATTAGGTCAATTCTAATTTAATTCCTTAAATCAGAAGACAAGAATAATATATTCTAGTGATTATTTTATTGGATTTAATTTTTTTCATACTCTTCTTTTCTTCTATAAAATGTACTCTTACTAATATCTAGTTCTTCCATAGCCTCAACAGCAGTCATGTTTTCTTTATTGTAAACCTGATCATAGTAATACTCAAAATCATCAACTTCGATTTTAGGCCTGCCGAGATGCACTCCATTTTGGCGGGCTTTTTTAATGCCTTCAGCTTGTCTTTTATTGATTTTTTCTCTTTCTTTTTCAGCCATATAAGATAATAACTCTAAAATTATATTAGAAATTAATTCTTCCATTCCGTTTTTAAATTTTCTGGTATCTAGAAGATCCATATCTAAAACTGCTATATCTGCTCCAATATCCATGGTGATCTCTTTCCACTCTTCTTTAATCATTCTATAGTTTCTTCCCAGGCGATCTAAATCTTTAATAAATAAAACATCATCTTCCTTAAGCAATCTTTTTATTAATTGATACTCAGGCCTATCAAAATCTTTACCACTCATTTTATCCATAAAAATATAATCTTTTTCAACACCAGCTTTTAAAAGTGCATCTTCCTGTCTGGCCGGATTTT
Source organism: Halanaerobium saccharolyticum (assembly GCF_003053565.1). GTDB lineage: Bacteria > Bacillota > Halanaerobiia > Halanaerobiales > Halanaerobiaceae > Halanaerobium > Halanaerobium saccharolyticum_B. The sequence goes on along the minus strand of NZ_QAXS01000030.1, from coordinate 20,027 downwards.
GTTCTTTACTGGAAACTCTTATATAACCATATTTTCTACCACTCATATTATTCCACCTCTATTTCCAATTATTAGGTATAGTATATCATAAAAGTTTCAAAAGGTACATGTTTATTATGGGATAGTTCAAAATTAAATTTGGCACCTTTTGATACGAATTTAATAAAAAGAAAATAGCAGTTCAGATTCACTGCTATCACTGGCTTTACTAGTGGTTTATAGATCTACTAATAAAAGAGTGTCTAAAGGTATACCTTTTGAGATAACAAAATAATAGCTAATCAGATTAAAAATGTAATTAAGGTGACATCAAAACGATATCACCTGAAAATAGTTCTGCTTTAGATTTTTGGCAAGCTGCAATTATTTGAGCTCGTGTCATATTGGAACGACTTGAAAATACTTCTTATGATAAAATCATTCTATTTAAAAAAATAACAAAAGCGACTTATAATCATACTTTGTGAATGATATAATTAAATTAACAAAAAATATTCGAATGGAGTGGTTATAATGTTGCATGAACTGGCTAAAGCTGTAGAAGAATTTGATACTGTTTCAGATGGTGAACTAGGATATTGTGAAGGAGAAATATTAGGTTTTGCTTTTTATGCTGATGGTGAAATAAGAATTGAGACTAATTATTATCTAGAAACACCTTATGTGAGCATTGGTAACCAGCATTATAATTCTGATGCAAGAGTTAAAGCTAATTACCGATCAGGTTTAGCTGAGACAATTAGAAAAGGATTTGTTGATGAATGGTGTGGAAATAGTTTTCTTCTAACTAAAAAAGGTTGGGATAAAGCTGAATCTATAGTTGAAGATATTAAAAGAAACCATTGTAAAGCTCAGTGAAAATTGATATTCTAATAATTGTCATCATAATAAATTTATAATTAAAATAATCTACAATGACAGGAGTTTTTAGAATATGAAATTTCAATGTAAAGCATGTGGTTCATCTTTTTCTGCTATGGAGTGGAATATAGCTACAAGAAGACATATACCCGAGAATAGAGACTTTATTCCGATCCAGACTACTTATGATAACCCTGATGCTCCAGATATTAAAGAACTGAAATGGTTTTGCCCTAACTGCAGCATAGATAAGCCTGATGTTGGGGTAAAACTTGATGAATATTAAAAATATGAAGAATAAGCGGCTTCTGCAAATGAAAAGCTGATGTAATCCTAAGGCTAAATAAAACTTTTCGCGATTTAAGCCCATCTTGTTAAGGGGCGAATACTAATCGCCCCCTTTGAGTTTAAAAGTTAAGTTTAAAATATAATGAAGGGTGTAAGTATTATATACACCCTTTTAAATAAATAGATTTATTGACCAATAAACCCCACCAGTAGCTTTAGGCATTGGTGGGGTTTATATTTGATAAAATATTAATATATAGATCTCATTTCATCCAGGGAATAAATTCTAAGGAAATTATCATCCAATAGCTTTTGGACCTGGACTTTAGCTATATCAAGCTTGGCTTTATCAGTAAGCTCTTCTATACTTTCTTCTCTATTAAAAAAATAGTTATGCAATTCTTCTGCTATTTGTGGTGAGAAATCTTTTTCTAAATTTGCTTTAAATAATTTTTTAGTTTCATCAATTTCATGAATCCAACTTCCATCTTTATTTGAGACTAAGTCTAAACTATATTTTCTCCAAAAAGTAACGTCTATAACTTTGCTTTTAAATTGTTTCTGTTCGAAATTGTCTATTTCCCATAGTTTTTCAACATATTTTGTTTTAGCCTTTTCAATATTTTCAGCTGAAACTTTTACAAGAAATTCGTTATCTTTTTCGTCAGAAATAAAAATGTAATCACTCATTAACCTATTCCTCCTATAAATGATATTTCAATTTACTTCTTCTCTGTTAATTTATCTAATCCTCTATTTCAATCTTAAATCTAATAGATTATTAAGAGATATTTTATGCTGCTCACCAACTTCCTCTGAAATAATTACTTCTTTTCGATTTGAATCAACTTTTTTGATTACCCCTGAAGAAGTTTTAAATCTCTTATTTTCATAATACTTTATTTCTACTGCCAGATTATGCTGAACAGCCTGCTGCAGTTTATAGTTTATTTCTTCTTTTTCCTGATCATCTAAAATTGGCTTTTTTCTGTCCTTTTCACTTTCCTTCAATTCTTTTAACCGCTTCCTGTGCTCGATCAGCATCATAGCAGTCCATTTCTTGTTACCTCTATCCTTCAGGTTCATAAATGATCAGCTCCTTTCTCCCCTTTATTTTATCATACATGTGTTCGATTTTCTATGTTATAATATCATTTTTGGGTTAATTCCACCTCATTCCATATTTTCATTGACTATTGTAAAAATATTTAGTAAACTTATATTATAACTTAGTTTACAAAGTAAACTTAAGTAAACTATAGTATATTTATAAATTAAAAGTTTTGATTACAAAGATTTAGTTTATATAGAATATCATTAAATAACATGAGGAGGTATTATTATGTCAGAAACCTGGAGTGCTAAAGTAAGCAAGGAAACTAAAGAAAAGATTAATGAGCTGGCTGATATGAGTGACTTTGAAAATCGTGGTGACTTTGTAGAGCACTTATTGGGACTTTATAATATCAATACTGTTAAGGATGAGATGCCTGAGTTAAGTGGTGATCTGGCCTCTCTTCAAACTATTACCAAAGAAATCACCAATATCTTTACCGGTATGGGAGAAAAAATGGCTGTTGCATTAAGGGAGAAAGATAATAATTATCTGAAGCAGCTGCAAGAGAAAGATGAAAGAATAAAAGAATTGAAGAATGAATTTAAAGATTTAGAAGAAAAGCATCAAGAACTAAAAAAGGATTCTAAAGAAGAAAAGAATTTGTTGTCAGAAAGGGTCTCTTCTCTTGAAGATGAGTTAGAGAAACTCGAAAAGGACAATGAACAGCTGAAAAATTCTGCAGAAACTAAAGATGATCTGATATTTAATCTTAAGGATCAAAAACAAGAATTAAAATATGAGATTCACCGTAAGAATGATCAGTTGGAAGAGCTGCCTAAAATGAAGGACCGTTTAAAAGAGCTGGGATCAGAGCTTGAAAAACAGCAGAAAGAAAATGACCAGCTGGAAAGCAAGATAAAATCACTTAATAAGCAGCTTAATGATAAGGATACTGCTATGGATAATATGAAGGAAAAACTAACTAATGAAAAAGAACGGGCGCTTTTAGAACAGGAAAAAGAATTCCAGAAACAGCTGCAGGAAGTTAGAGATGAATATAATGAGAAGGTCCAGGTTCTTTTAGATCGGCAAGAAAAAGGGGATAATTAATGTGAAACAGTTTTATATTAAAGCATATAATTCAGCTGTTAAGCATGGCAATAACCAGTTAAGAAAGATGGTCTGGGCGGAAAACAAGGACCAGGCTTATGACGAATTCTATAAGCAGTTTGTAAAACCAGGGACTGTTGACTCAAGCAATGTATATATCAGAAAAATCATAGAAGTTACTGAAGAAAATAAAGACTCCCTGGATGATTATTAATCTAATTATCTTTTAATTTGACTTTAAAGGAGTTTTAATAGCCTGCTGATATCATTATGAATAGAAAAATGAATAAAATTGATTCCCTTTTTTGAAGCTGCGCCAGAGACAGCTATCATATAGATTTTTTGCACTCGAATATTTCCTCCTCATTTTTATCCCATCCTTTTAGCAGGGTGGGTTTTTTAATTTGCAACGTATCCGTATACGTAACCGTATGCGAATACAGATACGTAATTAAAAGATAAACTATCAACAAACCTGATAAATATTCAGAACATTATAAAACACTCAGGAAAATAAATCATCTCTATTTTTTCATTTCAGCATGATCAGCACGTTATCCAGATAGAACTTACCATTAATTTTACTGTCAATGTTACCATCACCATTAATGTTAATGGTAGAATTAATGTCAATGTCACCATTGATGTTAGAATTGTTGTTAATGGTGATGTCAATGTTAACAGTAATCTTAGAATTAACATTATATCCAGTATTTTAGTTGAAACTAATTTTAGTGTTGAATTTAGTACTGACACCAATATTAGTATTAAAACCAACATTAATACCGCTACTAAAACTAGTACCAGCATTACCATTAATTTTGATGTTAACATTAATGGTAATGTCAATGGTAAAATTGATGGTGATGTTACCATTACCATTGATGGTAACATTGATGTCAATGTTAATGTCACCATTAATGGTAGAGTTAATGTTAATGTTGACAGTAATTACTACACAGACACATAAAATGCAATCTTCAGTAAGTAATTTAATTGTTGATATATAATAGATTATGTATTATACTAGATTATAACATGAATAAGCATCAAGAGATTTTAAAACTATATTTTTAGGAGGAGGATCAGTATGCCTGAGATATATACACCTGATGAAATAGCACAAAAACTTAAAGTAAGCGAACAAACTATACGCAGATATTTAAGAGAAAAAAAGTTAGAAGGGTTTAAGCTTGGTAATACTTGGCGTATAACAGAAAAGAGTTTTTTAGATTTTATTGAAGAAAGATCATCATCGAATAAAGAAAAATAGAAGAGTGGATAATTTTCTCTCAAAAAGGGGGATTGAAGTGGGACCAAAAAAAATAGCAGTGATCAATAATAAAGGTGGAGTAGGAAAAAGCACTACTTCAGTTCAATTAGCTCATGGACTAGCTAAATTAGATTTTAATGTTTTATTGATTGACTTAGACGGGCAAAATGATTCCAGCTTATTTTTAGGATTTACTGAAAAAGATTATGAGAATACCTTTTTTGATTTAATGGATCCTCGTTATCCTGCTAAATTAAGTGAGTGCATAATCAATGCTAGAGAAAATTTAGATCTTTTGCCTAATGATAATATTGAAAAGATTAACTCAGAATTACATCGAAATTCCAGGATAGATATAATCATGGAAGAAATATTATCGGACCTAGAAGATATGGATTATGATTTTGTTATGTTTGACTGTGGACCGCAAAGAACAAAAGTTAATGATGCAGTATTATGTTATATAGATCATATTATTATGCCGGTTCAGGTTGAGTCAGCCAGTGTAAGAGCTGTTGGTAATATATATGAGTACTTAGACGAACTGAGATTGAGCAGCGACCTTATTACTCTGATTATACCTAATATGTTTGATGCAAGAACAAATGAATCAAAGGCTAATCTAGAGCTTCTAAAAGATATATTCTCCGATGAACCAGATATTTTAACAGAACCGATTAACAGAAGGGTTAAAATAACTGAAGCTGGTAGAGCGGGGAAAACAGTATTTGAATATGATGAAGAAGCAGCAGATCAGTTTTTTAAAGTTTTGAAGCGGGTGGTGGAGAAAATTGTCTAAAAATGCAGAAGAAAAAAATGATGAAAAATTTGGCGATCTTTTAAATGATGTCAAAGAGAAAAAAGAAAAGAGTAAGTCTAAAGATAAAGAAGCGAAAAAAGATGATGTCAATGGTGATGGTAATGTTGATGGTACCATTGACAGTAACATTGATGGTAATGGTGACAGCAATAATAATGGTAATAATACCAGCAATGCTGCTGACGATGATAATTCTAAAGACGCTGATTCCTCTAATAGCAGCTCTGATAGTGTTGGTGATGAATCTGAAGTCAAGCCTGAATCCGATATTATTGCGAAAAAAAATCCATCTATAAGTATTTCTATAGATAAAAGTGAACCTAAAAAGATTAAAAGGACTTACTATATTTACGAAGATCAGGATAAAAAACTGAACGAAATGGCAAGAAAGAGTGACAGAGATAAATCTAATCTGATAAGGTTAGCTATTGACTTTTTATATAATAATGCGGAAATAAATTAATTTAATTGTTTATGGCCGAGGGGAGTAAGTTGTTATGACTTCGATAAAAGAAATAAACAAAGAAGTGAATAATGCTAAATTCATCAATCACATTTTATCGGACCTACCTGGATTTATTGAGATCAGAGAATTTAACAGAAAAGGCCAAGTCAAGAAAGTGTGGTTTAAAGATACAGATGAATTATTAGAATATAAGCCGCCAAAGGATAAGGACATTTATTTTGGAGTTTCTGGCCGCAAAGATACCACTTCAGGTAAAGCCAGCAATCTAACTAAAGTAAATGCCCTATGGGCGGACTATGATGATGTGAACCTAAAAGAGGTCAAGAAGAGCATCAAAAAGGCAGGACTGCCTGAAGCAAGCATATATTTGAGCTCTGGTCATGGAATACATAGTTACTGGCTGCTTGATGATCCGTTTGATGCCAATAAAGTGATCTCTTTTGTTAAATATATTTCCAATGAAACTGGATCTGATTCAAGAGCTGCTGAAGCCGCTCGAATTATGAGGCTGCCCGGCAGTTATAATAACAAATTAGAAAAAGTAGAGTGTAAAGTTATTGAGCTGGATCCCTCTAAAAAATACAGCATAAAGTATCTATCTAATTTGATGGGTATCAGGCCGGCAAAATCACCTGATTTCGGGTCTGATAGAATCAAAGGAATAAAACTACCAGAGGCGGAAAGGCCCTGTATTAACTCAATCTTAAAAGGTGTAGAAGCAGGTGAAAGGAACTGGGCTCAGGGCAGGTTGACTAAGTGGCTGCAGATGATGGGTTATTCCAAAAGAAGAGCCTATGATATAGTGATGGCATGGAATGAATTAAATCAGCCGCCGGAGAAGAAAGGGAAAGTCAAAAATGACTTTTATGCCTACTGGGATGAAGAATACAAACTGCTAGGATGTTCCATACCTGATGCAGAGCTCCAGGAGTTGCTCAGCCACCACTGTGACCGCTATAACTGTCCTATTAAAGGCAGTATAGATAACCTGGTACTTGATAATCATATTAAGCTCAACAACCGTATATTCAACAATTATAGAGAGATTTCAGGGTATGAACTGATAGTATATGGTGTGCTTTTGGCTGCTGAGAACGGCCTTAATTCAACCCAGATAAAAAAAGAAATAACCCATAAAGGTGAAATGTGTATGAGTCGACAAAGGATATCCACAGCTATTGATAATTTGGCTAGTCTTGGTTTAATAGAAGCTAGAAAGAGAAGAGGATGTCCAACATTCTGTAAAGCTGAGAAGCAAAGTAGTTATGGTACTGGATACACATTGATTAACAATGGTGTAATTAACGGAGCTATTTATCAGGCCATTTCACCAACTCAGCTTAAGGTATACATATTGATACTAAAATACTCATTTAACAAAGGAACAGCATTTCCCAGTACACTTACTTTATCTGAAAAGCTAGGGGTTAAAAGACAAACTATTAGTGATCACATTAAAGCATTAGAAGAGAGCAGATATTTAAAGCGCAGATATGACTATAATGAACAGGGAGCAGAGACTCTAACCTGCATATTATTGGTCTAAACCTCGTTTCGAGAATTAAATCCTATTATGACGGGGCGCATCAGGGTAGGGTGTTAGAATTTTCGACGGGGGGGTTGTTAGAATTTTCGACGGGTGGTTTCGAGAATTAAATCCTATTATGACGGGGCGCATCAGGGTAGGGTGTTAGAATTTTCGACACTAATAAATAAAGTATTATTATATAGGGTTTTTGTTTTATTTACTTATGATTTACATTAGTTATTATTAATATGAGTATGTATTACTTTGATTAAGCTGCTAAATTACTTGTCTGTTAAACTCTGAGAAAAATTAAAAAGTGTATTGCTTTAAATAGCTGTTTTTAGATGAAATCGAGGTATAGCAATGAATGGTCATTCACTTTCTTTACGGCGGAAAACCAGGTATAGCTTATGAAAATTAAGGCAGATAATCTCCATTGGATACAGAAAATGAGTCAGGTTGAAGTTTTCTAGATTTTCTTAGCTATTACAGCAAATCGGTATTTATCTTAGTTAGTTTTATGATCAGATCCAGAATGCAGCTTATATAATCTTGCCAATTGCTGCAGAAGTCAGACTAAGGATGTCACTTATTTACCCGCACACTTTCCGTATTTTGAACCAGCAACTCTAAATAAAAAAATCTACTATATAACATATAGCCCAGGAAGCTTTAGAATCGATTTTAAGAGGTTTTAGCAGATAGATATACAAAACTACATAAAATAGAATAGCAGGGCTAATAAGGCTCAAAATTTTCGTTATAGACCACCTTATCAGCCCCGATTGTGGTTTCATTAATCCATACAGTTTATTTTAAGCTGGAATTAATCCAGTTTGTGCTTGATATTTATGAACGTTAATTCTGTAAATTTACTAATAACCTGCCGGCGCATAGGCCAATATGAATATTTAACTGGCTTTTTGCCTGCTACGGGATTCAAAGACCTCATAGAATGCATTATAGTAATCTACTCTGTTGATTTCATCTTTGTCTAATTCAAGTAGAATTTCATATTGTTAAGTGTTGGCCGACTAATTTCAAGCTTTCTTGCAATCTTAGATTTATTTAAGCCCAGTTCTTTTAATTGTGGAATTTCTATATGCACTTTATATCCATCTTCTTTTTTCAATATTTTTGCTTCCTCTTAGGATATTTAAAAGAATATTATATCCTAAAAGAGCAGATTATGGTACTGGGTTAATTTAACATATTTGTCATCTCAAAATTTGTATTTTTACATTATCTAGCAATATCCGTAAAATCTTATTGAGCGTTTTCTGTAAAATCTATTTTATCATCTAAAATTTTAGATTCTATTATTCCTGATGTGAAAGATAAGTGTTAATGTCTTAATACTAATGAGAGAAGGTTGAGTTTTTGATTAATAACAATTTGATTTAAGGAGTGAGAAAATGGAAGGTAAAAGCAAGAAAAGAGAACCTGGGGAGTATACATTTCCTAAAAAAAGTGAATTTAAAGAAGTATATTTTCCAGAAAGAAATTATTTCTTAAATGTAGTTTCTGACATAGTTCCTGAGGTACATGAAGATATTTTAAATAATATTGCATCAGAATTAAATAAAGTTTATGAGGAGCAAAAAGAAGATGAATTTAAAGCAATAAATTGGTCTAATATCAAGAAAGACGAATTTTTTATAGATTTAAAAAAAGCAATAATTAATTTAAAGAACAAATATAATTTAATTGAAGCTGACAACTGCAAAAAAGATTGGATATCAATATTAGTTTTAGAAGAAGCTGATAGATTATTGAAAACAGGACAATATAAAGAGAACAAGGATAATAAGAAAATAAAAAAGAATGAAGTTGAATATACTCCATTTCAAATAACAATTGAACATGAAGATCTTTCAGCATATTTTTTACAAAAAAATAATAAAGAGAAATTCAGAATTGATATAGGTGACGAATCTTTATTTTGGAATCCTATTCTCAAAAGTAGAGCAGCTAAAAAAAGAGAGATTAATTATAAAAAACTCAAAGATAACGAGCAGGACAAAATAGATAAAGATATGGATAGAATATGTGATTATATGGAAGAATTAGGTTGTAAGAAATTAGGCCCTAAAAAAGACATGTATAAAAGATTAGTTTTATATCAGGTAAAGGAGATGACTTTTCCAGATATTATTGATAATTTTTTTGAAGAAAATCCATATACTGATAAAAATGATGAAAAAACAATTCAAAAATCTGTTGAAAGACTAGCTGAAAGGATTGGAATAAAAAGACGCACACAAATATAAAAGACACAAATAAATATCTTTTTTAGACCTCCACTGAAATTTAGTGGGGGTTTTTTATTTGATAAAACAATTTTTTTAAAGAGGAAAAATTGGATGTCGTTCTTAAATTATCACTTTTCATTTATACTTAATTTAAGAAATGGACAAAAGACAAAAAAAGATGACATGAAAAAGTTGGATGTCGTTCTTAATTGTTTTAATGTGCTTTATAATTAATTCCAGAAAGGTCAAAGGACAAAAGAAGGGAGGCGAAATTAATGAAAAATAATTTAAGGAAAGTTAGAAAACAAAAAGGCTTATCGCAGTTGGAATTGAGTTATGAAACTAGAATATCTCCACCTGATATATCTAAAATGGAGAGGAATAAAGTTTTTCCTCATCCAAAGTGGAGAGAAAAGTTGGCAGAAGCCTTGGAAGTTAAAGAAGAGAAACTTTTTCCAAAGATTGAGGAATAAAAATCTTGGAGCCACCTTCGGTAGAGGTAGCCCCAAACAAAACGATTTATTAAGTTAATTATATCATGATTAAATAAAATTTGAAAACAGCAAGGAGGAATTTTATGGAAACTAATAAACTTATTGAATATCTATATGCTTTTCTAAAAGCACTATTTGAATATAAAGATCCTGAAGAGTCTTTTTTAATTTGGGTCCTAGAAACAAAGAGAAGTTATTGGTGTGATACTATTGATCAAGCTGTTAAATTTGTTATGAATATAGATAAAAGTAATAATGTGTATTTTGGCGGAGGTTTAGCCCCTAAAAAATATATTAATAGTCTGGGAAATAAAAATTACACTCGATGCAAACAAGAAAATATCAGTTCTATTGTTGGACTTTGGCTTGACATAGATGTTCAAGCCCCACATCGTGGTAAAGATAACCTACCGCCAACTAAAGAAGAAGCAATGGATCTTATTAAGAAATTTCCTTTAAAACCAACAATAATAACAGACAGTGGTCATGGTTATCAGGTTTTTTATTTATTTAAAGAACCTTGGCAGTTTGAAGATGAGGAAGAACGAAAAGAAGCACAACAATTGTTAAAAAGTTGGAATAAAACTGCAGAAGTAATTGCTAAAAGAAAAGGCTGGACGATTGACATGGTTTTTAATTTAGACAGGCTGATGAGGCTACCCGGAACATCTAATAATAAAGGAGCTCCAAAACCTGTAAAAATAGTAGAAACAAATGAAGATTTGAGGTATTCTGTTGATGATTTTGAACAATATCTTATTGATCCTGAAGAATATGATATGAATTTTAATTCAGGTTCTGAAAAAGAAGCAATAGGAGAATTTAATTTCAAACTAGATCCAGAAGCTAGTCCACCAGAAGATAAGTTAAAAAAACTGTTAGATAATGACTTTGTAAAAGACACGTGGAACCACAATAGAGATAATCTTAAAGATAATTCTCCTTCTGGTTATGATTTCGCTTTGGCTAATATAGCAGCTAGGAAGAATTGGAAGCCGCAAGAAATTTGTGATTTATTAATCGCCTGTAGAAGAAAGAATAAATGTGATTTAAAGTTAAGACAAGATTATTATCAAAAGACCATTGAAAAGGCTTTAAATTCAGCAAAAAATAACATAAGCGAGGATCAGGAAAATAAAGAAAATGAAATACCTGATTTAGATGATTTTTTACCACGTCAAATAGCAGAGATTATAAGAGCTTATGAAGCTAACAATTATGGAAGAAGTTGGGCCTACTGTGCAGAACAGGATGTGATGTTTTCCTATCAAATCAGCAAGGGTTATTGGCGTAAATTGAATCTAAAGTATCTAGAAAGTTCGATTAGAGAGGTTTTATCTCTTATGAACCCCAAATGGGTTAAGATCAATAAAGTTCGTGAGGTTAAGGAAGAATTTAAGAATCTACACATGGATTTCAAAAATGAAAAAAGGTTTAATGTAGGAATTGATCCGAATAAAAGTTTTATTAACCTTCAGAATGGCATGTTAGATTGGAAGAACATGACTTTAAAAGAACATGATAAGGAATACTATAGTCAATTTCAATTGCCAATAGAATATATTAAAAATTCAAGATGCTTTAAATGGACGAAAACGTTAAAAGAATGGCTTCCGGATCAAAAAACTAGAGACTTTATTCAAGAATTTATCGGATACTGCTTAATTCCTGATACAAATTACCATAAGGCATTAATACTTACTGGGTCAGGAAGTAACGGTAAGAGCACGTTGCTTGAGGTAATCGCTAAATTATTTGGAGAAGAAAATTTATCTAATATACCTATGCATCGTCTTTCTAATCGATTTGAGACTGCCTATATTCAGGATAAGCTGGTAAATATATGTTCAGATATTGATCCCAAATATTTAAATGAAACTGGAGTATTAAAAACGATGATTGCTGGTGAAGCTTTAAGAGGAGAGCATAAATTCGGAGAATCATTTGACTTTACACCGGTCGTTAGGCTCTTATTCTCAGCTAACGAGGTGCCATCATCTAGAGATAAGACAGCAGGCTGGTATCGAAGATTTGAAATAGTTGATTTCCCAAATACATTTAATAGTAGTGATCCAGGCTTTGATCCCAAACTGAAAGAAAAACTATTTAAAGAAATACCAGGGATTTTCAATTGGGCATTAGAAGGATTGAAAAGGCTTAAAAAACAAGGACAGTTTACACGTTCTGATCCGATGAAGCAGGCCATGGCAGATTATATGGATGAAAATGATTCAGTTAAAGCATTTGTTAGAGATAGAGCAGTTATTGGTCAAGACAAACAAGTATATGGGAAAATTTTCTATGAAGAGTATAAGTTCTTTTGTAGTCAAAATGGCATGAAAAATTACGTTACTAGGAGAAAATTCACAACTAGTCTAAAGAGGGAGGGGATAAAGGTTGGACATCGCACTTGGAAAGGGAAAAAAGCAAGATTCTATATTGGAATTGACCTAAATGAGGAAGTGAAGTCGAGATACGATCAATAACGCTTTGGAAAACATATCGTTACTATTATAAAGTCTGATAGAACAAGGATGATAAGTGTTCGGTAACGATGTTAACACACAATATAAACCCATGCAAATATCTTAGTATTGTTTAATCAATAAATACTAGTAGATATTAAAATATATTATAAGACTAGAGTGACCGTTAACATCGTTACTGATTATCTGTTATTAGTTGATGTGAAGGCAAGGAAAGGGGGAACACTTCTAATTAAACACCGTATATTTATTGTAAACTGAAAAAAATTAGATCAATATCTAAAAAAAGAAAGGTGACAAATAATGAACAAAATTAAAATGAATTTAGCCGAAAAGCAAGCCGAGGAAATTTACACTAAGATAATAGAAAAAACTGATCTATTCGAATTAGCAAATAATTATCAAGAGAGTCATCCCTATAATACAGCATGTTGTTTTGTGGATATTGAATACGAAGATAGTGATGAGCTATTTTACCATCGCTATAATTTAGATCAAATTAGTAAGAATAAGAAATACTATCAATGTGGAGGCTGTAATTATTCTAAAGGTACCATAATTGACTTTTGCATAAACTTCTTTGATTTATCTATGGTTAATTCAATAAAGCTTATCGATGATTATTTTCAATTAGATTTATGCTTAAGAGAGTTAGAGGATCCAGATAATAGGGCAATAATATTGACCAGCATAAGAAGGATGAATAAGGAATATCTTTCCAATAAGTGTCCTGATATTTTTGAAAAAGATGAAGAAGAATTAGATGTGTTTTGTGATGAAAGTCCATTCGAATATAATAAATTAGGAGGAATAAAAAATGACTAAAACCAAGTATACCAATTGTACCAAAATAGGTCGGAAAATTTTCAACAATATAATAGATAATGTTGACATAAAGGGAGTCATAAATGAATGTATAGATAGATATCCTGATAGATTGGCTTGCTGCTTTATCAGAGTAGGTGGTGATGATTATTTGACTCGCTATCGTCCCATGAAAATAGACACTAAAAGAAACACATTTCAATGTAGCCTTTGTAGAAAGGAATGGACTATAATTGATTGGTGTAGTCGATTTATGGATTTATCTATAGCTGATACAGTAAAGTTTATTGATAAATCGTGCGATGGCTTAGATTTATTTGATATTGATAGTCTAGATGACTCTGATAAATATGAGGTTATCTTTGCTATTCGAGAAATGAATGAGTCGTATATTGAAGAAGGTTCAAATAAAAGAATATGTTAATTAGAGAAAACCATTAATATTTTTCTCTTTAATATATAATCAAACCCTGTTCCAGTAAAATGGTTCAGGGTCATTTTTTTATGGTGAAAGAATAGAGGCAAATTTAGTATAAGTATAATAGAGGGATTAATTAGCTAAACTCTAATTTGAAGAAAGGAAGTGGTTTATGAAGAAGAAACTGGAAAAATTTATAAAGGAATTAGCCAAAACTATTGATAATGATGATCTTGAATCAATCAAAAAGGAGTCTGAACGATGGCAGAGCAAAAATAAAGGCAAAGAGTTACTATCCAATCTAGTATTCTATTTCAAATTTTTCTATAACACAATTGTAGATTTTTTAAGTAATAAAGAAAATGTCTCCTGGGGAGCTGCAGCCATTAGTGCTGCAGTTTTGCTATATATAATCAATCCCCAAGATTTAATACCAGACTACATTACAGTTGCTGGCTATGCTGATGACATGCTAGTCATTTCGCTCTTTTATCCAGTTGTCAAGGACTATAAAACATAATAACAATGTGGAGCTGTTAGAGATCAGAACATTAATCTCTAGCGGCTCTCTTTATTTTGAAAGGAGAATTTTAGATGTGCAGAGTTTCAGAAAAAGGAAGAAGTTTCGGCTTTAATTTATTTGGTGGTGATCTGGACTTTCCGGAAAGATATACTCTTTCGATTCCCAATAAGGTAATAGATTATTTTGACACCTTAGAAACTGATGAAGAAGATATAGAAAATATCTTATGGAAGTTGGGAGATGCAGCAATTGCGGCTAAAGATAAATTTGCTATTTACAATAGATCCACAAATGATTTCCTGTTATTTAACATAAACTTAAATGATGCTTATGATGGGTTTTATATCAACCTCTCAAGCTGTTTTAAAAAGAATAATCTTAGTCGAATAAAAAAAATATATCCGATTATCACAATAAACTAAAAAAGGAGAGTGGATAAAATGATTGATGGTAAAGAAATTGCAAAGCTTATTAGAACCAGAAATAATGTAATTATTGAGAAGTTCGAGGATGGGTCATATAACGTGACTGATACCTATGTCATGGTAAAGCTTAACGAGGCTGAATTCGGTAAGTTTTTTGCTAAGTACAACAGTTACAAGGTAACTGCAGATATACCCTTTAACTTTGAGGGAACTATCTCTTCTGCTGGGGGTAATGTATTTGCAGAAAATAAGCTGAACACTAAAACTGTTACCAGTCAGATTGGTAATGCCAAGTATGAGGCAGTAATTACTGACTTCTACAAGAAAAATGATTCAGGTGACGAGGTTCGACTCTTTAAGGCAGGTAATGAAATTGGAATGTTCAACCGAGATTATGAATTCTTGCTTCAATATGGGGTTAAATATAAGGCAAAAGACAATAAAAATCCTATCTTCATTTTAGATAATCAGGATGATGTTAAAGCTGTTATTATGCCGGTGCTTGATAAGGGTGAGAAGCCGATTAAAGAGATGCTCAAGGACTTGACTAAAGATAACTACCTAAAGATTAAATCAGCGTAGGAGGGGTTAAATAGATGTATGTAAAGGAATGTCCGGAGTGCAAAGGTAAAAGCTATAGTTCAAGTAAAAAGAATTGGATCTGTCCCTACTGTGGTGAAGATTTAAATGATGTTGAAGCAAAACAACCGGAAAATTAAGGAGGCAGTCATGGAAGCTGTTAAATTAAAACCAGAAGTAGAAACTCAGAAAAAGCAAGATGACTATTTTGTAATTGATAATGACCAAAAAGCTAACTGGGCGTTACGGAAGATTAGACACCTAAAAAAGAAAAAGAATGAAAATGATGATTTTGCTGAAACAGAAATTGCAGCTATTCAAAAAGAGATTGATGAGGTCAACAGCTGGCTGGAATCTGAAAACAGCAGCTTAAATAATGATATAGAATATTTAGAGATGAAGCTTAAATATTACGCACTGGACTTAAAGGATGATGATCCGGAACTTAAAACACATAAACTGCCCTTCGGCCAGCTGCAGTTTAGAAAACAGAGGGATAAGTGGGAATATGAAGATGATAAGCTGCTGGAGTTTGCAGAAAAGAATTTAAAAGATGCTGTTAAAGTCAAAAAGAGAGTTGATAAGAGGAAGCTGAAGCAGAAGATTAAGGTAGTTGGTGATAAAGCGGTAGTAGCTGATACCGGTGAGGTTATTGCAGGAATTAAAGTCATAGAAAGAGGTGAAAAGTTTAAAGTTAAGACAGATGTTTAAGCTGATCAATAAGTAAAATTTGAATAAAAAAATCAAAGCTCAGCCTTAACCGGCTGGGCTTTTTTAGGGGGTAATTAGATGAATAAAAATAAAACCAAAAAATTATTAGAGCAGCTGAATAGCAGGATTGATTCGGTAAGGGAGTCAGACGAGTTTAAGAGCATGCTCCAGTTTTTAGGTAAGTTTCATAACTACAGCTATCAGAACTCTATTTTAATCCAGATGCAGAAACCTGATGCAAGTTATGTTGCCGGATACAAACAGTGGCAGAAGAAATTTAACCGTCATGTCAAAAAAGGTGAAAAAGCTATTTCCATACTTGCACCCTTCACCTATAAAAAGAAAGTTACGGAAGAGAAAAAAGTTAGTGGAAAGCTAAAAGAAGTAGAAAAAGAAGTTAAGAGAATGTATTTTAGGCCGGTTAATGTCTTTGATGTCAGTCAGACTGAAGGTGACCCACTGCCAAATCTAGATATCTCAGTTGCTGATGATTACAGCAGACTATACAAACCACTGGCTCAATATGCTGAATTTAAGGATATAATCCTGAAGCTAAAGTTGCTGCCAGAAGCTCTCAAAGGCTATTCTAGAGGGGGAGAAATTGTACTCAATAAAATACTCAACCAGACTGAAAGATCTGGAGTATTAGTCCATGAATTAGGACATGAACTGCTTCATCAGAAGGATGAATCTGAATTAAGTAAAGAAGTTAAAGAAATGGAAGCTGAAGCTGCTGCTTTTGTGGTAATGGATCACTATGGGGTGGATATTAAATCAGATAAGTACTTAGCTTTATATAAAGAATCCTATGATTTAAAGCAGAGCTTAAAACGAATCGACAATTTAGCTTCCGAGATTATTAATTACTGTGATGATTATCTAATTGAAAACAATGAAGCCGATAAAAAGCTGAAGGAGGTTGTTTAAATGGGTGTTCAAAATAAAGTTGTCGATATTGAAAGTAAGAATAAGGAACTGATCAGCTTTAGTCAAAAAGAAGTTGAAACTATAAAAAGAACAGTTGCCAGTGATGCTAATACTGATGAACTAAGGATGTTCCTGCATATTGCCAAAACCTATGGTCTGGATCCATTTAATAAAGAGATATTTTTCTGGAAGATAAAAGGCAAACCAACCATCATGACTTCCAGAGATGGGTATCTAAAAATAGCTGACAGACACGAAGAATACAATGGGCTGGTATCAGATGTAGTTAGAGAAAATGACAATTTCAGAAGAAAAGCTCAGGGTATAGATCACGAGTACGGCACCAATCGTGGGGATATTATTGGAGCTTATGCCTTAGTTTACAGAAAGGATAGAGAATATCCAGTCTATGTCTTTGCTCCTTTTCAGGAGTATTTTGCCGGTACCAGGGTCTGGAGCCAGTATCCGTCAGCTATGATATTAAAAGTAGCTGAATCAATGGCTTTAAAGAGAGCTTTTACTGTTTCTGGACTGGTAACTGCTGAAGAAATGGATGTTCAGCGTTTAAATGAGAAAGATAAAAAGAATCCTAGAAGGCCTTATTCTAAGAAAATGAAGGAATCTCAAGATAATGAAAATGAACCGATAGAAATAGAAGCAGAACTGTCTGGGAGAGAAAAAGAGATTAAGGAGATAGTTGGTGAGAATAGAAATTTAAGAAAAGATCTATATACCTACCTGAGGGAAGTAAAAGAAAAGGAAGGTTTGGATAAAGAAAAGCACATCTCAATAGATGATTTAAGTGATGGTCAGTTTAAACAGCTTAAAAATATTTTAAATACCTTCAAGAAGATGGCCTAAAAGAAAGGATTGATTAGAGATGCCTAAATTCAAAGTTAACTGCAGCTGGAGAGAATTTCACAGCGGTGAATTAATTGTTGAAGCAGCAGATGAAGAGGAAGCAGTTGAACTGCTGCAGGTAGACCAGAATAGGTTATTGGAACTACTGATTGATAAATATGCTAATGAAACATTTGAGAGCTTAAGTGATATTGAGTTAATTCCGGGAGATGCTGATACTGATAGAGATCTGGATTTGATTATTGATGCTGGAGAAATAGAAGTTTGTAAAAGCTAAATGAGGTGATAAAGATGCCGGTTAACGGAGTACCCAGTGATCAATGGAGAGTTAAAAGAGCTTTGGGACCTTATGCTGAGCCGATGGATGAATTGGAATTGCTGGAGGAACAGAGGTTAATCAAACTTAAAAGATTGAAAAATAAAGATAAAGGAGAAGATAATGATGGTTAATATACAGAAGTTTTCACTGAGAGTAGTTAAAGAAAATGGTGGTCGATATGATATTGATAAAACTATTAATAATCCTATAGCAGCAAGGAACTTGTTTATTGAAGTAGCTGAATTAGATAAAAGATCAGAAGAAGTATTTGTCATGGCAACTATAGATGTCAGAAATAAGGTGACTGGATTATTTGAAGTTTCAACCGGCACTTTAAATTCAAGTCTTGTTACACCGAGGGAAGTATTTAAAAGAGCAATTCTACAGAATGCAGCTGGTATAGTCTTAGGTCATAATCACCCAAGTGGTAATGTAGATGCGAGTGGTGATGATATTAATATTACTCAGAAGCTGGTTAAATCAGGTAAGATACTTGGAGTTAATGTAGTAGATCATATTATAGTTGGTAATGAAGGTAATTACAGCAGTATGAAAGAAGAAAATCACATATAGAGAGGAGCTGAATTGATGCTAAAAATTGATAGTATTAAATTTGATGATGAAAAGATGGATAACGACAGATTAAATAATTATATTAAAAAGTCAGAAGATGCTGTAGAGATATTTGTTGATCTGCTGAAGATGGATGGTCAGGAAGAAGTGGTTGGAATGATTGCTTTAGATAATGATCACAGACTAATTGGTGTAGTAGAATTAATGAGGGGAGGTGATACTTTTCAAAAGATTGGTACAGATGATTTATTTTATCTGGCTTTAAGACTGGATGCTGATTCAATTATATTAGCACAGAGTAAAGCTGATGGATTGAAAGTAAGCAATGAAGATTATCAATTCAATGAATTTCTGATAGAGGAAGCTGATAAATTCAGAATTAAAATTCATGATAATCTAATAATTTCAGGAAGAGATTATATCAGTATTAGCTGATCTTATATTTAAGAAGTTGTCATTAAGTTGATAGCTTCTTTTTTTGTTAGTTAATATAATTTCTAGTTTCAGCTAAAAATTATTCAGAAACCTACCTATATACCTTTCCTTCCCTCCTTTATGCCCCGTTCAATATAATACCTATCTTATTTCAACAACATTAATAGCAGCTAACACAGGAGGAATTAAAAATGAATAATTATTTAGATTATTTACCTGAAATTCTGGATGAATATGAAGAAGAATCGATTTTAGAAAAGCCCAATAAAAGATGTATTACTGGTTTAAGAAATTATACTTTGATGAAATTAATTTTAACAGCCGGTTTAAGGCCGAAAGAAGTTTTAAATCTTAAGTGGAAAAATATTGATCTAATTGATTACAGTATAATGATAAGAGCAGATAATTTAACTCAAAATAGAAAGGTATATATAACATTAGATGCAGTTGATGCTTTAAGAGAATGGAAATATAGGCAGCAGAAAGAAATAGGAAACTGCAGCTTTGTTTTTACTACTTTAAAAGGAAATATAATTAAGGCCAGGTATATGAGAAGTATGATTTCTAGATATGCGGATAAAGCTTTCATTTGTAAAGGTGTTTCTCCTTATACTTTAAGGCATACCTATGGAGCTAAGTTGTATAATACCAATGAAGATTTAAAGAAAGTTAGAAAGAATTTAGGTCTATCTGATTCTAATTGACCCTCCCCCAATTTGTAGGACACCGAGTTAAGATATATAATATAATCAGGAGGTGCCCGAAATGGGAAAAAGAAGAACTTACACAGAAGAAT
>NZ_QAXS01000029.1 GCF_003053565.1 Halanaerobium saccharolyticum | reverse complement strand
TCGACTTACTAAAACTAGTTTTAGTTTCAGGCAAACACAGAACTCCTCCGGTCAACTATTCCATCTTACTGTCATTCCAACCCTAATCACATCTGCAAATCCAGCCTAGATTGCATGGTTTTTATGCCGGCATTGAGCTTCTTCGTTAAGTCGGCGAATCGCCATTTACAGATGCCACATCTGGTTCACATAATGTTTTTTGGACTAACAGCCCGTCTCAGACTCTTCAGATTCCACCTCACGGTGAACACCCTGTCATTGTTGACTTCTACATGATACATGCCACAACATAGGTAGGACTTCCACCTACTATCAGAATAATTTACGGAGCACACGACATTAAAAAAACTGCTGTTTTACACAGCAGCTTAAAAAGTTAATATTTTATTCTAAATTCTGGCATCCCCGTTGAATAGGGAGCTATAGCATAAGGTTGAAAATATACAACCAGTTCACCATCTTCAAGATAATAACACTGATCTTGATCTAAACTCTGAAAGCCATACTCTTCCTGAAAATAGAGTTCCGGTTCTTTTTTTATTTCAGCTCGAATAAATTCTTCTATTTCATTTAAATTCATATTTTGAAGTTCCAGAAAATCGATTAATTTTAAATCATCTCCTGCAGCAAGATCAATATTATATGTCAGACTGTAGGGGTTCCCGTGAGCTCCCCCGGTATACTGATAGTAATCAAACTTAATACTTAATATTTGCTTACTATTTTTGATTTCAAAATCAACTTTAGCCACAAATTCTCGCCTCGGAAACTCGGCCTCTGCAAAATCTTGCTGACTCTGTCGTGCCATATTAATCGTATATTCTACAAAAGTCATGATGTTGTCTCTAAAAAGATCATTATATTTTTCCTGGGTATTTTTGCGATTTAACTCCATTAAAATTGGAATCTCTGCTTCAATCTGATAAACATCTTTTTCAGTCTTTTCCACTGGAATTGAAACAACCTCGAAAGCTGCAGCCGAGGCTGCTGTCAGAAAAAGCAATACAACTGCAGCCAAGACTATAACTTCAAAGTTGAGGCAGTCAAAAAAAGAATTATTGTCTCTCACTTTCAACAGCTCTTTTCTTTACTTATTTTTTTAACTTAATTCCTTTAGAAGTTATATCAATAATTTTTTCCTTGTATAAACCACCAATCGCTTTTTTGAAACTTCCTTTACTAATTTGAAGAGCTTTTTTGATTTTTTCTGGTGAACTATCATCATTTAAAGGTAAAGATCCACCCTTAGCTTTAAGTCGGGCCAGTATTTTTTCTTTTGCATCTTCAATCCGACCATAACCAATCTTGCGCAGACTAACATCAATTTTATTATCTTCTCTAATCTTTTTAATATATCCTTTTAACTGATCACCAACAGTAATTTCCTTATAAATATCATTCTCATACACCAGACCAAAATATTTATCATTGATAATAACTGTAGCCCCTAAATCAGTAAATTTATATACTAAAATATCTACCTTATCCCCTTCACTAAATTCAACACTTTCTGGAGCTTCTTCAATTCCTGTTGTATCAATATCACTACTTCTCATTATCCAATCAGCACCTTTCTTAAATTAATTATATTTTCATTGTAACATAAATCGTGACCTAATAAAATGGCAAAAAACTGCTGACAAAAATTAACCAGCAGCTCAGCTTGAATATTTAAAACAATTGTTTTATCCTTCATCCTTCAAGAGATATTGATTTATATTTGGGAGGGTGGCAGCTGTCACCAGCTCACCAAAGTCATTGACTCTAAAATTTATATTCCTATTTCCCTCTTCAATAATTTTTCGGTCATTTTCACTTTTGATCACCAGTGTTCCCAAAACTTCTTTAATAAAAATCTGCTCTCCTATTCTAAAATAAGTTTTGCTCAGTTTACTCCCCGCTTCCTGGGTAAATATTATTTCTTCAGCCTGATATGAGCCGCCTTTTAGGAATCCCGGGTTGCTCTTAACAATAATTGATTTTTTTGCTTTAATTGTTGAATTATAACAACCAAGCCGATTAATAATTACTGAACCACCTATGTTAATTTCAGAGTTCTGAATATAGCCGGTATAAATATTTAATACCCCACTGTTATCCAGTTTGTGATTCATAAATTCAGCTAAATTTTCTTTGAAATTATTGAGCATGCTTTCATCTTTAATTCTTTCTAAATTAGCCATATTATTAAAATAGGGTATTATTTCTCTAAAATAATCTTTTAGCTGCTCATTATCTTTAACACTCTGATTAAGACTCAAAATTAACTTTTTTAGTTCAGGAAACTTGTTTTCAATCAGCAGTCTTAAAACTCTTCCAGTTTTAAAGTTGCTGAGATTCATCTTTCTCTGGCTGGCTTCCCCTAAAATCTGATCCACTGCCTTATTTAAATTTTCTAAATAGCTGATAATTTTCTTCAAAGATAGTATAATCTCTTTTTCCAGATAATTTCCAATAAATAATTTGCTGGCAATTATATTATTATTGACATAAAGGTCTCCCTGAGTCTTAACCTCCGCATTGGCAATATTCCCCTGAACTTTTAAATCATTACCTACCTCAACATTAAAATAATCCTTAATATCACCCTTAACAAGTAAATCTCCCTCATATTTAATGTGGCCTGTATGTTTGTCGACATCACCTTTGATAATATACTGTTTATAAATATGCACCTCAACAGTAGAACTTCTTCTAATTAACTTAGGCTGGCCACCTTCCAGAGCTATGGCTTTTAAACCATCTTTTGTCAGCTGCACATTTTTCCCCGCCTTAAGACTAATATCTTTTACAGGTGGAGGAGATATTCTATCAGAATAGACATTAACCCCTGCTTTACCCTCAACAGCTTTCTTTTTGTAGCAGATAGTTTCTCCTTTTTCAATCGAATCTATAACATTAAATAAATTTTCTTCCCGCTGCTGATAGTTTTCACTTTTTATTATCTGAGCATCTTCACCCCTTTTTGCCTTTCTACCTTCAGCAATCAGATATTCACCACTTTTATTTCCTTTTTGAGCCAGAATTTCACTTATTTGATCATGTTTAACCCCATAACTTATATTATGAAAATTAAGCAGCTCAATTATTTCATTTTTACTCAGCTCAGGAAATATTTCATCCTGGCTTTTAGTCTCTATTTTAATGTGATTGGCCGGTTCTGTATCTTTAATTTCCAGCTGCTGTTCAGGAGTCAGTTTAATTATTAAATAAGCTTTTAGTTTGTCTTCAGTAACTTTCAGATTTAACTCTTTACTTTTTTTAACTTTTTTAAGCTCAAAACTAATTAAATCTTCTATATCCTGACTGACAACTACTTCTTTGTTTTCTTTTTCTCCATCAATATATATTTCAACATTTTCACCAGCAGTTACCCGGGGATATCTACCGAGCCCTTCCGGATTAATAATGGTTAATTGACCATTTTCGAGATATACTATTCCATCTTTGTTTTCCAAAATCAGTCACCTCCAAAAACTATTAATCTCTATTTATATTCTTATAAATTGCATAGATACCAATCTGGTTATTCTGCAAAAGTACAGGAAAAGCTTTTAAATTTAACTCCAGTTTCTCTCCCTGAGAATTAATCCGGTAAACTTTTTCTTCCACTCTAGCTCCTGTCAGAACCTGATGAGATAATTCGCGTCCATTTTTCTTTTGATCTGCTGGTACAATTAAATCATCAAGTTTTTTGTTTTTTAATTCATCGATTTCATATTCAAAAAGCTGAGAAAACTTCTTATTAACATTTATTATTCTTTCATCAATATCAAGTAAAACCAGAGCCTCTGGAAAATTATTAAACAGCTGTAAATAGTGGTTGCGCTGTTTTTCTGTTTTTTGATTAGTGTTTTTACTAATCATTTCCTCCGGGATAATTGAAGTGATGGTTTTTAACTGACCGTCCTCAAATTCAGGAACTAAATAATTATTAAAATATTGTTTAAAACCATTCTGACTGATATATATTCTGAAATTAATTCGTTTATTATTAACTGCAGCATAATCAAGTTTATCCAGAAAATCATCAGCTCTCTGATCAGCAATTTTAATTTCCTTTAATCTGCTTCCTAAATTATTCTCATTCAAATCTAATAAGTTCATCGCTTTTTTATTAAAATAAATAAGTTTCTTCTTAGAATCAAATTTTAAAATAGCAGCTGGTAATTTATTTAAAATCTCTTCCGATTTTTTTTCAGCCATAATTTCTTTAGTTATGTTTTGGTGCAGAATCATTAATTCATAAGCACCTATACCTTTAAAAGAAGATACATGCATTCTAAACCATCTTTTTTCTCTCGGGGAGTGGCAGGGATAATCCATACTAAAATTATCCTGTTCATTATTTAAAACAGAAAGAATTCCATTATAGGCACGAGCAGAAATCAGATCTCCCATTTCTGCAGATTTTTTACAGACCTCTAAATAGTTTTCATTAACTCCAGTGTTCTCAGCCACTGCCCCATTTTGATAAGCAAATTCTTCCCAGGAGCTGTTAGTATAAACTATATTTCCTTCTTTATCTAAAATTGAAATATTACCCGGGACTGAATCAAGTGCAGAAGCGGTAATATACTTTTCTTTTTTTAAACTTTGATTTTCTAAATTCTTTTGACTCAAATTATCTCGTATTTCTTCCTGCCGGTAAATATCATCTAATACGGCTTTTATCTGTTTTTGAAAAAGTTTTAAAGCTGCTGAATTATGAGTTTTTATCTCTTTATTTAGCGGAAAATATATTAGATAGATATAAACTCCTGTTTTAACCTTTAAAAAATTTAATTCAGAACTAAAATCATCCAGATATTTTGATAAAATAGCTTTAGTTTGAAAATCATCAGCTGAAATAATTTGCTTATAGTCATCATTACTTAAATTAATTTTTTTTACAGTTTTTTCGAAATCAGAATTACTATGGCTGAAAATTTTGGCTGAATTCTCTGGCGTCAGAACAGCCATTTTTAAATTATCAGTCTGAAAAAATTCTGCCATAATATCCAGTTCCAGTTTGAATCTCTTTCTTAATTCTGCTATTTCTATAATTTCTTTCATAATTTCCACCTCAATTACTAAAATGTTTATTCTATTAATTATATTCAATATCTGTTTTCTCTTTCCTTTATTAAAAAGCAAGATTTTATTCAAAAAAGTTAAATAAATTACAAATAGCACTTGACACATTTTTCACATATATCATATATGTTAAGATATAGTTAAGTTGAGTCAATTAATAAAATTTTAAAGGAGGATTTATTTATGAAAATCAAAACAATTGTATTAATGATCGCGGTAGCAGCTTTATTAGTTGCACCTACAGTAAGTGCTCAGGACACAGTTTCTTCTCCATCTGTAGTGGTGGATGAGGCAAGTTTACAGACAGCTGCAGAGGAATCCTGGATAGTAATTATTCAGCAGGACTTAAGTGTTGATGAAGAAATTGTATTAGATGGTGAGTTCAAAAACCGTGATACAGTTGACCGTAAGTTAGCTCTTTATGATCAGGATGATGACCATAATGTAACTGACAGATATACTTTAGAAGCTCCAAGTATTACTGTTAATAGCCCTAGCACAAGATTCAAAGCTGGAATCTTTGTTGGAGATGTTTATGTTCAGGCTGAAAACTTTAGATTAACAACTGGTTTCACTGTAGAAGGTAATGTTTACTTCGAAAACAAAGCTGCTAAAGAAACATTTACTATTGAAGGCGGCGCTACTGTTACAGGTGACTTAGTAAATAACTGGTAAATAAATTTTTACTTATAACAATAACTAACCGGCCAGTTTATTCTGGCCGGTTTTTTTATGAACATATGTGATTTTCAAAACACTATTTTATTTTTTATTTCTTTTTATGTTATATTTTTCCTTTTAAAAATATCTCAATTAACTGTTAAACTAATAATGAAATTTTTTTTGCAGAAATTTTAAATTCTGCATCTATTGTGCCAACAGTTTCTCCATCCATTTCCAGCTGAACTTCTCTATCAGAACTGATCTTAATTTCATTAACAAAATGAGACTCAACCAGAGGGTGACTTAAGTGCTTTCCCTGATAAGCCTTGATCAAATTGTCAATTATTGCTGCCTTTGAAAAATCCTTTAATAAAATTAGATTGATATTTTCTGAAAAAAGATCAGCCTCCGGTGCAATATTTATACCACCACCAAAATAATTTCCATTTGCAATAACAACTGAATTCAAAAGTCCCTCATAGATTAATTTTTGATCAGCCTCAACTCTAACAAATTTATTTTGATAGGAAAACAAAGTTTGAAAAAGCTTAAAGAGGTAGCTTAAACTCCCATCTATATTTTTTTTGCTGGCATTTAACTTTTTTGCAACCTCTGCTCCCATTCCACAGTCAGCAATATTAATAAAATATCTGCTGGTCTCTTCTCCCTGATGATTAAGATAGCTGGATTTAATTAAATTAACTTCTCTGCTTTGATTCTTTTTGATTCTTTTAATCACAGCTTCTGTTTTTTCTGGTAATGGCAGAACTCTACTTAAATCAGAACCAGTACCATGAGCAGAAATAATTAATTTTGTTTTTAAATTATCAGCTAGATCCGCTGCAAGCATTCCATTTACAATTTCATTAACAGTGCCATCTCCACCAACAGCCATTAGATAATCATAATTTAAGTTGACAGCTTTTCTGGCGATTTCTACTGCCTCACCTGCAGTTTCAGTATATACTTCCTTAAAATATTTAAATTCTTTTTTAAAAACTCTGCTTTTTTTAGGCCACAGCTTAGCAGTTTTTCCACCTGCTGAAACAGGATTAACAATAGCCATGATTTTTTTATCCATTTTATCAACTCTTTACTGTTGTAGTTTTAAATTTTGATTTTAAATAAATTCTTAAAAAAATTAAAAAGATTTCCCAGTTCAGAATAACTTTTTAATCCCTGCACTGCATCCATAAAGATAATTAATAAATCTCTTCTACTCTTCAGCAAAAGCTGTACAATTTTTTTGTTATTATAAAACAAACGAGCTATCTTTTCTGCTTCTTTGAGCTCTGTAAAAATATTATTTTTGAGCTTAAATTCATAGTTTTCAGCAGGAATATAATTAGGCTCCGCAGAATTACTATCCAGATAATCAACTATAGTTTCTGCAGCTGCAAAACCACTAACAAGGGAATAATAAATACCTTCACCAATAAAAGCATCTGCCAGATATGCAGCATCTCCAGCTAAAAATATTCTGTTGGAGGCTCTTTTAAATTCTGTCTGATCGGAATAAACAGGTATTGGATGACCTTTAACTAGAAAATCATCTTTTTTGATTCTAATATTCAGCTCTCTGAGATATTCAGCCAGAATTTTATTAAGATCAACTTTTTCAAAATTTAATATCCCAAGTCCGATTGACAGAAAATCTTTTTTTGGAAAAACCCAGCCATAACCATTATCTAAATGTTTAAAGTCAATTAAGATTTGATCTTTAAAATTATTATCGATTAAATTTTGATATTCAATTTCTGCTTCGATTGCTATCCCTTTATTTTTTATAATTCCTTTTTTCTCTCGATTCAAATATTTAGCTGTTCTACTATTAGCCCCATCAGCTGCAACTAAAAACTGAGAGGTATAGTTCTCAGTTAAAGTTTCAACTAGAACCTCATTTCCATTTTCTTTTACCCTGAGCACTTCCATTTGATCAATAAACTCAGCTCCTGCTGCAGCTGCTTTTTTTAAGAGAAAATCATCAAATGTCTTCCTATTGATCAATTTAATCGGTGTTTTTTTATAATTAAGCCCAAATTCTTCTCTGCCTGGAAAAGAAAATTTGAATTCACTAATTTGATTCTTAATAAGTTCTGGTCCAATTTGAATATCATGTTCTGATAGAATATCTACTGTCTTTGCAGATAATGCGCCACCACAGGCTTTATAGCGGGGCCAGCTCTCTTTTTCTAAGATTAAAACATCAAGCCCGGCTCTGGCAGCCAGAAAAGCCGCTGAACTTCCAGCGGGGCCAGCACCGATAACTATTAAGTCTTTTTTCAATTCGATCACCCTGAAGTTTAAATATTTAGATTTTAATGATTTAACTTGATAAAGTTAAGTGCCTTTGTTATGATTATTTTAACTATATTAACTTTTTTATTTTATAATAATATCTTAACTGTAAATTCTTAGAAAATCAAGTTAATTAATCACAGGGAGGAAATTAAAAAATATGACATCTTCAGTAACTGAGAACAAGAGTAGGTGGATCTATATTCCGTTAGGACTTATTATCTTTATGTGTATGGGAACAATTTATTCCTGGAGTATTTTTCGAAAACCAATTGAGACAGCTTTTAATATTGGTGCGACTGAAAGTGGCTTACCTTATATGATCTTTTTAGTTTTTTATGCCCTTGGAATGCCTTTTGCCGGTAATTACATGGATAAATATGGCCCCCGAGTAATGACAATTGCAGGTGGTATCTTAATTTCTATCGGCTGGTTTTTATCAGGCTTCACCTCTTCAATTACACTCCTGACTATTACTTATGGGGTAATTGGAGGTACTGGAGTTGGTATTGCCTATGGTGCGCCGATGGCAGTAGCTGCTAAATGGTTCCCTGATAAAGAAGGACTGGCAGTCGGTTTAACTCTTGGTGGTTTTGGCTTATCACCATTTTTAACCGCACCTGCAGCAAGCTGGTTAATTAGACATTTTGGAGCCTTTAGCACTTTTAAGGTTTTAGGTGTTTTATTTGCAGTAATTATTACTTTACTTGCTTTACCGCTGAAATTTCCAGAAAGCAAAAAATCAATTTCAAAGAAAAAAATAAAGCTAAATCAAGAGTGAATATTGGACCTAAAAAAATGTTAAAAAGCAGAAGCTTTTATGCTCTCTGGACCACCTTTGTTATCGGAACAATTATTGGGTTAATGGCTATTGCAATCTCTGGCCCGGTGGCAGAAGAACTAATAAATCTGGATTCTACTGCTGCTTCAATTTATGTGTCTTTATTTGCAATCTTCAATGGTATTGGTCGGCCAATTTTTGGTGCTTTAACTGACAAATTCAAGCCAAAAAAGACTGCTGTAATCTCATTTTCAATGATAATTTTGGCTTCTTTTTTAATGATTATCAACGATTCTGCAAATCAAATTCTTTACTTTATTTCTTTTTCCATTTTCTGGCTTAATCTGGGAGGATGGCTTGCTATTGCTCCTGCAGCTACCTCTTACTTTTTTGGTAAAGAAAATTACAGCAGAAATTACGGCTATCTATTTACTGCCTATGGTGTTGGCGCTGTAATTGGAAATATCTTTTCCGGTCAGATTAGAGATATACTGGGTAGTTATCAATATGTATTCTATCCAACCCTAATTATTGCAGCTCTTGGAATTATAATTGCCGTCTTCTTTTTAAATAAGGACAGAAAAAAGACAGCTGAAATTAATTAAATGTTTTAAACAGCTAAAGATCAATTTATAAAACAAAAAAGAGCAGCCTCCAGCTTTTAATTAAAGTGGGGCTGCTTTTTTTCTTTAATCTTATTTATTCTAAATCCAGAGTAATTGTCACGGGACAGTGATCTGATCCCATAACATCAGTTAAAACATCTGCATTTTCCAATCTATCTTCCAGACCTTCGGAAATGAAATGATAATCAATCCTCCAGCCGGCATTCCTCTCACGGGCTCTGGTTCTGTAGCTCCACCAGGAATAGGTCTCTTCTTCAGGGTGAAAATGACGGTAGGTATCTATATATCCATGATCTTCGAGTTTATCAAGCCACTCTCTTTCAATCGGCATAAAACCGGAAGTATTTTCATTTGAATCAGGATCATGAAGATCTATCGGGTGGTGAGCTGTATTATAGTCACCACAAACTACAACTTCTTTTCCGTTATTTCTTAAATCCTCAATATAATCCAAAACAGCATCATAAAAATCAAGCTTATAGTTGAGTCTTTCTTTATTTCTTCTGCCATTGGGAAAATAAATATTAAGCAGATAAAAGTCTTCAAATTCTGCTGCAATAACTCTCCCTTCCCGGTCAAACCTCTTAATACCAAGTCCATGCCAGACATCAATCGGTTCTATTTTTGTATAAAGGGCAACCCCACTGTAGCCTTTTTTCTCACCAAAGGTAAAATAAGAATAATAATCATCTATATTCCTTAATTTATTTTTCAGCTGATGATCCTGAATTCTTATTTCCTGCAGCCCCAGTATATCTGGCTGTTCTTCGTCAATCCAGTCTAAAAACCCTTTTCTTTTAACTGCTCTTATTCCATTAACATTCCAGGAATAAATTCGCATCCTATCATCCTTTCTCTCTATATTTATGAGTTAAATATCTCTCTGATAAATTTTTTCTACCTCTTCATACTCAGCTAATATTTCATCATCCTGCTGAGCATAAAATTTATTAACTACCAAGATTACTATAATGTTTACAAAAAAGCCGGGAATAATCTCATATAATTGAGCACCCAGACCACTTTCTTTCCAGATAACTAAGGTAACCGTGCCTGTAATCATTCCTGCTAAAATTGACTGCCAGGATGCCTTTTTTGAAAAAAGTGAAAATAATACTGCCGGTCCAAAAGCAGCTCCCAGTCCTGCCCAGGCATAAGCAACAAGATCTAGGACTGTATTTTCCGGGTTTAAGGCAAGAATAAAGGCCACAACTGCAATTATTATTACAAAAGCTCTTCCAACCCACATCTTTTCTAATTCACTTGCCTCGCGTTTAATAATTTTATTATAAAAATCCTCAGTTAAGGTTGATGAAGAAACTAAAAGTTGTGAATCAATTGTTGACATAATTGCAGATAAAATAGCTGCTAATAAAATTCCTCCCAGCCAGGGATTAAAAATAGCAGCAATCATTTCAATAAAGACTTTTTCACTGTCTACTATATTTGGAAACATTGGTACTGCAATAATTCCCACCAGTACCGCTGCACTTAAAGAAATTGCAACCCAGATAACCGCAATTTTTCGAGCCGGGGCAACTTTTTTAATAGTGTCTATCCCCATAAAACGCGCCAGTATATGTGGCTGTCCAAAGTAACCAAGCCCCCAGGCAAGTGCAGATATAACTGCTGTAATAGTAAAGCCTTCCGGCATTAGAGAAAGTGAAACACCATTTTCTGCGGTCATCGCTATAATCTCACTCATGCCTCCAATTTCACCATAAGCAATCACTGGTACAATTGTAATTGCAAAAAACATCAGAATCCCCTGAAAGAAATCAGTCCAGGAGACTGCCATAAATCCTCCTAAAAAAGTATATAAAACTATGGCCAGCCCACCAAAAATTACTGCTGCCGTATATTCAATATTAAATAATGACTCAAAAAGTTTCCCGGAAGCAACTAAACCAGAAGCAGAATAAATTGTAAAAAACAAAAGAATTATTGACGCTGAAATAATTCTTAAAAGACCTGTCCGGTCACCAAAGCGGTCCTCAAAAAATGAAGGTAAAGTCATAGAATCAGTCTTTTCTGTGTAAACCCGTAAACGGGCTGCTACAAACTTCCAGTTTAAGACCGTACCAACAAAAAGCCCAACTGCTATCCAGGCCTGGCTTAAACCGCCAAGATAAACTGCTCCAGGCAGCCCCATTAAAAGCCAGCCGCTCATGTCACTGGCCTGAGCAGATAAAGCTGTAACCCAGCTGCCCATTGCCCGACCACCGATTAAATAATCTTCAAGATTTGCTGTTTTCCTATAAAAATAGACTCCAATACTCATCAAAAATACTAAATAAACTGAAAAAGATGTTATTGTTGCTGCCATTAAAATACTCCACTCCTATCTACTTTTTATATTATATTATAGTACAAATCAGCTGGAGATAAATTGATTAATCACTGGCTAAGGTTCCTATCTCCAGCTGTCTTCTCCTAAAAGAGGTACAAATCTAACATACTCTAAGTCTTCTTCTTTTAAATTCCCATTATACCTTCTGGTATAAAGCTTTAACTGCTGAATACCTCCCCGCTCCCCGATTGGAATTATTATCCGACCTTTTTTATTGAGCTGTGTTTTTAATTTTTCAGGCAGGTAGGGAGCTGCTGCCGAAACTAAAATTGCATCATAAGGAGCATATTCTTCCCAGCCAAGGGTGCCGTCACCAGTTTTAACTCTGACATTTTCATAATTTAATTTTGAAAGCACATTTCTAGCTTTGACTGCAAGTTTCTCTATTCTCTCTACAGTATAAACTTCTCCGGCAATCTCAGCAAGTAGTGCTGCTGCATAACCTGAACCGGTCCCAATTTCCAGAACCCTATCTGCCTGGCTTAAATTAAGTGCCTCCAGCATTTTAGCAACAATATAGGGCTGGCTGATGGTTTGACCTGCTTCAATTGTTTGAGCACCATCTGCATAGGCCAGTTCCTTATTTTCATCCAGCATAAACCTTTCGCGGGGAACTTTTTTAAAGGCTTCAAGTACGGATTGATCTTTAATTCCTCTTTTTTCTAACTGCTCTTTAACCATTTCCAGGCGAAGTTTTTCATAATCAACTGTCATTTTAATCGCCTCCGCTTTAAATATTTTAATTTAATCAGCTAAGGACATAAAAAGAGAAAATCCCCCTCCTTAAAAAAGAAGGGGATGCTTTACTCTTTAAAGATCACTTAATGATTTTTTATCAATCTTTCCGGTTGCATTCTTTGGTAATTCATCCAGAAAATCGACTAGTTTGGGAACTTTATAATTAGCGAAATACTGCTGACAGTATTTTTTTATCTCCCGTTCATCAGCCGTTTCGCCTTCCTTTAGGACAATAACTGCTTTGGGGATTTCCCCTCTTAATTCGTCCTTGGTTGCAACTACAGCCGCTTCTCTAATTTTAGGATGTTTATATAACTGTTCTTCTATTTCTCTTGGATAAACATTCATTCCTCCAACATTAATCATATCTTTTTTGCGGTCAACAATATAAACATATCCGTCCTGATCCATTTTACCTAAATCACCAGTGTGTAACCAGCCGCCGCGCAGAGTTTTTTCTGTTGCCTCAGGCATTTTAAAATAGCCCTTCATTACGTGTTCTCCCTGAACAACAATCTCACCAATTTCCCCTCGCTCCAGCTCGTTATCATTTTCGTCTACAATCTTAACTTTTGTTTCTGGAATTGGTAAACCAACAGAACCGGACTTTCTTTCGCCATCAACCGGATTCACATAAGCAACCGGAGAAGTTTCAGTTGGTCCATTACCTTCAAGTATTTTTACATTAAATGTTTCTTCAAAATCCTCCATTGTCTGCTGGGGCATTGCTGCTCCACCAGAAATACAAAGATTCAAATGAGAAAGATCATATTCATCTTTATTTTTAACATTTAAGAGAGCAGAATACATTGTCGGTACCCCGGCAAAAAATGTTACATTTTCTTCCTGAATGGTTTTTAATACTTTTTCCGGTAAAAATCTATCTACAATTACTATTTCTGCACCCAAAAAGAGGGGCATCAGCATACAGACAGTTTCTGCAAAGGCATGGAACATCGGCAGCACACAAAT
Organism: Halanaerobium saccharolyticum; assembly: GCF_003053565.1. Lineage (GTDB taxonomy): Bacteria > Bacillota > Halanaerobiia > Halanaerobiales > Halanaerobiaceae > Halanaerobium > Halanaerobium saccharolyticum_B. Next base: position 25,405 of record NZ_QAXS01000029.1, on the reverse strand, counting down.
ATAGCGGTCACTATCATCAACTTTTAAATGTTCAATTGTTTTTTGGGTATCGAAAATAAGATTGTGATGAGTCAGCATTGCTCCTTTAGGCTGACCGGTCGTTCCCGAAGTATAAAGACAGGCCGCCGTATATTCCTGGTCAATCTCTTTTAATTCAGGCAGGGTGCTTTGCTGGTCTGCCAGTTCAGATAAAGCCAGATAATCATCAGACTTTTCCCCATCGACTAAAATTATTTTTTGCAGATGATCTAAATCACAGTCTTTAATTAAAGGCAGAAACTTTTTTGAACTGATAATAATCTTAGCTTCTGAATTATTCAAAATATATTCAACAGCTGCCTTTTTAAAACTGATATTTAAAGGAACCATTGTCGCTCCCGACTTAATAACCCCTAAATAAGCAGTTAAAAACTCAATACTATTGGGCAGCATAATGCTCACCATATCTGCAGGTTTTATCCCTAAATCGATCAGGCCGTGTGCCAGCTGATTACTTTCCTTTTCTAAATCCTGATATGTAACTTTTTTGTCATCAAGAACTGCAGCTGTTTTATCTCCCTTTTCTGCAGCTGTTTTTGAAACAATATCTCCAATTAACAACTTAATAACCTCCCAGCCAATTTGATAAATTTAATTAAGCTTCCAAAAATATTATACTTAATTACCAGGTGACATGAATTCCTCTGGTATCAATATGAATAAAAGAACCTCTCACACCATTAGCATGATAACTGCTCAAACCACCCTGAAGAGCAGCATATTTCTCCTTCTGATCAAATTTCTTTGCTATTTCAAATAAAACATCTGCATCTTTTATGTCTAATTTGCCATCACCATTTAGATCATCCATCCACTCATTACCCCTGTTATCTATATATATATCAACAGCATCACCAAAAAGATGGCGGCTGTAATGGGTGCCATTACCAATCTTTTTATTAAAATAAGGTGAGCGATAAAAACTTACAATCCCAAAAGTTTCGGCAGAATAACCCGCCTTATTAACCTCTGCTAAAAAATATTCCAACTTTAAAAGTAGTGGCTCCTGAATCACAATAAATTGAGGCAGTTGATCACTCTGATTTGTTAAGAACTGCTCGACCTTAAAATGAGGAGTTAAATTTAAATCCAGTATTGATTTCTCAATTTTTAAGAAGCCTTTTGGTTTTGAAGAATCTGCTGGATAATTACCAATTTTAAAGCCGTGTATATATTCACCCTCTTTTTCTGAATACGGGTGTAGTACAAAAACATTTAATTTAATCTCAGAATTTTTTCCAGAAGCATTTTTTCTGCTAATTGTAACCGGATAATGGCCACTTTTTCCATGTGCTTTCCAACTAAAAGAACTCCCACTCTCATATTTTTTGCCACCAAGCTCAATTATATACTGCTGGTTTCTATCTTCTTCGGCTATTTTTACTTCAATTTCTTCCCGGGGCAGCACAAATATGCTGAAAGTTTTTAGCGGAATTTTAAGTTCATCATAAACTATAGAAAAATCCGCATGATCTTCTGTAAAAGCTTCTGCACCAACTGAACAACTGCTGATTAATATAAAAAGTACTGCTATTGATAGATAAAATAATTTTTTCATTTAGATCGTTTTTGCTCCTTTTACTCTAATTAATTTTTTGTTAATTGTTTTGCTGAAAATATTCTTCAATTATTTTTTGATCGCGTCCATATATATCTTCTCTAAAATGTAAATTACTCAAAGAATCTACCCAGACTGTATTATACTGCAGATAAATTTTAATTGGATTATTTAAATAAACTGTCTTTTCTTTATCTTTTTTCATTTCTGCTTCGATTGCCTGACGATCCCATTTTTCCTGATCTTTTAATAAATATTCTGCCAGATCTACCGGTTTTTCAATCCGAATACAGCCAGAGCTAAAGCCTCTTTCTGTTTCGGAAAAAAGGTACTTGCTGGGAGTGTCATGTAAATAAATACTAAAGCGATTGGGAAACATAAATTTAACTCTTCCCAGAGCATTTTCATCACCCGGATTCTGCCTTAAAAGATAATTAAAGCTGTCTTTATCAATTTCTGACCAGTCAACTTCTGCTGGATCTATCTCTTTTAAATTATTATTTCCGGTATATTGAAATAATGAGTAATTGTTTTCCTGAAGATATTTATAATCTTCTTTGATTAGCGGCAATTTATCTTTTACTGCAATTGATTTTGGAACATACCAGTAAGGATTTAAAACAAGATAATCAATTTCATCACTAAAAACTGGAGTACTCCGCTGTTCCTGCCCGACTATTGTTTTCATCTCCATCTTCAACTGATTATTTTCATAAAGCTTTAAATTATAGTCAGCAATATTAACATAAATATATCTGCTGCCTAAATTCTCCGGCAGCCAGCGCCATCTTTCCATGTTAACTATTATCTGCTTAATTCGCTGCTCAAGTGGAATATTTAAAGCTTTTCTGGTTTTACGGCCTACTATCCCGTCAGCATTTAAACCATTATCCAGCTGAAACCTGACTACAGATCTTTTAACCTGCTGGCTGAAAGATTCTCTGTTATCAAGACTCTCTAAATTTAAATATGCTCTTGCCGATAAATTTTCCACCAGTTGAGCTACTGCCTTCCCTTCAGCATCTAAAGCTAAAGTTTCATCTGTATTAATCTGGGGCCACTCTTTAATTTTCCCCGAGTCTCTGTACAGATATAATTTATCTCTAAGCTGAGTGTAATTAGAGGATGTCGGCAGCTGAGTTTCTAATATCTGGGCCAGCTTTTCTTCATCAACCAGCAGCTTTAATAATTTTTGAGCTTCTAAATTATCATCCTGATGATTATAATCTTCTATAATAATTTCTGGATCAATTTTGCCATTTAAATAATCAGAGGCCAGGCTCAAATAGGCATTTGTCAATAATATTTCCAGCAAGGCCTTTTTCCCTAGAGAATCAGCCGTAAAAAGATCTGGATCTTTAACTGAGTTTTCAATAAAATCCAAATGATAATCTGCAGGCTTTAAACCTTCTCCATAACTATCTTTAATTTCAGCAATTAAAACTTCAGGATCTTTTTTAAACTGGTCACCATCAAACCAAATTGAACGATGATAGCGCTGATCATAAAACTCGATTAATTCTCGGTAAAAACTAACCTCTTCACCTTCAGGGAAAAGCCCCTCATATTCTTCAATAACCAGTAAATGATTTCTAATTGACATAGCAAGGTCACTTTGAGCATACAAAGTTGGATTATATGAAAATAAAATTAAAAATATAATTAAAAAAAATAAGAGTCTTTTTTTCAAAATACTCTCCTCCTCAACTTATCTATTTATCTGGTTGATATATTTCTTCAATTTTATCCAGTAACTTGCTTAAAAGCTGAGCTAATTCTTCGGCAGAATCTTCCATATCTACAAGTGCTTTTTCCATAAAATCCTGTCTTTTTTTAAGAAGGCTCTCCATAATTTCTCGCCCCTGATCAGTTATCTCTAAGAGTACAACTCTTCGATCATTGTCATCTCTTCTTCTTTTAACTAATCCTGCTTCATGAAGATAGTCAACGATAACAGTAACAGTACTATTTGCCATATGAAGTTCCTCATGAATCTCACCCATACTAACAGGCTGTGATTCGATAATTACTCTTAAAACATGAAATCTTCCCAAAGTAAGATTATAGCATTTAAGGTGGTCTTTTGTGTATTGATTTAAGTATTTAGCGATATTTCTTATTTTTTCTTCAATCTTTTTATTTGTTTTTTTTCCCATCTTAAACTCCCTCATCAATTTAACTTTTTTTAAAATTACTAACCATTATTTAAAATTATTATATAATAATTTAACTATAAAAACAAGAAATCAGCAGTTAACTCTCAGTATTTAACTTTAGTTCCATTTAAGAACAAAAACCCCCTATCACAGAGTCTATCAGAAACAAATTTTCTCTGTAATAAGGGTTAGAGTTTATATATTAACTTTATTTTTGAACTTAATTATTTTTTAGCTCTTCTATCTGTTTTTTTACAATCTCAAGCTCACTTGAAAGGGTATTTGCCAGATTTTCGAGACGTGTTATTTCTCGGTTTTTATTTTCCTCACTGTCATAATCTACATCTTCACCAGCTGGAGCATAAGCTGCTCCTCTTCCAGCGGCAAATCCATAGCCCATTCCGCGACCTTTACCTGCACCAGCAAAACCGCGTCCGCGTCCAAATCCTGGGCCTCGTCCGGCACCATTTCTAAAACCTCTTCCTGCTCCCTGAGGAGCGGCATCAGCTGCAAATCCCGGCTGATCATTACCTGCACAGTAACCTAATCCTCTTCCTGTCATTGGACCTCTACCTTCTGGACCTCTTCTATCTCCGCGTGGCATAAACAATCACTCCTTTTAATTTTTAGTTTGTTGGCACTGTTCATCAAGATATAAATTGGAAAGTAATAATTAAAATTACCTTAATGAACATATGCTCTTTATTCTGTAATTATATTATAACTCCATTTTGAACATATGTCAAGAATAAAGTAAAAAAATTTGACCCTGTAATTTGAACCAGGTCCAAAATTGCTTATTTGAACCAGGTACAAAACGCGCGTTTTGTACCTGGTTCAAATGAAATTAATAAAATTAATGGTGATGTCCATGACCTCCATGACCATGATGGTCATGATCATGATGCCCATCTCCTTCTCCATGGGAACAGGCATTATCAGAAGCATCTAATTTATCATTTAAGTAATTAGAAACCGCTTCTCTGGCATTACCAGCTGCTCCACAGACAACTTCTATATTATTATGCTCAAAGATGGCAATCGCTTTCTGGCCCATGCCGGAAGCAATTATTATATCTGCTCCAGCCTCATTCAACAATTTTGGCAGCAGACCCGGCTGATGGCCCGGGTTTTCTATTACTTCTTCAGCGCTGATCGTATTATCTTCTGTACTAAAAAGTTTAAATTCAGGTGCATGACCAAAATGAGCTGATACATTTTCGCCCTGTACGGGTACAGCAATCTTTTTCATTTTATTAAAGCCTCCTTTAAATCTTATTTTTCCAGTATTTTTGTAAGTTTTTCTTTAACAGTCAGCATTTTTGTTCGTAGTTCTGCATCGTTATCAACAAATAGCTCGCCTTTTTTAAGTGAATCCACTATCACTCTGCTGTAAGGAATTTTAGTAAGTAATTCAATTTTTTCTTCTGCTGCATAGGCTTCTATTTTAGCTGAAATATTTTCATTCAAATCATACTTATTAATTACTATCCCGGCTGGAATTTTAAAATGATTGACAACTTCCATAACTCTTTTGAGATCCGCAAAGCCTGACATGGTTGGCTCAGTAACTAAAACCGCCAGATCGGAACCAGTTAGAGAAGCAATTACAGGACAGCCAATCCCGGGTGATCCATCAATCAAAATCCAGTCCTTATTTTTCTCTTTTGCCAGCTCTGAAGCCCGATTTTTTACCTCACTTACCAGTTTCCCTGAGGTATCTGCACCAGGAATTAATTTAGCGTGAACCATCTCACCAAATCTGCTTTCTGCTTCATAAAGAGTGCCGGTTTCAGTTTCTTCCATCTTAATGGCATCAGTTGGACAGACATAGGCACAGACAGCACAGCCCTCACATTTTAAATTTTTAATCTGATAATCAGCAGCCGTAATAGCATTAAAACGACAGTTTTCATAACAGAGCCCACAGTCAATACAGAGATCATCATTTTTAACCGCCAGTTTCATTCCCTTAAAAACTGCTTCACTTTTATTTTCTGGATTTAATAAAAGATGCAGGTTAGGAGCATCTACATCACAGTCTCCAACAACTAAATTATCAAGCAGGGAAGCCAGATTAGCTGTAAAGGTAGTCTTTCCGGTTCCACCCTTACCACTAATTACAGTAATTTCTTTCATTGTTTTAGGGCCTCCTCTCTAATTTCCTGATATAACTGCTGCAGTTTTTCATCCCATCCTTCCAGTTTATCAACAAAAGGAATTCCTTCTGAATATAGTTCTGCAATCTTCCGGGAGAATGGAATTTTAAGTATTATTTTAATTCCTTCTTCCTGACAGTAATCTTCAATTAAATAATCACTGTCAGCTTCTGCCCTGTTAATCACAACCGCAAAAGGCTGCTCAATTTCATTTAACATTTCAATTACCATCTTTAAATCATGCAGACCAAAAGGTGAAGGCTCAGTGACCACAATTGTAAAGTCTGTATCTGTAATTGCTTCAATAGTCGGACAGGTTGTTCCTGGTGGTGAATCAATAATCACCTTTTTATCCCGATCTATTTTTGTTTTTAACTTTTCAATTACCGGTACAGCTTTTTCTTCTTTGGTGTTTAATTCTCCCTGCCAGAAATCTAAATTGGAGAGAGAGTCATGGCGCAATTTACCCAGTTCTTTTTCCTTTTCAGTAATCGCATCTTCCGGACAAACAATTTTACAGCCACCACAGCTGTGGCAGACTTCTTCAAAGACCAGTACATTATCCAGCATCATAGCCAGAGCATTATATTCACAAAAGTCAACACATTTTCGGCAGGCAGTACATTTATCATCATTGACCTCTGGAATCAACCTCATTACTGATTCAGTTTCTTTACTTTCAATTTCTGGAGAAATAAATAGGTAATCATTTGGCTCCTCAACATCGGCATCCAGCAGCTGAACATTTTCCAGCGCCAGAGCAAGATTAACAGCCAGAGTAGTTTTTCCGGTTCCTCCCTTACCACTTAAAATTGAAAGTGAAATTTCTTCAGCCAATTTAATGATGTCCCCCCGGGCCAGCTTCGGCCTCAGCTAATTTGCCTGCCTTGTAATCGCTGTATACTTCTTTAATTAATTTTTGTTCATTCAAATCTAAAACTTCAATGCCGGCAGCAGTCAGTGCCTTAAATGCTTTTGGCCCAAAATGATAGGCAGTAACAATATCTGCTTCATTATCAGCACATAACTGTGCGGCTCCTACTCCAGCACCACTGCTTTTTTTAGCAGCAGTATTTTCTACAAAATCAATCTCTTCTGTCTCAGTATCAATAAAAGCGAAAAATGTTGCTCTCCCGAAATTATCATGTACTTCTGTTTCCATATTCCCCTCTGCTACTGCAGGTATAACTAATTTCATTTTTAAAACCCCCATTTTTTAAGGGTACCGGGTACTTGTAAAATATTACCATCTGAATCCAGTTTGTTAATTAGTAATATTTTACAAGTACCCGGTACCAAAGTTCCAGTTTTAATTTACATCCATATTTAATTTAAGCGGCTCAACCTTCTCATCAAAGCCCTGTTCTCTCTCAGCTAATTTCTTTGCAATCTTAATAAACTCCTGAGAAATCTCAGATTCCGGTTCATCAAAAACAATAGGATTTCCGGAGTCACTGCGGCGTCTAACTTCCGAAATTAACGGCAGCTGTCCGAGCAGTTCGGTCTCCATAAAATCAGCCAGATCCTTGCCGCCATCTTCACCAAAGATATAATCCTTATGGCCGCATTCTGAACATCTATAATAAGCCATATTTTCAACTACACCTATAATCTCATGGTCCATCTTATCAGCCATAGCACCAATTCTTCCTGCTACCTTAGTTGCTGTTACCTGAGGAGTAGTTACAACTAACGTTTCAGCATGAGGAACTTTCTGCATAATATTTAATGGCATATCTCCTGTTCCTGGAGGCAGATCAATCAGCATATAATCAATTTCTCCCCAGCGCACATCTTTAAAAAACTGCTCTAGTGCTCCTGCCAGCAGTGGCGCTCTCCAGATTACGGGACTATTTTCATCTACAAATGAACCCATAGAAATTGCTTTAATCCCTTTTACTTCAGGAGGTATAATTTCCTTTTCACTGACTGCTCTTGGCTTATCAGTAACTCCAAGAATTCGAGGAACACTAAATCCTCTTACATCAGCATCTATAATCCCCACCTTATATCCTAACTCAGCCAGAGCAGTAGCCAGGTTTACAGTAACAGTTGATTTACCAACTCCACCCTTCCCACTGGCAACAGCTATAATTCCTTTGTTAATAGTTCCATGTTCTAAGACAACCTTTTTATCTTTCACATCATACATTAAATAATCACCTCATTATATATTATGGTCATTTGTTCATTTAGCTGTATTAAATATAACACTTTTTTAATTTCAATTCAAGTAGTCTATTTACCTTCTAGGAATTTTTTAGCTTTTAATTTTGATTTTTCTGCTAAATAGGATAAAATATGAATTAAGGAATCTATTTATCACAGTTAACAGACAAAAAGTTAAATAATAAATTTATCTAGTAGGTGTAATAAATGAGAAAAGAAAGACTGATAACATATCAGCAGAGTTTGAATTTAGAAAACAGTATTTATATTGATGCCCGTACTAAAGAGGAATATCAGGAAGCAACTATTCCTGGAGCTGTCAATATCGAACTGCTTGATCATCAGGAAAGAAAAATCATCGGTACAATTTATAAACAGCAGAGCCCTAAAAAAGCTAAATTAAAAGGTGTTGAACTTGTATCTCCTAAAATTCCAGATTTAATAGCTGAAGTTAATCAGCTGGCCCGAGAATATGATAACATAATCATCTTCTGTTCTCGCGGCGGTCTGCGCAGTAAAAGCCTGGCTGAGTTTTCTGATCTGGCTGGAATCGAAGTCTACCGGCTTGAAAATGGTTATAAGGGTTACCGCCATTATATAATTGATAAACTGGATAATTATCAATTTAAGGGTGAAATAGTAGTTCTCCATGGAAATACTGGAGTTGGTAAAACCTATATTCTAAAGGAAATGGATAAGCTGGGAGCAAACATTATTGACTTAGAAGGAATCGCCAACCACCGAGGTTCAGCTTTTGGCAGTATTGGCCTTAATGAACCCTATAATCAAAAATATTTTGAATCACTGCTCTGGGAAGAATTAAAGAAAAAGGATCAGCCAGATGGCTATATATTTGTAGAAGCTGAAAGCAGAAGGGTTGGTCATTCTGTGATTCCGGAGTTTTTTTACAAAAAAATGAAAGCTGGAGAAGATATTTTAATTACAGCTTCAACCAAAAAAAGAGTAGAAAATATCTATTTAGAGTATATAAAAGATATTGAAAGTGACCAGCAAAAATTTATTGAAAGAGTTTTAGAATCTCTGACTGCCATCAAAAAATATCTTATCAAAAAGGCAGGTAAAAAAGCATATTATCAGCTTTTGGAACTTGCTGAAAGTGGAAAATTTAGAGAACTAACTAGAATCCTTTTAGAAAGTTATTATGACCCGATGTATGAACACTCTCAGAATAAAATTGACTTTTATAAAGCAGAAATCGAGGCAGAAAATATTAAAAAAGCTGCAGCAAAAATTGTTGATCTTTACCAGTAAACAACTGCTGTTTTAATGTTAAAAGTTCTGCTTCCAGCTGCAGCCTCAATTATTTAATCCCCTTCCATTTAAGAAGGGGATTTTTTCCATCAGGATTTAATTAATCTATAATTTTCAAGCTCTAAGATCTGTAGCAGATCTCTTATTCCTTCAATTTTCTGTTGAGTAACTATACCACCACGAGCCAGATCTTCGTCTTCATGAAAATCAGAACCCGAAATCATTTTCAACTGATGTTCTGCTGCATAATTATGAGCCTTCTCATTCTGAGAGTTATGGCGGCGATTACCATTATAAACTTCTAAGCCATCTAACAGATAATCTGCAGCAGGTGACATTCCCTTTCTATAAGGATGGGCCTGATAAATTAATATTTTATTACTCTGGGAATCAGTCAGCTCTTTAAATTTTTCTAAATTAAGATGATGCAGGTTTTGATTTTCAAAGAGAAATTTTTCCCCGAGACCATAAACTAAGTACTCATTGGGATCATCATTAAATCTAATCTCTATTCCTAAAAATAGATTGAAGTCCATTTCGGCAGCAGCTCTTTTGGCAATTTTATAGCCTTTTAAATATTTTTCGAACTGCTCTTCCCAGTTTAAACTTTTAACTTTATCAAAAAAACGGGCATAATAGTGATCAGTCAAAACTAAAGCACTATAACCCGCTCTTTTATATTTTTTGACAAGAGCCTCAGCTTTAATTGAACCACAGCGGCTGCTTTCAGCACTGTGAGCATGCAATTCTATTTTATATTCGCTCATAATTTTACCACTCTTCTAAATGAACAATCTCATCATTCATCCGATTAACTCTTTCTTTTTCCTCGGCCGGATAACCAACTGCCACTAAAGATAGGGTTTTAAAACCTGCAGGTACTTTTAAATAACTGCTGACTTTTTTCTCTCTATCTTCAGCCGGGTGACAGCCTATCCAGACTGAACCTAGACCTAAAGATTGAGCTTCCAATAAAATGTTTTGTGTGGCAGCTGAACAGTCCTGAACCCAGAACCCCTGATGTTTCTGCTGGCTGAGATCAGCACAGACCGCTATTGCCAGTGGCGCTTCTTTTAACATCTTAGCATAGGGATGAATCTCAGCCAGATGATTGAGTCTTTTTCTATCTTTTATCACAATAAAATGCCAGGGCTGCTCATTACCTGCTGAGGGGGCAGAGACTGCTGCTTCCAATAACCTATCTATTTTTTCTGATTCAACCTTTTTGCTCTGATATTTTCTAATACTTCTGCGTTCAAAAATTTCTTCCATAGTTTAAAACCTCCTCATTAGTATTATATAAAATTATTTACAATAAAAAAAGCCCCCAGAATAATCTGAGGACCTAATTTAAAATATTAGATAATGTTTACTCTAAACTCGGTTACTGCTGTTTCTGCCGAGCATAACTGCAAATATTACAAGTAAGGCTACAACCAGCCAACCAAAAGTAAGAAGTTCACTCATTGGATAACCACCATAAGCTGCACTAAATTCAGAAATAGTATTCTGAATAAATCCAATACCAATAAATAAAGGTGCAACAACCTTAATCATGGTTTTCCAGCCACCACCGATATGAAGATCAGAACTGACATTCATATTATCTTTAATCTTATCTAAATCAAAGGCATAACTTAGAACCAGCATTTCTACCAGACCGACTACCAATAGACCAAAAATATTAACAAAGTGATCAACAATATCTAAAATAGCTAAACCACCCTGAGTAACCATTGGTACTCCAAGTAAAAATCCAACAATTGAAACATAAGTAACAGCCTTTTTGCGGCTTAAACTAAAATTATCAATCAAAGATGATACAACTGATTCAATTAATGAGATGCTTGATGAAAGCCCTGCAATTGTTAATGAAAAGAAAAATGCAAAACCAAATATCTGCGGTAAACCGGGTAAGAGGTTAATAGCTTTTGGGAAAGCAATAAAAGCAAGTCCAATCCCAGAAGTTGCAACATCACCAATTGCTACACCCTGCTGTCCGGCCATATAACCTAGTATCCCAAAAACACCAAATCCAACAACAATACTAAAAATGCTGTTTGATAAAGCTGCTATAATTCCATTTTTCACTACATCCGATTTTTTAGGCAGATAACTGGAATAAGCGATCATAATTCCAAAGCCGAGACTTAAAGTAAAGAAAATCTGACCATAAGCCCCAACCCAAATATTCCAATCTAAAATCTTGGAAAAATCAGGTGTTATAAATGCTTTAACTCCCTGCATTGCTCCGGGAAGTGTAACACCTCTAAAGACAATTACTAAGACCATCACAGCTAAAAGTGGCATAAAAATCTTACTGGCTTTTTCAATCCCCTTCTCTACTCCACCAGCAATAATTAAATAATTAATTAACCAGATCGCCAATAAAGCAAAAAAGATCGGCCACTGAATTCCTCCTAATTCAAAAGCACTACCCGAAAAGTTAAGAAATTCTCCGAAGAAAAATCCTTCTGGATCAGCAGTCCAGCCCAAAGAAAATGATTCAAATACAAATAATAAACTCCAGGCAATAATAACAATATAATAAACTGTTACTACAAAAGCAATTAATACTGACCACCAGCCAACCCATTCAAATTTCTCATTAATTTTACGAAAAGAACTTGGTGCAGAGTTTCTTGTAAAAAATCCAAATCCCATTTCAAGTAATAATAATGGTATACCCGCAGTTATTAATGCAAATAAATAGGGGAATAAAAAGGCACCTCCACCATTTTCATACGCTTGATACGAAAAGCGCCAGATATTTCCCAACCCTACTGCTGAACCAATTGTTGCTAAAATAAAACCAAGTCTCGTTCCCCATTGATCACGATTCTCTTCCATTTTTTTCTTTCCTCCCTCTCTTCTTTCTACTCATTTTTTATTTTTCCCGATTTTTCCTGGCTCAGCTCATCTAAATTTTTTTAAAAAAATATTATAAAATATCAGCTAATCTCTACTCTCATACAATCATTAACTACTGCTAAATAATTATTACTTCTGCTAATCTTAAGACTGCATGTTTCTAAACTAAACTAATCAGGTTGAATGTATTATAACAAATTAATTGAATTATTTCCAGCATTTGCGACAAAAATCTAGTAAATGTATTCTGATTTACGTAATCGTTTTCAGAAATTCATTAAGCATACCTGATTTTCAGAACTTCAAACCCGAGCAACCGCAATAATTAATTGATTGATGCCTAACTAGTAGTATGATAAAATAAACAAGCAATATAAAATTAATAGGGAGGAAATTATCATGAAAAGAGAAAACTGGACTTCCAGATTAGGATTTATTCTGGCTGCCTCAGGATCTGCAATCGGCCTGGGAAATATCTGGCGTTTTCCATTTATAACTGGAACAAATGGAGGGGCTATTTTTATTTTAATCTATTTAGCTGCAATATTATTTATTGGTTATCCAATTTTAGTCTCCGAAATGTCTTTAGGAAGGTTTACAGAAAAAAATCCAATTGGTGCCTTCAAAAAAATGGCTCCAGATTCTAGCTGGCCGCTGGTTGGTGCTCTTGGAGTTTTATCCGGCTTTGTAATTTTAAGTTATTACTCCGTAGTTGCCGGCTGGGGAATGTCCTACATTTTTAAATCTTTTACTTTTACTGCTGAAAGCAGTTTCCCAGAAGTTTTTGGATCACATATCAGCAGCCTTGCTGAGCCAATTATCTGGCACGGGGTTTTTATGTTTCTTACAATTGCTGTAATTGGAGCTGGAGTAGTTAATGGAATCCAAAGAATAGTTAAGATCTTAATGCCTATTTTATTTGGAATCATATTTTTACTAATTATCCGTTCTGTAACACTTGAAGGTGCGGGAGCGGGCTTAAGTTTTTACTTAAAACCAGATTTTTCTGCTATTACTTTTCAAACCTTTGCTGATGCTATCTCTCAGGCTTTCTTCACTTTAAGTCTCGGTATGGGAGCAATGATAACCTATGGTAGTTATTTAAGTCAAAAGGAAAGCATTAATGAAAGTGCCGCCTATGTTTTAGTCTTTGATACAGCTGTTGCTTTACTGGCAGGTTTCGCAATTTTTCCGGCCGTTTTTGCCTTTGGTCTTGATCCGGCTTCTGGCCCCGGCTTAACTTTTATTACTCTGCCGGCAGTCTTTACTCAGATGCCTTTTGGTATCTTTTTCTCAGTCATATTCTTTGTTTTATTGACAATTGCTGCTCTCACATCTTCTATTTCAATGCTGGAAGTAGTTGTAGCTTTTTTAGTTGATGAACACAACTGGAATCGAAAAAAAGCTTCTTATCTGATGGGCTTTTTAATCTTTTTAGTTGGAATACCACCTCTTTTAGGATACAGCTCGTTTTCTAATTTTAGTTTTTTAGGAATGGATGTTTTAGATACCTATGACTGGTTTTCAAACTCCATTTTCTTACCTACAGGTGGAATCTTAACTTCAATCTTTGTCGGTCATATCTGGGGCAGCAAAAATGCAGTTAAAGAAGCAAATAAAAACAGCCGCTTTCATATTGGTAAAATATATAGTGTTTTATTAAAATATATTGTGCCGGCCGCTGTATTATTTATTATGCTTTTTAATATCTATCAGACCATTTAGTTCAAAGAGAAATTACAAATGATCAAACTTTAAATAAATTTAATTTTAGGAGGATTTAATTTGCAGGAAAATAAGGATTTATGTGTGCATTATGACCGCTGCGGAGGTTGCTCTATTCAGGAAATACCCTATCAGCAGCAGTTAAAAGATAAAAAAGAAATGCTTTTAGAAATCTTTTCTGATCAGGAAATTAGTACAGACAATTTTGAAGAAATACTGGCAAGCCCTGATATTTATGAGTACCGCAACAATATGGAGTTTAGTTTTGGCGATTTAAAAAAGGGAGGAAAACTTCAGCTGGGAATGCATCCACGGGGTAAAAGGTATGATGTGATTACAGTTGATCACTGTTTATTAGTTGACAGAGATTTTAGGAATATTTTAAGCACAATTATAGACTACTGCCGCAAACATGATTTTAAAAAATATCATATTAAGTTGAGAGAAGGTTTTCTGCGCAACCTAATTATCCGAAAGGGAATCAATACAGGAGAAGTCGTTGCAAATCTGGTAACTACTTCTCAGGTTGAGCATGACTTTGAGCCTCTCAGCAGAGAACTCAAAAATCTCGATTTAAAAGGTGAGCTGGTTGGTTTTGTCCAGACGATTAATGATGATTTTTCTGACCAGGTAAGCTGTGATGAAATGAAGATTCATTATGGCCGTAATTATTTCTATGATAAATTACTTGATAATAAATTTAAAATCGACTCACTTTCATTTTTTCAGACCAATACTAAGGGAGCTGAATTATTATATTCAGAAGCTGCCGACTATATCAGCAGCGCTAAAGATAAGGTAGTTTATGATCTATACTGTGGGGCCGGAACTATCTCCCAGGCTATAGCAAAAGATGCAGATAAAATTTTCGGAATAGAAATTGATCAAGATGCAGTAAAAAAAGCAGCAGAAAACGCTGAATTAAATAATGTCGACAATGCAGAATATATTGCCGGTGATGTTTTAGAAAAGATTAATAATCTGAAAGAAAATCCTGATTTAATTATTATCGATCCGCCAAGACCCGGAATAAATCCGAAAGCTCTAGACAAAATAGCTTCGGCTGGTGCAGATGAAATACTCTATATTTCCTGTAATCCAAAATCACTGGCCAGAGACTTAGTTTCTCTAAAAATGCACAATTATCAACTGGAAAAGTTTAAAGCTGTAGATATGTTCCCCCACACTAAACATTTAGAAGTAATAACTCTATTAAAGAAAAATAAATAATTATTAAAAATAAGAGAAACTTTATAGGTAAATAAAAAGACCGATTCCAGAAGCTGATTTCCCAGCTCTGAATCGGTTTTTTTAGGCTAAAAAAGTGTTAATCCCTATTAAAAGTAAAATCAGACCACCCACATAATCAGCATATTTTTCAACAAGAGAAATATGTTTAATATATAATACAATTTTAAACGCAGCTGCAGTAATTACTGAAGCAACAGCACCGATTATTAAAGAGTTATTTAATATCAAAGCATAATCTAAATTAAAAAGTAGCGAAAATCCTGCCCCCAGAGCATCGATGCTGACACTCACCCCTAAAACTACAACTGTCCAGAAATTAAGCTGTCTGTAAATACACTCTTCACCATTTTTATATCCTTCACGAATCAGAAAAATTCCCAATAAAAAAATTACCGAGCCACTAAAATAATTAGAAATAGTAAAGAAATTTGCATCTATATAATTTCCAAGAAAACCACCAGTCAAAGCAAAGAAAAATTGAAAAAATCCGAATGAAAAAATAACTTTAAATTTTTCTCTAAGATTTGTTCTGGTGCCACAGCCAATAGCCATTGTTACACCTGCTGCATCCAGAGCCAGTGCTAGAGCCACTAATAAAATATTAATTTTAATCCCCTCCAGGATAAAATATTATCTACAGTATTATTAATTATAAAACAGAGATTTAAAATATGCAACAAAATAGCTCAAAGTCTCTTCAATTAACTCAAAGTATTTATTTTAAGCTTTATTTCTGCTATAATTAAGACAGCAATGACAAAGGAGGAAAAATTATGGAACATAATAGTTTAGAAACCGCAAAAGCAGCTATTAAAATGGCTATTTCTACCAGAAGTGAAGAAAAGAAATTAAAAAAAGAATTTGCAGCTGATGATATCAATACTGGCGCAGTCGATTTTGGTGGTGAATTTAATAAATCAGTCCCAGATATTATAGAAAGAGCTGTTATTGCAGCTAAGCGGGAAAATATCATTGATGAATCCCATGTAGCCCAGGGAGCGGTTGCTGGAGCAGCCCATGATGCAGTAACCCAGATCATGCCTAGAACTATGGGCTTAAATGTAGGTGGAAAGATTGGAGTTGCCCGCAGCGGAGAGCATATTGTCGTTGCTGTTTTCTTTGGTGTCGGCATGTTTAACTTAAATGAGGTAACAGTGGGCTTAAGTCACCGCTCACTCCTTGATAATAAATCTTAGTAAACAGAGCAAATTTGATACTCCAATAAAGTTGACAAAGGTACAAAATTAATAGTATAATAAAGAAAATCAAATAACTGGTAGCATGGTAATACGGTAGGAGAAATTTGTAGGGAAGCTTCAGTTTTGTTTAAACAAGGGGTTTTTATATCTTTTTTTAGATTAACCTGTTTAAACTAAAGCAGAAAGCAGAATCTTTAACACTCCACCAGGAGTGTTTTTTTATTTTAAGTAGTAAATTTATTCTTATTCCCACTACCAGTTAGAAAGGGGAATAAAAAAATGAAAAAGAAAATTTTAGTTTTATTTATTTTAACTTTTGCTTTATTGGTATTTACAGCAGCTCAGGTAGGGGCTCAGGATTATCAGATTGGTATTTCTCAATTTGTAGAACATCCTGCTTTAGATGCAGCCAGAGAAGGTTTTATTGAAGGGCTGGCGGAAGAAGGGTTTACTGAAGATATGGTAGAATTTACTGTACAAAATGCACAGGCTGATTTTGCCACTGCTCAATCTATAGCTCAGCAGTTTAAAAGTAATAATTTAGACTTGGTTTTAGCCATTGCAACTCCAAATGCACAGGCAGCAGCAAATGTAATTACTGATACTCCTGTATTATTTACTGCTGTTACTGACCCTGTAGAAGCAGGTATTGTTGCAAGTATGGAACAGCCTGGTGGTAATCTAACCGGAACTACAGATATGAATCCTGTTGCTGATCAAATTGCATTAATTAAAGAATTTATTCCAGAAATAACAGATCTAGGTGTGCTTTATAATCCAGGTGAGGTTAACTCAGTTGTTCAGGTAGATCTAGTTAAAGAAACTACTGCAGAAATGGGAATTAATTTACACGAAGGTACTGTCAGCAACAGCAGTGAGGTAAGTCTTGCTACTTCTTCGCTGATTGGAGATGTTGATGCGATTTATGTTCCGACAGATAATATTATTGTATCTGCCTTACCTTCGGTTTTAAACATTACAAATCAAAATAAGATTCCAGTTTTTGCCTCTGAAAATGGACAGGTTAGACAGGGTGCAATTGCTACCCTTGGTATCGATTACAAATTACTTGGAATTCAAACCGGGAAAATGGCTGCCAGAGTATTAAATGGAGAATCTCCGGCTGAAATGAGTGTAGAATCTTCTGATGAGCTAAAATTATATTTAAATACCAAAGCAGCTGAAAATCTTGAGCTGGAAATTCCAGCAGCTGTAATGGATAGAGCAAATGTTATTTATGAAGAAATTACACAGGAATAATTCGAAAAAAATAAGTAGCTAGAAAATAAGTAGTTTAGAAATGGTGTGAGGTGTGTTATGAATCTAAGTTTTGCAATAACGTCGTTAGAACAGGGGCTTGCCTTCGGGATAATGGCCCTGGGAGTATTTATATCTTTTAGGATTCTTGATTTTGCTGATCTGACAGTTGACGGCAGTCTTCCTCTGGGAGCTGCTGTTTCAGCTCGGCTGCTGGTTGCAGGGGTTAATCCTTTTTATTCACTTGCAGCAGCGGTCGTGGCTGGTGGAATGGCAGGAGCTATAACTGGGTTTTTAAATACAAAACTAAAAATAGCTCCACTCTTGTCAGGTATTTTAACTATGACCTCCCTCTATTCAATTAACTTACGGGTAATGGGAAGGCCAAATATTCCACTGATTGGAAAAGATACTATTTTTTCATTCATTAGAGATCTAGGTGTTCCCTATCCCTGGAATAACCTTTTATTATTGATTCTGGTGATAGTAGTAGTTAAATTCTTACTTGATGCATTTTTAAATACTCAAATTGGTTTTGCCTTAAGAGCTACCGGAGATAATCCACAAATGATTAGAAGTATGGGAATCAGCACAAATTCTATGAAAATGCTGGGGCTTATTATTTCTAATGCTTTAGTTGCTCTATCTGGGGCTCTTGTTGGACAGTATCAGGGATTTGCAGATGTAAACATGGGTGTTGGTACTATTGTTGCTGGTCTGGCTTCGGTAATAATAGGTGAGGTAGTAATTGGCGAAAAGTCAATTATGATTGCAACTATCGGAGTCATCATTGGTTCTATTCTATACCGTTTTAGTATATCAATTGCTTTAAATCTGGGGCTGGCTGCTTCTGATTTAAAACTTTTAACAGCAGTTATAGTAATAGTTTTCTTATCAACACCAAGAATTAAAAAAGCATTGAGGTGATAAAAAAATGCTAAAAGTTAAAAATCTAGAAAAAATATTTTATAAAGGAACTCCAAATGAAAATGTGGCAATTAATAAAATTGATCTGACTGTAAATGAAGGAGATTTCATTACAATTGTTGGAAGTAATGGAGCTGGAAAATCAACTCTCTTAAATTCAATTGCAGGTGTCTTCCCGGTTGATAATGGAAATATCTTTTTAGATGATGAAGATATTACTGCCAAAACAGAGTACAAATGTGCTCAAAAAATTGGTCGAGTTTTTCAAAACCCTCTGGCAGGAACTTCTCCTGAGATGACGATAGAAGAAAACCTTTCTCTTGCTATCTCAAAGTCAAATAATCTCTCTTTAAAATGGGGATTAAGTAAGCACAAGCGGGAGATAATGCAGAAACATTTAGAAAAAATTGACCTGGGTTTAGAAAAAAGATTAACAACTAAAGTAAAATTGTTATCTGGAGGCCAGCGGCAGGCTCTAACTCTTTTGATGGCCACAGTTGCTAATCCAAGATTACTGCTATTAGATGAGCACACTGCAGCTTTAGACCCTGCAACTGCTATTAAAATAAAAAATCTAACTGCAGAACTTGTCAATAGTAATAATATTACAACCTTAATGATCACTCATAATATGGAAGATGCAATTAAGATGGGTAACCGACTAATTATGATGGATGGCGGCCAGATCATCTATGATATTCAGGGTGAAGAAAAAGAAAACCTGACTATTGAAAAACTGCTCAAAATGTTTGAAATTAAACATGGCGGTAAATTCAATAATGATCGGATGCTGCTCTCAGTTTAATTTTTGTTTCTTGAATCAGGTTTATATAACTATTTAACTTTTTACAAATTTAATTTAAAGAGTAGTTTAGTAGTTTAAAGCTTAATATTTTAGAAAAGCTCCCTTTTTAAAGGGAGCTTTTTTTATCCAGTAAAACTAAATCTTAATATTTATTTCTTCTCCAGCTGCAGCTTTATAGTGCTGATCCTCAACTTTGAACGCAACTAAATTTTTATTTGAAGCTGAAGCTTTAACAGTAAAACTATCAGAACTCAGCTTTATTTTAAGTTTATTTGCTTTATAGTTCAGGTTGAATTCAACTGAATCCCACTCTTCCGGCAGTATAGGCATAAAAGAAAGTCCCTTACGATTAACCTTCATGCCGGCAAAACCATTAACAATCAACTGCCAGATGCCACCTGCTGCTGCAGTATGAACTCCACCAATAAAGGTTCCTCCACTGACAGCCTTATTAGTACTCATCAGATCAATAAAGGCAGAGGTTTCAAAATAATCATAGGCTTCTTCTGCCCTACCCAAACGAGCAGCTACAATCGCATACTGAGAAGGACTCAAAGATGAACCATGCTGAGTTCTTGGTTCATAATAATCATAATTAGCTGCAAGTACTTCTTCAGAGAAAATATCATGCATTGTGAAAAGCTGAATTACATCGGCCTGTTTAATTACCTGGGTAAATACAGCCACACCGTTTGGCCAACCCCAGTATTCCTGTTTATCGATCAACCTTTCTTCTAAAACTTCAGCAGTGGTATCTTCTAGATCAAAGTAACCATCGAACTGTTCAATCAGCATATTTTCATCAGGCTCTGGTAAATAAATCTTTTCTGCAATCTCCTGCCAGGCTGTAACTTCACTTTCCTGAAGATCAATTTTTTCTTTCAAATTCTTAAGTTTTTCGGGATATTCATTTTCCATTTTATAATAAAAATAGAGTGCTTTTTTTAGTGCATAGCGAGTTTGATAATTTGTAAAAGCATTATTATCAACATTTTCATGATATTCATCCGGTCCCAAAAGTCTAATTATCTCATACTGGTCCTTATACTGATTGTAGTGTACGCGGGAATGTAAAAACCTTGCTACCTCAAATAGAATTTCACTACCATAGTCTACTACAAAATCAAGATCATCAGTTGCTATATAATATTTCCAGATTGTATAACTGATATCAGGAGATACATGGATCTGCCAGTCATTAAAGTGGTTTCTTATTTTACGGCCGCTGATTACATCTTTAAAAAAGAATGATGGACACAATTCTTGGCCGCTTTTACCGCTAATCCAGGCATAAAACGCACCATCATAACCTAAGTCTTTTGCTTTTTTCCTGGCACCATCAAGAGTGTGATAGCGATATTTCAAAATATTCTTAGCCGTTTCTGTCTCCGTAAATAAAAACATGGGCAGATTAAATATTTCCTGATCCCAGAAAGCTGCTCCCTGATAAGCCTGACATGATAAACCTCTAGCTCCAATCGGTAAGAATTCGCTGTGAGCAGGAGTTGCAATAATATTGTGGTAGAGGTTAAAATGTACTGCTAACTGATCAAGCTGATTACCAGCTACTTTTATATCCATCAGTTCCCATTTTTTATCCCAGACATGCTGGTGTTCTTGCTTCAGCTGCTGATAACCCTCAGCTGCTGCTTCTGCTGCCGCTTCCACTGCTTTTTCTAAAGGATTTTCTAAATCATTACTGGAATAAACAAGCATATTTCTTTCAAATTTAACCAGCTTATTTTCTGGCTTAATTTTTAATAATAAATAGATTGACTTTTCCTCATTTTCTACTTTTAAGCTTTCAATTTCACCCTTTTTAAAATCAAAAGATAGTGCTGTAATCAAATCAATATTTTTTTCAACAGTGTTTGCTTTTAAATATAAAATATTTTTCTGACTGTCATACTCTCCACTAAAATTTTCAAGATGAGAGCCATTTAAATCCCAGATATCCCCTTTAATTCCTAACTTAATTTCAACTTCATCTTCTTCCAGGTTATTTAATTGATATTTATTAGCAATTAAATGAAGATTATCATAAGAGGCAAATCTTTCTGATACAATTTCAGCTGTTGAGTTTTTTGCTTTAGAATTTCTTTTAAAAACTCCATATTTATAATCAAAATCGAGTTCGGTAGTCATTAAGTCTTCTTCTGGATAATCACCTAATTTTTCTCCTCCAACTTTTACTTCTGTAAATAGAGCATTGGGAGAATTGGATAATTCCCGCCACTTTCCATCAGCCATATCATAGGTGTCTGTGATAACACAGGCCTGATACTCATCTTTACCCCACTCTTCTAAAGTTCCTCTATAACCAAGATAACCATTACCACATAATAGGTTACTTCCATAATGAACTAATTGTTCATCTTTTAATTCTTCAATTTTTATATTCCAGTCATCTTTAATTCTAAAAAAATCTTGATAATCCAATTTTACGCCTCCTTATAACAAATAAATTAGGCCATCAAAATATAGTTATCCCATAGTTTGATGGCCTGATTTTCTCTAATTTCTAATCAGTTAAATATTTAGTTTTAATAAATAAAATTGGTCTATTTACGGCTGTCTTTTTCTTATATCTCCTTACTATACTGCATAGATAATTATCCTTTTACAGCTCCAGCTGTTAATCCAGCTACAATCCGCTTCTGGAAAATTAATACTAAAACAACAATTGGCACTGTAACCATAACTGCAGCTGCCATGATTTCTCCAAATGGCTCCTGCCGTGCAAACTCTCCCGAGAAAAATTGAATAGCTACCGGTACAGTTCTTGCACTTGGATCAATAGAGGTAAAGGTTAAAGCAAAGAGATACTCATTCCAGGCCTGAATAAACGATAACAATCCAGTTGTAACTAAAGCTGGCGCCGTCAGCGGCAGTAAAATCATATAAAATGTCTGAAAGGGTGTTGCTCCATCCACCTGGGCTGACTGCATAATTTCATTTGGTAAATCTCTAAAGAAAGAAGTCAGCACCCAGGTTGTAAATGGTAGGGTAAATAATAAATATGTAAAGATCATACTTACCCTGGCACTTAAATTCAAGGCATTTATTACTGCATATAAACCAGATAGTACTGTAACCTGAGGAAACATTGTCATTGCCAGTATTACATAGAGTGCAGGCGCTTTCCCTTTAAATCTTAACTTTCCTAAAGCAAAGGCAGCAAAAGAACCAGTTAATAAAGCTAAAATTGTAGTCGAAGTTGCTACAATTGTACTGTTAATTAATCCTCTAACAAAACCACCGTTTGCAAAAATAGCTCTATAATTTCTGGTAAAGAACGATATTTCTCCTGTTTCCGGATCTCTAGGAATCAAGGTAGCAGGAGTCATACTCAGCTGTGCTTCGCTTTTTAAAGAAGAAACTATAGCCCAGTAAAATGGAAAAAGTAAGTAGATTACAATTACTGCCAGCACAAAATAGAATAAGACTTTTCTAAGTTTTTCTTTCTGCTCTCTTGTCATTCTGTATCAACTCCCAGGGATTTCATATAAAGAATAGCGAAGGCAAAAATAATGATAAAGATTATAACTCCAATTGCAGATGCCATTCCCATTTGTCTGGCTGAAATCAATTGAAAATAATTAAAACTTGCCATTGAATATCTTTTCTGAGACAGCATTACCTGGAACACATCAAAGACTCTTAAAGCATCTAAAGTTCTAAAAATTAAAGCAACAGCAAGTGAAGGTTTTAATAATGGTAAGGTTATATTAAAGAACTGTCTTAATTTGCTGGCTCCATCTACTTCAGCCGCTTCATAAAGTTCACCCGGTATCATCTGTAAACCCGCAAGAATTAATAAAGCCATAAACGGAGTAGTTTTCCAGACATCAACCGCTATAATTGCCGGCAGCTGCAGGGCGTTATTACTTAAAAAAGCAAAACTGCCATCAATTAAACCAAATCTATCTCCAAGCATATTGAATAATCCAGCTCTGGTTGGCTCAAA
The DNA here is from genome assembly GCF_003053565.1 of Halanaerobium saccharolyticum. Taxonomy (GTDB): domain Bacteria; phylum Bacillota; class Halanaerobiia; order Halanaerobiales; family Halanaerobiaceae; genus Halanaerobium; species Halanaerobium saccharolyticum_B. The sequence continues at coordinate 2,050 of NZ_QAXS01000029.1, read as the reverse complement.
CATCCATTCCCACATTCTGGCAGAAACAACTGTAATAACTGCCCAGGGAACCAACATTACAGCTCGCATTGCACCTCGTCCTTTAAACTCACTGTTAACTACTAAGGCAACTATTAAACCAAGCACAGTTTCAAAAAAGACTGAGAAAAATGTAAATAATAAGGTATTCCAGACTGCCCTAATAAAATCCGGAGTTCGAGCACCAACAACATACTTGTTTCCAAAAAAGCTGAACTCAAATGAAGGCCGATATAAATGCGGATCTCTTGGTAAAACTCTGATTGGTCTTTCAAAAACCGCCTCGCCAGTTTCCTCATCAACAGCCTGTTCACCTGTTTCTTCATCTATTACAGGTGGTAATTCTTTAACTGTAACTGAAAGCAGCGCTTTATAATTGTCTAATCCAACAAATTCAGTTTCAGTACTTGAAGCAAATTCTCGATTAGTAAAACTTGTATAAAAAACCTGACCTAAAGGATATAAAGCAATTATAATTAAGATTAAAAATGCTGGTATTAATAACTTTAATGCCAGTTTCTGTTCTTCTTTTGCCAGATTGGATGAACTACTTATTGCCATTTAATTTCCCCCCTTTATGAAATCTGGAGAGGGAATATTCCCTCTCCAGCTAATAAACAACATTAAAGAATTTTACTTATGGCTGTGTTGGTTCACCAGTTTCAAATCCTGTAGTATCCATCAGATCTAATTCTAAATACTCAATAGCAGTTTGAGCATCACTTTCACCAGTCAATACTGAATGTGTTGCCTGGAAGAATAGCTCAGATACCTGATTATACTGAGGAGCAGTTGCAGTAGAAGGACGTGCAACAGCATTTGTAAATACATCATATAAACTACCGAAGAATGGAACTGCTTCTAATACATCTTCGTCTTCATATAATGACTTAATTGTTGGGTTGAAAGATCCTTCAACAGCACGCATTTTTTGTACTTCTTCTCCAGCTAAGAACATGGCTAATTTAGCTGCTTCTTCAGGATGTTCACTGTACTTACTTACACCTAAGTTCCAGCCACCTAAAGTTGCTGCAGATTTACCACTATCTCCAGCAGGTAGAGGTGAGACATCAAAGTTTCCAGCAATAACCTTATCTTCTTGATTTCCTAAAGCATAAGCATAAGGCCAGTTACGCATAAATAGTGCATTTCCAGCTTCCCACATAGAACGAGCATCTTCTTCGCCCATACCTGTTACACCAGTTGGAGAAATAGTTCCAACCCAACCAGCTGCCTGGTCAATAATTTCAATTGCTTTGTCATTGTTGATGGTTATTTCCTGATCATTATTTACAATTTTACCACCACCATTAGAATAAATCCATTCTAATGCATCACAGGTTAGGCCTTCATAGGCATCTCCCTGCCAGACATAACCATAAAAGTCTTCATTACCAGCTTCTCTTTCCTTTTCCATAATATATTGAGCTGTTTCTTCTAATTCATCCCAGGTTTCTGGAACTTCACGATCATATTTTTCTAAAAGATCTGTTCTGTAATATAAAAGTCCAGCATCTGTAAACCAGGGCATTGCAACTAAACGTCCATCAGTTGTTGTGTTGTTTTCAACAATTGCCTGAAAATGCTTGTCTACTACTTCTTCTGCACCATAATCATAAAAATCGATAAAGTGCTCGGCTAAATCACCAGGCCAGATTACATCAATCTGATAAACATCTACTTCAGGACTTTCAGCTTCTAAGAACTGTAAGTAAAGACCTAATCTATCATTAGCTAAGTCAGGTGTTTCTAATACTTCAACTGTTACATTAGGATTTCTTTCCATATACATTTCAGCTGCCTTGATTGTCAATTCTTTTTCCTGACCAACAGCACCCCCAGCAACTGTTAAAGAAATTTCTTCCCCATGACTATCAGCCATTACTGCACCACTAAAGGCAACAACAAAAACTAAAGCTAAAACTAAAAGCAAATTTGGTTGTATAATTAATGTTGTGAAGAAAAAAATGTAAATCTAAAAATATCTAAATAAAAAAAGGCATCTGCCTGGCTCCGTTGAATTAATTATTTG
>NZ_QAXS01000028.1 GCF_003053565.1 Halanaerobium saccharolyticum | reverse complement strand
CTGATAACTGGTGTGGATATTCATCTACACGCTGTTCAGGCAGCGGAATACCTACTTTCTGCAGCATATCAATTGCCTGGCGTCTGGCTTCTTTTTTATCAACTTTTTTATGAAGAATAATTGCTTCCATAATCTGATCTCCAACAGTATAAACAGGATTTAAAGAAGTCATCGGTTCCTGGAAGATCATTGAGATATCATTACCGCGAATTTTTCTCATCTCTTTTTCAGGAATTTTTGTTAAATCTCTGCCGCCAAAATTAATTTCACCAGCTTCTATTCTGCCGGGAGGTGATTCGACCAGCCTCATAATTGATAAAGAGGTAACACTTTTACCACAGCCAGACTCACCTACAACACCTAAAGTTTCGCCGGGATAGATCTCAAAATCAACACCATCTACCGCCTTAACTACTCCTTCTTCTGTATAGAAATATGTTTTTAAATTCTTAACTTCTACTAATGCTTCTTTACTCAAAAAATTCACCTACCCTCTTAATTTAAAAATATGAGTAATTACTTTAATTTTGGATCTAAAATATCACGGAATGCGTCACCAAGCAGGTTCCAGGAAAGACTGAAGAACATAATTGCAGCACCTGGAATCACAACAGTATACCAGTACTTAAGAGCAGAGCCCTGACCTCCAAGAATCCAGTCACGAGCAAAAGTAATCATCTGTCCCCAGTCAGCATATCCCTCAGGAGCACCTACACCTAAGAAACTTAGGGCTGATGCAGTAATAACCATAGAACCCATTCTCATAAATGCCTGGATTAAAACCGGAAAAATACAGTTAGCAATTATATGCTTAAATATAATCCTATGATCCTTAGCACCGAGGGCAATTGATGCCTGTACAAATTCTTCATTTTTAATTTCTAAAACCTGTGACCGCATTAAACGGGCTGTTGACATCCAGCCAAATGTTACTAAAGCGATCATAACATTATCTAAACCCTTACCTAAAATAGTTGTCAAAACCATTGCCGCAACTAAAAAGGGAATAGACATAAAGACATCTGTGATCCGCATGAAAAATTCATCAATTTTTCCACCATAATAGGCAGAAATTGTACCAATACTAATCCCAATAAACGAACTTAAACCAACGACTATTACACCAATTCTAAAAGCTGTTCTAGTTCCCCAGACCATACCATAGAAAATATCATATGATCCCTGAGCAGTTCCAAAAGGATAACCCTCTCGCGGCGGCTGCGGTTCTACCTGCCAACCAGCTCTTGGAATCTCATATGCATCCTCTGGTGACCTAGGTGGTGCTAAAAAAGGTGCAAATACAGCAACAAGTACGAAAAATAATATTATTATAAGTCCAAATAAAGATAACTTATTTGTTAATAACCTACCTAAAATTTCTTTCCATTCCACTTACCATCACTCCAATCTAATCCGTGGGTCAATTACAGCATAAGAAACATCTACAATTAAGTTGATCAAGATTAATAAGAAACTAAAGTACATTGCAACACCTAAAATACCCGAATAATCAAGTTGTTGAGCAGCCTGAGCAGCATACTGGCCGATACCTCGATAGCCAAATACAGACTCTACTATAACAACTCCTCCTAAGAGGCCCAGTACCATAGGTCCAGCAACTGTAACTACAGGAATCAAGGCATTTCTTCTTGCATGTTTATTAATTACAAATTTTTCTGCCACACCTTTTGCCCTTGCAGTTCTAATATAATCTTTACGTAAAGTTTCTAACATACTTGAACGTGTAATACGTAAAATATATGACCACCAGACAATAGCCAGAGTAACAATTGGACCAATTAAATGTCTGAATGAATCAACGACGACTCCAAATTCTAAATTCAAAATACCATCCAAAACATTTAGACCTGTATACTGAATAAATTCTGCAGATCTAACAATAGCAGCTGCGTCAGCTCCAAGTCTTCCGGGCGGGAACCATCCTAAAACCCCATAGAAAACCATTAAAACCATTAAACCAAAAACAAAAGTCGGGAATGACCAACCAACTGTAGAGACAATCCTAATTATATGATCAAATTTTTGGTTATGGTGAACCGCCGAGAGCACCCCCAGCCAGATACCTCCCATAACAACCGGTATCACTGCAAATAAAGCTAACTCAAGCGTAGCAGGAAAACGGCTAAAAATTGCTTCCGTAACAGGCTGTCCGGCTGATTCTGACCAGCCAAAATCACCCTGTAAAACTCCTCCTATCCAGCGACCATACTGTTCATACCAAGGATCATCAAGACCATATTTTGAAACTAACTCATCCATATCCTGTCCTTTTAACTGTGCAGGGTCATTAATATATGTACTCAATCTCTGATAAGGTCCAAGCATCATTATCATTGAAAATACAAGTACCGTAACACCAAACAGTATGAAAGGAAGAATTAAAAAACGTCTAATAATATAATTTACCAACTCATAACTCTCCTTCCTTAAATATTAATTTACTCCTAAATTCTTTCCCTAACATAATTAGCAGGGAGGTCTCCCTCCCTGACTAATTTCTTTATTAAACTAATTATCTTTTAATTATTCAGCTACTTTATCCATAGAATAGAAATCTACACCAGGACGCATAGCGTTAGGATACCAGCCTTCAACCCATGTTCTTCTTGTGTTAGAGCCTGTTGGCTGATCAATCCAGAGGTCAATAGCATGATCAATTGACATCTGCTGTAATTCTTTATAGATTTCTTCACGTCTTTCTGGATCTGTTGTAGAAATACCTTCAGAAATCAAATCATCGATACCTGATTCAGCAGCCCATTCCTTATAAGTATCTCCACGTCTACCTGCATAATATCCAGCACTATCTAAGAAAGGCTGAACAAAGTTGTGTGGATCTGGGAAGTCAGCTAACCAGCCACCAAAGGAAGCAGGTAAAGTACCTCTAACTGATGCATCTAAATAAGTTGACCACTGAACTCCACGTACATTAATGTTGAATTTAGGGTTAATTCTCTCAATGTAACTCTTCAACATATCTGCAGCAGTTTTTCTAGGATCATTACCACTATTGTATACTAAATCCATAGTGAATCCAGTTTCCCAGAGTTCTCCACCAAATGCATTGCGGAAATGTTCTTCAGCTTTTTCTAAATCTAAACTGTAAACATCAGAGTTTTCATCATAACCTAATAAAGGATCTACAATTGGACCTCTTAACTGAATTGCTTCTCCCATTCTTACCTGTTCTAGGAATGCCTGATAGTTAAATGAATAACTAAAGGCTTTTCTAACATCTTCATCTTCAAAGAAGTCAGATGGGATACCCTCTCCATCCATTTCTCCACTACCAATGTAGTTATTACCTTCTGTTGTTATATCCCAGTTAAAAATCATATTCATGTTCTGAAGTACTGGGATACCAGTTGTTACTGTTACTCCCTCCTCAGATTCTACCTGAGCTCTGTACTGAGTTGGAGCATAAATCATATCAGCATCTCCACGTAATAACATTAATTTACGTGTTGACCATTCATCAACATTTCTGATAATTGCTGTCTTGAAATTAGCTGGCTCTCTCCAGTAATTATCGTTTCTTCTGAAAACAACATTATCTCCATTTACCCATTCAGTTAAAATAAATGGACCAGTTCCCATCATCTTATCAAATAATGGGTCTTCTTCTTTTACAGGATCATGAGCATCAGCAATTTCTGCTGCTGTTCCATCCCAGGCACCCTGTTCAATTGACCATTCTTTATCTAAAATTGAACCCCAGGAAGCACCTTTAGCTACAATATTTAAAAATGGTGGATATGGAGCAGCTAAATGGAATGTAACCTCATTACCATCAATTGTAATCTTTTCGTCAAGTGCGGCTAAAACTTCTTCTGCCTGCTCATCAGTTAACTGCTTTGGATCTTCTACACCCACTACATCTGCAGTAACGTCAGATAAACCAGCAAAACCAGCACCGAATAGAGGCTCATATAACATCCAGATAGGACCACCAGAACGGTCACTTACCATACCTCTTAAGAAAGAGTACTTTACATCTTCTGGAGTTAAAGCATTACCATTACTAAATTCTACTCCCTCTCTGATAATGAAAGTATACTCTGTACCATCTTCAGATACTAAGCCATTTTCCTGACTTGGTACTTCTGTAGATAATAATGGAACAAAGTCCTGTACACTTTCTCCTTCATAATCAATTAAAGTTTCATAAACTTGATAAATCAATTCTGAACTACCTGTATCATAAGCAAAATGAGGATCTAAGGTGCTCTGATCACCAATAGTTACATAAGTAAATGTGTCAGGGCTTTTAACTTCTTCCTGTGCGCCTACTACGGAAAATACTGAAACTACTAATAATAAAGTTAAAAATACTACTAATTTTTTTTGCATACTCGAAATTCCCTCCTAATTTTTTAGTTATCTATACTCTCTAATCTCTAATCTCTTCTCTTTTTAAATTTACACCCCCTTATCAGATGTATCTGTTATTTTAAAAAGAAAAACTAAATTTAATAATTAAAACTTAAATTTTTTACTAACTTAAATTATATAATTATTTACGGAAAAAATCAAGTTGTATCCAACTATATATCATTTTTATTCAGAAAAAGAAATAATTTCTTTTTGTGATAAATTACTCAGCTGAATTAGCGAATAAAAGATTAAAATTCGATAAACTATATATTTTTAAATTGTTTCCACTGTAGTAATCCTTAGTTGAAAGAACCCTTCTGACAAAATTATCTGTTTCCGAAAATGGCAATTTTTCTTTCAAATCAGCACTCCAACCATTATTAAGCCATTTCCTAACATTACTTTCCCCGGCATTATAAGCAGCGATAGTTTTTATAAGATCCTGGTCAAATTTCTGATAGAGATAGGCAAAATACCAGCTGCCAAATTTAATATTTAGATCAGGATTATCCAGATCTTTTACATTGAAATTTTCATACCCTAATTCTTCTGCAACCCAGTGAGCTGTAGCTGGCATCAGCTGCATTAAACCAACTGCCCCTCTTGGAGAAATTGAGTATTTATCAAATCTACTTTCAACATAAATAATTGCTGCCAGCAGTTCTGGTTCTAGAGAAAATTCTTCAGCGTACTTATCAATTTCTTTTTGATATTTAACCGGCTCCAAATTTCTTCTAATTGTCCAGAAATCAAAATTGTTATTTGCAGCAGTAAACAATATGATAGATAAAAGAAAAAATATAATCACCTTAGTTAAGTATTTGCTCTCCAACTGCATTGATCCTCCCTCAATTTAAGCCCTATTCTTCTCAGCCAGAGAGTGAATAATCATTTCTGCGGTTGCCAGATTGGTAGCCAGGGGTATTTCATGAACATCACAGAGCCTCAAAAGAGCACTTACATCCGGCTCATGGGGCTGTGCTGTTAAGGGGTCTCTTAAGAAAATAACCCCGTCAAGTCGATCTTTAGCAATTTCTGCTCCGATCATCTGATCCCCTCCGATTGGTCCAGAGGCCATTCTTTCTACATCCAGGCCGGTCTCATCAATTAAACGCTGACCGGTAGTACCGGTAGCAATTAAACGCATTTTTGCCAGAACTTCCCTGTGCTTTTTAGCAAATGTAATCATATCCTCTTTTTTCTCATCATGAGCTATTAAAGCAATTCTAATCAATTTAGCATCTACTCCCTTCAATACTTTCTCCCAGTATAGATCAATTTTATTTTTTAAATCTGCTATTGTCGAATTATTTTCAATTACCACATCTGCTTTTTCTTCTTTTTCAGCAAGCGGCATCTGAGCTTTTATTCTATTTAAAGCTTCCTCACGGCTGAAATTATTTCTTTTTTCCATTCTCTTAATCTGCTCTGCTTCTGAACTGGAAATAACCCAGATCTGATCACAAAAGCGATCCAATCCCGCTTCATATAATAAAGGCGCCATGAAAACAACGATTTCATCATTTTTTAAATATTGATGAGCCTGCTCTTTCATTTCATAAATTATCAGTGGGTGGAGAAGAGATTCCAATTTTTTTCTTTTTTGGGGGTCAGAAAAAACAATTTCCCCCAGCTTATCACGATCAAATTCTCCATTATCTTTAAGAATCTGATCCCCAAATTCGTCTACAACCAGCTGCCAGCCCTTTTCCCCTCTGCGGCTAATTTGATGAGAAATCTGATCTGCATCAATGATTCTGGCTCCTTTTTCTTTTAAATATTCAGCAGCTGTAGATTTCCCGGTTGCTATTCCGCCTGTTAAACCAATAATCATAATTATCCCCTTTCTCTATTTTTGACATTGAGGACAAAAATATGTTGAGCGTCCACTAACCTTTATTTTTTCTATAATAGTTCCACAGCTGTAACATTCTTCTCCCTGACGCTGGTGAACTCTTAATTCTTCCTGAAAAGATCCTTTTTCGCCAAAGGCATTTACATAATCACTAAAGGAAGTCCCTCCATAAATGATACCCTTCTGCAGAATTTCCCGCATATTATGATAGATTTTTTCTTTTTCAGACTCAGTTAAGGTATCTGCTGTTCGATCAGGTCTGATTCCCGAGCGGAAAAGAATTTCATCTGCATAAATATTACCGATTCCAGCTACAAAATGCTGATTTAAAAGCAGAGACTTAATAATTGCTCTCCGTCCCTCAAATAATTTTCTGAAATCGTCAACACTTAGTTTATCACTTAAAGGTTCCGGCCCCAGTTCTGACAGACCTCCAGCCTGTTCAGGGTGGTTTTTATCGATTAAATAAACCCGGCCAAATTTACGGATATTATTAAACCGAATTTCCTGTCCGTCATTGAGGCTAAAAATTACATGAGTATGTTTATCTCTATATTCTTTAACCTCTTTAACTAAAAGTTTACCGGTCATCCTGAGGTGAATTACCATATTTTTATTATTATTTAATTCAAAAATAATATATTTACCTCTGCGGTTAACAGCTTCAATTTTTGAGCCGATTAATTCTTCTTTAAAAGCAGGGATATTATCTTCCGGAAAAGCGATCATCTTTTCTTCTCTAATCTCTACCCCGGTAACTATCTTCTCCTCTACCAGAGGTCTTAATCCCTTAACAACTGTTTCCACTTCCGGCAGCTCAGGCATCTTTATCCACCTCATAATCTTTCTTATCTCTCCAGTTTTCTCCTGTCTGAAGATCTACCAGCAGTGGTACATCAAGTTCAGCGGTGTTTTCCATTTTATCTTTAATCAATTTTGCTGCCTTCTCTAAATCAGATTCTGCTACTTCAAAAACCAGTTCGTCATGGACCTGGAGCAGGATATTTAAATCTAAATCTTCGTCTTTAAGAGCATTATAAACATCGATCATCGATTTTTTCATAATATCGGCAGCTGTCCCCTGAACTGGAGTGTTAATTGCTGTTCTTTCGGCAAAGGAGCGGCGGTGATAATTACTGCTGTTGATTTCCGGTATATAGCGGCGGCGTCCAAACATAGTCTCTGCATAGCCACATTCTTTAACCTTCTTAATTGTCTGATCCATATATTCTTTAACTCCAGAAAAGCGTTCAAAATATTTATCAATATAATCCTGAGCTTCTTCGACTGGGATATCAAGGTCCTGACTTAAACCATAAGAACTCATTCCATAGGCAATACCGAAGTTGATGACCTTGGCATGGCGGCGCAGATTTGGAGATACTTCCTCCGGCTCAACTTCAAAAACCTCACTTGCTGTTTCTGTGTGAATATCTGCTCCACTGTTAAAAGCTTCTTTAAGTTTTTGATCTCCACTCAAATGAGCAAAAACTCTGAGCTCAATCTGCGAATAATCTACAGCCAGCAGCAGCATGTCTTCTTTAGAAGGGATAAAAGCTTTACGAATCTCTCTTCCTTCTTCTGTTCTAATTGGAATATTCTGCAGGTTAGGATCTGTACTGCTCAAACGCCCGGTAGCTGTTACCATCTGATTAAAAGAAGTGTGGATTTTACCTGTCTCTTTATTAACCAGAGGTGGAAGTGAGTCAATATAGGTTGACTTTAACTTAGCTAATTCCCTGTACTCAGATATCAAAGGGATAATCTCATGTTTGCCTTCCAATTTTTCTAAAACACTGGCATTTGTCGAATAACCTGTTTTAGTTCTTTTGATTACAGGTAAGCCTAACTTTTCAAATAAAATTTCTCCAAGCTGTTTGGGAGAATTCAGGTTAAATTCCTCACCAGCCAGCTGATGTGCTTTTTCGGTTATAATATCCAGTCTTTTTCCCAGGCGCTCTGAGAGGCTGTCAAGCCATTCTTTATCAACTTTAACACCATTAGCTTCCATCCGGGCCAGCACTTTAATTAAAGGCAGTTCAATTTCCTGGTATAATTTAAGCAGCTCATCTTTTTCTAACTTCGGCAGCAGCTCAGCTTTTAATTCAAAGAGCTTAGAAATTTCAACCAGCAGCTTATCTTTGCTTTCAATTTCATCAAAACTAATTGTTAACTCCCTACTTAATACCTCTTCCAGCTCAGGTAAGGAGGAAGAAGGCTGGAGTAAATAAAATGCCAGCAGGGGCTCAAAACTGATATTTATAATTTCTATCCCCTGTTTTAGCAGAGCAAGAGAAGCTTCTTTAGCATCAATCATCAGCTTTGCAATATCTGCTGCTGAAAAGATATCTTTTATTTCCTCAGCAATTTTTTCGCTTTCTAGCTGATAAGAATAAATTTGACTTTCAGCTTCCAGACTAAAAATAACAGCTTCAATTTCTCCCTGAATCGCTTTAGTTCCCTCTTTTAATTTAACTGCAGCAGCAATTTCGCCAGCTGCAGCTGCCTTTTCTTTTAGTTGTTCTAATCCCGCCTGATCCAAATTAACTACCTCTAAATCTTTAAAATTCATTTCCTCTTTAAAGTCAAAACGGTCAAGCAGGGAGGTAAAGCCCAGTCTTTCAAACTGTTCTGCCGCTTCCTGATCATCATATGAATCAAGCCGGCATTCATCAAAATCGATTTCTACCGGAACATCACGTTTAATCTTACCAAGACGATAACTCATTCTTGCCTGTTCAGTGTATTTTCTTAAATTTTCTTTTCTTTTTTTGCCAGAAACTTTATCTATATTGGCTAAAATTTCTTCCATTGAGCCAAATTCTTTAAGTAATTTTAGAGCTGTCTTCTTACCAATTCCAGGCACACCTGGAATATTATCAGAGCTGTCGCCCATCAGACCCTTACGGTCAATAAGCTTCTCCGGCGGCAGTTCATATTTTTCCATTACCTTATCTAAATCAAATTTCACCAGATCAGAGATTCCTTTGCGGGTATATAATATATTTACATTTTCTGAAACCAGCTGCAGAGCATCCCTGTCACCTGTAACGATATAAACCATATAACCTTCTTCTGCTGCCTCTTTGGAAAGAGTCCCCAGCAAATCATCCGCTTCATAACCTTCTTTTGCCAGCATAGGTATTTTTAATTTTTCTATAGTCTGCTGCAGAAGTGGAATTTGAGGAACAAGCTCCTCCGGCATTTTTTTCCTACCTGCTTTATAATCTTCATATTCTTCATGTCTAAAAGTAGGTGCTTTTTTATCAAAAGTAATAATCATCCGATCTGGATTCCATTCGTCTGTGAGGCTAAAGAGCATCCTCACAAAGCCAAAAACTGCATTTGTATATTCTCCCTCATCATTGGTTAAAAGGGGTAGTGCATAAAAAGCACGGTGGGTTAAACTGTGTCCATCCAGTAAAAAAAGTGTTTTTTTCTCCTTATTTTCTTTCTTTGACAAAAAAATCAACTCCCATTTAAAACATCTATTTAATTATTGTATTTGCTTAACTACTTTTATTATTTTTAGCTGCTGGTAAATGAACAAAAAACTTTGTGCCCTTTCCAACTTCACTTTCAACATCAATATCCCCACTATAACTTTCAACAATCTGCTGGGCTATAGCTAAACCAAGTCCAGAGCCTTCATTTTCTTTTCTGGTCCGTGATTTATCTGCCTGATAAAAGCGGTCAAAAACAAAGGGCAAATCCTCAGTAGAAATTCCGGGTCCATCATCTGCTATAGAAAAATAAAAGTTATCTGAATCAATTCTATCGATTCTAATCTCAATTTCACCTTTCTGAGAAGTAAACTTTACAGCATTATCCAGAAAAATCCTGAGCAGCTGTTTGAAAAGATTCTGATCACCAAAAAATTTTATTTCTGCTTCTTCAGCAAATTTTAATTTAATATTCTTCTCCATCAGCTCAAATTCTTTGATTATTTCTTTTATCAGCTCATTAAAATTAAACATTTCCTCTTCTTTTTTTAACTCACTATCATCACCGCGGGCTAAAAGCAAAAGATTTTCCATCAGCTGTTTCATATTGACAGTCTCTTTTTTAATGGCTTCTATCGCTTCATCCCTAACATCTTCTTTTTCTTTACCCCAGCGGTCAAGCAGATCAACATAACCTTTGATCACAGAAATTGGAGTCCTTAATTCGTGAGATGCATCAGAAACAAACTGTTTCTGTCTTTTAAAAGATTTCTCCAGTCGATCAAGCATTGAATTAAAAGTTAGTGCCAGTTTCTTTAATTCATCATCAGGACCGCTAACTTCAAGTCTTCGCCCTAAATCACTGGAGCTAATTTCTCTTGCTGTTTCAGTAACTTTATTGATCGGTGAAAGCATTTTTTTGGTAGTAAAGTAACCTAAAAAGACAGAAATTAGAGCTCCAATCCCAGCAGCAATAGTTAGAACTATAATAAGAAAATCAAGAAAGTTTTTTTCAAATGTAATATCTCTAACAACCTGAAGGTAGCCCCGAGAAAAAACAAAATTATTCATCGGAATAGTTTTAACTGCAAGAATTTTTGAACCAGTGCGGAATTCTTCAATTTCAACCCCAATTGGGATATCCATCTCTTCTAAATACTTAGATTGCGCATTAACTTTTCCATCTTTATCAAGTACACGGAAAAAAATATTTTCCTCACTGCGGCTTATCTGCTGCAGTAAATCTGTATCGAAAAAATTAACCGGATCACCGATTCCTGAAAACTGTGAGAGAACAAGCTCAGTTGTATTGTTTATACTTTTTTTGATATTATCATCAATAAAACTGGAAAGAAAAAAATAAATTGATAGATTAATTAAAAATATAAGCATCATAAACATAAAAGCATATAAAATTGTTATTTTCCAGGAAATTTTACTCTTTTTGTTAACAAAATCAAACATTCTTATCTGACCTCAAAACATAACCGACACCACGCACGGTATGTATTAACTTCTTATCATAAGGATCGTCTATCTTACTGCGCAAATATCGAATATATACATCAACAATGTTTGTTTCGCCGGTATAATCATAGCCCCAAACATTATTTAATAATTTATCTCTACTGACAACAATACCTTCATTCCTAATTAAATAAACTAAAAGGTCATATTCCTTTTTAGTCAATTCAATCTCTTCACCAGCTCTTTTAACAATATGAGCATCCAGATTCACTTCAACATCAGCAGTTTTTAATATATTATCTGATTCAACCTTTCCCTCATCTCTTCTTAAATGAGCTCTGATTCTAGCTAATAATTCTTCAATTTCAAACGGCTTTGTTAAATAATCATCAGCACCGGTATCTAAACCTTCTACCTTATCTTCAAGCTCAGATTTTGCAGTTAACATAATAATTGGTATATCTGAAAATTCTCTGATTCTTTTACAGACTTCTAAACCATTTTGACCCGGAAGCATGATATCTAGTAATAATAAGTCAAATTTTTCTTCTTTTAAAATATTAATACCATCATATCCATTGTCAAATTTTTTAACTTTATAACCTTCATGTTCAAGCTCTAACTCAACAAACCTTGCAATTTGTGAATCATCTTCTATTAATAATATTTTTTTATCCAATTTAGTCACCCCTCTCATTATATCAAGTATTTACTTAAAGTTAAACATTAAAACCGGGCTTTTAAAGCCCGGTCTTATAATACTGTATTTTTATTTAAAGATCATTTGGTTTATCACCGATCCTACCAAATAAAATTTTGCTCTGGCCATTTCGTATAACTTTAAACATTATTTTGTCTCCAACTTCTTTACTTTTAATTAATTCACTTACATCTGAAGTAGACTCAACAGGCTTTTGATCAATTTCTTTGATTATGTCATATGCTTTAAGTCCTGCTTTTTCAGCTGGACTACCCTTATAAACTTCAATAATCACTACACCTTTTTGATTATCTAATTTGAAATATTCTTTAACTTCTTTTGTTATTTCACTAAAAGCAATTCCAAGCCAGGGTCGAGTAACCTCTCCAGTATTTTGAAGTTCAGTTACAATTCCCTTAATCTCATTAATTGGTATTGCAAAACCAATTCCCTGACCAGCTCTTGAGACAGCTGTGTTGATACCAATAACCTCTCCTTTATTATTAAGCAGAGGTCCACCACTATTCCCAGGATTTATTGCTGCATCAAGCTGTATTAAATTTTGATAGGTTCTAACCTTTCTATCATCTGTTGGAATCTGAATTGGTCGACCTAAAGCACTAATCACACCTACTGTAACAGTGTGTTCAAAACCTAAAGGGTTTCCAATTGCTATTGCCCAATCTCCAGGTCTAATTTTGTCAGAATTACCCATTTTTAAGGGGCTGAGTTTTTGATCTATTTTTTCAGTATTTATTTTTAAAATTGCCAAATCAAGGCTGAAATCTGACCAGGAAACTTCCGCTGAAACTGCTTCTTCAACACCATTAATTGAAACTTCTATTTTATCCGCACCATCAATAACATGTTGATTAGTAACTATATATCCATCTTTGGAAACTATAAAACCAGAACCAAAGCCCTTTCTTTCTCGAGGCTGCTGTTCTGGCATTTGAAACTGATCCCCAAAAAAGAATCTGAAATATGGATCATTAAACATCTCTGGCATCTGCTGACCGCCTGAGGTTTTTACCGTTGCAGTAACTTTTACAACACCATTATCAACTTTTTCAGCAATATCTGCAAAATGATTTGTTTGATAAATATTCTGAGATGAATTTTCTTGAGCATATACTGTAGGAACAATAGTCATCATTAAAGAAATTACAATTAAAGCTAATAATGTTCGTTTAAATAAGTTTTTGGGCTTTTTCACCTTTAACACCTTCCTTTTAGATTTTTATTAAGTTTAAATTACTCAAAACACTTATTATTCCCCATTTAAATGGGGAATAAATTAAATATCTCAAGGAGGGAATTTCTCTCTGTTTTGAGTTAAAACTTTAAAAAACTTAGATTTAACTGCAGCATCAATTAAAATTATTAAATTATAATTTGTCTTATTTCAGGCTACAATTAAAATATAACAGAAAGAAATTAAAGAATAATTAAGCAAAAATTAAATTTAGATTAAATTATTTTTTTGCCTGATTCTTTACTTTATTCATTTCTTTTTCTATCTCTTCCTGATCACCTAAATAATATTTATCTTTAACATTCATTTCCTGATCAAATTCATAAACTAAGGGTCTGCCTGTCGGAATATTAACTGAGGGTATTTCCTCATCAGAAATACCATCTAAATGCTTTACCAAGGCTCTTAAACTGTTGCCGTGAGCAGAGATAATTATTTTCTTACCTTCTTTCATATTTGGAACAATTTCATTTTCCCAGTAAGGCATAACTCGATCAATTGTCATCTTGAGACTTTCTGCAGTTGGGAGCTCATCATCACTAAGTTCAGCATATTTTTCTTCATGACCGGGATAACGCTCATCATCTTTATCTAATTCAGGTGGTGGGGTGTCAAAACTGCGGCGCCAGATATGAACCTGCTCTGCCCCTTCTTTTTCGGCCATTTCTGCTTTATTCAGTCCCTGAAGAGCACCATAATGACGCTCATTTAACTTCCAGGATTTAATAACTGGAATCCAGTGTAAATCCATAATATCTAAAATTATATTTAAAGTTTTAGTAGCTCTCTTCAGATATGAAGTATAGGCCAGGTCAAATTTAAAACCTTCTTCTTTTAATAAACGACCTGCTTCTTCTGCCTCTTTAACTCCCTGCTCACTCAAATCAACATCTGTCCAACCTGTAAATTTGTTGGCTAAATTCCATTCACTTTCCCCGTGACGAACCAGTACAATTTTCATCAAACCACCCTTTCTAATTTTAATTTAATTTATTTGTATCTTTATTATTTCTAAACTTAATTATAACACTTAGAGCAGATAAATATATTAATTAATTTACAAATTAAATATCAACAAAGCTGGCCCTAATCTCCCATTCTGAGCGCAGTTCTGCTGCCAGCAGCTGCTTATATTTTTCAAGCTGTTCCGGATTCCGATAACTACCACTCTTATAATCAATTATTTTAATTTTTTTCTCTTCTCTATCCACAAGCAGCCTGTCGATGCGATAGTGCTTTTCTCCAGCTTCGATTTTTTCTTTTAATAAATACTCATTAAAAACCTGATGTTTTTCAGAAAAAATTTCTGGATTGGCTATAATAAATTCTTCAGCCTTTTCAATCACAGTATTAATCTTTTCTTTACCCAGCAGATTTCCATATTTACTTTTCAGCAGCCTGCGGGCTGAAAGTTTTTCCTCTTCACTGTTATACTTGATATTCTCCAGATAGTAATGGAGAGCCAGCCCTCTTAATTTTTGAGCTGAGAGTTTCAAACTGCTGCTCTGCTTTTTAAAATAATCATATTTTTCTTCATCTTTTTTACTTTGGGGCTCACGTTTTTTCTGTTTTAGATATTTATTGAGGGGATTCAATTTTGGCTTCCCGCTTAGACGATCAGCTTCTATCTGCAGCGGCTGACCGGCTGATTCCACTTCTAAAATCTCAATTAAATTTTTCCCTTCAACTGCATTTAAAAGCATCTTTTCATAATAATCATAACTGCTGCCGGCCCACATTAAATCCTGATCCGGCTTTATTTTTCGCGGAGCTTCTACATATAAGTGCAGATCATTTTCTGCCCGGCTCAGGGCAACATAGAGGTTATTAATCTCCTCCATTTCTGCTTTTTCTTCAGCCTTTTCCTTAAAATCATAATCAAGCCAGTCCAAAACAGCAAGGTACTGATCCTGAATAAATAAATAATCATTCAGCTTCTCATAATTCTGGTCAAAATCAAGATAAAAATTGATTCCACCACTGCTGTTGCCACTCCTGCGGCCGGGATTCCAGTAGTAATACTCTACCGGCAGAGAAAGCCCCTTTGACTGGTGGATTGTCATTAAGCTAACTGCATCTTTGTTTTCGACCTTCTGCTGTTTTAATTCCTCACTGTCTCGATTTTCCGTCAGATAATTAAGCAGCTCTTTTAAAGAAGAAAAGGAGTTTAGAATTTTAAAAAATGAATAGAGATTTTTTAAGCTGAGGCTGTTATCACCTGCCAGCTCAAGCAGCTCAGTTTTTTGATAAAGATAATTTATAATTTCCTGATAGTCTCCATCAATTAATTTCTTAATTTTTTTGAAAGTATTGATTAAATTATTTGTTTTGCTTTCCGGAAGCTGTTCAGCGGCTGACTGCTGCAGCTTAAACTCTTCTTCCAGCTCAACTTTTTGACTTGAACTGAAATAGTCCTTTAAAAGCTGCTGCCTTTTTAGAATAAATTTTAAACTCTGATTGTCAATTCTGACCAGATCACTGCGCAGAAATTTTAGCAGTGAGTAGAAGTCCCTGTAGGCTGCAAAATATAAAAAATTAGAAGCGGCTTTAGGTAAAGCTGCATCCAGGAGAGAATTTCTGTTTTCTAAAATGTAGGGTACCCCTTCTTTTTCCAGGCTTTCTGCAATTGTATTTAATTCATTTGAGGTCCGGGCCAGCACACTGACTTTCCCGTAATCAGCAGCATATTTCATTTTAATATCTGCTGCTATCTCAGCCGGAAGATTTTCTTTGATTTTGCTGTTTAATTCTTCTATCTGCTGCTGTTTTTCTTCTCCCAACCCTGCAAATTTTTTGGTATCTGTATTATAAAAAGCTGAACTTCCGCCATAGATCACCTCTGTTAAACCTGGAGCTTTAGAATTAGCCTCAACCGGGTGATATTCCCAGTCAACATCTGACTGATCAAAAAATTTATTTAAAAGTTCAATTATATTCTGATCACTGCGGTAACAGCGCTCAAGCCTTTCTGTTTTAGCCTCAATAATTTCTTCCAGAGAGGCAAATAACTTCTTTTCTCCACCCCGCCAGCCGTAGATGGACTGTTTTTCATCTCCCACAGCAATAAAATCACTGGCTTTTTCAATCAGCGGCCTTAGAATTTTCCACTGCAGGATACTGGTGTCCTGAAACTCATCAATAAAAAGCGCCTTATATTCTCCTCCTAAAAGGTCCAGCAGATAACTGCTTGCCTGTGCATCCTCAATCAGCCCAATTTCTTCAGCATTTAAATACTTAAAAGTATAATTGCTGATATCAGCATGGGTAAATTTGCCGCTTTTAAATTTCAGCTCTTCGTAAATATCTAAAACCAGACTGGCAAAATTGATAATTTCTTTTTCAGCCGGAATTACTTCCTGATTGAAAACTGCCGCAGCCAGTTTTTCTCTAAATAATTGGTATTCATATTCCAATTTTTCTTTTAAATCCGCTGTTTTTTTGGCCCTTAATTTGTTGCCGCTCCAGTAACTGTTATTTAGTAAATAATTTCTCCTCTGGTAGAGAAAATCCTTTTTTTGCTCTTTAGAATCAAGTCCAGGGTACTGTTCAAAAAAAGGACGGCCATCTTTGACAAAATAGGATGAAGAAAATTCTTCTCCCCGCAGTTCCGCCACTTCTTTTAGTGTCTGATAGCTGTCTTCAAACAAATCAGATATCTCTGCCTGAGGCAGCTTTTCTTTTTCCTCTAATTCTGATGATTCTAAGAGTATAAATTTCCAGGCATTATCAACAATATCTTTGATAAATTTAAGATATGGCTCCAGATCCCGGGCGCTGTTGGCCTCCAGAAAACTCTGCATACTCTCGTAATAATCTTCATTATTCAAAATTATTTTCAATAACTCTTCAATAATTTCCTGATTCTGGCTGTCATCGATAATCTGATAATTATAAAGGGAAAGATAGGGTGCAATCCCTCGCCTGAAAATTTGATTGGTAAAAGCATCAATTGTAAATATTTTGATATCCTCATCATTTAAAATCATTTTATGATAGATTTTTTCTAATCTTTTCGGCTCAACTTCAAGCTCCGGATAAATATTTTTAAGTGAACTGACAATATCTTCTTTTTCAGGCCCCTGATTAATTATCTCCCGCAGATGTTTAAGAATCCGATTTTTAATTTCTGCAGTTGCTTTTTTAGTAAAAGTCATTACAATAATTTCCGAAAAATCTATATCTTTTAAAAGTGCAGCCAGATATTCCAGGGACAGCCTGTAGGTTTTACCTGTCCCGGCACTGGCTTTAATAACCTTCTTCATTAGTCAAAACCTCCACTCTGCAAATATCTTGATAAGGACAGCGCTGGCAGCGAGATTTATAAATCCGCTCATATTCTCCAGCTGCAAAAAGCATCTCTGTCAGTTCCTGCAGCTCTGCACCCAGGCTGTCTTCTTTTTCTACCTTATTATATGAATGTTCAAAGGCCTGATCAAAGACATTATAGATTGCCTTTCTGCTCTCAGGCGGCAGCTGATCCTGATAATTCTGGCGCAGCATCAGGGAATAAAAGTCCAGCTGTTTGCGGTCTCCACTGCCTGTTTTAAAGTCAACAATAAAGTATTCGGCCTGATTTAATAAGAGCAGGTCTATTCTGCCGGAAAGATAAAAATCTACCTGCTGAGCTGTAAAATACCGCTGCCGCTGATAATTCCATTCCGGCCATTCTACCAGAATATCCTGGTAGTCTTCCGGCAGATATTTCTGCAGCAGTTCGGCAAAATGAATATAGGATTTTTCCAGACTTTTGAAAATAATCTGCTGGTAATAATTTAAATAATCCCGATCAATCTTCAATTGATTAGCTTCAATGCCCTTCTGAATAATTTTTTTTCTGCTCTCTGCTGGAATTTCCCGGGGAGAAAGATTATGCTCTCTGGCATAAATTATCAGCTCCCCAAAAATCTCATGGGTTAAAATACCAAGGGTCATTAAAGAAAGTGATGGCCTGATCTCTAATGTGGTATCAAGCCGGGCCAGCTGTTCTAAATAAAAACGGTGGTAGCAGTCCTTTAAAGCTTTATATTTATAATAGCTGAAATTAAAACCGCTGCCAAAATCGTCTTTTTCTAGCTCCAGATTTTGATTAAAATCAGCTGTTCTATTGACTTTTAAATCCAGCTCAGTCTGGTAATCAAATAAATTATTCAAAATTTCTTTTTCACTTAAATTATTAACTTTACTTTCTTGATAGTCCAGGCCGTATTCTAAGGCAAGCTCTTCTAAAATAACTGCCGGAGATATATTCTGCTCCTCATTTTCTACTGTATAAATAATACTCTGCTCTGCATTTAAAATATGGCGCAGAAACTTATATTTTTTTAAGAGCTGATTTTTGTGTTTTATAAGCAGTCCATTATTTTTCAGCTGTTTTTCACTTAAAAAGTAGAGACCATCATTTTTTTGAGCAAAATTATCCTGGATCAAATTATTTACTAAAATCTTTTTGTGCTTAGTTTGGGGAGCCTTTTCCAGACTTAAAAGATCAGCTGCCTCATTGTTTTTGCTGAGTCTAATAGATTTAAAACTTAAGTGGTTTAAAAATAGTGAAAAAAGACCTGCACCCTGATCAGAATAATAATCCTGCCAGCTAGTTACTATTCCCAGTTCTTCGATGCTTTTTAGCTCCAGCAGGCTGTCATTAAATTTCTCTGCTGTTTCTTTAGCTTCTTTTTCCAGAGCAAAATCTGAGATTTTTGTGAGCAGTTCACTTAAGTCGGATATGTTTTTGATTTTTCTCAACTTTTCAAGAAAATTATAAAGGGGTTTTAAAAGAGGAAGCTCTGCCTCTAACAGCTCTAAATCAAGATAATAATAATCCTGACGCAGCAGCTCTTCAATTTTTTGCAGATCCGCCGCCTTTAACTCAAGCCAATCTTTAAATAGGCTCTGGGTAGATAAATCATGGAGCTCTTTTAAGACGATCAAGATTTGCGAACTGCCTTTTCCCTCTTGGTAAAGCTGATAGAGAGAATCCAGCAGCTTATAAATATCAGTTTCACTTAAACTCTGATAGGAATTCAAATTTAACTGGTCGCTTAATATCTCCGCTGACTCAATTTCTTTACCTGCATCCAGCAGTTGAACATCCTCAGCAGAATTTTCTTTTTCGTTTAAAAGAGCGGCCAGACTTTTAAGCTTAGAATTCGTTTTTCTAACCTCGATATTATTTGTCTTTTCCGGCAGAGTCAGCTCTTCAACTTCTAATTTTTCCTGATTGAAATCAGTTTCTTTGAGCTGGAGGTGAAGCTCAACTTTAAATTCCTGGCCTATCTCCTGCAGCAGCTCTTTAAAATAGGGAGAAAAATCTATGATATTAAATAAATTTATCTTTTTAAACTCTCTTAAAAACTGCAGATTTAAGTTTTTCTCTTCCCTGAGCAGAAGTTGATCAACAAAGCCAAGCTCTTTTAAACGTTTTTGATATCTTGCTTTAATACTCTCCAGCCTTTCTACTCTCTCCTGCTGCCAGTCTGCCAGACCTTCAATTTGAGCCAGTTGGTAGTCCTGCAGCAGTTTAAAATAAGCAAAAAAGCGGGATGAAAACTGATAAATATCCTGATAGCTGTCCAGCCGCAGCTTACTTTTTTCCTCTTTTGTTAAAACAGAGTATAAAAGCAGGGGAAGTTTTTCTTCCTTCAGCAGAATCTGATCACTGCTGAAGAGCCTCTCCTTAAATTCTTTTAAGCTAAAAAACTTGCTCTGCTGACTGAGAGGCTGAGGCTGGTAGTATTTTAAGGCCTCTTTTAAGTCATTATAATTGCTAAATATATAAACTTCTGGCTCATCAGAAATTATTTCTTTAAATAAATCTTGATTATAATTATAATATTTAAAGTCTAAATAATTTTTTAGTTCCATAGTTTTCATCCTTAATTAATATTTTAATTTAAGTATTCTGACCAATAATTTCTAAGATAATAATTATCACAGCCCCGGCTGCAAATGCTGCCACTCCACTAATATTAAAGCGAGCTGGAAATACAGCTGCTGAAGAGCCGAGAATTAAACCGGTTAAAACAACCATTATTTCTTTTTGATGTTTCTGCAGCAGATAGGAAAAAAGCCAGGCAAAAACCAATAAACCTGCAGCTACTCCTGCTCCAAAGACAATTAGTATTAAGAGATCCAAATTGTTAATTGCATTTAATACCGGGTGATAGACTCCCATTAAAATTAAAAGTGTACCTCCACTAATTCCCGGCAGAATCATTGCCACACTGCCAAAAAAACCGGCTATAAAAAAGAGCATTAAACCTTCTGCATTCAGGAATCCAAACTGAATTTCTCTGGCGAAAAAGAGAGCAAAAGCAAAGGCTAAAATCATAACTAAAAGTTTTAGAAAACTCAAATGCCCAATTTTTTTATAGGTAGAATGAGCTGAAGTAATTACCAGACCAAAAAGAAAATAATTTACAAGCAGCGGCTGATTTTGATAAAGATCAGTTATCACAGCTGAACCAAATAAAACACCAGCAACTGCTCCCAGGCCAATTACAAAAAGCTTTTTGACTTTAATATCTTTAATCGCATTAATTAAAGTTTCATAAATATTTAAAACCAGGGCCAGTGTACCGCCACTCACCCCAGGCAGAGTATTGGCCAGTCCAACCGGAATTGATTTAAAAAACAAAGCTAAATATGAATTCTTTTTTGACAAATAAATCTTCCTTTCGATTTCTATTTTTATGTAATCCAGTTTCTTTCTCTATTTAATATTATTCAAGATAATTGGTAGCTTTACCTGCCTTAATTTTAAAAAAGAGGTACCGGGTACTTAGAAATTTTTACCATTTAAGCTTTAGCTTTTTGACAGGAGTTAAAAAAATTAGTATTATTAACTCAGGAGGTCAGTAAAATGCGCAAAATTAATTTTGAAAAATATGATAAAAAACGAAAAGAAGCAAAAATAGATATTTTAGAACTTCGAGATCAGCTTTTAAAACAAAGAGCTAACTCCAAACGCAGCCGCAATCAGAATAAGCAATTTTTACTCTATGAACTCGCAAAAAATAGAAAAGAAAAAATGATTGAAAAAACTGGACCTCACAAATATAAATTTAAATAAGTTGATATTTTGACCTTACCAGTCATCTTTTTAGAGAATTTGGAGGATATTATGGACAAACAACTGCTTAAAAATAAGATCCAAAAAATAACCAAATCTAATAAAGATAAATTTTATCAAAATATTGCTCTTGTAGCAGTAATTACTGCAGCTTTAAAGGAAATTGATATTCGACCGATAATTGTTGGAGGTCAGGCAGTAGAGTTCTATACAGCTGGTGGTTACAGCACTATGGATGTTGATCTGGTAACTCCAGCCAGTATTAAAGAAATTGACCCAATTATTAAAGATTTAGGGTTTAAAAAGGAAGGCAAATACTGGACCTATAAGCAGTTTGATTTTGCCCTGGAAATTCCAGGTTCAGACCTTGCTGGTGATTATGATAAAGTAAATGAAATTGAAATTGAAGGTTTAAAAGCCTATATCATAGGTATTGAAGATATAATTATTGACAGACTAAATAGATATAAGTTCTGGAAAGAATATGCCGATCAAGAATGGATTGTAGGTATGATTTATTTGAACTATGAAGATATTGACTGGAATTATCTTTACCAGAAATCAGAGTCGGAAAAAACTTTAGATGAATTAAAAGAATTTAAAAAAATTGTAGATAAAAAGATAAAATAAGCTCAACCACTGGCTCTGCTGCCAGAAGTTGAGCTGTTTTTACGGATTGTTTTTTTGTTTTAAATTCCATTTTTTTACAAGTACCCGGTACCCTATTATCTCGCTATAACTTCAGTCCTGTAACCATCTGGATCTGTAATAAAATAATATCCTGCTGAATCATCACTTAAACTTTTTAAATCTCCAACCTGATAACCGGCCTCTTTGTGGCGCTGATAAGATTTTTCTAAATCATCAACAACTACTGCAATGTGGCTGTAGCCGTTACCAATCGTATATGGTTCTTCTCGATCATAATTATAGGTCAACTCCAGCTCAAAACTCTCATTCTGATCTGTAAGATATACCAGAGTAAATTCCGCCTCCGGAAAATCTTTACGCCTGCTTTCCTTTAAATTTAAAGCATTTTGATAAAAGTCAATTGACTTTTCTAAATCCATAACCCGAATACAGGAATGAACAAAATCATAATTTTGCATTTATTATCACTGCTCCTTCTATAATTTTAATTTCTGCTTTTAATTATAAAGATTTAACAGCTTAATTGCAAACAAAAAAGCTCCCCTAATTAAAAGGGAGCTCAATAAATTATTATCTATTCGTCTTCTTCTAATACATCGCCGTGCTTTTTCTTTAAATATTTGGGAATTAAAGAAATTGCAAATAAAGCCACACCTGCTACTGCCAGATAGGCAATAATTGTTGTTGGACTGCCTCCAGCCGATACTGCTCCACCCGCAAATGAAAAAGCAAAGCATCCAGGCAGCATGAAAACAAAAGTTGCTAAAGCATAAATTGGTAATTTAATTGCTGTCATAGCATAAACATAGTTCTGGGCGTTATAAGGGAAAACTGGTACAAGCCTTGTGAGCATTACAAAACGCCAGCCCTCTTTTTTTACACCTTCATCAATCTTTTTAAGTTTAGGGTTACTTTCAACAAGCCCCTTTACCATATCTCTGGCAACATATTTACCTGCTAAAAATGCTGCTACAGCACCAATTGTTGCACCAAGAGCAGTATAAAAAGTTCCCAGCCAGGGTCCAAATAAGATTCCTCCTACAATTCCTAAGGCTGCGCCCGGTAAGAAAAATACTGCCGAAGCAACCCATAAAAGAATAAATACTACTGGCCCCCAGAAACCAAGCCCATCAATTGCTTCCTTTAATAATTGAGGACTCTGTAAATATTTCATATACCCCAATTGTCTCACTGCAATTACTACAGCTGCAATTACTGCAACAAAAATAATGATTTTCAGCCAGTTACTTTTTTTAGCGGCTGCTGCTTCACTTGCCATAAATTATTCCTCCTTGAATTTTAATTAAATTTTTTCTCTGTGAATATAATAATAATTTCACAAATAGATTACAGTTATAATTATACATTGCTTCTAAGATTTTGTCTTTATATTCACAAGCTAAGTTTTCTAATTATTTTTGTTGACTGCAGACAATCCTTATCAAATCACTTTAATATAAAAGAAAAATTCCCGCCTGCTGAAGCGAGAATTAAATTACTTTGATTTATTAAATTATAATTTTAATCTTTATTTTATTTTTCTTTACTGCCAGGACGGGTAATAGCTACACCTTCCTCACATAATTTGCACTGTCCTGCCTTATATGACTTGATATCGACCGGAAGTAGTGCTTTGAAATCGTAGTTAAATTTGACCTGACCATTACTGCGGTCAACGATTGAGCTTAATCCTACTATTTCTACATCAAGCTGTTCTAAAACTGCCAGTACTTCCTTAACTGAGCCACCAGTTGTCACCACATCTTCTACTACCAGCACCTTTTCTCCCGGCTTTAATTCAAAGCCGCGCCTGATCTTCATCTCACCATTTTTGCGCTCGCTGAAAATTGAGCGAACTCCCAGCTCTTCTGCTACCGCATAGGATAATACTACTCCACCCAGTGCCGGCCCAATGACCACATCTATTTCTTCATCTTCCCACTTAGCTGCAATTTCAGCTGCCAGAGTTGAAGCGTGTTCAGGATACTGCAAAACCTTAGCACACTGCATATAGATATCAGCATGGCGGCCTGAGCTCAGTACAAAATGGCCTTCCTGGATCACATCTGTTTCTACTAATAATTCTCTGATTTCTGCTTTTGTCATTTAATCCACTCCTGATTGTTAAATTTAAAAAAATAATTAAAATTAATGAGCTGCCCCAATAATTGAACTTAGATTTTTAATCTGGTGTCTCAACATATATTCTTTGATCTCTTCGATTATTCTGGGACCGGCGGCTGGATCAATCATATTAACTGTCCCAATTCCCACTGCTGTGGCACCGGCCAGCATAAATTCTATTACATCACTGCCGCTTTGGACTCCACCCAGGCCTAAAATCGGAATCTCCAGTTTTTTATAAGTTTGATAAACCATCTTTACTGCTACCGGTCGCACTGCTGGGCCGGATAAGCCGCCAAAAGTATTAGCTAAAAGCGGCTGCTGTCGCTCAATATCAATTTTCATTGCCGAAAGTGTGTTAATCATAGCCACCGCATCTGCTCCAGCTTCTTCTGCTGCCAGAGCAGTCTTTGTGATATCAGTAATGTTGGGAGTCAGCTTAACTATAATGTAGCCAGAATAAATTTCTCTCACTTTTTTTGTAATCTCAAATACTTTTTCTGGATCCGTTCCAAAAACCATGCCTCCACCCTTAATATTGGGACAGGAAAGATTAACCTCGACTCCTGCTAATTCTGCTCTACCTTCTAATTTCTCCGCCATGTTAATAAAATCCTGCTCACTGTAGCCAGAAATATTGGCTAAAATAGGCAGAGTATAATTTTTAGTCTCCGGCAGTATTTCTTCAATGAAACTTTCTACTCCCGGATTTTCCAGGCCAATGGAGTTAATAATCCCAGCTGAAGTTTCTGCAATTCTAGGAGTCTTATTTCCTGGCTGAGCTTCAACTGTAATTCCTTTAGTTGTAAAAGCTCCCAGCTGATTAATATCATAAAAATCTGCCAGTTCCTTTCCATTTCCACAGGTACCGGAGGCTGTAATTAATGGATTTTTTAAATTTAAATTTTTTTCCTCTGTTTGCTGCTGGGACTTCATTACTACAGATAAGTTCAGTTCAGATTTAGTTAATTTTTGCTTTGTCTCGATTGAGTTTTCAGGCACTGAGTACTACCTCCCCCAGGCCAAATACCGGCCCTTCCACACAGGCTCGTTTATTACTTTCATCTTCAGCCTTTGTTTCACAGCTGCAGGATAAGCAGACACCAATTCCACAGCCCATTCTTTTTTCGACTGAAAGCTGACCGCCAATATTATTTTTAAGAGCTTCTTTTTCCACTGCTGCCAGCATCTTCTCCGGGCCACAGGTATAGACATAATCAGGAATGTTTTTTTCCAGATAATTTAACCAAAGTACCAGAGCAGATCCTTTGATCTCAAGTTTTTCCTCCATTGCTGCCAGATGCAATTCTACGCCCAGCCCTTTAAACTTTTCTGCAAAAAATTCAAGCTCTGCCTGATTTGCTGCCCCCAGATAAACCTTCTGGTTTCTGCTTTTTAATTTTTTAGATAAGTAATATAAAGGAGCAATTCCCATTCCTCCGCCAATCAAGTGCACATTACCTTTGTTTTCATTGAGAGAAAATGGAGTTCCAAGAGGTCCCAGCACATCAAGTTCAGTTTCTGCTTCTAACTCAGATAAAATTTTTGTTCCTTTGCCGACAACTCGATAGATAAATTCCACCTTTTTTTCAGCTGCATCAAAATCAAAGATACTAAAAGGTCTTCTCAAAAGTGGATCATCACTTCCTGGCTGACTTACTTTAATATTAAAAAACTGTCCCGGCTTCGGATTCTGCGGCAGCTGATCATAATTTAAGACCAGCTGAAAAATTCCAGGTCCAACCTCTCGATTAGCAATAATTTTAAACATTTTTGCCTCCTTGGTACCAGGTCCAAAACAACTGTTTTGGACCTGGTTAAAGTAATTTATTTCACAACTTCATTGATTTCATTTTTCATTTTCTCTGCTGCAGCTCTTGCTGCCTTAGCATAGTTATCTGCTCCAAAGTGAGCATATTCATCCTTACGATAGGCAAAATTAATACCGCGGGAAGAGTTAACAACTGCACCTCTGCCATCCTCATCAAAACCAGCTTTAATGTCTGCTGCTCCTCCACCCTGAGCTCCAAAACCAGGGATTAAGAAAAATACTGAATCAAGCTGGGCTCTAATCTCTTTTAATTCTTTAGGATAAGTTGCTCCAACTACTGCTGCCAGATTAGAATACCCACATTCACCAAGATAATCACTGCCCAGTTCCTGCAGAAAATCACCAACTGCCTGATAAACTGTTCTGCCGTCATCGAGCTTAAGATCCTGAAGGTCAACAGCAGATGGATTCGAAGTTCTTAAAAGGGCAAAAGCTCCTCGCTCTTTATTTCTTAAAAATGGTAATATTCCATCACTGCCTAAATAAGGGTTAATTGTTATCGAATCTATCTCTGTTTTTTTATTTTCTAGATAAGCCTCTGCATAAGCTCCTGCTGTAGATCCAATATCATTACGCTTACCATCAAGCAGTACAATTAAATCCTTTGCCTTAGCATAAGCCATTGTCTGCCAGAGAGCTTTCATTCCCGGCACTCCAAGTTTTTCATAAAAGGCCATCTGCGGTTTTACAACTGCTGTCATATCAGCTACTGCATCAATTATATTTTTGTTAAAAGTTAAAACAGCTGCAGCTATTTCTTCCTGATTTGCTTCCAGATCTTCTAATAATTCAGCTGCCAGCACCTTTTCCGGCAGCAGATCCAGATGGGGATCAAGGCCAACACAGATTCTCGAGTCTTTTGCTTCAATTTTTTCCTGTAAATGATCAATAAAGTATTTCATTTTTGCCTCCCCGGTCATCATAAACCATTTTACCACCGACAAAGGTGATTTCATTTTTACCAGTTAATTTCTGGCCGGCAAATGGTGTATTTTTTCCCTTAGATTTAAATTTATTTTTATTAACTGTCCATTCATGCTCAGGATTGAAAATTAATAGATCAGCTCTAGCTCCCTGTTTTAAACCTTCAGATTCTATCTTTAATATTTCCCCCGGCTTGTAATAATACATTCTGAGCAGCTCATTCCAGTTGATGATTTCTGTTTTAATAAAATTATGATATAAAAGTGAAAGCGCTGTTTCCAGGCCGGAAATCCCAAAAGCTGCATAATCGAATTCCCCCAGTTTATCTTCAAAAGTATGGGGAGCATGATCTGTTGCTAGAACATCAATCTCTCCGGCTTTTAAAGCCTCAACCAGCATCTTTTTATCTCTTTCTGAACGCAGTGGAGGGTGAACTTTAGTATCCGGATTGTAATTTTCAACTGCCTTATCAGTCAAAAGCAGGTGGTGAGGGGTTACTTCAAAAGTTACGTTAACTCCTCTGGCCTTGGCTTCTTTAACCAGATTTAAACTGCCTTCTGTACTTAAATGAGCAATATGCAGGTGAATCCCTGTCATCTCAGCCAGAACTATATCCCGGGCCACCATAATTTCTTCTGCTGCTGCCGGAATTCCCTTCAGCCCAAAAATTGTCGAGTGATAACCCTCATGCATTACGCCATCCTGTGATAAATTTTCATCTTCACAGTGGTCAATTACTGGCAGGTCAAAGGCAGATGCATATTCCATTGCTCTCCTCATGATTTCCGAATTCATGACCGGATTGCCGTCATCCGAAAGTGCCTTAACTCCAGTTTTAGCAAGGGTTCCAATCTCAGAAAGCACCTCTCCTTTACTGTCCTGGGTGATGCTGCCGATAGGATAAACTCTAACTGCTGCCTGTTCTGATTTAAGTTTTAGATGCTCAACTACAGCCGGGTTATCAGCAATTGGTTTGGTGTTGGGCATTGCCGCTACCGCAGAAAACCCTCCTGCTGCCGCTGCCTCACAGCCGGTTTTTACAGTTTCCTTTTCTTCAAAACCTGGCTCCCTGAGGTGGGTGTGCATATCGATTAAGGCAGGAATAATAATTTTACCTTCAGCGTCTATCACTTCATAACCCTGATTTTTAATTTCTTCCTCTACCGCAAAAATCTTATTGCCCTCAATTAAGATATCATATTTGCCGTCAAGTCCATTTTTTGAGTCATATACTCTTCCATTTTTAATTAAGGTCTTCATTATCTATCTCCCTCCCGGCCAGTAAGTAAAGCAGGGCCATTCTGATTGCTACACCGTTTTTGACCTGTTCGGTGATTACTGACTGTGAGCTGTCTGCAACTGAACTCTCGATTTCTATACCTCGGTTCATCGGGCCTGGATGCATAATCATCGCTTTTTTCCCTATCCGATCCAGCCGCTCTGCATTCATTCCGTAAATTTCTCTGTATTCTCTAATCGACGGAAAGAGTCCGCTCTCCTGTCTTTCCATCTGGATTCTTAAAATATTAACCACATCTACATTCTCCAGTGCCTGATCAAGGTCAGTATAAACTTTAACGCCCATTTTTTCGATTTCTCTTGGGATTAAAGTCTGGGGTCCAGCTACTGCAACTTCAGCTCCCAGCTTATTTAAGCCCCAGATATTTGAACGAGCCACTCGGCTGTGAGCAATATCTCCTACAATTAAAACTTTCAGTCCTGCAATCTTGCCCAGCTTTTCTTTAATACTGTAGATATCGAGCAGCGCCTGAGTTGGATGAGCATGAGCACCATCACCGGCATTTAAGACACTGGCTGAAATATTCTCTGCCAGAAATTTAGCTGCTCCAGGAGCACTGTGTCTGATTACTACCACATCAGCTCCCATGACCTCCATCGTCTTTGCTGTATCAAGCAGACTTTCACCTTTAGCAATACTGCTTGAAGATTTAGAGATACTCATCACATCTGCACTCAACCTTTTTGCTGCCAGATTAAAAGAAAACTTGGTTCTGGTTGAAGGTTCATAAAAAAGATTGATCACAGTTTTTCCGCGCAGTGTCGGTACTTTTTTAACTGTTCTGGTTAAAATATCTTTCATAGCTACTGCTGTATCGAGAATTTCATTAATCTCTTCTTTGGAGACATCATAAAGACCCAAAAAATCTTTTCTTTTTAAACTCATCTACTTACCTCCTGCCGCTTAATTTAGTTTGCTTCATATCTCAGTTCTGACTTAACTTCCAGTTCTTGATCAAGTTCTTCTACTTCTTCTTTTTCAATTTCAGGTAAGATAAGGTTCATTACTATCCCAACTATTGCTGCCAGTCCCATACCGCCAAATTCGAGGCCGGCAAAGCTTAAGGTAAGATTGGAGATTCCAACTACCAGGGTGACTGAGACAATAACTAAGTTTCTATTTTTAGATAAATCCACATTATTTTCAACTAAGGTTCTGAGTCCGATTGAAGCTATCATCCCAAAAAGCAGGAATACAATTCCACCCATTACCGCTGTTGGGATGGTTCTAATTAGAACTCCAACTTTCTGAACAAAGGAGGTTAAAATTACTATTACTGCAGTCAGCTGAATAATCATTGGATTGTATACTTTGGTCAGCGCGAGGACTCCAACATTTTCTCCATAAGTTGTATTTGGTGGTCCACCAAAAAGTCCTGCTGCCAGAGTTGCTACCCCATCTCCTAAGAGTGTTCTGTGCAGCCCGGGTTCATTGACAAAATCCTTTTTTACAGTTGAGCCGATTGCTACAACATCACCTAAGTGTTCGACCATTGTTACCAGGGCGATTGGAGCTATCAGCGATATCGCTTTTAAGTTACCTTCTACTGCCGGTAGGGCAAACTTTGGAAAAGCAAACCAGGAGGCTTCCATTACCGGTGTGAAATCAACCAGACCCATAAAAGCTGCAAATGCATAACCACCGATGATTCCGAGTAAAATTGGTATTACCTTAACAATTCCTTTGGCAAAGACACTAACTCCGACCGCGATTGCCAGAGTTACAGCTGCAACTAAAAGGTGTTCTGAAGCCATGTCTTTGGCTGTTGGAGCCAGACCAAGTCCGATTGTAATAATTACTGGTCCGACTACTACCGGGGGCAATAATTTGCGGAAAAACCCTGTACCCAGCATTCTAATTACTGCTGACATTGCAATATAAACTAGACCGGCTGTAATGATTCCGAGCATTGCTCCATCTCTACCAAACTGTTCCTGGGCCGCAATTATTGGTGCGATAAAGGCAAATGAAGAACCTAAGTAAGCGGGAACTTTACCCTTTGTAATCAGGTGAAAAATCAGAGTTCCAAGACCTGAGGTGAAAAGCGCAACCGCTGGATTTAATCCTGTCAGTGCGGGCACTAACACTGTAGATCCAAACATGGCAAACATGTGCTGAAGTGCCAGTATAAATAGTCGGTGTTTTGTAATTCCATCTTCTTCTAATTGATTTAAATTTTCTTTACTCTGTTCTAAAATTTTCATTTTATACCTCCTGGGTGTTATAAAATTATTGAAAAACTTTTGTCCAATTCCCTCTTTGACTTAACCTGCTTTGACAAAAAACTTAAAACATAAAAAAACTCCCTACCAGTTTAAGCCTGATAAGGAGTTGAAATCTTTTAGTAGCTGCTGGACTGAGCTGGCTGTTTTTATTCTGCCTTTTAACCCAGACACAGTAATAGCATCTATTCCTTACCGGCCTCTCTGGACCAATTTAAAGGATACAATATTAAATTATTTTTATTCTAACTTTTTTCCAGCAGTAAAACTGCATCTTTTTCATCAATTTCTTTAAAGTTAACATCTACAACTTCATCTTTAGAAGTCGGTAGATTTTTACCAACAAAATCTGCTCTTATCGGCAGCTCACGGTGGCCGCGGTCAATCATTATTGCCAGCTGAATCTGCAGCGGTCTTCCCAGATCAATTAAGGCATCAAGGGCTGCTCTGACTGTTCTACCTGTGTAAAGCACATCGTCAACCAGTACAACCTTTTTCCCGGTGATATCAAAGGGAATTTCTGTCCGGTGGACGATTGGCTGCTGGGCAACAGTTGAAAGGTCATCACGATAAAGCGTGATATCTAAAATACCTGTTGGTAGCTTAACACCTTCAATTTCTTCAATCTTTGCTGCCAGTCTTTCAGCAAGTGGTACACCTCTGGTTCTGATTCCAATTAAAACCAGATCCTCAGTACCCTTATTTTTTTCTAAAATCTCATGAGCAATTCTAGTAATAGCTCTGCCCATAGCAGCTGAATCAATCAGCTCTTTTTTGACTATCATCTCTGACTTATCCAAAAAAATTACCTCCTTTGTGGGGAGAATATTTTCTAGCGGCAAAAAAATAACCTTCTCACGGCATAGTAAGAAGGTTGCTAAAATTTATATTTTCCCTTACTAGCCTCTCTGGACTAATTTAAAGAATCATTATCTTATTTGAATTAATCTTATCAGAATCAAGATTTTAAGTCAAGGGTTAATTTTTGAACCAGGTCCAAAAAAGCTTTTTTGGACCTGGTTATAGTGAATGAAAGCACAATATGATTTACTTTTGATAATCCTGCAGAGCTTTATACTCTATTCTTTCACCATGCTCAATCTCTTTTAAGACCTTAAGCATCGCCTGAGTTGTATCCAGTGAGGTCAGACAGGGTATCCCCATCTCTACAGCAGATCTTCTGATTTTAAAGCCATCTCTTTCCGGAACCTTACCCTTGGTCAGAGTATTGATTACTAGATCAATCTGGTCATCAGAAATCAGCTCCAAAGAATCAGGTGAGCCTTCTCCTAATTTCTTAACTATATCTACCTTAAGACCTTTTTTCTTTAAAGCAGCAGCTGTTCCCTCAGTTGCAGCAATCTGAAAGCCGAGCTCTGCAAAATCTTTAATATAATCTATTGCCTCAGCTTTATCCTTATCTGCTATTGTTGCCAGAATTGTACCCTCTCTTGGAATTTCCAGGCCGGCTCCGATTAATCCTTTATATAGTGCTTTTTCGTAAGTTTCAGCAAGTCCCAGCACTTCTCCAGTTGACTTCATTTCTGGCCCCAGATTGGTATCAACCTGAGTTAATTTAGAAAAGGAAAAGACAGGAACCTTAACTGCCACATGCTCCTTTTCGGGTACCATTCCGCTTTCCCAACCTAAGTCCTTTAGTTTCCTGCCAAGCAAGGCTTTAGTTGCCAGATCAACCATCGGCACTCCTGTTACCTTGCTGAGATAAGGAATTGTCCGGCTGGAGCGGGGATTAACCTCAATCACATAGATTTCTCCATCACTGACTACATACTGAATATTGACAACTCCCTTAACATTTAAAGCCCGAGAAATTTTTTCTGTATATTCTACAGCTTTTTCTTTTAACTCTTCTGAGAGACGGTGTGGTGGATAAACTGCTATACTATCACCAGAGTGAACCCCTGCTCTTTCTACATGTTCCATGATCCCAGGCACAATTACTGTTTCTCCATCAGAAATTGCATCAATCTCAATTTCTGTTCCGGTTAAATATTTATCTACCAGCACTGGTCTGTCAGGTGATACTTTAACAGCATTCTGCATATATTCTTCTAATTCCTTCTTCTCATAAACAACCTCCATTGCTCGACCTCCAAGCACATAAGAAGGTCTTACCAGCACTGGATAACCAATTTCTGCCGCGATTTTTTCTGCTTCTTGAAGTGAAGCCGCAACTTCACCCTGAGGCGCTGGAATATCGAGCTCATTTAAAAGACCAATGAATCTATCTCTGTCTTCTGCCAGGTCAATCGAATCAACTGAGGTTCCAAGTATCTCAACACCTGCTTCAGCCAGTGGTTCAGCCAAATTAACAGCTGTCTGACCCCCAAACTGACAGATCACTCCTTCTGGTTTTTCATTCTCAATAATGTGCATAATATCCTCTTTGGTCAGAGGCTCAAAATATAATCTGTCTGAAGTATCAAAGTCCGTACTTACAGTTTCCGGATTATTGTTAACTATAATTGATTCATAACCCTCTTCATTTAAAGTCCAGGCCGAATGTACACTGCAGTAATCAAATTCTATTCCCTGTCCAATTCTAATTGGCCCGGATCCGATAACCATTACTTTCTTCTTATCAGTTGGCTGAGCTTCATTAACCTTTTCATAGGAAGAATAATAATAAGGTGTTTCTGCCTCAAATTCTGCCGCACAGGTATCAACCATTTTAAAGACCGGCTTTAACTGCAGCTGATCTCTAAGATTTTTTATTTCCTCTTCAGTCTTTTCAGTTAAAAGCGCAATCTCAGAATCTGAAAATCCTTTTTCTTTAGCTTTAAGCAGCAGTTCCTGATTTTTATTCAGCTCATCTTTACTGGCAGCAAGAGAGTTTTCTAAATCTATGATATTTTTCATCTTATACAGGAAGAAGGTGCTGATCTCAGTTATCTGATGGACTTCCTCAACTGTAAAACCCCGGCGCAGTGCTTCTGCTATTACAAAAAGCCGGTTATCATCTGCTTCATATAAAAAGTCTTTGATTTCCTGATCACTCAGTTTTCTAAATTCCTCCAGATAAAATCCGTAGCGGCCGATCTCAAGTGAGCGCACAGCCTTAAGCATTGAGGCTTCCAGATTCCGTTCAATAGCCATTACCTCTCCTGTGGCTTTCATCTGAGTACCCAGATCACGATCAGCATAATGAAACTTATCAAAGGGCCAGCGTGGAATTTTAAAGACCACATAATCTAAAGCTGGTTCAAAACAGGCTGTTGTTTTTCCTGTAATTGCATTATCTATCTCATCCAGGCTGTAGCCTAAAGCAATCCTTGCTGAAACTTTGGCAATTGGATATCCGGTTGCCTTGGAAGCAAGAGCACTGGAGCGACTGACTCTGGGATTTACTTCAATAATATAATACTGAAAGCTCTCTGGATCGAGGGCATACTGAACATTACAGCCACCTTCAATTCCTAAGGCTCTAATTATTTTTAAGGCCGAGCTTCTAAACATCTGATATTCTTTATCTGTTAGAGTCTGGCTGGGAGCAATAACTATACTGTCCCCGGTATGAACACCAACCGGGTCAAAATTTTCCATGTTGCAGACCACTATGCAGTTATCATTTTTATCCCGCATTACCTCGTATTCTATTTCTTTCCAGCCCTTAATACTCTTTTCAATTAAAACCTGTCCTATCAGGCTGTGTTTAAATCCGCGGGCTGTAATTTCTTTTAACTCTTCTAAGTTATCAGCAACTCCACCACCGGTTCCTCCCATTGTATAAGCCGGACGTACAATAACTGGATAGCCAATATCAGCAGCAATTTCAGCTGCCTGCTCTATATTTTTCGCAATTTTGCTGTCTAAAATTGGCTCACCAATCTCATTCATTAACTCTTTAAAAGTATTTCTATCTTCTGCCTTCTCGATTGTCTCAATTGGAGTTCCTAAAAGTTCCACATTCAAATCTTCTAAAATATTTGTTTCTGCCAGGTCAATGGCAAGATTAAGGGCAATTTGTCCTCCCAAGGTCGGAATTAATCCATCCGGGTTTTCTTTTTTCAAAATCTCTATTATACTATCAACAGTTAGAGGCTCAATATAGACCCGATCGGCCATATTTTCATCTGTCATAATTGTAGCTGGGTTGCTGTTGACTAAAACAACTTCTAGACCCTCTTCTTTAAGAGCCCTGCAGGCCTGACTCCCGGAATAATCAAACTCAGCTGCCTGCCCAATAATAATCGGTCCTGAACCAATAACCATTACTTTATTAATATCTTCTCTTTTCGGCATCTTATCCTCCTTAGATTTTTGAAAGTTAATTGGAAATATTTTCTAAGTACCCGGTACCATCAGCGCATCAGTTCAACAAATTGATCAAATAAATAGTGAGAGTCTTCTGGTCCAGGGGAAGCTTCTGGATGATACTGAACAGAAAAAGCTGGATATTTCTGATGTCTAAAGCCTTCAACTGTCTTATCATTCACATTAATATGAGTTAACTCCAGGTCCAGCTCAGCCAGCGATTCTTCTTTAATGGCAAAACCGTGATTTTGTGAAGTAATATAAACTCGATTTGTACTCAGGTCTTTAACCGGATGGTTGGCACCTCGATGGCCAAATTTTAACTTATAGGTTTCTGCACCACAGGCCCTGCCCAAAAGCTGATGTCCGAGGCAGATTCCAAAGATTGGAACTTCTCCTAATAGTTCAGCAATAGTTTCTGCTACATAGTCGGCATCTTCCGGGTCACCAGGGCCATTTGAAACCATTACACCATCAGGACTATAATCTAATATTTTCTTAACTGAAGTGCTGGCCGGTACCATGATTACCTCACAATTCCTCGCAAGCAGTGAATTTTTAATATTATCTTTGGCTCCACAGTCAACTAAAACTACTCGATACTTATTCCCTGCCCCATATTTTTCGACTTCTTTGCGGCTGACCTGAGATACTAAATCTCTACCGGAAAGACCGGGTGCCTTTTTTGCTTTCTCTATCAATTCTTTATCATTTGAATTCTCAGTAGTTATAATACCGCGCATTGTTCCCTCTTGCCGCAAAATTTTAGTCAGGGCTCTAGTATCTATACCGCTAATTGCTGTAATTCCATTTTCTTTTAAATATCTTTCCAGTTTCTTCTTTAAACGCCAGTTTTCTGGTTCTTCAGCAAACTCTTTAACGATAAATCCATTGACATGAGATTTAAATGACTCAAAGTCATCTTCATTAATGCCATAATTTCCTATTAAAGGATAGGTCATACAGACAATTTCTCCCTTATAAGAGGGATCAGTAAGAATCTCCTGGTAACCAGTCATGCTGGTATTGAAAACTATTTCGCCTGCACTTTCTTTTTCCGCACCAAAAAGTTCACCTGTAAAAATACTCCCTTCTTCTAGAACAAGTTTTGCTTTTTTCATTTAACTACCTCCACTTTTTGTTTGCTAAAAACATTAGCTTAATTCCAACAGTATAATTTACTACTTTACTACTTTAAGTTGTTTTTTAAGTAATTTACTAAAGTTTATTGATAAAAATAAAACCTTCTCCCCAGAAAGTATGGTTTGAAGGTTAAAATTGACATAGTAAGGCTAAATTTCTGGAGTCATCCCAGAATTTCTCAACTTACATTTCTACCTTTGCCAGCCTCTCTGGACTGATTTAAAAGGATAAGCTATTTTGTTATTATTGTGATTTAGTTTAACATTAAATTTAAAAACTGTCAACAAATATCCATGGATACATTAAATTTTCCTGGCCTTATATTTAGTATGCAGCAGCCTATGAGCTTTTTCACTGCCTGGCTTTTCTAAATAATTGTCGTAAAGCTTTTTAATATAGGGATTTTCATGAGATTTGCGCAGCTTTTTCTCCTTATCTATTTTATAAATTGCCTGCTGTCTCTTTTCTAATACATTATCAGCACAGGAAATTGGCTGACCTCCTCCACCCATACAGCCACCAGGACAGGCCATAAATTCTACAAAATCAAATTCTTCTCCCTCTTTAATCATTTCCATTACTCTGCGGGCATTACCAAGACCATGAGCAACTGCGGCTTTTAATTTCAGTTCTCCAATCTCTACTTCAGCTTTTTTTATTCCTTCTAAACCCCTTACAATATCAAAATCTATATTTTCTAATTCCTGGCCTGTAATTAATTCAGTTGCTGTTCTAAGAGCAGCCTCCATAACTCCACCTGTAGTACCGAAAATATCTGCTGCCCCGGAGGAAACTCCCAGCAGTTCATCATACTCACTATCTTCCAGGTTAAGAAAATCAATTCCAGCTGATTTGATCATTGAAGCCAGTTCTCTGGTAGTCAAAACATAATCCACATCTCCAGCCATCTCATCTCTTTTAGCTTCAAATTTTTTGGCTGTACAGGGCATTACTGAAACAACAACAATATCTTCCGGATCTATGCCAGCCTCTTCAGCATAATAAGTTTTTGCTAAGGCTCCAAACATCTGCTGCGGTGATTTAGCAGATGAAAGATTATCTAAATATTCAGGGTAGAAATGCTCGATAAATTTAATCCACCCCGGACTGCAGGAGGTAAACAAAGGCAGTTTACCACCACTATTTATTCTTTCAATTAACTCTGTTCCCTCCTCCATAATAGTTAAATCAGCAGTAAAATTAGTATCGAAAACTGCATCAAAACCTAGTCTTTTCAAAGCTGTGACCAGCTGGCCGGTAGAAATATCTCCCGCCTGATTGGAAAAAGGTTCCGAAATTGCTACCCTAACTGCTGGAGCTGTCTGTACCACTACATGTTTTGTCTGATCACTTAGAATGTCTAAAACAATATCTTTCTGATAAAGCTCATGTAAGGCACCTGTAGGACAGGAAAGTATACACTGACCACAGTTAGTACATTCTACATTACCCATTCCTCTATTTTTAAAAGTTGTAACAACTGTTTCCGGGCCCCTATTTGCTGTAGTGAAAATTCCTATTCCCTGAACTTCTTCACATTTTCTTATACAGCGGTTACAGCTGATACATTTTTCAGGTTCTCTAATAATTGAATAGCTAGAATTATCAATACCTTCTCCTCTTTTAATTGGATCCAGCCTCATCTTAGATACTCCAATATCTTCAGCAATATTTTTTAGTTCACAATTATTGGCCCGACTGCAGGTTAAACAATTAAGCTGACAGTCAATATTATGAGTCGCAATTATTAATTCAAATAAATTTTTTCTCAAGTTCCTTACTTTTTTAGAATGAGTCTTAATTTCCATACCAGCCTGAATATCAGTTGCACAGGCAGGCTTAAACAGCTCTTCTCCCTCAATCTCAACTACACATAATCTGCAGCCACCATAAATTGAAAGCCCTTCTTCATAACAGAGGGTTGGTATATTTATCTTAGCTTTCTTTGCTGCATCTAAAATACTCATCTTTTCTTTTAGCTCCATCTCAATTCCATCAATTACTGCCTTAAGCATAAATCTTACCTCCAATCTTTAACTCTTGTCCATAGTTTTCGATAACTGAGCTAATAAAGTTAAGTGAGGACTGACCCAAGCCACAGCGGGCTGCCAGCCTGATTGTATTACCAATATCGGAAATCAATTCGGCATCGATTTTCTGCCCACTATTTTTAAATTCTTTTAATATTTTATTGATCTGCCTATTCCCTTCACGACAGGGAAAACAGGTACCACAGGTTTCATCCATATAAAATCTAGACACATTTAACATCAAATCTAAGAGATCATGTTTTTTACTGACTGCAATTACTGCACCTGAGCCAAGACTGCTCCCCCTCTTTTCAAAAGCCTGATAACTATAGGGAAAGTCTAAATCTTTTGCTGTAATTAGGGCGGTTGAAATCCCACCAGGTATAACAAACTTTAAATTTTCTCCCGCTTTAATACCTCCGGCTAAATCATAAATAATTTCCTGGAGAGTAATTTTCCCAAATTCAACCTCATACAAACCAGGTTTATTTAGATCTCCACTTAAACACAGCAGTTTTGTGCCGCGGCTGCCTTCAATTCCTAGATTTGCAAATTCTTCAGAATCAGGATTTAAGACTTCTGCAGCACAGCATAAACTTTCTACATTATTGACAACTGTTGGCTGACTAAACAGGCCTTCCTGAATTGGATAAGGCGGTTTGATCCGGGAGCGTCCTCTTTTTCCCTCAATAGAATTCAATAATGAAGTTTCATCACCACATACATAGGCCCCAGCTCCCCTGACCAGCTTTATCTCTAATTTGAAATTACTATCAAATATCTTACTATCTAAAATTTTGTTTTTCCTGGCAGCTGCAATTATTTCAGTAAAGACTTCAATTGCTCTTGTATATTCACCCCGGATATAGATATAGGCCTTATCTGCACCGATAGCAAAAGCTGCAAGCATAATTCCTTCTAAAACTTTAAGCGGTCTCTCTTCTAATAAATATCTATCTTTAAAAGTACCCGGCTCACCCTCATCTGCATTACAGACAAGAAATTTTTCTTCTCCTTCAACCTCAGAAGCCAACTGCCATTTGAGTCCTGTCGGAAAAGCTGCACCACCCCGGCCCTTAAGTTCAGAATCTTTGATTTTTTGAATAGTCTCTTTCCGTCCCATTCGAAGAGCATTTTTTATTGATTTAAAATCATAATCCAGGATATTGAGTAATTTATCTCCTTTAAGATATAATTTTTCAGAAACCATAATCTCTCTCCTTTCAGAGATGCTTATTTTGAACACTTATCCAAACAAAATATTTAAATTAGATACAGCCACCTAAAATTTCAAGAGCCTTATTTCCATCTATTTTTGTGTAAATTTTATTATTCACCATCATTACAGGTCCTTCTCCACAGTGGCCCAGGCATTCAACGACTTCAAGTGTAAACTTTTTATCTTTTGTGGTCTGATGACTTTCCAAATTTAGATATGATTTTACTGCTTTCAAAACAGATTCTGACTGATTAAGATGGCAGGATATGCTGTCACAAATTCTAATTATATATTTTCCCGTTGGTTCAGTATAAAACATTGAGTAAAATGAAATAACACCATAGATATTTGCTCTCGGCAGCTGATACTTTTCTGCCAGTTCTTTAATTTCAGTTTCTGGAATATAACCATAGGTACTCTGAACTTCGTGTAACTTTTCTAATAAACTGTCCTGATAAAATAATGATCTGGCTTTAGACACAGGAAACCAACTCCTTTTGTGATAATTTTAACTAATTTGGCTATATTTTTGTGAATTTTCAGTCTTTTGAGGGCGAGAAAACCTTATATTTATCCTAAGTTAATAATATCACACCTCGACTATTTTAATCAAATGTTAATAACTAGAGTAAATGAGTAAATTGCGAAGCAAATGAGGCTTTTAATAACAGTAAGTACAGAGGATGATGATTTTTCTTTACCCCAAAAACATGGTATATAAGGGTCTTA
>NZ_QAXS01000027.1 GCF_003053565.1 Halanaerobium saccharolyticum | reverse complement strand
TAAATATTCTTCAGTTTGAATTAAATCTGTTGCAACCAGGTCTGGTAAATTCATTAAATCTGTGATAAACTTATTATGCATTTGCTTGACTCCTTTATTGAATTTTTGGTCTGTAACTAATTAATTCAACGGAGCCAGGCAAATGCCTTTTTTATTTAGATTTTTTTAGATTTACAGTTTTTTCTTCACAACATTAATTATACAACCGGAATTATTTATAAAAACAGCAGATATAATAATCGAAAACAAAAATTACTTAACAGAACTGGATGCAGCTATTGGTGATGGCGACCACGGAGTTAATCTTGCTAGAGGATTTAATAAACTGAAAGAAAAACTTAAAGCTGAGAGTTTCGAAAGTAGAAGTGAATTATTTAAATTAACTGCAATGACTCTCATATCTAATGTAGGTGGGGCTTCAGGTCCACTTTATGGCACAGCTTTCTTAAATATTTCTAAGGTTATTTCAGAAAATGAACTCAGCCTGGATGACTTAATAGATATTTCTGAAGAGGCTATTGCCGGGATTCAAAAAAGAGGCAAGGCAGAAGCAGGAGAAAAAACGATGTTGGATACCATTATTCCCGCAGCAGAATCTCTAAAAAATAGTCGTGCAAATAATCTTGATTTAAATACAGCTTTAAATAATTGTCTGCAGGCAGCAGCAGAAGGAATGGAAAATACGATTGAAATGCAGGCTACAAAGGGTAGAGCAAGTTATCTTGGAGAAAGAAGTATTGGTCACCAGGATCCTGGAGCTACTTCCGCTTATTTAATGATTAAAACTTTTATAGAAAATTCTTTAAAATAATAATTTGAGGTGTAGAGATGGTTAATATTCTAATAATATCCCACAGCTTTAAAATAGCTGAAGGTACTAAAGAACTGGCTGAAGAGATGAAACAGGCTGATATTGATATTCAGATAGCTGGAGGAACAAGTGGTGGAAAGCTTGGAACTGATGCTGATTTGATCCGGCAAAAATTAGAAAATATGGATTCAGAGGATGGTATTGTAGTTCTGGCTGACCTTGGAAGTGCGGTAATGAGTTTTAATATGGTAAAAGAATGGCTGCCAGAAGCAAAACAAAAGAAGATCAAATTGGCTGATGCTCCGCTTGTAGAAGGTGCAGTTTTAGGTGCTGTTGAAGCAA
Source organism: Halanaerobium saccharolyticum (assembly GCF_003053565.1). GTDB lineage: Bacteria > Bacillota > Halanaerobiia > Halanaerobiales > Halanaerobiaceae > Halanaerobium > Halanaerobium saccharolyticum_B. The sequence goes on along the minus strand of NZ_QAXS01000027.1, from coordinate 42,173 downwards.
GTTTGGGCAAAACACTGGATGAAGTACTGGCGGCAATCGAAAAAAAATCGATCATAAATAAAAATAATTTCTAAAAAAGGATGAAATTTAGGTAAGATTTGTGTTAAAATATATAAATGAGTAGTATTAATAAAAAATTTTGAAAGGATGATCAGATTGGTAGAAGAAAAGAAGGTTATAATCACTAATAAGACCGGTCTGCACGCCCGGCCTGCAGCTCAATTTGTGCAGAAAGCAGGTAAATTTGATTCAAAAATTGAAATAGTTTTTGAAGAAAAAGAGGTTAATGCAAAGAGTATTATGGGTGTAATGAGCCTGGGAGTAGGAAAAGGAAACGAAATTACTGTTAGAGCAGATGGTGCTGATGCCGATCAGGCAGTAAAAGAACTTGTTGATTTCATTGAGGTTGAAATGGCAAAGGAGGACGAATAGTGATTTTATTGGAAGGAATTGCTGCTTCCCCTGGTATTGCTATTGGAAAATCATTACTCAAACTAGAGAAAGAAATTGAAATTGATAAAGAGAATATTGCTGATGATCAGGTAGAGCAGGAAATTGAGAAGTTACATAATGCTCTAACTGAATCAAAAAAACAATTAGAACAGCTGAAAGAAGAAACTGCTGAAAAACTCGGTGAGGAAAAGGCAGAAATCTTTGCTGCTCATCTGATGATTTTAGATGACCCCGAGGTAATTCCTGCATTCGAAAATAAGATCAAAGATAATAAGCTGAATGCGGCTGCAGCGGTAAAAGAAGTTATTGACGAATTTGCGGCAATGTTTGCGGCAATGGATGACGAATATTTGAGAGAACGTGGTTCTGATATCAAAGATGTTGGTATGAGAGTTATTAAAAATTTACTTGGTATTGAAGATATAGCTGATAAAATGGACGAAGAAGTTATTATAATTGCTGAGGATCTGACACCTTCTGATACAGCTCAGCTGGATACAGATAAGGTTTTAGCTTTTGTAACTAAGGAAGGATCTAGAACATCTCACTCAGCTATTATGGCCCGCTCGCTGGGGATCCCTTCAGTTGTAGGAGTTGGCAGTGAGTTAATTGAAAAGGCTGAGAATGGAATGGAAATTATTGTAGATGGAAACAGCGGTAATATTTACTTTAACCCTGATCAATCTACACTGGACGAATATGAAGTTAAATTAGAAGAATATGAAGCTGAGCAGGAAAGACTTAAGGCTTTTAAAGATAAAAAAGCTGAAACAGAGGACGGTCACCGGGTAGAAGTTGTCGGTAACATGGGTAATCTAAAAGACGTAGATCCTATTCTTGCCAACGGTGGAGAAGGTGTTGGTCTTTTCCGCAGTGAATTCTTATATATGGATCGCGATGAACTCCCAACTGAAGAAGAACAGTTTAAGGTATATAAAGATGTTGCAGAAAAAATGGGAGATAGACCGGTAGTTATTAGAACTCTTGATGTAGGTGGAGATAAAGAGCTGCCTTATTTAGACTTTCCCGAAGAAATGAATCCATTTTTAGGATATAGAGCCATCAGGGTCTGTCTGGAAAGAGATGACATTTTCAAACCCCAGCTGAGAGCTCTATTAAGAGCTGGTGTTTATGGTAATTTAAAAATTATGTTCCCTATGATCTCTTCTTTAAATGAACTAATGCTTGCTAAGGAAAAAGTTGAAGAAGCGAAAGCAGAACTTGAAGCAGAGGGATTAGAATATAATGCAGACATTGATCTGGGAATGATGATTGAGATTCCAGCAGCTGTTATGATTGCTGATAAATTAGCCAGTGAGGTTGATTTCTTCAGTATCGGAACTAATGATTTAATTCAGTATACTGTTGCTGTAGATAGGATGAATGAGCAGATTGCTGAAATGCATACCCCATATCACCCTGCAGTGCTGAGGTTGATTAAAAAGACTATTGAAGCAGCTCATGCAGAAGATATCTGGGTTGGTATGTGTGGAGAAGCAGCTGGAGAAGAATTATTACTTCCGTTTTTACTTGGAGCTGGACTTGATGAGTTCAGTATGAGTGCTGTTTCAATTCTGAAAATAAAAGAGATCCTAACTAAGTGGACTCTTGCAGAGGCAGAGGAAGTAAGCAGAGAAGTACTTAATCTGGGAACAGTTTCTGAAGTAAAAGATTATTTAAATAAGATAAAAAAATAATCAAATGCTGGTAAATTGAATATTAATATTTAAATAACCCGGACGGCTCTTGCTGTCCGGTTTCTTTTAAACTTTTACTGATTTTAAATGATATAGTTAGAGGTGTTTTGATGAGCAAAAAAACAGAAGAATTTAATCAATTTCGTCAAAAAATGAATGATATAATTTTGGATGAAGGTAATTTAGATACAAAAAGATTTTTTAATCTCGACCATAAAGTATATCAGGATGGAAAACTACCTGCTAAAACTAAAGAATTACTTGGACTTGTTTCTTCAATGGTATTAAGGTGTGATGACTGTATAACATACCATATTATAGAATCCTATCAGGCTGGCTGGACAAAGGCAGAAATTTATGAAGCAATGAATGTTGCCCTTATAGTTGGTGGTTCAATTGTAATTCCCCATATGAGAAGGGCAGCTGAACTTTTAGAAGAGCTGAAAACTGAAGCCAGTCAAGAAAAAAATAACCAGCCTCAAAAAGATGATGATATTTCTGAGAGTGGGGAAGAGATAAGTTTAGATAATTATCAAGTACTTAAAATCTATACAGATGGAGCCTGTCTTGGTAACCCAGGCCCAGGGGGATATGCAGCAGTTATTTTAAATTCAGATTTAAAAAAATTAAAAACTATCTCCGGAGCAGAAAAAGATTCTACAAATAATCGGATGGAATTAAAAGCAGTAATAGAAGCTTTAAAAATTATTCCGGAAAATAAAAAAATTGAGCTTCACAGTGATTCCAGTTATGTTTTAAATGGTTTATCAAGCTGGGTTGAAGCCTGGAAGAAAAATGGCTGGAAAACCTCAAGCAAAAATGCAGTTGCCAATCAAGATTTATGGCAGGAACTGGATGAACTTAGTTCAAAATTTGAATTGAGTTATCAGAAAGTTAAAGGCCACAGTGGTGATCAATATAATGAGGAAGTTGATAGTCTGGCAAAAAAAGAAGCAGAAAAAATTTAATTTTTCTGCTGACATTTTGGACAGATACCGCTGAACTCTAAACGATGAGAATGAGCGATAAATTCTGTTTCCGTATTTATTTTATTATTTAAATCTGAACTTAAATCAAGATCTAAATCATAGACTCCACCACATTTTTGACAGCGGAAATGATAATGATGATCAGGATTACCATCATAGCGGCTGTGGTTGCTTCCGTAATCTAAAACATTGATTTTACCGTGTTCTGCTAAAACATTTAAATTTCGATAAACAGTTCCCAGACTGATATTGGGTATTTCCTCTCTTACTTTTTCATATATCCAATCAGCAGTAGGATGAGATTTCGTACTTTTTAAAACTCTCAATATTGCCTTACGCTGTTTAGTCATTCTAGTTTTCTTGCTCATCTTATTCCTCCTAAACTTAATTAATAATCATTATTATCTATAGTTTAATTTTAGCAGATATTATTTGGATATTCAAGTAAAATTTATTATATATAAAAAGGGTGATAATATTGACAAAGAAAAAAGATAAAAGGATATTAACAGGAGACAGGCCTACTGGTAAATTACATTTGGGCCACTATGTTGGTAGTTTGCAGAATCGAGTTGAACTGCAGGATAAATATGACACATTTTTGATAATTGCTGATGTTCAGGCTTTAACTACAAATTTTGATAAACCTGAAAAGTTGAGTGAGGATGTAAGACAGGTTGCAAGGGATTATTTAGCTGCTGGTATTGATCCAGAAAAAACAACTATTTTTGTGCAGTCACTCGTGCCAGAGATTGCCGAACTAACTGTTTTTTATTCAATGATAGTTACAGTAAATCAGCTGCGTCATAATCCAACAATTAAATCTGAGGCTGAACAGTATGGTTATAAGGAAATGTCATATGGATTTTTAGGTTACCCGGTCAGCCAGGCTGCAGACATTACTTTCTGTCAGGCTAATCTGGTTCCAGTTGGTGAGGATCAAATTCCTCATATCGAACAGACTAGAAAAATTGTGCGTAAATTTAACAATATGTATGGAGAAGTTTTCCCAGAACCGGAGGCTTTAATCAGTGATTTCCCAAGATTAATGGGACTTGACGGCAAAAATAAAATGAGTAAAAGTTTAAATAACGCAATTTATTTAAGTGACAGCAAGGATGAAGTACAGCAAAAAATAATGCAGGCGAAAACTGACCCTGCCAGAATTCATAAAGATGATCCCGGTCATCCAGAAGTTTGTACTGTTTACCATTATCATGAAGCTTTTAACAGTGAGGAATCTGACGAGATTGCGGAAAAATGCAGAGCAGGAACAATTGGCTGTGTGGCCTGTAAAAAACGCCTGGCTGAAAAATTAAATGCTTTTCTGGATCCAATGCGGGAAAGAAGAAAGAAGTATCTTGAAAACCCAGAACTTGTTGACAAGATATTAATGGAAGGTACTGAAAAAGCAAGAGAAGAAGCTCAAAAAACAATGGAAAAAGTTAGAGAAGTTATGAAAATCGATTACTTTAAAAAGTAAATTTGGAGGGGGATTTTATTGTTGGAATCAAAGATAAATATTGCCCTGTTTTTTGGCGGGAGATCAGCGGAGCATGAAGTTTCACTGCTTTCTGCCCGCTCTATTTTTCAGGCCTTTGACCAGGAGAAATATAATATTTTTCCGGTTGCCATTAGCAAAAATGGATTTTTTAGATCACTAGATATTTCAAAAAAGATTTTATTTAGTGATTTAAAATCAGTTCCCGAAGTAAATAGAAAAAACATTTTACCTCAAGAAATATTAAAACTTTTAGAAAAAGAAATTGATCTGGCTTTTCCAGTACTGCATGGACCTTTTGGTGAAGATGGTAAAATTCAGGGTTTTTTAGATGTTTTAAATATAAAATATATTGGTTGTGATTTAAAAGCTTCGGCAGTAGGAATGGATAAAGCAGTTATGAAACAAATTTTTGCTTATAATAATATTCCTCAGAGTAAATTTGAAATTTTGAAAAAAGCTGAATATATAATTAAAGATGAGTCTCAATTTTTTGGGAATCTGGCTGAAAATTTGGGGCTGCCGTTTTTTATTAAACCGGCTAATATGGGATCAAGTATAGGAATCAGCAGAGTTAATGATTTAGCTTCTTTTAAAAAGGGGATTGCTGAAGCTTTTAAATATGATAAAAAATTGATTTTAGAAAGCAGTGTTGAGGGCAGGGAAATCGAATCTGCTGTACTGGGGACTGGTGCTGAGCTTAAAGTATCAGCTGCTGGTGAAATTATCTCTACCCATGATTTTTATGATTATCAGGCTAAATATGAAGATCAGAGTACAGAGCTGATTATTCCAGCTGATATTTCAGCAGCCAGCAGAGAAAAAATTAAAGATTTATCAGCCCGGGCTTTTCGTGCTGTTGATGCAGAAGGGATTTCACGGCTTGATTTTTTTGTTAATGAGAAAAATGAAGAAATTTTGGTTAATGAAATCAATACAATGCCTGGATTCACAAAGTTCAGCATGTACCCACTGCTGTTTAAAGAAAGTGGAATTAGTTATTCTGAACTTTTAGATAAACTGGTAGAGCTTGCTTTAAAAAAGGATAACTAAATGGATAAACTTCAGATATTACATGCAGATATGGATGCTTTCTTTTCAGCTGTTGAACAGCGAGAAAACCCTGAACTTCAGGGTAAGGCTGTAATCGTTGGTGGTGTAAACTTAAGTAACCGCGGAGTTGTGTCTACTGCTTCCTATGAAGCCAGGAAATTTGGAGTGCATTCGGCAATGCCAATTGCTCAGGCAAAAAAACTCTGTCCGGATGGAATTTATCTGCCAGCCAGACACGGGCTTTATAAAGCTGCTTCAAGAGAAGTTTTTTCAATTTTAAAGAGATATACTCCGCTAGTTGAAAAACTTTCTATTGATGAGGCTTTTCTGGATGTTAGAGGCTGTGAAAGATTATATGGTAATCCTGTAGAAATAGCTAAAAAAATTAAAATAGAAGTAAAAAAGAAAACTGACCTAACAATTTCTGTTGGTGTATCTGTTAATAAGTTTTTAGCTAAGCTAGCTTCTGACTTTGATAAGCCTGATGGACTGACTGTTATTAGAAAAAAAGATATTAAAAGTTTTATGCGCCACCTGGATATTGATAAAATCTGGGGAGTGGGTGATGTTTTTGCTGCTAAACTTGCCGAGAAAAACATTTACAAAGCAGGTGATATCTGGCCATATTCTCTAGAAGAATTAAAAAAGAACTATGGCAAAGCAGGTGTAAAGCTGTTTTTTCTATCACGGGGTATAGACAACAGAGATGTAAAAAGCAGGAGTGAAATTAAATCAGTCAGTCACGAAGAAACTTTTGCTGATAATATAAGTGATCAGGATAAGCTTTTTGCATATTTATTTAAAATGAGCGAAAAAGTATCTTTTCGCCTCCACAGTAATTCTCTTAAGGGTTCAACCGTTTTTATCAAGGTAAGATATTCAGACTTCAGCACCTACAGCAGGCAGAAATCTCTTAAAGTTGCTGTAAACAGCAGTGAAGAAATTTATCAGCGAGCAAAAGAATTATTAATTCAAAATAATTTATTAACTAAGCCTCTTCGCTTACTCGGTTTGGGAGTTTCAAATTTATGCCAGGAGGGACAGGAGCAGTTAAATTTATTTGCAGGTGAAAATGAGGATCAGCTTGACCAAACTATTGATCAGCTAAAGAGAAAATATGGGTTTGATAAAATTTCGCGAGCTCGAAAACTTTATTTAAATAATGATGATTAATCACCCACCATTTGGTGGGTTTTTTCTATTTTATCAGTAATTATTTTCAAATGGTAAAAATTTATAATTTTTTTGGAAAATATAAAGGACTTTTCTCTTCGATGTAGAATAAAATTATTAAGTGGTGGAAAGTGGAGCAAAAGGGTGGAAAGTGGGAAGTGATATTATGTTTATGGGAGAATACACTCATAATATGGATAAAAAAGGACGTTTAATTATTCCTTCTAAGCTCAGAGATGACTTGAGTGAGCAGTTTGTCATTACCAGAGGACTGGACAACTGTTTATTTTTATATCCAATGGATGAGTGGAAAGAATTAGAAAAAAAGTTAACTTCCTTACCGATGACCAGTAAAAACGCCCGTAATTTTGTCCGCTTTTTCTTTTCAGGAGCCAACGAATGTGAATTAGATAAACAGGGAAGAGTTTCCCTTCCAATAAATTTAAGAGACTATGCAGATTTTGAACATGAAATTGTGATAATTGGTCTGGCAAATCGAATCGAACTCTGGGCCAAAGAAAAATGGGACAGCTACATGGATGATGTAGAAGATTCTTATGAAGACATTGCAGATGCAATGGAAGAACTTGGAATCTAGAAAGGATAAATATGGATTTTGAACATCAGGCAGTATTGTTAAACGAAGCAGTTGAATATTTAAATATAAAAGAAGACGGGATTTACCTGGATGGGACTCTGGGTAGAGCCGGCCACAGTTCAGAAATTTTGAAAAATCTTTCTGAACAGGGAAAATTAATAGCAGTTGATCGAGATACCGCTGCTATTAAAGCGGTCAGAGAAAAATTTCCAAATGAAAAGAGACTTGTTTTAGAACATTCTAATTTTCAGGATTTTGATCGGGTTTTTGGCAAACTGGGGATTGAAGCTGTTGACGGGATGCTATTTGATTTAGGAGTTTCTTCTCCTCAGTTGGATAATCCGGAGCGCGGGTTTAGCTATCAAAAGGATGGTCCACTTGATATGAGAATGAACCCGGAGCAGAAATTAACGGCAAAAGATATAGTAAACAATTATTCTCAGGAGCAGTTAGAAAAAATAATTACAGAATACGGAGAGGAAAACTGGGCTGCCAGAATAGCAGAATTTATTGTAAAAATGAGGAAAGAAAATGAAATTAATACTACCGCTGATCTGGTAGAAGTTATTAAAGCTGCTATTCCAAAGGCTGTTAGGAGAAGTGGTGGACACCCTGCTCGCAGAACTTTTCAGGCTTTAAGAATTGAAACTAATAATGAGTTAGAACAGTTAAAAAATTTAATTGATAAGGCAGTTTCTTATTTAAATCCAGGTGGAAGACTGGTAATAATTACTTTTCATTCACTGGAAGACCGAATAGTAAAACACAAATTTAGAGATCTGGCAAATGACTGTACCTGTCCACCAGATTTTCCAATCTGTGTTTGTGACAAAGAAGCGGAAGTAAAAGTTATAACCAGAAGTCCGGTTCAGGCTTCTAAAACCGAAAAAGAAGCAAATCCACGTTCACGTAGTGCAAAAATGAGAGTAGCTGAGAAGATTTAACTAATAAAAGGGGGTAGTAAAATGTATCAGGGTCAGGATTATATAAATTTGGCTTCAGAAAGCAATTATCTAAATGAATCATCCTATAATTTTACTAATGTTAAAAAACAGGCCTTCACAATATTATACATATTCATGCTGGTTTTTGTAAGTATTTCAATTTTGTTATATGTTTCTCAAGTATTAAATATCAATCAGAGTAGTTCTAAACTGCTTGAACTGGAAGACAGATTGGAAGCAGTTAGATCAAAAAATGAAAGGTTGGAAGTTAAACTTGCCAGTAAAACTTCTCTGGCGCAGGTGGAAAGAATTGCAAAGAATGAATTGAATATGGTAGATGCCAGTGAAAAAGAAACACTTGTCTATAATAATCAAATTAAAAGAGAAGAAAAATTTATGGCAGATATTCCAAAAGAAAAGTTTTTCTTAGCGCAAATTTATGATAAAATAGTAAAAGAAGTTACTACTGTTCAGGCTGAATCACTTGAGTAGGAGGATTAAATTTGCAGCAATTTGAAGAAAGTAAAAAAAATAGAATAATATTCTATTTCGCAATAATATTTATACTTTTTATTATTCTGGCACTTAGGCTTGTCTGGATTCAGGTAATTAATAGTGCTGAATATGAGCATAAAGCCTTAAATCAGAGAATAAAGGAGTTTGTGGTTAACTCAGAAAGAGGAATAATCTATGATAATACCGGCAGGAAACTTGCAGTCAGCCTACCAGCTAAGACTGTAGTTGCTCTGCCGGATAATATTATTAATCCCGAAAAAACGGCTGCAGAACTGACTGAGCTGCTTGATATTAGTTATAATACAATTTATAGAAGAATCACTTCAGATGCTGCTGCAATTTTTTTGCAGAGAAAAGTTAGTAATGAGTTGTATGAGCAGATTGAAGCAAAAAACTTAAAGGGCATTACATTTACTGAAGAAAGCAAACGATATTATCCAGAGGGAGAACTTGCTTCTCATATAATTGGTTTTACAGGTGTAGATAATAATGGTTTAAGTGGTCTGGAGCTATCTTATAATAATTATTTAAGCGGTAAAGCAGGGAAAATGATTATTGAAAGAGATGCCCAGGGTAAAACTATTCCTAATGGGATTCGAGAAGCTGTACCTGGGAGAGACGGATATAATGTTCATCTAACAATAGACGAAGTAATTCAATATATGGCAGAAAAAGAACTAAAAAATGCTGCTGAGAAGTTTGATTTTTCTGGTGGCTCAGTAATCGTCATGGACTCATCCAATGGTGATCTGCTTGCTATGGCCAACACACCTCTTTATAACCCCAACCAATTTGGGGATTATTCAGAAGAAAGTTGGCGCAATCGAGCGATCAATGATGTTTTTGAACCGGGCTCGACTTTTAAGATCATAACAGCAGCAGCTGCTTTAGAAGAAGGCGTAATAACTGAAAATGATATTTTAACAGATCCCGGGCATATCTATGTAGAAAATGAGGAGATTAACTGCTGGAGCAATAGAGGTCATAGAAGTCAGACCTTTGCTGAAGTTGTTAAAAACTCCTGTAATCCCGGTTTTGTAGAAGTTGGACTGAAAATGGATAAAGAAACTTTTTATTCCTACATCAAAGCCTTTGGTTTTGGAGAACAGAGTGGAATTCGACTTCCGGCTGAAGCCAGGGGGATTATTCCAGAATATGACAGAATTGGTCCGGTGGAGCTGGCAACATTTTCTTTTGGTCATGGGATTTCTGTAACACCGATTCAGCTTGCAGCAGCTATTTCTTCAGTTGCTAACGGAGGAAAACTAATGCAGCCCCGACTTGTTAAAGAAGTAGATACAGGAAGCAGGTCTGAAAATATAATCAACGAACCTCAGATAGTGAGACAGGTTATTTCAAAGAGTACTGCAGATAAAACAAAGGAATTATTAAAACAGGTGGTAGAGAGCGGCACCGGGACTCAAGCAGCAATTGAGGGTTACGAAATTGGCGGAAAGACCGGTACAGCCAAACACTATAATGAGGACATTTATGATTCTTCTTTTATTGGGATAGTACCTGCAGGTGATAGGGATTTGGTTGTCCTAACGATTTTATATGACATCAAAGGTGAAACATACTACGGCAGTCAGACAGCTGCCCCTGTTTTTAAAAATTTAACAGCTAATATTTTAAATTACTTAAATATTAAACCGGATACTAAAGATGAATTTTCTTATCAAAACAATGAACAGGAAATTGAGATACCTAATTTAATAGGCGAAAGTTTTTTGAGTGCTGAAACTAGTTTGAGAGAAAAAGGATTTAATGTTAAACTAATTGGAGATGGAAAGATAGTAAAAGATCAACTTCCAGCTGCCGGTATAGAAAGTAATTATAATTCTACTGTCTGGCTATTTAGTGAAAAAGAAGCTAAAGAGGAAATCTTAATTGCAGTACCAGATTTTAGGGGTCTGCAGGGAAATGCTGCAGTAAAACTGGCAGAACAAAAAGGTTTAAAAGTTACACTGTCTGGTTCAGGTAAAGTGATTGGACAATCAGTTTATCCGGGCAGGAGAATTAAAAGTACAAATCAAATAAATTTAAAACTCCGTTAGTTTAAAATTGAGATCTGGATTTTGGAGGTTAATAAATATGGAGTTAAAAAAATTATTAAAAAATATAGATTTTGAATTAAAAAAAGGCAGTTTAAACAAAACGATTACTGAACTAAAATATGATTCAAGAGAAGTAGAAAAAGATAATATGTTTATCGCCGTCAGTGGTTTTGAAGTGGATGGTCATCAATTTATTTCTCAGGCCATTAAAAATGGGGCCACAGCTATTATAATTGAAAAAGATATTCCTCAATATGAGAGTGGTATTACTTATATTAAAGTGAATAACAGCAGAAAGACCATGGCTGAACTGGGGAAGAATTTTTTTGAAGATCCACTTAGCGAAATAAAACTGATTGGAATTACTGGAACCAATGGTAAAACAACTACTGCTTATTTATTATATAATATTTTAAAAGAGGCGGCTGGAAAAGCTGCTTTATTTGGAACAATTAAAAATATAATTGGAAATCAGGAACTCGCTTCAAGTAGAACAACTCCAGAATCAATTGATTTATACAGATATTTTGCTCAAATGAGAGAAGAAGAGGTAAAATATGGAGTTATGGAGGTTTCTTCTCATGCTCTAGATTTATATCGGGTTGCAGGAATGAAATTTGAGGCTGCAGTTTTTACCAATATAAGTCCTGAACATTTAGATTATCATAAAACACTGGAAAATTATCGTGAAGTTAAGTCAAGGTTATTTTCTCAGCTTGCTCAGGATAAATTTGCGGTAATCAATCTTGATGATCCAAATGCTGATTATATTAAAGAAAAATCTGGCGGCAAGAAGTATTTTTATAGTTTGGATTCTGAAGCTGCTGATTTATATACAAAAAATTTCAAACTCCATCAAAGAGGTATGGAATATAAAAGTGGTGGCAGAATAGAATCTCTTTTCAAGTTAAGACTGGGCGGGATATTTAATATTTATAATTCTCTTGCTTCAATACTGACAGCTAATCTGCTGGGGGTTGAAGCGGAGAGTATAGAAAAGGCTCTGGCTGAGGTTGATTCTGTTCCGGGTCGTTTTGAAATTATCAATGCCGGCCAAAACTTTCAAATTGTTGTTGATTATGCCCACACCCCGGATGGAATGAAGAATGTTTTAGAAACTGCTGCAGCAATGGATAAAAATAGATTAATTGTGCTATTTGGTTGTGGTGGTGATAGAGACCGGAGTAAAAGACCTGCTATGGCTAAACTGGCAGAAAAATATGCAGACTATACAATTGTAAGCAATGATAATCCCCGCAGTGAGGATCCGGAAAAAATATTTACTGAAATCAAATCAGGTTTTAGTGAAAGTTTTGCTGATTACGAAATTATTGCTGATCGAAAACTGGCAATACAAAGAGCAGTTGAAATTGCTGAAGAAGATGATCTTGTCATGCTGCTGGGTAGAGGTCATGAGCAGTATCAAATTTTAAATAATAAAAAAATAGAGTTGGATGACCGTCAGGTAGCTTATCAGGCGGCTTCAGCATTGAAAGGGATTTAAATGCAGAATTTAAATTTAGCTGAGATAATTGATTTTTCTGGCGCAGAATTGCTGCAGGGAGATGCAGATAAGGTAATTGAAGAAATTGTTATTGACAGCAGAGAAGTTAAAGATAATTATTTGTTTATAGCAATTATTGGTGAAAATCAGGATGGACATCTTTATCTATCTGAGGCAGTAAAAAATGGAGCTGGAGCAGTGATTGTTGATCGGGAAATAGAGGACAATTTTATTAAAGCTTCTGATACAGCCATTTTAAAAGTTGATGATACTACTAGAGCTCTGCAGGATATTGCTCATAATTATAGAAAGTCTTTTGTTGACTTAAAAGTGATTGCTGTTACAGGTAGTGCCGGTAAAACAACTACTAAAGACTTAATTTATTCAGTCTTGAAGCAAAAATATAGCTGTTTAAAAACAGAAGGTAATTATAATAATCATATCGGACTACCTCTAACTCTATTGAGATTAACAGCTGCAGAAGATTTTGCTGTTCTTGAAATGGGGATGAGTGCTCTGGGAGAAATTAAACTGCTGGCAGAAATTGCAGAACCAGATATCGGTATTGTTACAAATGTCGCAGAAGCACATTTAAAGCAGCTGGGAAGTTTAGAAAATATTGCCCGCGCAAAAAAAGAGCTGATCGACCAGTTGAAACCTTCAAATAAAGCGATTTTAAATTATGATAATTTTTATACCAGAAAAATGGGAAAAGAAACTACTGCAGAAGTGATATATTTTGGTTTTGAAAAGGGTGCTGATCTGCAGACTCTAGAGTATAATTTTGACACCAAAAATGAGATTTTAAATTTTAAGATCAGGTATAAAAATGAAAATTATTCTTTCAAATTTTATAAAGCTGGAAAACACAATATTTATAATGCAGTGGTTGCTATTATAACTGGTTTAGAGTATGGACTGAGTTCTGCTGAAGTTCAGCAGGGATTGGATCAGGCTGAATTTTCTTCAAACCGAATGGATTTTATTGAATTAAAATCAGGGGTCAGAATAATTAATGATAGCTATAATGCCAATCCCCTGGCAGTTAAGGCAGCTCTTGATGTTTTAATAGAACATCAGTCTCAGAGAACAATAGCTGTTTTAGCTTCAATGCTGGAGTTGGGAGAGCAGAGTCAGGCTAAACATCGTGAGGTTGGGCTTTATGCAGCTGAAAAAGGTGTTGATCTGCTGGTAACAATAGGTTCAGAAGCTAGAGAAATTGCAGCTGGTGCAGCTGGGAAGATGCCGTCAGATAGAATTATTACTTTAAAAAATAATCAGGAATGTATTGAATTACTTGCAGCTAAAATTAATGAGGGAGATTTAATTTTAATAAAAGGCTCACGCGCCAATCATTTAGAAGAAATAGCTGCTGCATTGAAAACTGAGGAGCTTTAAAATGCAATATATTTTAGCATATATTTTGCCACTATTAATAATTGTATTTAGTGGAAATTATTTTATCAATTATATAAAAAAAATAAATTTTGGTCAGCAGGTACGAGATTATGGACCGGAAAGCCATCTTAAAAAGGCTGGAATACCAACTATGGGTGGGCTTTTAATTATCTCAGTTTTTTTGATTTTCTCATTATTTTTTGTACCGCTCAATATCGAATATACTGCCCTGCTGCTGACAACTTTTATCATGGCCTTAACAGGGTTTTTAGATGATTTTTTAAAAATTAAGTTTGAGCGCTCTTTAGGGTTGAAGGCCTGGCAGAAAATTATTTTACAGACAGCTGCAGCTTTAGTAACTGCAGTAACTGCAGTTTTTGTTGTTAAACAGCACAGTTTAATAATCCCTTTTTGGGGTGATCTCCAAACAGGAGAAATTTTTAAATTCATCCTGGCTTTTATCGTTGTTATAGGAAGTTCCAATGCTGTTAATTTAACAGATGGACTGGACGGTCTGGCAGCAGGTGTGACTGCCGTTGTTTCAGCTGCTTTTGCGGCTATCTTCTATTTGCAGGGACTTAATAATTACAGTCTTTTAATGTTAATAATGGCTGGCTCTACAACTGCCTTTCTCTGGTTTAATGCTAATCCTGCCTCAGTCTTTATGGGAGATGTTGGTTCTCTGGCAATTGGAGGTTTTTTAGGGGCGACAGCCGTTTTAACAGCTTCCGAAATATATTTACTGATTATCGGTGGTATTTATGTGATAGAAACTCTTTCAGTGATGATTCAGGTACCGTATTTTAAAATTACTGGAGGAAAAAGAGTATTTAAGATGACACCAATTCATCATCATTTTGAATTAAGTGGACTGGCAGAAAATAAAATTGTATTTCGCTTTGTAATTATTACGATATTATTATCACTGTTTGCTGTGAGTTCTCTGTTTTAATTACTATAAATTTTAAAGGAGCTAGATGTTATTGAGTTTAGATTATCAAAAAGTAGCAGTTTTTGGTTTTAGCAGAAGAACTGGACTGGCACTTGTCAAATATCTTTCAAAATTTAATCTGGAAATTATTGTTGTGGATTCAAAAGCTAGAGAAGAACTGGAAACTTTGATAGCTCAGGTTGACAGTAAAAATATCACCTTCGATCTTGGGGGTAGTGGAGATAAAATTTTAAAAAGTGATCTAATAATTCTAAGCCCCGGTGTTCCATATGATCTTGCTGTTTTAAAAGCTGCAAGGGAAAAGGGAATTGAAACGATCAGTGAGGTCGAATTTGCCTTCAGACAGTCTGATGCCGAAATTATTGGGATTACTGGGACAAACGGTAAAACTACTACCACAGAAATGCTGGGTGCTATGATGAGTGATTTGGATGGCAAAAAAGTTGAAATTGCCGGGAATATTGGAATCCCTTTTATTTCAATTATCGATCAACTTCAGGCTGGAGAAAAGGTTATTTTAGAATTGAGTTCTTTTCAGCTGGAGGCAGTTAAGAAATTTAGGGCTCGGACTGCTCTTTATTTAAATTACAGTCCAGACCACCTGGATCGACATCATAATGAATTCAATTATAAAAAGGCAAAGAAAAATATCTTTTTAAATCAAAAAGAAAATGATTATGCAATTATTGATCTTGATGACCCCTATCTCTATCAGCTCAAAGAGGAATTAGAGGCAGATGTTATCGGATTGAGCTCTAAAATGCAGGATGCAGATTTAATAATCGATCATAAAAGAGCATATTATCAAAAAGATAATGTTAATTTACTTGATTTCAGAAAAATTGATTTACCTGGAGAGCATAACCGTAAAAATGCTGCTTTTGCAGCTCTGGCTGCTTATCTGGCCGGTCAGAGCCTGGAAAAAATTCAAATGGCAGCTGCAGAATATAAACTGCAGTCACATCGGATGGAATATATTAACAATAAGAGGGGATACAAAATTATTGATGATTCTAAGGCCACTAATCCTGATGCTGCTGTTAAGGCTTTAAAGAGTTTGGATCAGGATATAATTTTAATTGCCGGGGGTCAGGATAGAAATGCTGATTTCAGTGATCTGGCTTCGCTAATCAGAAAGAAGGTTAAAACATTAATTCTGGTTGGAGAAACTGCTGAAAAACTGGCCCTGTTATTTAAAAATGATGAGCTGGAGTTAATTAGGGCAGAAAATATGATAGAAGCGGCAGAATTTGGAGTTGAAAGATTAAATCAGAATAATACTCTACTTTTATCTCCTGCCTGTCCAAGCTGGGATATGTTTGCAAGTTATAAAGAGCGCGGTAAAATTTTCAAGGAGACTGTTTTAAAAAATGTTGATTAAGGAGAAAATATGAGAAAAAAGCTGCCTGATTTAATTTTATCATTTACAATTTTAGCTCTGGTGCTGAGCGGTCTGATAATGATCCTTTCGGCCAGCTCTGTTAAAGCAGAGCAACTTTTTTCTAATAGTTATTATTTTTTTATAAATCAGTTAAAATATCTGGCTGTTGCTCTGGTTTTATCAGCAGTTATTTATAAATTGAAGTATAAAAAATTAAAGGAACTTGCTCCTTATCTGCTTTTAATCTCACTGGGGACATTAATTCTGGTTTTAATTCCAGGAGTGGGAAGAATGGCTGGTGGATCCAGACGCTGGCTTCCTTTGGGTCCGATTAGTTTTCAGCCTTCTGAGCTGGCAAAATTGACTATTATTCTTTATCTGGCTGCTTATATAGATAAAAACAAGGGCAAAATGAAAAATTTTAAAAAGGGAATTCTGCCACCGCTTTTAGTAATTGCTTCAATTTCTTTTCTAATTTTAATGGAGCCTGATCTGGGTACAGCTGTTACCCTGGCGATGGTTGCTGCAGTTATGATTTTAGTTGGTGGAATTAAAATTTTAACATTTATCGCACTGGGGATAATCTCCGTTCTGCTGGCTCTGGGAGCAATATTAATTGAACCTTATCGGCGGGAAAGATTGCTTACATTTTTAGATCCCTGGAGTGATCCCTTAGATAGCGGCTACCATATTATTCAGTCACTGCTTGCCCTGGGATCCGGGGGGCTTTTCGGTGTAGGTGCAGGCAACAGCCACCAAAAGTTTTTATATTTACCTGAGCCGGGAACTGATTTTATTTTTGCAGTTCTGGGAGAAGAATTTGGCCTTTTGGGTACTTTATTTATTATAAGTTTATATTTCTTGCTTGCCTGGAGGGGGTTAAAGATTGCAGCAAAAGTGGATGATGCTTTTGCTTCAATGCTTGCGGTTGGGATAACTTCAATGATAGTTATTCAGGCTCTGATTAATATGGCAGTTGTAACTTCATTAATGCCGGTTACCGGTATTACTCTGCCTCTAATTAGTTATGGTGGTTCATCACTTGTTATAAATCTGGTGGCACTTAGTTTATTATTAAATATATCACGTTATGTTGAGGGATGAATAAATTATGAAAGCAGTTATTACAGGTGGAGGCACAGGTGGACATATTTACCCGGCTCTTGCTGTTGCTGAAAAATTAAAAGAAAAGGGCTGGGACATTCTATATATCGGGTCTGATTATAGGATGGAAGCAGATATTGTAGCAGCTGCAGGTTTTGATTTTAGAGGTCTTAGTGTAAGACCACTACCTCGAAAAGTTTCAACTAAAATTGCCAGCTCGATATTCTTTAATTTTCAGGCATTTATTAAAGCTCTTATTATAATAAATAAATTTAAAGCTGATTTGATTATTGGGACTGGAGGTTTTGTAGCAGGACCTGTTGTTCTGGCTGGAGCTCTGCTCGGCAAAAAAACAATTATTCACGAGCAAAATGCTTATCCTGGAATCACAAATAAATTACTGGCCAGAGTAGTTGACCGAGTTTGCTTAAATTTTTCGGAAGCAGCAGAGTATTTAAAAGTTAGTCGAAAAAAAATAAAAATTACAGGTAATCCAGTTCGACCAAAAATATTGAATGTAGACCGCAATCTGGCTTATCATGAATTAGATTTAAATCCTGACTTAAAAACAATTTTAATTACCGGCGGCAGCCTTGGTGCTGAAGTTATAAATCAGAATGTAGTAGAAGTTTATAAATATGCAATTCAAAATAGAATCCAGATAGTTCATTTAACTGGCAAAAAAAATTACAATCTGCTTACAAATCAGCTTAGAAAAAATAATATTGCCCCAGAAAATTCTCTGCTCAGGATTATTGATTATTTGGATGAAATGGAATATGCACTCAAGACTGCTGACTTAATTATTTCTAGAGCAGGGGCAACAGGTCTGGCTGAGATTACAAGTTCCGCCAAAGCATCAATTTTAATTCCCTTTGCCAAAGCTGCCGAAAACCATCAACTGATTAATGCACAGGCGCTGGAGAAGGGTGGAGCAGCAGTGATGATTAGGGAATCTGAACTTAATGAGGAGCTGTTACTAGAGAAAGTTAAAGAAATTATTGAAAATGACAATCTGCTGCAGTCAATGTCAAAAGCAGCTGCTGAGTTTTCACAAAAAGATTCTCTCGGGAAATTGATTGAAGTAATTGAAGAGTTAAGTAGAGAGTAAAGTAATTTGGCTTATAAAACATGATTTAGGGTGATTATTTTGTTAAATAAAAATTCACATGTTCATTTAATTGGTGTTGGTGGGGTTTCGATGAGCGGTATTGCAGAGATCCTTGCTGAGAGGGGATATAAAGTAAGTGGATCTGATTTAAAAGAGAGCAAATATCTTGAACTATTGGAGAAATATGATGTTGATCTTTTTATAGGTCATGCTGCACCTAATATTGAAGGAGCAGACCTAATAGTAAAAACAAGTGCAATTCCTGCTGATAATCCCGAAATTAAAGCAGCAAAAATAAAGGGGCTCAAAATAGTTAAAAGAGCAGAGATGCTTGCTTACTTAATGAAAGATAAAAAAACTATTGCTGTTGCTGGTACTCATGGAAAAACTACAGTCACTGCTATGCTGGCTGCAATTTTTAAGAAAGCAAAAAAAGATCCTGCAGTGATGGTGGGAGGTTTTCTAAAGGAACTTAACGGTAATATTGCTGACGGTAAAGGAGATTATTTTATCACTGAAGCCGATGAAAGTGATGGTTCTTTTCTTTATTTTGATCCCTATTTACTTTTATTAAATAATCTGGAACTTGATCACCCTGATTTTTATCAGGATCTGGATCAATTTATGAATATTTTTAAAAGATTTGCTGATAAGAATGACAAGCAGTCAATTCTATTATATAATAGAGACGACAAAAATTTGAATTCTCTCTTTGAAAACCGCAAAAAGAGTCTTAGTTTTTCTCTACAAAAAGGAGAATTTACTGCTAGAGATATTGAATATGATAACTTTAAAAGCAGTTTTGCTTTTTATCATCAAAATAGTTTGCTGGCTCAAATGGAACTTTCAGTTCCAGGCGAATATAATCTCTATAATGCACTTGGAGCAGCTGCAGCTGCTTACAGCTTAAATATAGAAATTGAAGCAATCAAATCCGCTCTAAAAGATTTTAGTGGTGTAGGCCGCAGATTTGAATTAAAGGGAAGAATTAAGAACTCTCAGGTTGATCTGGTAGATGATTATGCTCATCATCCTACTGAAATTAAAGAACTTTTAAAAACAGTAAAAAATATGGATTATAAAAAAATTAGAGTGGTTTTTCAGCCGCACAGGTACAGCAGAACCTGGAAATTCATGGATGAGTTTTCTGCTTCCTTTAGTGATGCTGATCAGGTATATTTAACAGACATTTTTTCTGCATCTGAAAAAAATAACCATCAAATATCTCTAACTGACTTTGCAGCCGAGATTGCTGAAAACTCTAATGTTGAATGTCAGCACCTTGCTGATTTTGATGAAATAGCAGATAAATTATTAGCTGAATCTGAAGCGGGAGATATTATTCTTTGTGTTGGAGCAGGAGATATTACTGAGCTTTCAGATCTGCTTTTAAAAAAAGATTAGTTTATTTTGATTTTAATTAGGTGAGGGATACTAATGGAGAAAAAATATCAGGTAGTGTTATTAATTCTGCTTTTTATACTTTTAACTTTTATTTCCTTTCTTTTTTCTCCTTTTTTTGATGTCAGGGATTTTGTTTTTCATTCAAGAACTGAATTTAATAAAAATGAGTTAAGAAGCAGCATCAATAAATTTTATGGTAAGAATTTATTATTTTTAAATGAAGATGAATTAAAAAACAGCTTATTAAAACATGACTTGATTTCTTCAGTTCAGGTAGAAAAATCATTTCCATCAACCATCCATGTTGTAATTGAGGAAAGAAAGGCTGTAGCCTGGCTGAAAAATAATGACCAGAAATTAATCTTTTCCGCTGATGGGATTATTTTAGGAGAAGTAGATTTAAATGAAGAACTGGCTGTGCCTCAATTTGAAAATTCTCCTTATTATTTCAGCAATAACAAACTGGAGTTCCCTCATTATACAGATGACATAATAAAAGTTTTAAATGACCTTGGTTTTGATTTTTTAGCAAAGATAAAAAAAGTTAATTATCAAGATGATATCTATAAACTTTATCTGAAGCGGGGTGGAGGAGTTAATCTGGGTAGAAATAATGAACTTGAAGAAAAGTTCGCTATTTTAAATTCAATTTTGAAGAATAATCAGGACAATGAAATTGATTATATTAATTTACAGGTTACTAAACACCCGGTTATTAAATTAAAATAAAGATTATTTTGCTTAGAATAAAGGAATAATATAATTTATATTGAATTATTTAAATTGAGCCTAATTAATAAATAACTATAATATATGTTTGGACAAGAAAGGAGGTAGACTGTTGTGAAGAGAAGAAAAATAGTTACCGGACTTGATATCGGTACTACCAAGATTTGTGCACTAATAGCAGAAGTAAGTGGAGAAAATAATATAGAGATTATCGGGATTGGTTTAGCTCCATCTAACGGCCTCCGCAAGGGAATTGTAGTAGATATAGATAAAACCAGCCATGCAATAAAAAGTGCTGTTCAGAAAGCTGAAAGAATGGCCGGTCAGAAGGTTGATTCCGCTTATGTTGGTATTGCTGGTTCACATATCAAGTCTATCAACAGTCATGGAGTAGTTGCAGTAACTGGAGATGAAAAAGAAATAAAAGAAAGTGATATAAAAAGAGTTATTGATGCAGCTAGGATAGTTCCTGTATCAGCTGAGGAAGATATTTTACATGTTCTTCCCAGAGAATTTATAGTGGATGGAAGTCCAGGTATTCAGGATCCCCTTGGTATGTCTGGGGTGCGTTTGGAAGTGGAAACTCATATTATTAAAGGTGCTTCCACTTCAATTCAAAATCTGGTTAAAAGTGTTTTAAGAGCTGGATTAAGTGTAGATGAAGTGGTTTTAGAACCTCTAGCTTCAAGTCAGGCAGTATTATCTGATGATGAAAAAGACCTTGGAGCAGTTTTAGTTGATATTGGTGGTGGAACAACTGATGTTATAGTCTTTCATGAAGGCAGTATAGCTCATACTTCAGTTTTACCTGTTGGTGGTAATCATGTAAGTAATGATATTGCCGTAGGTTTAAGGACTCCTGTTTCAGAAGCTGAAAAAATTAAGATTATGCACGGTTCAGTCTTACCAAGAGAAATTGATGAGCAGGAGAAAATTGAGGTTCTGGCAGCCAGTGGTAAAGAAAGAAAAAAATTATCACGTAAAATGTTATGCCAGGTGATTGAGCCAAGAATGACCGAAGTCTTTTCAATGATCAAAAAAGAATTGAATAGTGCAGGTTCTGCTGATCTTACGCCAGCAGGAATGATTCTAACTGGTGGAGCATCACTATTGGAGGGTTCTGAAAAATTGGCCTCTGATATTACTGAACTACCGGTAAGGATTGGAGAACCGGATTATGTTAGTGGACTTTCAAATGTTATTGATAATCCCGTATATATAAAAAAGGGTGATACCATACCACGAGCAATATTCTCTACAGCTGTTGGTTTGATAGAATTTGCTCTAGAAAATGGTGATGCAAAGAATAATAACCTTAGAAGTAATAGTAGTAATAATAGTAAAGAAATTGTAAGTGGATTTTTCAGTAAATTAAAGAGCTGGTTTAGTGAATTTTTCTAAAAGCAGGTCAGCCAAAAAATTAAAGCTTACATATTATCCTTAACGGGGAGGGAAAATTAGTGTTTGATATTGGAACAGAAATTGAACAGTTTGCAAATATAAAAGTAGTTGGTGTAGGTGGTGGCGGCAATAATGCCGTTAATAGAATGATTGAAGAAGGATTAGATGGTGTCGAGTTTGTAGCAGTCAATACTGATGCTCAGGCTTTGATGGCTTCTAATGCTGGTGTCACAATTAGAATTGGCGAAAAGATAACTAGAGGTCTGGGAGCAGGTTCTGATCCTCAGATAGGTTTTGAAGCTGCAGAAGAAAATGTGGAAGAAATTGCTCAGGCTATTGATGGTGCTGATATGGTATTTATAACTGCTGGTATGGGTGGTGGAACCGGTACTGGAGCAGCTCCTGTAGTTGCAGAAGCAGCAAAAAAACAGGGTGCCCTTACAGTTGGAGTTGTAACTAAGCCACTGACTGTTGAAGGTAAAAAAAGAATGAACAATGCTATTTCAGGTATTGAAGAATTAAAAAATAAGGTTGATACCTTAATTGTAATTCCAAATGATCGTTTGCTGGAAGTTGCTGAAAAGCAGACTAGTTTAATGGATGCCTTTAAAATTGCTGACAATGTCTTAAGACAGGGTGTGCAGGGTATTTCTGACTTAATTACTATTACAGGTATTATTAATCTTGACTTTGCAGATGTAAAAACTATAATGACTGATGCTGGTTCTGCTTTAATGGGAATTGGTAAGGCTGATGGAGATAATCGGGCTACTGAAGCTGCAAAACTTGCTATTGCTTCTCCATTACTTGAAGCTTCTATTGATGGAGCTCGTGGTGTATTACTGAATATTACCGGTGGAATGGATTTAGGTATTCATGAAGCTAATGAAGCAGCTAGAGTAATTCAGGAAGTGGCAGATCCAGATGCAAATATTATTCTGGGAGCTGTAATTGACGAAGAATTAGATAGTGAAGTCAAAGTTACAGTTATAGCAACTGGTTTTGATTCTGGTTCTCCTAAAAAACGAATTGAGAATAGTTCCAGTTCTACTGGAGAAGAAATGCCGGAAGAGGAATTTGAGATGGAGAGTTTTTCTGGCGATGATCTTGATATCCCGGCTTTTTTAAGAAATAAAAAAGGATAATAATAATTAAATCCTGATGTAAAAGCATCAGGATTTAAATTATCTTTTTCTTTTAAGGTGATGCTGATGACAAAAAACAATTCTACTAATTTTAAACCCTTTGTAATACTATTTATTTTAATAATTGCGTTAATTATTGGGGTCCAACTCTTTGGTGCAGCAAGATTTGAAACAATACTGGCTGCTCAGGGAGAAGTTATTGATGGTTTCTGGTCAGATGTGTTAATAGTAAGAGATGAGGAAGTCGTTAAAGCACCGGTAGCAGGTAAAGTTGAACTGTTCGCTGGAGAGGGTGACCGACTCGCCTCAGGAATAAAACTGGCAGAAATCAAAGCATCTAATCAGCAGCAGAAGATATTTAATAAAAAAGCAGGTCTGGTTAGTTTTGCTGTTGACGGACTGGAAAATGAAGTGAATCTTGATAAGTTAAATCAAATTGATCTGTCAAATTTTGAGGATTTAAATGGAAATTATAAACATCTTTTATCAGGAGATCGGGTCAAAAAAGATGAAAATTTATACAGAATTATTAATAATTTTAAACTTTATTTAATAGCAGAGATTCCAGAATCACAGACTGATAGATTTAGAATTAATGAATTAATATTTTTAGAGCAGAAAAATTCGGATAAACTTATTGAAGCTGAAATTGTTGATATTCGTCAAAACCTTGACAGTACCTTCTTTTTTATAGAAGTGGAACAATTTATTCCCCGCTGGATAAATAGGAGAAGAATTGATTTAAATATTATAAAAAATATTTATCGTGGAATAAAGATACCCCGCAGGGCTGTTTTTAATCAACCTTCTGGAAGAGGTGTACTCAAAGTGAGCGGCTATAATAAATATGAGTTTCAGGAAGTAGTAATTATTAATGGAAATGACGAATATGTGATTGTCAGCGGTTTAGAAATTGGAGAAGAAGTTATTACAAATCCTGAAGACTTCGATTACGGCAGGGAGGCTTAGATTAATGCAGAAAGAAAAATTAACTAATAATTTAAACCAGGTCAAAAAAAATATAAAAAAAGCAGCAGCTAAAGCTGGGAGAGATTTTAGAGAAATAAAGCTGCTTGCTGTAAGTAAAAATCAGGATATTGATGCTATTAAAATTTTAGCTGAAGCCGGTGTAAAATTTTTTGGTGAGAATCGGGTTCAGGAGCTTGAAGAAAAAAATGAGAAGTTATTAGCAGAAAATATTGAGCTGGACTGGCATTTCATTGGACATTTACAGAGAAATAAAGTAAAATATCTAATGAGAATGGAAAATTGCCGGATGATTGAATCTATTGATAGTTTCCGGCTCGCCAAAGAAGTTAACAAAAGGGCTAAAAAAAATGGAAGAAAAATTCCTGTTTTAATTGAAATTAATATTGCAGGTGATGAAAACAAATTTGGAATAACCCCTGATAAAGCTAAGGAATTTTTGCAGGAAATAAATAATTTTGATTATCTTAAGGTTGAAGGATTAATGACTGTTCTGCCTTATTTAGATGATTCAGAAGAACTGCGTTCATATTTTAAGGGAATGAAGAAATTATTTGATCAACTTTCAAAAGAAGTAATTCCTTTAAGTGAACTATCAATGGGGATGACTAATGATTATCAGATTGCTGTGGAAGAGGGAGCAACTATTGTTCGTGTCGGAACAGCAATTTTTGGAGAAAGAGAATATTAGAATCTGGAGGAAGAATAATGTTTATTTTAGCAAGAACAATTAGTGCTATTTTTGAAATTTTAAATTTATTGATCATAGGCCGGGTTATTATTTCCTGGGTCAGGCCAAATCCCAGTGATATGCGCTGGAGAAAAATAATTAAGTTTATTTATGATGTGACTGAACCAATTTTGGGACCAATTAGAGAACTTCTGCCCAGAGGTGGAATTTTAGGTATCGATATTTCGCCGTTAATTGCTCTGTTTGCGCTTTCAATAATTAGAAACTTTTTAATTAATATTGTAATTTAAGGTGGGGGCTTATGTTTGACGAAGAAAAGTTATTAAATCATTTATATAGAGAAGAAGATAGAATGCTGGGATCACATATTTTAGATAAGTGTGAACAGGTTTTAAAATATCATAAAACTCAGGCAACAGATTTTCTCAATCCCTATCAGATTGAAATTGCAGTACCTTTGATTGAACAAATTGCTGAAATTAATTTTAAAAAAGAGGGAGGCTATCCTGGAGCTGAAAGAAAAAGGCTGGTTATTTTTCCCGAGTATCTTTTTCCAGATTTAGTAGAAAAGCAGATAAAAATCTATCAGCTTGATGGTAATTTTGCTTTTCAAAAATTGACTCACAGAGATTTTCTGGGAGCTTTAATGGGTTTAGGTCTCAAACGAAAAATGATCGGTGATATTCTAGTTCATTCAGATTTTGCCCAGATTATCACTGCAGCTGAAATTGAAGATATTATTGAGCTGAAGCTTGATAAGGTGCACCAGGTACCTGTAGAAGTTAAAGAAATTGATGAATCAGAAATTGTTCAACCTGTACAGCATGAAAAGGAAATTTTAACTACGGTTGCTTCGATGCGGCTGGATTCAGTAGCCAGTTCTGGTTTTGGAGATTCTCGCAGTAAAATGTCAAGGGATATAGAAAGCCAAAAAGTTAAATTGAACTGGAAATTAGAAACAGATCCGGCAGCAGAAGTTGAGATTGGAGATTTAATTTCTGTTCGGGGCAGGGGTAGAGTAAAAGTTGAGGAAAATAGAGGTATTTCAAATAAAGGAAGAATTAAATTAACTTTAAAAAGATTAACTTGATTTAAATAAGGAGGGATATTTTGAAATTAAATCCACTCGATATATATAATAAAGAATTTAAAAAGTCGACTTTTGGTTACAACACTACTCAAGTCGATGAATTTTTGGATGACGTGGGGGTTGCCTATGAAAGGCTGCTTAAAGATCTGAATAATCTTCAGGAAGAAAATAGGGATCTCAGAGAAAAAATAGAGAATTATGAAGATATGGAAGATAAACTTCAGAATACACTTGATTCAATGCAGGGAACAATTTCTGAAAGAGTTGAGCAGGCTGATAATGAAGCTCGAATGATTATTAAAGAAGCGCGAATGAAGGCAGAAAAGATTAAAGAAAATGCGCGTGATCAGGTAGCTTCTGAAAAAAGAAAGCTTGAACAGCTCAGAGAACAGCGGAATTTCTTTAAAATTCGCTTCCAAACCCTACTTGAAAGTCATCTGGAGATGCTGAATGAGGAAGCTGAAGAATCTTTAAGAGGAGATTTTGATGATTCTGATTTTGAAGTAGAAGGACTGGAAGAAAATAATACTGATTTTGAAGAAAATCGTTAGATTTTTACTAAATTGAGTTTAATTTTAACTTAAGAAGCACCCAATTTGAACTTGACTTATTATAATTGATAGTTTATAATTGAGAAAAATGTCATATGAATAAAATGATTGTGAAAGGGACAGTATCAATTTTTAATAGTTTACAGCGAACCGGAAATGGTGGAAGCCGGGAAACAAAAAAATTGAGAAAATCACCCTGGAATCGGTATATGAATGGAGTAGTATACCCGTATTTCTGCGTTAAGGATTGCTGAGATAAAATTAGTTATTTAAAGCTGTTTTAATTAAGTGGCTTACTAATTTTAATTAGGGTGGTACCGCGGTCTCTCGTCCCTTACAGGACAGGAGGCTTTTTTTATTTTTAATATATTTTTACAGGAGGTTATATAAGTAGATGGGTTATAAAGAAACTATTAATTTACCAAATACAGATTTCCCAATGCGGGCTAATCTGAGTGAAAGAGAAGTTGATTTTCAGGAATTGTGGCGTGAAAATAAAGTTTACGAGAAAGCAGTAGAAAACAGAGAGGGTAACGAATCTTTTATTCTGCATGATGGCCCTCCATATGCAAATGGAGATATCCATATTGGTCATGCCTTAAATAAAATTTTAAAGGATTTTGTAACCAGATTTGCAACTTTAAGAGGTTATTATTCTCCCTATGTACCCGGTTGGGATACCCATGGTCTGCCGATTGAGCATCAGGTTACAAGTGAGATGAGTGATGACGAGCGGGCAGAACTTTCTATTTCAGAGTTAAGAGAAAAATGCACCAATTATGCACTAAAATATGTTGACCGCCAGCGGGAACAGTTTAAGCGTCTTGGTGTCTGGGGGGAATGGGATAATCCATATCTAACCCTGAATAAAGACTATGAGGTAAAACAGATAGAAGTCTTTGGTGAAATGGCAAAAAAAGATCTTTTCTACCGCGGTAAAAAACCAGTTCACTGGTGTCCACACTGTGAGACAGCTCTGGCTGAAGCTGAGGTTGAATATGGTGAAGATAGAGCACCTTCTATTTTTGTTAAATTTCCAATGATTGATGAAGTAAAAGTTGGTGGTGTTAAGCTGAGTAGTGAAGACAGCTATATAGTTATCTGGACTACTACTCCCTGGACTATTCCATCTAATATGGCTATTGCCTTCCATCCAGATTATCCGTATGTTGTTGTGGAAGCTGAGGGAGAAAAGCTGGTAATGGCTAAAGAGCTTGTAGATTCAGTAATGTCTCAATCTGGAATTGATGAATATCAAATTATTAGTGAGGAATTCAGCGGTAAAGAGCTGGAAAATAAAAGAGCTCAACATCCAATAGTTGATCGTGAATCACTGTTGATTCTGGGAGACCATGTTACTTTAGAACAGGGTTCAGGCTGTGTGCATACCGCACCCGGTCACGGTCATGATGACTTTGTAGTGGGCCAGGAATATGACCTTGATGTTTATGCACCAATGGATAACAAAGGTTACTTTACAGAAGAAGCTGGTGATTTTGCCGGCAAGCATTATGATGAAGCAAATATTATGGTAACTGATAAATTAAAAGAAAAGAATTTACTGATGAATCTTGATTTTATAGATCACCAGTATCCTCACTGCTGGCGCTGTAAGGGTAATCTAATCTTTAGAGCAACTGATCAGTGGTTTGCATCTATTGATGCAATTAAAGAGGAAGCTCTGCAGGCTATTGCCGATGTAGATTGGTATCCGGCCTGGGGTGAAGAAAGAATGAGTAATATGATTTCTGAACGCTCTGACTGGTGTATTTCCCGTCAGAAAAAATGGGGTGTGCCTATTCCCATTTTCTACTGTGATGACTGTGGAGAATCTGTAATTAATGATGACACTTTAGATTCTGTTAAAGCAATTTTTGCAGAAGAAGGTTCTGCAGCCTGGTATGAGCGTGAGGCTAAAGAATTATTACCAGAAGGATACAGCTGTCCTCACTGTGACAGCCAGAACTTTTCCAAAGAAGAAGATATCATGGATGTCTGGTTTGATTCAGGTTCCAGTCATAAAGCTGTTTTAGAAACAAGAGATAATTTATCCTGGCCGGCTCAGGTATATCTTGAGGGTACAGATCAGTATCGCGGCTGGTTTAACTCTTCCTTACTTACTGCTGTGGCAACCGAAGGTAGAGCTCCATATAATGAAGTGATTACCAATGGTTTTACAGTAGATAAAAAAGGAAATAAGATGTCTAAATCTCAGGGAAATGTAGTTTCCCCTCATAAAGTTATAGATCAGTATGGTGCTGATATTTTAAGACTGTGGGTTGCTTCTTCTGACTTTAAAAATGATATTAAAGTATCAGATAATATCTTAAAGCAGAATTCTGAAGCTTACAGAAGAATTAGAAATACCTACCGCTTTATTCTGGGTAATATCAGTGATTTTGATAGTGATCAGAATTATGTAGAATATGAAGATCGCAGAGAATTAGACCGCTGGATTATGATCCGCCTGCAGGATTTAATCGAAAAAGTGACATCTGCTTTTGAAAAATACGAATATCACCGTGTTTATCACGATGTTCATAATTTCTGTACTGTTGAGATGAGTTCTCTTTATATGGATATTACTAAAGATCGTCTTTACACAGATGGCACTGATTCCTTAAGCAGACGCTCTGCTCAGAGCACCCTTTATGATATAATGATGGGTCTGGTTGTTATTTTAGCACCGGTACTTCCTCATACCTCAGAAGAAGTCTGGCAGTTCTTACCAGAAAAGATGAGATCTGAGGAAAGTGTATTTTTAACTGACTGGCCGGAAGTAAAGGAAAGTTATTATGACCAGGAATTAATTGATAAATGGGATAAACTGCTGGCTTTAAGAAAAGATGTTTCTAAAGCTCTTGAAATTGCCAGATCTGAAAAGAAAATAGGGAATTCTTTAGAAGCAATGGTTGAATTAAAAGGAGTAAATGAGGAACAGCAGCAGTTATTAGAGGCTGAAATAGATCAGCTTGCTGATTTATTTATAGTTTCTCAGGCTGAACTAAACGAGCAGCTGACTGCAGAAAATGCACATCAGGGTGAAGAGAGTTCAGTTCTAGTAAAAGTAAGTGAAGCAAGAGGAGAAAAGTGTGACCGCTGCTGGAAGTATGATGAGACAGTTGGCGAAATTGAAGAACATCAGGACATCTGTCAGCGCTGTGCTGATGTTATAGAATCTGAATAAAAAATATATTATTAGCAAAAAAGCAGCCTTTAAAGAGGCTGCTTTTTTTGCTTAATATTCTTCTGCTGTATCACTTAATTCATTTTCTTCAAAAAACTCAATTTCTGCCCATTCCATCTTAAGGAATCTTCTCAGTACAATTAAGGCTATAATTAAGAATGAAATTATTTCGGCAATCCAGACTCCTGCAACTCCATAATCTGAAACAACAATTAAGTAATAGGAAAGTGGAATAAAGATCAGCCAGAGCCTGATTATTGTGATATACATAGCTCCTTTTGTATCACCTGCTCCTCTTAATGCTCCTACCATAATAATTACAAAAGCCAGAAATGCCTGGTTTAAGGCAACAATTCTTAAAACCGGGGCCGAATAATTAATAACCTGGGCATCTGTTGTAAAAATTTTGAGGGCAAAGACAGGAAAGATAAGATATATTAAAGCAAGGCCACTTCCCAGTAATGCTCCCATAACTGCAGCTGTTAAACCACTTTTCAGGGATTCTTCTGCCTTATCTTCTCCCAGATGTTTTCCAACTATTGTTGTGGCAGCTATGGCAATTCCGATGGCCGGCATAAATGATAGAGACTCAATATTTAAGAGTATTCTAAATGAAGCCTCTGCTGTAGTATCCAGTTTTGAAATAAAAATACCGTTAACAAAAAATGCTACCTGCATAAATAGCTGCTCAATCCCGGCAGCATAACTTAAATTAATAAGCGGTTTAAAGATCTTACTGCTGATTCTCATCCAGCTGGGATGGAGTTTCAAAATACCTCGGTTGCTGGCAAATAAGCCTAAATAGAGAGCTGCTGCAATGAAGCGGGCAAAAGCTGTAGAAATAGCTGCACCTGCAATACCCAGTTCAGGAAAGATCCAGAATCCTGTAATTAGAACATAATTTCCGATAATATTTAAGATGTTGGCAATTCCTGTAATATACATAGGAGTTTTGGTATCTCCAGCACCGCGTAAGGAAGCAGCTGAAGCAAAAGAAATGAACATAAATACCTGCCCGACTGCAATATATTTTAAATAAGTTGTTCCAAATGCTTTAACTACTGCTGTGATATCATAAACATTCAGTATTAAATCCGCAAAAAAGAAAGTAAATAAAGTTACAATGATTCCCAAAATAAGATTCAGAGTCAGGTTTTCATTCATAATCTTATTCATTCTTTTTTTATTGCCTTCTCCATAACTGCGGGAAACCATTGCTGTTGCACCTGCATTAAAAGCAGAGAAAACAAAAATTAAAGTAAAAATAATCTGGTTGGCAAAGCCAACTGCTGCTAGAGCCTCTTTACCTACAAAGCGGCTGATCATAATAGTATCAGCCATTCCAACAAGAGTATTTAAAGACATCTCAAGCATGGCCGGTAAAGCAAGCATAAAAATCGTTTTCGCTCGTCTACTGCTGTTTTTAGTTAATTCTAGTTTCATAATCTTTCATCCTTTATTTATATTTATATATTTTTTGGATGTGAGAGGACATAAAGTTACCATCCATCTCTTATCTTAGCATATAATTTAAAAATATAAAAGAGTAATTATTAATTGTCTAAATTATTTCTATATGTTAAAATTATATTTGGAGTTGAGCCTATGTATATTGTTATTTTTTCTGCATTAATAATTTTGATTGACCAGCTGAGTAAATTTCTAATTCGGAGTAATTTTGTGCAATTTAAAAAAGTATTTATTATCAAAGATTATTTATATTTAACTTTTGTTAAAAATAGGGGAGCTGCCTTCGGAATTTTAAGCGGTCAGCGGAGCTTTTTTATTTTGGTTACAATATTATTTTTGATATTTATAGTTTATCTTTACAGAAAAGAATTATCAGATACTCTTTCTGCCAGAATTGCCCTTATTTTTTTGCTGGGAGGGAGTACAGCAAATTTGATTGACCGGATAATGCTGCACTATGTTACTGATTTTATTGCTTTTGATTTATTTGATTTTTACCAGCTTCCGGTTATCAATATCGCAGATATATTTATATTTTTTGGAGTTTTAATCTTAATTTATCAATTAATTTTTTCCGCAGATAGAGGTGTTTAAATGGACGAATACAGTATTACAGTAGAAAAAGAGGATCAGGGTAAGAGAATTGACAAATATCTGGCAGAAAAATTTGAGGATTTATCTCGCTCATTTATTCAAAAACTGATCAGAGAAACTAAAATTAAAGTAAATAATAGTGAAATTGATAAAAGTTATAAAATTAGTAGTGGTGATTTTTTAAAAATTCAGGTTGAGGCTAAAGAGAGTGAGATTAAAGCAGTTGAGATGGAGCTTGATATTGTTTATGAAGATCAGGATATAATTGTAATTAACAAAAATGCTGATCGAGTTGTCCATCCGGCTCCAGGCCACTACAATGACACAGTTGTGAATGCAATGCTGGCTCATGTTGATAATTTATCGGCAATCAATGGAGTTAAGAGGCCGGGAATTGTCCACAGACTTGATAAAGATACTTCAGGTCTTTTAATAGTAGCTAAAAATGATAAAAGCCATAAAGGACTGGCCCAGCAGTTTAAAAATCGAAGTGTCGAAAAATATTATTACGCCTTGATTGAAGGAAATCTTGCTTATAAAAAGGGGAAGATTGATGCCCCCATCGGCAGAGATCCAAATAACCGCAAAAAAATGGCAGTTCGTAAGCGCCACAGCAAAAATGCTGTCAGCCGCTTTAAAATCATTGAAGAATTTAAAAATTTTACTCTGGTGGAAGTTAAAATTGAAACAGGACGAACTCATCAGATTAGAGTTCATTTTTCTTATTTAGGCCACCCGGTTGTTGGGGATAAAAAATACGGTTCTCAGAATAAACTGGGAGCGGAAAGACAGCTTTTACATGCTAAAAGATTAATTATTACTCAC
Source organism: Halanaerobium saccharolyticum (assembly GCF_003053565.1). Classification (GTDB taxonomy): domain Bacteria; phylum Bacillota; class Halanaerobiia; order Halanaerobiales; family Halanaerobiaceae; genus Halanaerobium; species Halanaerobium saccharolyticum_B. Next base: position 9,668 of record NZ_QAXS01000027.1, on the reverse strand, counting down.
CCAATTACTGGGAAAAAAATGAAGTTTGAGGCTGAATTAAAATCGGATTTCAAATCAGTTCTTAGTCAATTAAGAAAAGAAAAGTAGATTACTGCAGGAAAATTATAATTTTAAGAGAAAAATAAATTAGGAGGCGATTATTATGTATAATTCAATTAAACTTAGCGAAAAGGTGCACTGGGTCGGAGTAAATGATAAAGAAACTGATTTATTTGAGTCTTTATGGCCTCTGCCAGAAGGGATATCTTATAACTCTTATGTGATCAATGATGATAAGGTGGCTTTAATAGATACAGTAAAAATCAATTATACAGATACATATTTAGAAAAGGTAAAGGATGTAATTGGTGATAAAAAAGTTGATTATTTAATTATTAATCATATGGAGCCTGACCATTCAGGTTCTATTAAGTCAATGCGTGAGGCTTATCCGGAAATGAAAATTGTAGGTAATGCTAAAACGATGAATTTTTTAGAGGGCTTTTATGGTATTACTGATGGTACAATGGTCATTGAAGATGGAGATGAACTTGATTTGGGTTCCAGAACACTTAAATTTTATTTAACTCCAATGGTTCACTGGCCGGAGACAATGATGACTTTTGATCAGAAAGATAAAATCTTATTTGCAGGAGATGCTTTTGGTGGTTTTGGTTCTTTAAACGGCTACTTATTTGATGATGAGGTTAATGTTGAGCACTTTAAAGATGAGATTAGAAGATATTTTTCCAATATTATTGGGAAATATGGCCCGGTGGTGCATAAAACTATTTCCAGACTGAGAAATGAAATCGAGGAAATTGGAATGGTTGCTTCTACACATGGACTTGTCTGGAGAGAGGATCCTGCTCATATTATCGAAGAGTATGATAAGTGGAGCCAGCAGCAGACAGAAGAAGGGGTAGTTGTCGTTTATGGTTCAATGTACGGCAACACAAAAATTATGGCTGAAGCAGTAGCCCGTTCTTTATCTGAAAATGGAATAGAACAGATTAAATTATTTGATGTTTCACGCAAGGATATATCATTTATAATTAATGATATCTGGAAATATAAAGGGATTGTTTTGGGCAGCTGTACTTATAACACAGAAATTTTTCCACCGATGGAATATCTGCTGAAAAGCTTAGAAAGCAGGAATTTAAGGGATCGTGTGCTTGGGATTTTTGGTTCCTACAGCTGGAGTGGTGGTGCCCTAGATCGTCTGGAAGAATTTAAAGAAACAGTTCACTGTGATCTGGTAGAACCGGTGATTGAATCACAATTTGCACCAGGTGGAGATATTTTAGAAAAATGTTATCTCTTAGGTAAAAATGTAGCGGAGACAGTTAAAGATAAATGTTAATTATCGATTTGAATTGTTAAATTAAAAATTAATCTACTCTTAATTTCTGTATGATTTTGCCTGCAGATTCGATTAAGTTCGATTAAGCAAGAGTAGATTAATTTTTTTAAAATAATATTCAAAAAATTAAAGGAATTTAAATAACTATTGTAGAAGTAATAAAATACAGAAAAAATTTTAAAGTATAATGTCAGAATATTTAAACCAATTATCCTGACATCAAATTCAATAAACATTAATAAAATGAAAGGTTGGTGGAAAAGTTGAGTAAAATTACTAGTAAAGACATTAGAAACTTTTGCTTTATATCACATGGAGGTGCGGGTAAATCAACACTGTCTGAAATGCTGCTCTACAATGCAGGTGTAATTGATGAACCCGGCAGTGTTGATAAAGGAAATTCTCATTCCGACTTTAGTGCAGTTGAAAAAGAACACAAACATTCGGTTCACAACAGTTATTTTAATTTTGAATGGCATAATAAATTATTTCATTTTATTGATACACCCGGATATGCAGACTTCCGCAGTGAGGTTATCAGTGCCCTGAGAATGGTAGAAAGTGCAGTTCTTTTGGTAGATGCTGCGGCCGGTATTGAGGTTAATACAGGTTATGTCTGGGAACTAGCTGAAAAAAACGACCTGGCAAAGGCTGTATTTATTAATAAAGTAGATAAGGAAGATGCTGAATTTGATCGAGTTGTAGAAGAACTTCGCTCTACATATGATGATAGTTTTGCGATTGTTACTATTCCTTATTATGAAGATGGTAAGTTTGAAGGGATAATTGATTTATTAGATGAAAAACTTTATAAAAATGTTGATGGGAAGCCAAAAGCTTTTCCAGTTCCCGAGTCAGAACGGGAAAGAGTTGAAGACTATGAACTAAAGCTCACTGAAGAGATAGTTGAATTAAAAGAAGATCTGATGATTAAATATCTCGATGGGGAAAAAATTACTATCAAGGAATTAACAAAAGCATTTGAAGAAGAAGTTGCCAGTGAGGAGTTAGTTCCGGTGTTTGCAGGTTCAGCCATAGAAAACTGTGGGGTGGCAAAATTCCTGGATGATTTAACAAAAATCTTTCCTTCAGCAGCAGAGGTTCATTCTGATCATCTGGTTAAATCAGGAGAGGCTCTAGCTCCTGAGCCAGAGAGCAAATTTAGTGCTCAGGTCTGTAAAACAATGGTTGATCCCTATATCGGTAAATTATCGATCTTTAGAATTTTTTCCGGTAAATTAGAACGTGACGATATGATTTATATTCCAAATATTGATCAGGAAATTAAAGTAACCAAACTTTATAAGCTTGATGGTAAAGATCAGGATAATGTAGATGATCTGACTGCAGGTGAGATTGGAGCTGTTGCCAAATTAGATGAACTGGTAACCTCTTACACTATGCGAGATCCTGAAACAGATGTTTATTATCATGAGCTGGAGTTTCCAAAACCAATGTACAGCCGGGCCGCTTATCCAGTAGATGGTATTGATGAAGAAAAAATGGCTTCTGCTTTACAGCGCTACAGTGATTCAGATCCTACTTTTAAAGTTAATTATAATAAAGTAACAAAAGAATTAATTTGTGATGGAATGGGTACCATTCACTTTATTATGATCAAGGAAGAGTGCCAGCGCAAATATGATGTTGATTTTACAACTCAGGAGCCTAAGGTGGCTTATCAGGAAACCATTCAGAAAAAAGCTGATGTTGAAGAAAAATACAAAAAGCAGTCCGGTGGCCGCGGCCAGTACGGACATGTTCTAATGCGGGTTGAGCCACTACCTCGAGGCAGAGGTTTTGAATTTGAAGAAGAAATCTTTGGTGGAGCAATTCCTGGACAGTATATACCTGCCGTTGAAAAAGGAATTGTAGAAGCTAAAGACGATGGAGCTCTCGCAGGTTATCCAGTAGTTGATTTTAAAGTTGTTTTATATGATGGCTCCTATCATGATGTTGACTCTTCAGAAATGGCTTTTAAAATTGCAGCTTCTAAAGCCTTTCGAAAGGCTTTAGCTCAGGCGAGATCTGTTCTTTTGGAGCCAATAATGACTGTAAAAGTTACAGTGCCTCAGGATTTTATGGGAGACATCATGGGAGATTTTAATTCAAGGCGAGGTAGAATTGAAGGAATGGATCCTCAGGATGGAGTTCAGATTATTAAAGCAAAGGTACCTCAGGCAGAAATGTTTAACTATGCTGTAGAGTTAAAGTCAATTACTGGTGGTTATGGTTCTTTTGATATGGAATTCTCCCATTATGATAAAGTTCCTGGAGATATCAGTGATAAAATAATTGAGCAGGTTAATAGAGAAAAGTCCTAAATTTTTAAGAAATTAATGAGGCCAGCTATTACAGCTGGCCTTTTTCTAGTTTATAGTATATAATAATTTCTGGAGGCAGAAATATGGAATTTATTTTAATTATTTTATCATCTTTATTATTTACAGCACCCTATTATTTTCCGGCTTTGTTTTTTTTAAGCTGGTTTGCTTTTATTCCCCTGATTTATCTTGTCAGAGAACATGATTACAGTCATTCTTTGATAATTGCCCTGCTCGTTGGTTTTTTGAATTCTGTGTTTACACTTCACTGGCTTTATCAGCCGCTAAATTTTGCTTTAAAAATGCCATTTTCTTTTAACTTATTTATTTTATTTATTTATTTTTTAATATCAGCACTTCCGCTTGTTTTTTGGGTTATTATTAATAAATTTTTGCAGCCCAAATATTCTTACAGCCCAATCATTGCTGCTTTAAGCTGGAGTGTTTTAGAGTATCTGCGTTTTGAATTTTTTAATTTTAATCCCTTTAATTATTTCGCCTATACTCAGAGTGATTTTTCTTTAATTGTTCAGTACGCAGGTTATGGCGGAATTTTCCTTGTTTCATTTATTGCAGTTTTAATCGCTTCTTATCTGGTTAAAATTTATCTGGATCCGGACTGGAAAAAGCTGATACCGCTGCTCTTTATATTTCTTTTGTTAGCATTAATTCCTTTTTTTGCAAAGATAAATTTTAAGGAAGAAGTGGTTAGTGAGTCAGTTGATCTACTGGTAGCTGAGCCCGCTGCAGCTGATAATAATTTCGAAAAAATCGAAAAGGAAATTGCCAATTTAACGAATCTGATTAAAAATAATGAAAATGAAATAATTTTTACACCGGAGAAGAGCCTCAGCTTTGATTTGATCAGAAACAATTATTACAGAGATCAGCTCTTTGCAAAATTAGAGAATAATTTAGCAGCTTCATATCTGCAGCTTGGTGCAGCAGCTGCTGAAAATAAAAATTATAAATCCGAGGTATATAATTCTCTGTTTCTCTTATCAAAAGAAATGGAAGTTATTCAAAGGAGTAATAAACAGGGTAATATCATGACAGAAATGAACTTTCCTTTTTTGGAAGAAGTAACTGGATTGATGTCTGATTACTTAAACTTTAATCCAGGCTCAGCCAAAAAAACAGCTTCAACTGCTGAAGTAAATATAAATGATCTGGCCTATCTTAATCTTTTTGCAGAAGAAATTTTTATACCGCTGGTAGACAGAAAGCAGAATAGGGCTGAGGATAGAAATTTGATTGTCCATTCAGCTGCAGAGGGAGACTTTAAATCCAGGGTTTATAATAATCTGAGCTTTGCTGCTGCAGTTTTTAGAGCTTCAGAAAGCAGCACTGACTTAATTAGAGTGGTCAGAGGTGGCTTTAGTGGTTATATAACCGAAAAAGGAAAAACAGCTTTTAAAAGCAGGCTGGTTAATTCAAGTCAGACAGTAAATTTAACTTTAAATAAAGGACAGGCTTATTATCAAAAATATCCACTGCGGATAATTATAATATTGACAGCCATCTTTAGCTTAGTTGTTATCATTAAGCTGATTATTTTAATTAAGAATAAATGGAGCAGCAGAAATTAATCTGCTGCTAATTTTTTTAATAATTCTCTGTCAGCTGGATCGATATAGATAGTCTGGTATTTTTCATAATAGACAAGTCCCGGTTTTGCTCCTTTTGGTTTGTTAACATTTTCTACGGGTGTATAATCTATAGGAACATTTGTTGATTCTCTTGCCTTACTGAAATAAGCTGCAATTGCTGCTGCTTCACTAAGAGTATTATCAGGAATATCTTTTTCGGTATCTCTCTTGATTATTACATGCGAACCTGCAATAACTTTGGTGTGCAGCCAGATATCACCATCATTGGCAATTTTTTTGGTTAACCTGTCATTCTGTTTGTTATTTCTCCCCACCAGGATCTGATAGCCGTCACTGGAGATGAATTTGCGGGGCGGCAGTTTTTTGCTGCCTTTATTTTTTCTGTTATGCTGCTGTTTTTTTATATAATTTTCTTCTTTTAATTCTTCCTTGATTTCTTCTAAATCATCTAAAGTTTCAGCCTGCTCAATATTCATACTGACCTGTTTTAAATATTTTTCCTCATGTCTGAGTTTTGCAATTTCTCTTTTTAAATGTTTTACACTTTTTTTCAATTTATTATATTTTTTAAAATATTTTTGGGCATTATCAGAAGGAGATTTAGAAGGGTCGAGCTTGATTTCAATTTCCTCCTGCTTTTCACTGTAATAGTCTTTAACTACAGCTTTTTTATCACCACGCTCTATCTGATAAATATTTGCCGTAATAAGTTCTCCCATTTTTTTATATTTTTCGGCGTCTTTACTTTCTTCAAGCTGTTTTCTTAATTTTTTTTGTTTTTTTAGATTTTTATTTAAATAGGTATTAACTACTTTGTTTAATTCTCTAATGTTTCGATTTAGTTCCCTGTCTTTTAAAAATTCTTTAAAATAATAATCCATCATCCGGTCAAGGTCATCAAATTCTTCTATTTTTTCGGGATTTCTGTGCTGTAGAATAAAAGCAGAAATATAATCAACTTCTCCCGCTTCGGTTGCAATTATCGGTTTATACTTCCCTTTTTTAAATTGAGAAAAAAGTTTTATCATTGACTCAGCAATTTTATTTTTTTCAGAATCAGTTAAATTATTATAATTTTCGGCTGGGTCTATGCCGGCTCTAAAGACAATTTCGCGGGCCGAATAGGGGCCGATCCCTCTAAAATTATACATTACTGCTCGGAAAGCAGCCTGAGAAAAGTCCTCTTCAATTACCTGTCTAAATTCTTCTCTGTTTTCAAGCTTAAGCGGGTTTAATTTATCCTGTGCCGGTGGCTTTTGATAATTAATTCCCGGATAGAGCTGACGCTCTGAATTCTGTTTTTCGGTAATTCTCTTCATAGCATCTAAAACCATCTCATTATCATCTAAGAGAATTACATTGCTGTATTTACCCATTAATTCAGCAATTAGCGAAAACTTTTTTCCTCTTTTTTCAATGTCTATTCTAACCATTCTTTCAAATTCAGGCTGGACTATATCCTGAATATAGGAATTTTTTAAATATTTTCGGAGCATCATGCAGAAATCAGGCGGATAGGAGGGGAAATCAAAATCTAATTCAGTTAAATTAATTCTGGCTCCCTGGGGATCGGTAGAAATTAACAGTTCCAGGTTCTGATTATTGTTTCTTAAGCGAATAATTAAGTATTTTTTATCTATTTGATAAGCCTTTTCAATTCGAGCACCGATAATTTTTTCTTTTAGATTATCTTTAAGTGCAGATAACATAATACCATCAAAGGCCATTCAGATCACTCCATTCTTTAATATATTTCTTTAAGTATAAAAGAAACTAAGCTTAGAGTCAATCAAATAAACATCTGTTTGTTAACGAGACTGAGCTCAACCCTTGTCAAAAAAGTAATGCTGTGGTATCATTAATAAAGATAAGGAGCGAAGTTATTTTAGATAAATAAGATTTTGGGAGGTAGAAATAATGGATGTTAATTTGATTAATATTGGTTTTGGTAATATTATTGCAGCAAACAGGGTGATTGCAGTAGTCAGTCCAGAATCAGCACCTATAAAAAGAATTATTCAGGAAGCACGCGAAAGAGGAATGCTAATTGATGCTACCTATGGACGTCGTACAAGAGCGGTTATTATTACAGATAGTGATCATGTTGTACTGTCTGCAATTCAGCCAGAAACCGTCTCACACCGTTTAGAAGACGAAAAATAAAGTGGAGGTATAATTTCATGTCAAAGGGTATATTATTTGTATTATCCGGGCCATCAGGTGTGGGGAAAAATACTGTACTGGATAAGCTATTTAAAAATTTTGAAGGAGTTTCCTATTCTGTTTCTGCAACCACCAGAGAAAGGCGCGAAGGTGAAGTTGAGGGAGAGGATTATTTCTTTATTTCAGAAGCAGAATTTAAGGAAATTGAGGCAGAAGATGGTTTTATTGAAAGTGCAGTAGTTCACGGTCATTATTATGGGACTCCAAAAAAGTTTGTTGATCAGAAATTAGATGAGGGAGAAGACATAATTCTGGAAATTGATACTCAGGGTGCAAAGCAGGTTCGGGAAAAATATCCGGAAGCTATTTATATTTTTCTGGTCCCACCTTCTCTGGAAGAATTGGAAAACAGACTGGATAAAAGAGGATCAGAGAGTGACAAAAGTAAAAATTTACGCTTGAAAAATGCTAGACAGGAATTAAAAGAAGTACATAAATATGATTACGAAGTTATTAATGATAGTTTATCAGATGCGGTTAGAGAAATTAAAAAAATTATTATTAAAGAACAAAAAAGGAGAGATTCAAAATGATTACTGAACCCTCTGCAGAACAGCTGGTAGATAAGGCTGATAGTTTATATACAGTTATTATTTTAGCAGCAAAAAGGGCAAGACATCTTAATGAAAGCGGTCAGGAAATATTAGAAGAATACCGCAGCCATAAGTTGGTTTCTAGAAGTTTAGAAGAAATTGAAAAAGATAAAATAACTTATGAAAAGAGACATCAGAATTAAATCGGCAGTTTATAAGCAGGTAGTTTACAGCTGAGAATAATTCGAGAAAATATTAATATATAAAGGGGTAGGAAAATGTCTGCAAATATTGTTTTAGGTGTGACCGGAGGAATAGCAGCCTATAAATCACTGCAGGTTGCAAGCAGTTTAACAAAATTAAATCACAATGTCTACACAATCATGACTGAGTCTGCAGCTGAATTTATTAATCCAATTACTTTTCATTCTTTAACACATCTACCGGTAGAAAGTGAGCTCTTCAGTACAACTACCAGTGAGGTAAAACATATTGGACTTGCTGATAAAGCTGATCTATTTTTAATTGCACCTGCAACAGCAAACTTTATTGCCAAAGCAGCAGCCGGGATTGCAGATGATTTGCTGACTACAGTGATTCTGGCTACAGAAGCACCAATTATGATTGCCCCTTCTATGAATGTGCATATGTTTGAGAATCCTGTAGTTCAGAGAAATATGAAGACTTTAGAGGACTTAGGTTATAAAATTATTACACCTGAGGCAGGTTATTTGGCCTGTGGTTATACAGGTAAGGGGCGCTTACCTGCTCCGGAGAGACTGGTTGAAGAAGTGAGAAAAGAACTTTTCAAAAAGGATCTTAAAAATAAAAAAATTCTTATTACAGCTGGGCCTACCCGAGAATCTATAGACCCGGTCCGCTTTTTAACAAATCATTCAAGCGGTAAAATGGGTTATGCTTTAGCTCAGGCTGCAGCCTATAGAGGTGCTGAAGTGAAATTGATTTCTGGTCCGACAGAACTTGCGGCTCCTCTGGGGGTCGAACTCAGCCGGGTAGAAACTGCTGCTGAAATGAAAAAAGCGGTTTTTCAGGAAGCCGAAACAGCAGATATTATAATTATGGCAGCAGCTGTAGCAGATTATTGCCCACAGGAATACAGTGCACAGAAACTTAAAAAAGGAAATGGTAATTTAAAACTGGAGCTGGAAAGAACAACAGATATCCTTGCAGAACTGGGGGAAAAGAAAAATAAAAGCCAGTTATTAATTGGTTTTGCTGCTGAAAGTGAAAATTTACTGGAAAATGCTCAGGCTAAATTACGAAAAAAGCGGGCAGATTATATTATTGCAAATGACATCAGTAATAAAAATATAGCTTTTGGCAGTGATAAAAATCAGGTTACAATTTTAAGTGAAGAAGGAAGTACAAAATTGCCACTGCTTGAAAAAGAAAAGCTGGCTCATAAAATATTTGATTATATAACTGATGCAGAAAGAAAATAATTGTAGTTTATCTTACATTTATTATATTATTTTGCAAAAATTTATCAGTAATGATTGACTTAATTTAATTAATAACTCAACTTTCGGCGTTAGGTTTTAGTAATAAAACCTTGATAAACATAGGAAGAAGCTCAAAAAAGTAGTCATAAAAAATACAAAAACACCCCTAT
>NZ_QAXS01000026.1 GCF_003053565.1 Halanaerobium saccharolyticum | reverse complement strand
AATTTCAAACTGCATTCATGCTAATTTTTAATTTTGCATTACCATTAATGTTAATATATGCCATTTGTATTACCCACACTAAATAGCGAAGAGCCTATCAGAAAATATTACCAGAGACAATGATACTAGTAATTGTTATTGCTTTATAGATATAGTATTTTCAAATACCAAGTATAGTGATTAAGATTAGATTATGATAAATAATTCACTATAACCAGGTCCAAAACGACGAGGTCCAAAAAGGTGATTTTGGACCTGGTTCAATAAAATATCACAAAATCTCTTGCAATCAGCAATTAAATACTATATAATACTTAAAAATAAACATAAATAAACCTGTGAGCAGAAGAGTAAGAATTTTTGTGGAGTCAGCGAATCGAGGATGGTGAGAGCTCGAGCGAAACCTGGTTCTGAAGCGCATCTGTGAGGTTTTTTTCTGAACTCAGTAGGAAAAAACGTAGAACTGCGTTAAATTAGCTGAAAGTGGATAATTATTTTATCAAGCAGAGTGGTACCACGGATATTAACCTGTCTCTATTATATGGAGGCGGGTTTTTGTAGTTTTTAGCAGCTTTTTTGCTGAAAATATATTTAAAGAAAATTGTTGGTCTGATTTGTTGAGGATTGAAAAGAGAGCAGAAAATCTAAGGAGGAATATTTAAAATGGCAGAAAAAGAAATTAAGAAAATTTTGTTGGCGTATTCAGGTGGACTTGATACTTCAGTGGCGATTAAGTGGCTGCAGGACAAATATGATGCAGAAATTATTACTTATACCGCTCATTTAGGCCAGCCTCAGGACTGGGATGCAGTTGAGGAGAAGGCTCTGGCAACAGGTGCTTCTAAGGCTTATATTGATGATATTAGAGAAGAGTTTATTACCGATTATGTTTACCCTGCACTTAAAGTAAACGCAATGTATCAGGAGAAGTATCCCCTGGCAACAGCACTGGCTCGGCCGCTGATTTCTAAGAGAATGGTAGAAATCGCAAAAAAAGAGGGAGTAGATGCTTTAGCTCACGGCTGTACAGGTAAGGGTAATGACCAGGTTCGTTTTGAAGTTTCCTTTAAAGCTCTGGCTCCAGAAATGGAAATTATCGCACCTTTAAGAGACTGGGAATTTGTTTCCAGAGATGCAGAGATTGAATATGCAGAAGCAAATGGAATTCCGGTTAAGGCAACCAAAGACAGTCCCTACAGTATCGACCAGAACTTATGGGGAATCAGTATTGAATGTGGAGTGCTTGAAGATCCCTGGGCTGAGCCACCTGCAGATGCCTATCAGTGGACTAAAGATGTAGATGATACTCCAGATCAGCCGAAATATATTACAATTGATTTTGAAAAAGGTGTTCCTGTAGCAATTGACGGAGAAAAAATGTCCCCAATTGACCTGGTAGAAAAGTTGAATGCAGTTGGTTCTGAATACGGAGTCGGCAGAATCGATATGTTAGAAGACAGACTGGTTGGAATTAAATCCAGAGAGATTTATGAAGCACCAGCCGGTGAAATCTTAATTACTGCTCACAAAGCTTTAGAAGATTTAACTTTGGACCGCGATACCAAAAATTACAAAGCTGAAATGTCAGCTAAATACGCTGAATTAACTTATAACGGCCTCTGGTTCTCACCATTAAGAGATGCTTTAGATGCCTTTGTTGATAAATCTCAGGAAACAGTAACCGGAACAGTTAAAGTTAAGCTTTACAAAGCAAACTGTACCCTGGCAGGTAGAAAATCGGAGTATTCATTATATGATCACGGACTGGCTACCTATGATGAAAGTGATAATTTTGATCATAAATCAGCTCCCGGATTTATCAACCTCTGGGCTTTACCCTTACAGGTAGCAAATCAGAAAAAGAGAGAAGAGAAGTAGATGGCAAAAAGTAAATTATGGGGAGGAAGATTTGAGGCAAATACATCTGAGCTGATGGATCAATTTAATGCTTCTCTTCCTTTTGATATAAATTTAATGGAATATGATATAGAGGGCAGCTTAGCCCATGTTAAAATGCTGGGTAAACAGGAGATTTTAACTGCTGCCGAGGTGGAAAAAATAACTGAAGGCTTAAAGGATGTCAAAAAAGATCTTGAAGCTGAATTAGAAGCGGGAACTTTTGATTTTAAGGAAGCCGAGGATATTCACAGTCTGGTGGAAGCCCGACTGACTGCTAAAATTGGTGCAGTCGGAGGTAAACTCCATACTGGCCGCAGCCGGAATGATCAGGTTGCAGTTGATATGAGGCTTTACTTAAGAGATCAGACCGAACAGATAATGGAAATGATTCTTAAGTTTATGCAGGTGCTGCTTGAGCTGGCAGAAGAGCATGCAGAAACTGTAATGCCCGGTTACACTCACCTGCAGCGGGCTCAGGCTTTAACCTTTGGTCATCACCTGCTTGCCTATTATTTTAAGTTAAAGCGGGACTATCAGCGTTTTCAGGATGCTCTAAAAAGAATCAATGTCTCACCATTGGGTTCTGGAGCTCTGGCCGGCAGCTCATTTAATTTAGACCGTGATTTTACGGCTCAGGAGCTTGGCTTTGAGCGGGCCTGCGAAAATTCAATGGATGGAGTCAGTGATCGGGATTTTGTGCTGGAATTTCTTTCTGTTGCTTCGAATCTGATGCTGCATTTGAGCCGCTTAAGTGAAGAAGTGATCCTCTGGAATTCAAAAGAATTTTCCTTTATCGAGCTTGCCGACCAGTACACAACCGGCAGTTCAATTATGCCGCAGAAGAAAAATCCGGATCTGGCCGAACTGGTTAGAGGTAAAACTGGACGGGTTATCGGCAGCTTAAATCAGCTGCTGCTGACCATTAAAGGACTGCCGCTGGCTTATAATAAGGACCTCCAGGAAGATAAAGAAGGTCTTTTTGATAGTGTTGATACACTTCAGGTGATTTTAGAATTATATCCGGAAATGTTAAAGACTATGACAGTCAAAAAAGAAGCGATGCAGCAGGCTGCAGCTACAGGATTTTTAAATGCAACCGAGCTGGCTGATTTTCTGGCTGAAAATGGTATTCCCTTCCGTCAGGCTCATCAAATTGTCGGAGAGGCTGTTTTATTTGCCTCCCAGAAGCAGAAAGAGCTCGATCAGCTTGGGCAGCCGGAATGGGAAGAAATTTTAGGAGACTACCTTAAGGTTGATGCAGATAAATTAAAAGAAAAGTTAGCTGTCAAAGCTGCAGTTAATTCGCATGCAACTAAGGGTGGTCCGGCATTCGAGGAAAGTAAACGAGTTATCAAAGAAGAAAGAAAGTTTTTAGCTCAGAAATAAAAATAGTTAAATAGAAAATTATTCAAAAATAGCCTCTGATTTAGTGAGCAAAATAATTCTAAATTAGGGGTTTTATTTTTGCCGAAAAAGTATTACAATAGATATATAAGTAAACTACTAAAGATTGGAGGGTTTAAAGTGAGAAAATCAAATTTTGCTTTAGATAAAGTTTTGACAGTAATTTTAACAGTCTTTTTAATTAGTATCATTAGTATTTCAACTGTTTCAGCTTTTTCTGATTATGAAAAAGATGTAGCTGAGAGATTATATAAAGATTTAGATGAGGAATATAGAATTACAGAATTTAGAGCTGGCAGTCTGGAGTATGAAACTCTTAAAAGATTAGAGGCAAATGTGGTAGCAGATAAATTTAAGGATGAGGAATTTAAGGTCCACCATATTGACGATCAGACGATTAATGCCTATTATATAGGTGATGGTAATATAATGCTTTTTGAGGGACTGCTGCAGAAATTAAGCACCGAAAATCAACTGGCTGGTCTGATTGCACATGAGATGGGACATGCTGTAGAAGAACATCTAACTGAGGATTTAGAACGAAACCTGGGGCTATCACTATTAAATCTGCTTTTCAATCATTTTACAGATAATGATTACCAGACAATGACCAATGTTGCTCAAAATTTAATTGCCAATGGTTATTCCAGAGAACAGGAGCAGGAATCAGATATCTATGCGGTCGACTTAATGATGCGCAGTGGTTATGATCCCAAGGGATTAATTGAGCTGATGCAGATTTTTAAAGAAAACAGTAATAATTTTAAGCTCTTAGAATTCACTCAGACTCATCCAATTCCGGAAAGTAGAATTGAATATCTCAAGGAATACATTGCTCAGCAGAAGTCAAAAAAGGCTGCTGAAGATAATAATCGAGAAGGCAGTGATCAGGGCTTAACCATGCCTGAGAGAAACGAGTTTAGTCACTTTGAAAACAGTTTGATTTCCTTTTCCTATCCAAAAAACTGGAATTTAAATGAAGCGAGGGTTTTAAAACAGGAGGTCAAATTTAAATATCAGCTGAGTGCTGAAAACTTAAATGCAGAAATCTATTTTGAAGATTTGAGTGCCAAAAACTTTATGGAAACGGCTCGCAAACAGTTTAATTATGCTGCCATCGAGGCTGAAGAAAATGGCTATCAGGTGGAAAAACGAACTATTGCAGATGATCAGCTTGATATTTATCAGCTGCAGTTAAACCGCAGTCAGGAATATAAGCTTGATTATTTTATTAGTCAGAAAGATCAGCAGCAGCTTTTAAAATTGAGTTTTGAACCTGGTGCTGAAAATAGGGCTGAACAGCGTCAGCTAATAGAAAAACTGATTGAAAGTATTCAATTTAAATAATATATAAAATTTGGAGTGGTCACTTTGAAAAATAAAACAAGAAAGTTAGTCTGGGCAAGTTTTTTATTAATTCTGGGTCTGATTTTACCGCGGCTGGTTAATCTGGCTGGAAGTCCAACTCTGGGAAATTTAATTTCTCCGATGCATATTCCGGTATTTTTAACAGCTCTAATTTTAGGACCCTTTTACGGAACTTTAATCGGTTTTATTACCCCGCTGTTCAGCACTCTGCTTTTTGCAATGCCGCCAGTGATGCCGCCGATTACCTTTCTCATGGCTTTTGAACTGGCAGCCTTTGGTTTAGTTGCTGGCTATCTTTATTCTAATAAATCTCAAAATATGTATTTGAGTTTAATTGCTGCTATGATTTTGGGACGTTTTGTTTATGGACTGGCGTTAATAGCTGTTGGACCAATCTTTGATTTTAATCCGCCTTTTATTCCTTTTATGCAGGGGGCATTTGTAACTGGAATTCCAGGAATCGTTATTCAGCTGGTAGTTATTCCATTAATTGTTGAAAAGATCAAACCGATTAAGGAATTTGCAGAGTTTAATAGGAAGGTTAAATAAGTTTAGGCTGAATAATTTCAACTAAAACAATCAAAACTGAGGAGGAATAATTATGCAGTATGATATATTTTCTGTAGGTGATAATATAGCAGACTATTACCCGGAGGAAAAGAGAGTTTATGCCGGGGGAGGCGCCTACAATACGGCTGTGATCGCCAAACGACTGGGTGCTAAAGCAGCTTATTATGGAGTTTTTGGGACAGATAAGAATGCTAAATTTTTATATGAAACTTTAAAAAAAGAAAAGGTTGCCTATCCTGTTAATGATATTAGAAAAGGAAGGAATGCACTTTCAATTGTCCGCCGTCAGGGTTCGGAAGCGGTTATTGAGGCTGTTGACAAGGGAGTATATAAAAATTTAAAAATCAATAAAAATGTGCTGGAGATTATCAAAAATTCTAAAATTGTCCACAGTAATATTTATTCCTATTTTGAAAATTACCTACCAAAGCTGCACTATAAGACTAAACTGTCATTTGATTTTTCTTACCTCAGAAACAGGGAATATATTGAGGATATTATCCCCAGAGTAGATATTGCTTTTTTCTCAGAAAGTAAGAGTCAGGAGGACCCGGAAGCCTTTTTAGACTGGCTTTCTCAGTTTGAGCTTGAGGCTGTTATTTTAACCCTGGGTGAAGACGGGGTTCTGATGCAGCTTGGAGAAGAAATAATTAGAGAAAAGTCCCTGCCTGTTGAAGCAGTTGATACTCTGGGCGCAGGTGATGCCTTAACAGCAGCTTTTTTAACTTCTCTGGCAAAAAACGAAAAAGATTATCATCAAGCTCTGGCTGAAGGATTGAAAACAGCTGCTAAATACTGTAAAATAAGAGGAGCTCTGGGGGTTTCTGAGTCGAGAGAAGAGGAGCAGATAATCCATAAAAATGTTCACCAGAAAAAATAATATCTGTTTAATAGTTAAAATAAATTAATTAAGCTTTATTTTAGCAATTTAAGAGGGATTAAACAATTTTTATAGAAAATATATTTTAGGGAAAATTATTTTAACTATTTTGGGGAAAGGATTATATAGTATATGCGCTTAGTCTTAACAGAAAATCTAAAAGAAGATATGGAATTAGCCAAACCAATTTATGAAAATGGAAATATACTACTAAATAAAGGTGTTAATAATTTATATAAATATAAAAGTAAGCTGCTAGAGCTGGGGATAAAACATCTTTACATTGAAGATAGGTATTCATATGATATTGAAATCAATGATGCAATTAAAGACAGCACCAGGCGCACCGGAAAGAAAATAGTTACCAATACCTTTGACAGGATCAAAAATGGTTTTATAGATTTAAATACTAATGACTTAAAGAATGTTGTTGAAGATATTACTGATGAGCTGGTTCTAAATGAGGATGTTTTATTAAATCTAGTAAGTCTAAAAAGCACCAGTGATTATACTTATGAGCATTCAGTAAATGTTAGTGTGGTCTGTATAGCCCTCGGTAAAATGCTCGGTTACAGTAAAAGTGAGCTTTTTAAACTTGGAATGGGAGGGATGCTGCATGATATTGGTAAGACTCTTATTCCTGAGGAAATTTTAAACAAGCCGGCTAAATTAACAGATCATGAGTTTGAAATAATAAAAAATCATCCGGAGTTAGGATTTAACTACCTGCAGCAGATTGAGTCAATTAGTCCCCTGTCAAGAATAGTTGTTTACTCACATCACGAGCGGGTTGACGGTTCCGGCTACCCTAGAGGGCTTAAAGGTGATGAGATCCACGAATTTGCCCGGGTAGCTGCTATTGCTGATGTTTTTGATGCCTTAACCAGTGATCGAGTTTACAGAGATAGATGGCCGACCTATAAAGCAGCTGAGTATATTATGAACCATACAGAACAGCTCTTTGATTATCAACTGGTTAAAAAGTTTTTGCCTCAGGTTTCTTTTTATCCCAATGGTTCGGAAGTGATTTTAAGCAGTGGGCATCGGGCGGTAGTCAGAACTCAGAATGTAGGGTTTCCGACCAGACCGGTTCTCAGATTAATCGAAGATGATGAAGGTAATGAGCTGGATAAGGAACTGGATCTTTTAAAGCACATGAATATTGTAATTACTAAGGTGATTGTTTAATATATTTTCTAATAAAATACTTTGGTTTAAATAAAAATTTAATCCGATTTTTTAAGCTATCTTTCTAAGTTGATTGGGAAGATAGTTTTCTTTATTTAAGCAGCTTCAGATGATTTTTCTTCGATTAATTTAAAGGGATATCTACCTGAATATAGAATATAATTAGCAGGTAGGAAAATTAAATTTACTTATTTTTATTAAATGTTTACAGGGAGGAATATCTTTATGACCAGTGAGATTACCTTTGCTCTGGATATTGGCACCAGAACAATTGTTGGAATTTTAATAAAAGAAACTGAAACTGGCTATCAAATTGTTAATTCTGCTGTGCGAGAACATCAGACCAGAGCAATGCTTGATGGTCAAATACATAATGTGGCCCGGGTGGCAGAAGCTGTGGCCGAAGTAAAAAAGGAACTGGAAGAAAAATCCGGGCTGACTTTAAAAAATGTGGCCATTGCAGCTGCGGGAAGAGCTCTAAAAACAGTAACTAAAAGCCATAATATTGAGCTGGAAAGAAGCAGATATATAGAAGAAGAAGATCTCAAAACTCTGGAATTAAAAACTATTCAGAAGGCTCAGGCTGAGCTCAAAAACGATCAGCAGCAGGAGCAGGCTTATCAAAGTCAGGGGCTGGAAACTAAGAAAAATAAAATTAAGGCAGTAGATTACCACTTTGTTGGCTATACAGTCCGCAAATACAGGCTGGACGGAATGGAACTGGGTCATCTTTTAGGACAGCGGGGTAAAAATATGGAAGTTGAACTTGTTGCTACCTTTTTGCCCAGAATTGTTATTGATTCTCTGCTTTCTGTAATTAACAGAGTTGGTCTGGAAGTTGAACACCTGACTCTGGAGCCAATTGCTGCTTCTCAGGTAGTAATTCCAGAGGCGATGAGTAATTTCAATCTGGCTCTGGTTGATATAGGAGCCGGTACTTCTGATATTGCGATTACTAGGAGTGGTTCTATTTCAGGTTATGCGATGGTACCGGTGGCCGGTGATGAGATAACAGAGATTATCTCAGAAAAGTTTTTAATTGATTATAATAATGCAGAAAAGGTAAAATGCAGTCTCTTAGAAGATGAAGTTTTAGCAGTCAAAACTATTTTGGGTGAGAGTCTGGAATTAAATAAAGATGAGGTTCTGGCTGCAGTTGAAGAACAGCTGGAGCAGCTGAGCAGCTCGATTGCAGAAAGTATTCTTGAAATCAATTCTGCACCTCCACAGGCTGTGATTTTTATTGGTGGTGGAAGTCTGACACCAGGGCTGAAGGAAAAGTTTGCTGAAAAAATTGATATAATTGAAAGCAGAATTGGAATCAGAAAAAGAGAAGACTTAAATAATATTGAAGGAGAGATAAGCGGGATCAACACTACCCAGACTTTAACTCCACTTGGGATTGCAGTCAGCACCAGGGAAACACAGAGTAAGGCAGTTTTTATTGAGGTAGAGGTAAATGGAGATCGAATTAATCTGCTTACTCTCTCCCAACCAACAGTTGCCGATACACTGCTGGCAGCTGATATCGAAATGGAGCAGCTCAGTCCTCGACCGGGAATGGGACTTACTGCGACAGTTAATGGTGAGCTTAAGACTGTCAAAGGTGAGCTGGGAACTGCGGCTAAGATTCTGCTTAATCAGGAAGAGGCGAAACTGAAGCAGCGGGTAACAAATGGTGACCGAATCAGTTTTAAAGCCGGCAGACCCGGCCAAAATGCTGAAGCAGAGATTAAGGATGTTATCCCGGCTGCAGATTTGTGCAGCTATCAGATCTATTTAAACGGCACTAAAAATAAAGTTGGGACCAGAGTTTTTCAGAATGGCAGTCTGGTAAATTTAGACCAGGATTTAGTTGACGGAGCTGAGATTGAATATACAGTTCCAGAGACTGTAAGGGATGCCCTGGCCCAGCTGCTGGAATTACCTGCTGGTAGTTTTAAAAATGAAAGCATAAAATATAATTTCAACGGTAGAGAAGAGGAAGCAGTAATCTCTCGTTATTCTGTGACTACAGCTGAAGGCAAAAAAGTTGATCTTGATCGTCCTTTAGAAGCTGGTTTAAAACTTCAGATTGAAGAAAAAGAAGACGAGAGTCTGACTATCAGGAATTTACTGCGGAAAAAAGGTAATCAGGAAATTGATTTTTATTTCAACGGCAGTGAACTGAGTGTTCCCAACCAGCGCTGGGAAGTAGAGGTTAATGGAGAAAGTGTAGATTTAACTTACAAAATTCAGGCTGGAGATCAGATCAGAGCTTTTTCGCGCACTTTAACTGTTGAAGGAGTATTTGATTATATTAATTATGGGATCTCAAAGCAGCTGCAGCAGAAAATGCAGTTGATTTTAAATGGTGAACCTGTTAATCTTTCTGCAAAGATAAATGATGGTGATAAATTAAAAGTTAAACTGAATGCTTAAATAAAGCAGGGCTAAACTGTTTGTTTATAATAATTATTTATGTTTTTAGACTTAAACATTAATATTTTTTAAATATAGATTGGGAGGAATAATATATGTTTTATCCGCTAAAATTTGATCACAAATATATAGAAAAAATCTGGGGAGGAACGAAACTTCAAAATTATAGAGATGATCTGCCAGAGGTAGATGGTCAGATTGGAGAAAGCTGGGATGTTTCTGCTCAGGAAGCAGGAATGAGTATTGTTCAAAATGGAAAGCTTGCCGGAAAAACCCTAAAAGAATTAACAGCAATGTATCCACAGCAGATTCTGGGTGAGGAAATAGAGGCAGAGGAATTTCCGCTTTTATTAAAAATCCTTGATGCACAGGCTCAGCTTTCAATTCAGGTTCATCCAGATGATGAGTATGCTGCTAAATACCCGGGTGAGGCTGGTAAAACAGAAGCCTGGTATGTAATTGATGCTGATGAAGATTCTTATTTAGTAATTGGAACTGAAGACTGCTCAGAAAGTGAATTCAAAAAAGCAGTCCAGAATGATGAGATTAATCAGTATGTTAAAAAGATTAAAGTTGAAAAAGGCGATGTCTTTTTTATTAAGGCCGGGCTGCTCCATGCGATAGGAGCTGGAATTATGCTGGCCGAAATTCAGCAGAGCAGTGATACAACTTACAGAGTTTATGATTACGGCCGCGGCAGGGAACTGCACCTGTCAAAGGCAATGGATGTTATTGATTTTAAATTAAGTTCAGAAAAGAGAAAGGGTCTTAAAGTCTGTGGTGATGATTATGATTACAGCTATTTCTGTTTGAATGATAAATTTGCCCTTGATATTATCGATGTAAAGAAAGCCTATCGGGATCAGGGTGATCAGCAGAGATTTTATATCCTGACAGTAGTCGAAGGATCAGGCAAACTAATCTATGGTGATCAGGAGCTTGAATTAGATGAAATTGAAAGTGTGCTGATTCCAGCTTATTCCGAAGAATTTAGAATCGAGGGTAATTTAAAATTAATGAAAAGTTATGTCCCTGATCTAGAAAAAAACCAGGATCAGATTTTATCAATTATTGAGTAAATGCTATTTTGTTAAGTTGATTTATTCTAGCAGGAAAAGATTTATCTAAATAATGAAAGGAAATTTTATGGATCAGGAAAAGATACAGCTTTATCTGACACGATTTTTTCTCTTTTTGCTTTTTGCCGCAGTAGTTGGTAATTTTATAGCTGAAAACTGGCTTAACCTTTTTACTTCAGTACTGGCAATTATTTTGATCTATCTACCATCTTACTTAACTGATAAGAATTATCTGCAGATTCCTACCGGTCTTCAGTTCATTATCATCGTTTTCATATTTGCTTCAATGTATCTGGGGGAACAGCGAGAGTTTTATTACCGCTTCTGGTGGTGGGATAGTATGCTGCATCTGATTTATGGGATGGGCATGGGTTTTATTGGCTTTGTAATGGTCTATGTTTTAAATAAAAATGAAAATATTGATGTGGTTTTAAGTCCAATTTTTGTAGCAGTTTTTGCTTTTTCATTTGCAGTAACTATTGGTGTTTTCTGGGAGATTTTTGAATTCTGGATGGATACTATTTTTGGCTTAAATATGCAGAAATCAGGTCTTGTCGACACCATGTTTGATCTGATGGAAGACTGTGCTGGTGCTTTGATCACCTCAACTATTGGCTATTTTTATATTAAAACTAAAAGGCCGTCACGGTTTCAGAGATATTTGAGCGAGGTATTAGAGAAGAACAGCAAATTTTTCAAAAAATAAACTATTGTATTTTGAGATTAGAAAGGAATGAATCATGGCTTCTAAAAAACCAAACCAGTTAATAAAGTCGCTTGATAGAGCACTTGATATTTTGGAATTAATAGTAGGAAAAGAGAATGGAATGGGAGTAACTGAAATCAGTCGGGAGCTGGATATTCACAAGAGCACAGTTTACAGGCTTTTGGATACTCTTAAATTTAGGGGTTATCTGGAAAAGAATGAAGATAACCATAAATATATTGCAGGGATTAATTTATTTGAATTAAGTTCCAAAGTTTTAAATGATATTGACAGTAGAATCAGAGTGCGCCCCTATTTAGAAGAATTGATGCAGAAAACTAAAGAAACCATTCACCTTGGGATTTTGGATTCTGGAGAGGTTATTTATCTGGATAAGGTTGAGAGCACGGCCACAATTCGCATGTATTCTCAGGTTGGAAAAAGAGTTCCGGCTCATTCGACCAGTCTGGGTAAGGCAATTATGGCTCACCTGCCTGAAAAAAAGGTGAGGGAGATCTTAGAGGAAAAAGGAATGGAAAAAAATACTGAAAATACTATTACCAGTGTTGAAGAATTTTTAAGCCATTTAAAAAAGGTAAAAAAGCAGGGTTATGCAGTTGATGATGAGGAGCAGGAAGAAGACATTCGCTGTATTGCTGGCCCGATTTTTAATCATCGGGGAGAGGTTGTGGCGGCTTTTAGTATTTCAGCGCCAATAACCAGAATGACAGAAAGCCGAATGAATGAACTGGCAAAATTGGTGGTCGAATATTCACAAAAAATGTCCAGATCCCTGGGATATAGTAATTAGATTAAAAAGAGCTATTTTAATTGATGGCTCTGATTGTATTTAATTGGCTTGAAATTATTTAATAATTGCTATAAAATATTTATAAATTATAAATAATTCTCAACAGAGATTCTGGAGGTTAAATATGAAAAATATAAAAATAGGAATACCCAGAGCTCTACTTTATTATTATTATTTTCCTTTCTGGCTTAAACTTTTTTCGGAACTGAAGCTGAAGGTTGTAATTTCAGATAAGACCTCAAGGGATTTGTTAGACAGGGGGGTAAAAAAATCATTATCTGAGATTTGTGTGCCAATTAAGGTGATGATTGGTCATGTGTTAAATTTAGACAAAAAAGAAGTTGATTACATTTTCCTGCCTCGATTTAGAACTATTAGAGAAGATGTAGTCTTATGCCCCAAGTTTTTAGGGCTGCCGGATATGATCAGACATTCTCTACCTTCTTTGAAGGCGGAAGTGATTGCAGATATCATTGAAGCTGAAAGTGATGATATTTCTCAATTTTCCAATCACAAAAAACTGGCAGAAGAGCTCAAAATTCCTAAAAAAGAGATGGAGACTGCTCTCAAAAAAGCAGCAGAGTTCTGGCAGCGGTACAGAAATTTACTTTATAAAGGTTATTTAGTTGATGATTTTTTAGGAGTAGAAAAAATTGAGGTGCTGGAAAAACTTATTTCAAAATTTGAAAATAGTTCAAAACTGCCTCAGAGTCAAAAAGAGGAACTGAATTCTTCTACAACTGAGGAAGTTGTTGATATTGCTCTGATTGGTTATGTCTATGATGTTTATGATCAGTACATAAATATGGATATCACTAATAAACTTAAGGAAATGGGAGTGCGGGTTCATACTTTTTCTATGGTCAGAGAAGATATTATTGAAAAGGAGCTTGCTGAGCTGAGAAAGCCCATGTTCTGGGAATTTACCAATAAGCTTTACGGAGCAGCCGAGCATTATTTTAAGAAGCAGGAAATAGATGGAGTGATTCATCTTACTGCCTTTGGTTGTGGGCCGGATTCGATGCTGGGGCAGATTCTCGAAATTGATGCTAAAGATTATGACAAAGCTTTTATGACCTTAAGAATTGATGAACAGACTGGAGAAAGCCATATTATTACCAGAATTGAAGCTTTTATTGATTTACTCAGATTAAAAAAGGAGTAGTAAAAAGATGAGATTATCCTTTCCTTATATGGGGCCAACAATTGTCTATAAAAAGCTTTTTGAATTACTGGGTCATGATGTTGTTATGCCGCCAAAACCAAATAAAGAGATTATTGATCTGGGAGTAAAACACAGCCCTGAGTTTGCCTGTTTTCCTTTTAAAGTGATAACAGGCATTTATTTAAAGCTGATGGAAAAAGATGTGGATACTCTGGTGACCAGCGGCGGACATGGTCCCTGTCGTGCTGGCTATTATGGTGAAGTACATAAAAAAATTCTTAGAGATTTAGGTTATGATCAGGTAGAAATTATTGTGATTGATTCTCCGCGTGATGATTACCGCTACTTTTATGAGATTGTAAAAAAGCTTAAGGGCAGCAGTTCCTGGCTGCAGGTGGCCCGGACAATTAAAATTGTTTATGAGCTGACTAAAGCATTAGATGAAGTAGAAAAGCAGGTAGAAGTTTTAAGAGCATATAATGAGAATGGAGTTATCAATAGAATCTGGCTGGATGCTCAGGAAGAATTTTATCAGATTAAATCCGCCAGGGATATTGAAAAAACTAAAAATAAATATTTAACTAAACTAAATGAATTTAAAGATTCAATTCCTGCTGAAGAAGATCGCTATCGAATAGGCATTATTGGAGAAATTTATGTGGTCCTGGAGCAGTCAATCAACAATCAGATTGAGGAAAAAGTCAATTACTTTGGTTTTGAAGTTGAGCGCTCCCAGTATTTAACTGACTGGATTAGAGAAAATGCCTTTCCTTTTACCGGTAAAGAGCTTGAGGAGATAGAAAAAAAGGGAGAAGAATTTATAGAGATTGAAATTGGGGGTCATGCCCGGGGTAATATCGGACATGCTATTGATTTTAAGGAGAGAGGATTTGATGGGATTATTCATCTTAAACCCTTTGGCTGTCTGCCGGAGCTTGTTTCACAGAGTGTAATTGACGACCTTTCTGAAAAATATGAGATTCCAGTCTTAACAATTTCTATCGATGAGCAGACCGCTGATGCAAATGTACTAACCCGAGTAGAAGCATTTTTGGATATGATCAAAGAAAAAGATATGAGGGAGGTCATGTAGATGCAAAATCTTTACCTGGGAGTAGATATTGGTTCAGTTAGTATAAATATTGTTGCAGTAGATGAAGATAACCGGCTTGTTTTTAAGCTTTATACCCGCAACTCAGGTAGTCCAATTGATCTGGTTAAAGAAGGACTTAAAGATTTTAAGGACGAAGTTGATTTAGCTAATTATGAAATCAGTGGAGTTGGAGTTACCGGGAGTGGCAGACAGTTAATTGCTTATGTTCTCGGAGCTGATACAGTTAAAAATGAAATAACTGCTCATGCCAGAGCCTCAACCTATTATTATCCTGATGCCGGAACTATTTTTGAAATTGGTGGTCAGGATTCTAAATTAATAATTGTAGAAGATGGAATTGCGGTTGACTTTGCCATGAATACTGTCTGTGCAGCTGGAACCGGATCTTTTCTGGACCATCAGGCAGAAAGACTGGGAATTCAGATTGAAGAATTTGGCAGCCTGGCTCTGGAGGCAGAGCGGGATGTTAGGATTGCCGGCCGCTGTACTGTTTTTGCTGAATCTGATATGATTTCAAAACAGCAGTATGGCTTTACCAAACCAGAAATTATTAAAGGTTTATCGGAAGCACTGGTCAGAAATTATATGAATAACCTGGTTAGAAATAGAGTCTTAGAGGGTAAATTTATTTTTCAGGGCGGAGTTGCAGCCAATATCGGTATCAAATCTGCTTTTGAAGAAGAGATTGAAGCTGAAGTAATTGTTCCTGAACATCATGATGTAATGGGTGCGATTGGAATTGCAATGCTGGCTAAAAGAGATATTAAGCGTAGTGGAGAGAAAACAAATTTTAGAGGTTTTGATTTAACTGAGGAAAAATTTGAAACTATAAGTTTTGAATGTGAGGACTGTGCAAATAACTGTGAAGTGATTAAAGTTATTGCAGATGGAAGGGTTATTGCAGTAACTGGTGACCGCTGTGGCAAGTGGGCAGCTTCTCTAATTACTGCTCAAAATCCGGCTGCTGCTGATATGAAAGAAAGTTCTCAAAAGCAGGAAGCCGAAGCTGAAGAAGAAACAAATTTATATAAGGTAGACCCGGAAAAGGAAAAGCAGGTAATGCGTGAGTTAGAAGAGCTGGAGCTGGAAGATGAGAAAAAAGAAGAGGAAAAGGCAGCTGAAGAAGCAGAAATTGCTCAGAAATCAGAAGCAGCTGATAGTGACGAAAAAGATGATAATGTTTATGTTTAAGTCTTATGTTTAAGTCAAAAATTTAAATGAGGTGTTTTATGGAATACAGAATTGAGAAGGATAGTTTGGGGGAAGTAAAAGTACCGGCTGATAAACTTTATGGAGCACAGACAGCAAGGGCTGTAGAGAATTTTCCAATTGGTGAAGAAAAAATGCCGCTAGAAATAATTCGAGCTTATGGGATTGTCAAAAAGGCGGCTGTGCTGGCCAACCATGAGCAGGGATTGATCAGTAGAGAAAAAAGAGATTATGTTTTAAGGGCAGCTGAGGAATTAATAGCTGGGGAACTGGATCAGCATTTTCCCATTTCTCTCTGGCAGACCGGTTCCGGTACTCAGACCAATATGAATGTCAATGAGGTGCTGGCAAATAGAATTTCAGAGCTGGCAGGAGAAGAGCCGGGAAGTAAAAAGCCAGTTCATCCCAATGATGATGTTAATATGTCTCAGTCATCTAATGATACTTTTCCAACTGCGATGGCCCTGGCGGCTGTCGGCAGAGTGGAAGACTTTTTGCTTCCGATTTTTGAAGATTTGAAGGAAGTGCTGGCAGAGAAGGCGGAAAAATATGCCGATTTGGTTAAGGTGGGGAGAACCCACCTGATGGATGCAACCCCAATTACACTGGGACAGGAGTTTGCAGCTTATGCCTCTCAGCTAAGCGATATTACTCAGATGCTCAAAGATAGTCTTAAATATTTAAAAAAACTGCCTCTGGGAGGAACCGCTGTTGGTACGGGTTTAAATACCAAAGCAGGCTTTGCCGAAAAAGCAGTTAAGTATATTAATCTGGAAACAGAAAATAATTATGTGGCTGCTGAAAACAAATCTGCCGGAATTGCAGCTCATGATAGTTTTGTTAATTTGAGTGGGGTTTTAAAAACAGCAGCTTCTTTTTTAATGAAGCTGGCCAATGATACCCGCTGGCTGGCCTCCGGTCCCCGCTGTGGTGTCGGTGAGATTAATATTCCTAAAAATGAGCCCGGCAGTTCAATAATGCCGGGAAAAGTAAATCCAACTCAGGCAGAAGCCTTATTTCAGGCGTCAGCTCAGGTAATGGCCAATGATACAGCTGTTAATCTTGGTGGAGGCAGCGGCAATTTTCAGCTCAATGTTGCTAAACCTCTAATTATTTACAATATACTGCAGTCAATCAGACTGCTCGGTGATGCTGTCAGTTCCTACAATCAGCGCTGTTTAAAAGGAATTGAAGCCAATAAAGATCAGATCGAGTCCTATCTGGAGAGCTGTTTAATGCTGGTTACTGCATTGAACCCGGTAATTGGCTATGATAAAGCAGCAGAGATTGCTCAGAAGGCCTTTAGAGAGGATTCAAGCCTAAAAGAAGCTGCAGTAAGTCTTGGCTATTTAACTGCCGAGGAATTCGAAAAACACGTGGATCCTAAAAAGATGACCGAACCGAATCTTTAAAACGTACACGCACCGTGAACCACCCGATTTATGTCGAAATATGTAACCCGCGCTGAATTAGTAATTTTTATTAAAATAAAAGTAGTAAGCTGATAGGTTCTGAGAATTTTTCTCAGGACTTTTTCTTTTGGAATATACTATAATATTATAAAAATTAATGGTAATCCTTATTAATAAAGCTATTAAAGCACTTTTTTTGCTCTAAAAAAGAGGACTTCTGCCAATAATATTGAATTATATTAAAGAGTAATCTGGCAGCAGAGAGAGACTAGCTTAAATAAAATGAGCCGAGCTTACCTTCGTAAATGAGCTTAGAAATACAAATAACGAAGGGAGCTGAATCTTAATGAAAAAGTTTTATGTTGCTATCACAACAGCTTTAATTACATTTGGTACAGCTATTTCTGTATTAGCTGAAACCAGTCACTGGAGATAAAATAGTGGTTAAAATTTTTATTCTGCTGCCGGATATTTAAAAAGAATGTGAGGGTTCATAATGAAGAAAAAACTAAAAATTTATCTTGCTTTTATTTTTATAATAACTATCTCACTTGGATTAAGTTTAGCATTTATATATATTAAAGATTTCAATTTGGGTGAAATTATATTTTTAATTATTTCTTTACTGGTAGTTAATAATATGAGTATGTTTTTTAATTCTTTAACAGAAATTAATACTTCTATGAATCTTCCCATAGTAATTATTGGCTTTATGTTTTTAAATCCCTTCTGGACAGCTATTTTGTCAGCAATTGGCTCAATTGAATTTAGATTGTTGAAAAGAAACTTTGTCTGGTATAAGTTTCTGTTTAATAGATTTGTTTTATTTTTAGCTGCAGCTTCTGGAGCATTTTCATTTAAACTGGCAAGGCCACTTTTAGATAGTGGATCTTTCCCTTTTTTATCAATTTTACTGGCAAGTATTATTTATTTTATAATCAATAACACTTTAGTTTATATAGTTATTAGGATTGCAGAAAATGATGTAAATAATCTTTCATTAATTAGTTATTTTAGAGAACTTTCGAAAAATTTAATTACATCTTATTTTGTAGGTCTTATTTTATTAGCCTCTTATTTTTATTTTGGAAAGATATTATTTGCTCTTGTAATAATTTTATTATTTATAATTAAAGATTTTTTCTATTCTCGACTACAACAACTGAACTCCTATACTCAAATAATCGAAAGTTTCTTAAAAGTAATTGACTCAAAAGACCATTATACTGAAGGTCACTGTGAACGAGTGGCTAAATATACATATCATCTATGTGATGAAATGGATTTATCATGGGCTAAATCAGAAAAAATAATAAGTGTTGCTAAAATTCATGACATAGGTAAAATTTATGTTGACGATGATATTTTGCGAAGTTCAGATAAATTAAGCGAACAGGAATATCAAGAAATTAAAAGACATACAGAATATGGATATCAACTTTTAAAGGATATAGATATTTTGAATAAAGAATTAGATGTAATTAAATACCACCATGAACGCTGGGACGGTAGAGGATACCCTGAAGGTCTGAAAGGAAAAGAAATCCCGGTAGGAGCCAGGATTTTAACGGCCTGTGATTCACTGGATGTAATGATTACCGGCAGAACATATAAACCGCCGATGACCAAAGAAGAAATCATTGAGGAATTTAAAAAATGCGCCGGGGGACAGTTCGATCCGGAAATTGCCGAGAAAATGATTAAATTAATCAGAGATGGATATTTTGATGATAAATTTAAAAGTGAAGAAAAAATCAGGAAATTAGAGTTGTCGCTTGAATATTAAACCGAAAAAGTTAAAAAGGGGAGAGCTGAATATGAATACAGAAATAAAAAAATTGATTCAGGAACTTGAAGGGGTAGTCTCCTGTAATTTAACAGGTGCAGATCAGATAGACGAAATCCACATTATAGCTGATAAGAAAAGAGATCCTAAAAGGATTGTTAGAGATGTTGAAACAGTCTGTCTGGTGCACAAAGATTTTAAAATAGACCATAAAAAGATCAGTATTGCCAGGATCGACAGTAATTTTGCAGAGGCTGCTGACACATTTTCCAGCGAAAGAATAGAACTGGTTTCAATTTATACTGAAAATAATCGCTCCCGCTGTAATGTGGAAATGAAAATCAATGGGCAGGAAATCAAAGAAAGTTTTGAAGCTCAAATTGGAGAAAGCATAGAAAAATTGATTGGAAGATCTGTTTTAACTATTTTAAATAAATATTTAGATTTTAAGCTGCAGCTTATTGTTGATGATATTTTTACGATCAAAGGCAAAGAGGAGCTGGTAATTGCTGAAATTTCAATGTATAACCCCGAAAACAATTTAAAACAGGAAAAATTAGTTGGAGCTGTTCATGTAAATAATAATATTTCCTTAGCAATTGCAAAGGCCTGTTTAAAAGCCGTTAATAGAAAGATCTGTTATTTTATCTAAAATAATAAATAGAGGTGATTATCTTGCTAAAAAAAATATTGATTCTAGTACTTTTAATAATAATTTCATTCTCAATATATACAGTATTGGCCAATCTCTATCTTGACCGCCAGTATGAGCAGGATGTCAGCTCTATGCAGAGACGATATACACTCAGTGATAATCTTTCGATTCCAAATCCAAATAGTATTTCTATTCCTTCTTCCTTAAGAAGATATATTCAGGCCAGTATTCCGGATCACAGAAATTTATCAACTTATGTTAATCTCAATTATTCTGGCAAATACCGTAAGGATAAATATGGTGAGATGTTTGATTTTAAAGTCAAATCATTTTACAATTTAAAAAACGAGGAGTTTGTCAGTGAGTGGTTTATTGATGAAAATCGGGTTACTTTTAATAAATTGCGAGAGGTATCGATTGGAGATAAACAGATTTATGAATTCAAATATATGGGAATTAAAAATAATCAGGAAGTTTACGGACAGAGTGCTCTACCTTTTCTAAAGAGCCGGATGATTATTGATGCAGTTTATTTTCCTTATTATTATTTAGCAAGCGGCAGTATAGATTATAGATACATGAGCAATAACCGGACACTTCTGGAGTTGAATACTACTTCTGGAAAACTTAATTATGTTCTTGATTTTAATGAACAGGGAAAATTAATTTCTATTACGACTGATGAATTTAATTTCGATGGAAACAGAGTTAGCCTCAAAGCTTATTATGATGATTATATAGATTATCAAAATTATAATCTGCCGGCTTCAATAACTGTGGAAATTGAAAATAACTTTGATAAATATGTTTTATATGAAGCCAATCTAGATAGTGTTACCTATAGATAAATAAAAAATAATTCTAATGCCTTTTGATTTGAATTTAAATCAGGGCATTTTTTCTGTGACATAGCTCACAGAACTAATAAAATAAAAGGCATATAATAAACTTGACAAAAGAAGTCGGAATTAATATAATATGTATTGACAGGCTAATTCTGTCTGTACATATTTATAATTATTATAATAACTTTCAAAAAGTATAAGAATATAAGGAGGAGTTTTAAATGTTTAGAAAAGTTAAAGATGATATTTACAGTGTGGGAATTATTGACTGGCACCGCAAGTTGTTTGATGAGTTGATTCCTCTACCTGATGGTACAAGTTATAACTCGTATTTTGTTAAAGGTGAAGAAAAGAATGCAATTATTGATACAGTAGAGCCTGATTTTGTTCAAGACTTTTTAGATAATTTAGATGATCTCGGGGTGGAAAAAATAGATTACATTATTTCCAACCATGCCGAGCAGGACCATTCAGGGTCTATTCCTCATTTATTAGAGAAGTTTCCGGAAGCTGAGGTTTTAAGTTCCAAAAAAGCAAAGCCAATGCTTTTAGACCTGCTTGATCTTGATTCTGATCAGATTAGAGTAGTTGAAGATGGTGAGACTGTTGATTTGGGTGGCCGCACCTTAGAGTTTATTGATACTCCCTGGGTTCACTGGCCTGAAACCATGTCAACCTATCTGCAGGAAGAAAATATTTTATTCCCCTGTGATTTCTTTGGCTCTCACCTGGCAACCAGTGATCTATTTGTAGAAGATCATAGTGAGGTTTATAAGGCTGCCAAAAGATATTATGCTGAGATTATGATGCCTTTTAGAATGATTATCAAAAAGAATCTGGCTAAATTAGAAGACTATGAGATTGACATGATTGCTCCCAGCCACGGTCCTATTTATGATAATCCAGAAATGATTTTAGAAGCCTATCAGGAATGGGTTAGTGATGAGGTTAAGCCAGAAGTTGTAGTGCCCTATGTTTCAATGCACGGCAGTACTGATGATTTAATAAAATACTTTATCAGTCGGTTGATTGATGAGGGAATTAAAGTTAAACCCTTTAATCTGGCCGATGTTGATTTAGGTGATCTGGCAATTTCACTTGTCGATGCATCAACTGTAATCTTTGGTTCTCCAACCGTTTTAACCGGACCACATCCATCTGCAGTATATGCAGCTTATCTGGCCAATGTCTTAAAGCCAAAAACCCGTTATGCTTCGATTATTGGTTCTTACGGCTGGGCAGGCAGAATGACTGATAAGCTCTTAGAGCTAATGCCTAACTTAAAGGTAGAACTCTATGATCCAGTTGTTGCAAAAGGCCACGGGGCAGAAGAGGATTATCAGGAAATTGACCGTCTGGTAGAAGAAGTAAAAGCTGACCTGGAAAATCTTTAGAAAATATAAATAAAGTTCGCTTTAATTGAATAATCTCCAAGAGAAGGCTCCTGTCTTAGCGCAGGGGCTTTTTTATGTTCATTTATGTTCACGCACCGGGTGCGTGAACATAAATGAACATTTTCAGTCAGATAGCTAAATTTAAATAAAGGTTTTTCAGGCTATAAAAAGAATTAATTATTTAAGACAGTTTTTAAAAGGCGGTGTAAATTTAATGATATATTTTAATAATGCTGCTACCAGCTGGCCCAAACCGGAGTCTGTTTATCAGGCGGTGGACACATTTTTTAGAAACTCAGGCATGAATCCCGGTCGTTCAGGTTCTGGGAAAAGTATGGATGCAGCCAGAAAGGTTTTTGCAGGCAGGGAAGAAGTGGCTGATTTTTTTGGAGTTAATGATTCTGCTCATATAGTTTTCAATTCTGGAGCAACTGAATCTTTAAATACTGTAATTAAGGGTGTTTTAAAAAGAGGAGATCATGTTATAACTTCAAAGATGGAACATAACTCGGTGCTGAGACCGCTGGAGCGCTTAAAAATTGAGAAAGCAATTGAAGTAGATTACATAGATATAGACCCGGAAAGTGCAGAAATTGATTATCAGGGAATCATAAATGCTGTTAAAGATAATACCCGTTTAATTGTAATTTCTCATGCCTCCAATGTTCTGGGGACAGTTAATGATCTTAAAAAAATTGGAGAAATAGCTGCTGCAGAAAAAATATTGTTTTTAGTTGATGCAGCCCAGACAGCGGGAGTGATTCCTATTGATGTGGAGGAGCTGAAAATTGATTTTCTAGCAGTCCCGGGCCACAAGTCATTATTTGGACCACCAGGAGTTGGTGCTTTATATGTTAGAGATCCCAAGTCTATGCTGCCTTTAAAAGAAGGTGGAACCGGAACAAATTCCTTAAGCATTACTCAACCTGAAATAATGCCGGATTATCTGGAGGCAGGAACCCTTAATACACCTGGAATAATTGGTCTGGCGGCAGGAATTAAGTTTATCAAAAATGAAGGCCTTGCCAGGATTCATCAACGGGAGATGACTCTGCTTGAGCGGCTGATTGCCGGTTTAACTGATCTACCTGAGATAAAACTTTACGGAAAAAAAGAGACTAAAAATAGAACAGCTGTGACAGCATTTAATCATCAGGGTTTGAGCTCCAACCAACTGGCCTTTAAACTGCAGCAGGAATATGATATTCAGCTGCGGGGCGGCCTGCACTGTGCTCCTTTATTACATCAGAGTCTGGGCACAGATAAAACTGGAATGCTGAGGCTCAGCCCCGGTTATTTTAATACTGAAGCCGAGGTAGATAAATTTTTAAATATAATAGAAACGATTAAGTAATTTAATTTACTTTAAATAATTAACAGATCAAATTTAAAAATCCAAATTCTAACTGGAGGAATTAAAAATGAAAGAAATAGATGCACGTGGTTTAGCCTGCCCCAAGCCGGTTGTGCTGACCAAAAAAGCGATGGCTGATAATGATGAAATTTTAACTGTAGTTGATAATAGAACTGCTTCGGAAAATGTTGCTAAACTGGCTCGTAAAATGAAGGCAGAAGTTACGATTGTA
The DNA here is from genome assembly GCF_003053565.1 of Halanaerobium saccharolyticum. Taxonomy (GTDB): domain Bacteria; phylum Bacillota; class Halanaerobiia; order Halanaerobiales; family Halanaerobiaceae; genus Halanaerobium; species Halanaerobium saccharolyticum_B. Next base: position 24,495 of record NZ_QAXS01000026.1, on the reverse strand, counting down.
GAAGAAGCTGAAGATTACTTTAAAATTATGATTAAAAAAACTGCCGCTGATAAAGTAGAGGATAAAGCTGGTGCAGCTGTCGGCTCTGAGTCTGAATCTCAGCAGGGAAAAGTTTATTTAGTAGCCTCTGATACCTTAGGTGAAGGGGATGAGGAGCTTGGTAAAATTTTGATTAAGGGTTTTCTTTCAACTCTACTAGATATTAAGCCCCAGCCTAAAAAAGTAATTTTCTTAAATGCCGGAGTTAAGCTGGCTGTTTTAGAAAAGGATGTGACTGCTGTTTTAGCTGATTTAGAAGCAGCAGGGGTTAAAATCCTACTCTGTGGAACCTGCCTGGATTATTACAATTTAAGTGATCAGGTTGAAGTTGGAGAGGTCAGCAACATGTATGAAATTGTTGACAGCCTCAACAGCAGCAGTACTGTCAGAGTTTAATTTGCTATTTTCTTTCATTAATTATATATTTATAGATGTAGATTTAAAGAAATAGTAAAGAAAGTTGGTGATATTATGTCTCAGATCAAATTAACTGATTACAGCAAAACTTCTGGTTGAGCAGCCAAGATGGGCCCTAAGGCTCTGGCGCAGGTTCTGCGTCGCGTTAATTTTCCGGCTGATCCGGAAAAACTTTTAATCGGTCTTGATAAGGCTGATGATGCTGCTGTCTACAGTCTAACAGATGAGATAGCTTTGATTCAGACGCTTGATTTCTTTACCCCGGTAGTGGATGATCCCTATCTATTTGGACAGATTGCTGCTGCTAATGCCTTAAGTGATGTTTATGCAATGGGCGGCCAGCCTATTTTAGCAATGAATATAGTTGGTTTTCCTTCCTGTCTGGAAGCAGAAATTCTTTCGCAGATTCTGCAGGGAGGTGCTGATAAAGTTAAAGAAGCAGGTGCCAGCTTATGTGGCGGTCACACCGTTGTTGATGAAGAGCCCAAATATGGACTTTCGGTAACCGGGACTGTCCATCCAGATAATTTACTCAGCAACTCCGGTATAAAAGAAGGTGATCTCATTCTTTTAACAAAGCCGCTGGGAACTGGAGTTATGGTTTCAGCAATTAAGGGTGGTTTCACTAAAAGTGATGAAAATAATCCGGCAGTAAAATCAATGTTAACATTAAATAATACTGCTTTAAAATATTTTGACCAGTATCAGATCAATGCCTGTACAGATGTAACCGGTTTTGGTTTGATTGGACATCTGCTTGAGATGTCAGAAAACAGCAGTCTGGAAATCACAATTGAGGCTCCAGAGATTCCAATTTTTGAAGGAGTAAGAGATTTTGCGGAATCCGGACTTTTACCCGCAGGTGCCTATAAAAATAGAGATAATTATGAGGGATTTGTCAGTGAGAGCGGAAAAAGAGACCAGACTCTTTATGAATTAATGTATGATCCGCAGACCTCAGGTGGCCTTTTAATTTCAGTTGCCAAAGAAGATGCAGCTGAGCTTTTAATTGATCTCTACGGAGAAGGTCTGGATGTTGCTGTGATTGCGAAAGCTAAAAAAGGTCAAAAAGGAGTTAAAATAGAATGGGAGTAAAGCAGGATAAGTTGATTTTATTTCAGTCGACTCATCATTCAATCAAGGCTGAAAAAGTTTTTATGGATAATGATTTACTTTACAGGATGGCAGCTGTACCACCGGAGATATCTACCGACTGTGGTTCGGCAATAGCTGTTCCCGCTGAACTGGAAGCACTGAAAGAACTGCTTGAGCAGAATGATATTTTAGTTGAAGCAGTTTATGAAGTAAGTGAAAATAAAAGTGGGAAAAAATATAGAAAGATTTACAGTGCAAAATAATTGAAAAGGCTTTTCTCGAATTTTAAAATTGTGGGAAAAGCCTTTTTAGACTAAATAGCGGTCAGTTAAGACCATAAATTTTCGAAATATTTAAAATAAAGTTTCAGAAATTAAGGAGGGTCTTAAATGTATGATGTTGCTGTTATAGGAGCGGGTGTGGTTGGTTCGGCAATAGCAAGAGAGTTATCTAAATATCAGCTTGAGCTAACACTGATTGAAAAAGAATCGGATGTTTCCACCGGTGCTTCCAAGGCCAATACAGGAATTGTCCACGGCGGTTATGTTGCTAAAGCAGGAACCTTAAAAGGAGAACTCTGTATAAAGGGAAATTCAATGTATCAAAAACTGAACGAAGAGCTTAATTTTGGCTACAAAAAAACAGGTGGTCTGGTGCTGGCTTTTGATGAAGAAGATGAAAAAACACTGGAAAAAATTTACCAGAATGCCTTAAAAGTCGGCCAGCCGGAAGAGGAGATAGAAATTATCGATGGTGATCGGATTAAAGAAATTGAGCCTCATGTCAGTGATCAGGTTCAGGCAGCCTTTTATTGTAAGAATATTGGAGTCACCTCTCCCTATGAATTTACCATTGCCCTGGCAGAAAATGCTGTTGATAACGGAGTCGATTTAAAGCTGGAATCAGAAGTTATAAACATTGAAAAGGATAACGGATATTTTGAAGTAGAAACAGTAAACGAAAAAATTAAAAGCCGCTATCTGATTAATGCAGCTGGAATTTATGCTGACCGGATTGCATCAATGCTTAATACTGATGATTTTGAAATTTATCCAATGCGGGGAGAATATGTGGTATTTAGTAAAAGTCAATCTCACTTAGTTAATTCAGTTATTTTTCAGGCACCAAACCCTAAAACTAAAGGAGTAGTAGCCACAACAACCACCCACGGCAATTTTATGATCGGGCCCAATGCGGAAGAAATAGATAAAAAGAATGATGTCAGCACTACTTTTAAGGAAATTAAATATATCATTGACCAGGCCCGCCGTTCAGTACCGGATTTTGATACCAACAGGATGCTGAGAACCTTTGCCGGGCTGAGACCTAAAAGCACCAGAGGAGATTTTATAATCGAAGAGACAGAGCATAAAGGTTTCATTCAGGCAGCAGGAATTGACTCACCCGGTCTAACCTCTTCACCAGCTATTGCAAAAAAGCTAGTTAATATTTTAAAAGATTCAGGACTTAAGCTGAATAAGAAAGATGATTTTAATCCCCAGCGACCAGCCATTGTGGTGGAAAAAGATGAAGATTTCGCCGGTGAAATAGACCATCAGGAGCCGAAAAAGAATATTATCTGCCGCTGTGAAACGGTGACTGAAGCTGAAATCCTGGATGCCTTGAGCCGTTCGATTCCAATCAAAACAACTGATGCTGTTAAAAGAAGAACCTGGGCCAAAACCGGAGAGTGTCAGGCAAACTTCTGTGAAAGCAGAATTAAAAAGATAATCAGCCGGGAATTAAATATTCCAGTGGAAGAAGTGAAAAATCGGGATGAAGATTATGTGCCGGAGCGCCTTGATGTTTATGAGCTCAAAAAGAAGCTGAATTCTTAGCTTCAGATTTTAAATAAAAAAATATATAGAATTTATAAAAAAATTACAAATAACTGTTAAATCAAATTCTATTTTGTGATATTATGTGAATAATATTACAAAAGGAGATGGTGAGTTTGAAATTTTTTGATTTAGATGAGTATCTAGAAAAGGATGAAAAATGTAATATTTTTAGTTATGAAGAAAAACATTCAATGCGAATTGTCCAATTTTTTGAAGGTGATTTTATGCCCCCCAGGCCCTTTATAGGTGAATCAATTATGTTCTTAATGGAAGGAAAAATCAGCTATAAAATTAATAGAAAAGATTATATAATGAAGAAAAATCAAATTATTGTTTTCAATGATGATCTAGTTTCTTTGACTGCTAAAGAAGACTGTTTACTGCTCTTTATCCGAATTAACGGTGAAGAAGAAAAAGAATTTTATTCTATGAAAAAGTCACAAACAATGTAAATAGTTTATGATTTTTTATTGAAATTGTACAAAAAGACTGCACTGCGAAAAGTCAATTTCGGGTATTTTATCAGGAGGACACCCCTGTCATAATAGGAATTATACAATTTGGAAATTGATGATTAAGACTTTTCGCAGTGTAACATAGAATAATTTTAAATTAAGTGGCTTGACAAAGAAATTTTATAGTGCTATAATATGAATGAACACTCATTCAAGGAGTTGATAAAAGTGGCTCAGGAAACTAAAGATAGAATTAGAAAGGCAGCAGTAGAAATCATTTCTCAGGAAGGTTTTTTCAACACGAGAATGCAGGATATAGCTGATCAGGCAGGTCTGGCAGTTGGAACTATTTATAATTATTTTTCCAGTAAGGATAAGGTTCTGGCCTATATTTTTAAAGCAGAGATGAAAAGAAGAATGGAAATTATGTCAGAGCTAAAGGAAAAAAAGCTTTCAACCAAAGAATTCTTAAAAGAATTTTTAAATAGACATTTTTCAGTTTTAATTGAGAATCCTCACCTCGGCAGGGTGCTTGTTCGTGAAAAAGACTTTTCCCGGGGCGAAAAAAGTGATCAGATAAAAGATCATATGAATTCTTTAATTAAAATGCTGGAAAAACTTTTTCAGGCTGGTGTTCAAAAGGGAGAAGTTAAAGAGATCAACACTCATTTAATGGCAGTCTATTTCTTTGGCTCGATGCAGGGAGTTATCGAATATTCGTTAACTCAACCGGAGATGCAGCTTTTAGAGGAGGCGCCTGACTTTATTTTAGAGCGGATTGACCATATTTTTAATTGATTTAAGAAAAGTAGTTAGCAGAAGGGTGATAAAGGTGTCCACTCCAGTTTATATTGCGGTTTTATTTGTTTTAGCAGTTGCACTATATGTTAGAAAAAAGAAATAAGTTAATTTTAAAAAATTAACTTTGTGTGAGCTGTATCACTGCATTAAATAAAGCAAAGTACTATACTTATATTAGTGAATGAGCAATCATTCATATTAGAGATTTATAATATATGTCAATAAAATTATTTATTAAACGAAAGGAATGATTTTTGTGGAAATTATTAAGTTGAGTGAGTTAGAGGGGACAAAGAACAAAAGAGGAGTAATTGCAAAAGCTGTTTTAAAAAATGATAATGCTCAGGTGATGAACTTAATTTTGTCTGAAGGCGATATTGTACCTGCTCATCAGGTTCCGGTAGATGTGTTTTTCTACATTAAAGAGGGTAAAGGAACTTTAAGAATTGGAGATGAAGCAAGTGTAGTTGAAGCAGGAACAGTTGTGACCTGTCCTCCAAATACAGAGATGGAATTAAAAGCTGATCAGGGTGAAAAATTTGAAGTCTTAAATGTAAAAACACCTTCACTTTAAAAAATAATACCGGCTGTGTAAGCAGCTGGTTTCTTAATAAAATTTTATGAATGAATACTCATTCATAAATTAAGTGTTAGATTAGATAAAGAGAAATGATTAAGAAAAGAGGGGTAATCATGATTGATAAAATAACAGACTGGGTGCTGAAATTTCCAAAAACAGTTTTAATCATAATTTTAATAATCACTGCATTTTTTACTTTCCAGATCTATGATAATGCTCGCTTAGAGACGAACCTGGATAAATATAAGCCGGATGATCATCCAGAATTTGTGGCCAGCGAAGAGTACGAGGATTTATTTGGGATCAATGATGCAGTAATTGTAGCGGTGGAGAATAATAGTAATCCAAATGGTGTCTATAATGCGGAGACATTGAAAATGATTGATCAAATATCTCTAGCACTGGAAAAATTGCCGGAAGTAGCAAAAGGGGATGTCAAGAGTCTGACTACAGCTGATAACATTAAGGGAAGTGAATTTGGTCTGGAAGTTGATCCCTTCTATCAAAAGTTACCGAAAAGTCAGGCTGAAATAGATCAGCTGCGGGAAGATGTAGAAGCCAATAAGATGGTTGGCGGTCGGATTGTAGCCGAAGATGGCAGTTCTGCCTTAATAATGGCTGAATTAAAAGCTGGAGAAATAGACAGGCTGGAGCTCTATCAAAAAGTTCAGGAGATTGTTAAGCCCTACAGAAGCGGCAGTGCAAAGATCTATATTGCAGGACAGCCCGTAGTTGAAGGAACTTTAGCTCATCTAATGCCTCAGGATATGCAGAAGATGATTCCAATTGTTATCTTTATTATCCTCTTTGTCTTATTTTTAACCCTGCACAGCTTTAAAAGCACACTGCTGACCATGCTGGTGGTTTTATTCAGCACAATCTGGGCTTTTGGACTGATGTCCTATTTAGGAATTCCAATTTATGCAGTTTCGACCATGATTCCTGTAATGCTGATTGCACTGGGAGTTGCAGACGGGATTCATCTTTTAAGTCATTTAAATCAGGAAATTAAAGCCCGGCCGGAAAGAGATAAACTTGAGTTAATTAAGGATATGCAGCAGCAGCTCTGGAAACCGGTGGTGATGACTTCAATTACTACTGCAGCAGGATTTCTATCATTATTAACTTCAGATGTTCTGCCGATCAGGTATTTTGGTTTATTTACAGCAGTTGGTGTAATTTCTGCCATGTTCTTTTCTCTGATAATGATTCCGGCTGGTTTGAAAGTGCTGGGTCTGCCAAATCTTAAAATAAAAAAGAAAGAGCAGCAGGCTGCTGACAGGAAATTTTTTCACAAGTTATCTCAGTTTGTACGGACAAGACGCAGAGCTGTAGTAATCATAACAATCATCCTTACGATTATAGCGGCCTATGGTGCCAGCAATATTTGGATTGACTCCAGTATGCTGAATAAATTTACTGAGGACGAGGAAATCTCACAGGCAGATAATTTTATCAATCAGAACTTTGGCGGTACAACTCAGCTGAATTTAATCTTTAAAGCAGAAGAGAATGATACATTTAAAGAACCAGAATATTTAAAAGATGTCTGGGAACTGCAGAATCAGCTGGAAGAACGTGAATTAATAGGTACAACCTACAGTTTAAATGATTATCTCCGCCGGATTAACAAGGTGATGAACGAAGATCAGGAAGAGTTTAACCGGGTTCCTGATTCCAGGGACTTAGTTGCTCAGTATTTACTTTTATATTCAATGTCAGGTGATCCGGAAGATTTAGACAGGCTGATTGATTATGACTACAGGCAGCTGCATGTACAGCTTAGTTTAAAAACAGATCGGACTCAGGAGATTAAAAGTATTATTGCTGAAATTGAAGACTTTGCTGCTAATTCATCTTTAAAGGAATTTGAAGTTGAATTTGCCGGCTCGGCCTATACAAATATGATTTTTAGTGGTCTAATTTTAGAAGGTCAGGTTTTAAGTCTGGCAATTTCCTTAGTAGGTGTTTTCTTACTGCTCAGTCTGCTCTTTAAAAGTTTTGCAGCCGGTTTGATCGGAGTGCTGCCAATTGCAGTTACAGCAGTCGTCAACTTTGGTCTGATGGGAGGCCTGGGAGTTTCTTTAAACACAACTACAGCCTTAATTTCCAGTATCGCAGTTGGAATGGGAATTGACTATGCAATTCACCTGCTTTCCCGCTATCAGTATTATGGAATTAGAGGCTTTAATAAGGCGGAAACTGCAGATAAAGCAATTAACCTCTCCGGAAGAGCGATTACCTTTAATGCAGTTGTTGTGATTGCAGGATTTATGGTCTTAACCTTCTCTGAGTTTCCTCCCAATAGAGAACTCGGCTGGTTAGTTTCAACAGCTTTATTTGTTAGTCTGATTGGAACCCTGACTCTGGCAGTTGCTTTAATTGATATCATGGAACCTAAATTTATTTTCAATAAGAGAAAGGATGATCAAAATGAGGAATAAAATAATAATTACAGTTGCTGTACTGGTAGCTTTAATGGCAGTTTTTGGGACAGTTTCGGCTGCTGAGCTAAGTGGAGAAGAAATCATGGAAAAAGTATATAGTCGTGAAACTGGAGACAGCAGAACTTCTAATCTCGAGATGATTTTAATTAACAGCCGTGGTGCTGAGCGAGTGAGAGAGATTAAACAGTATGAGAAGGACTTTGGCGAGGTTGAAAAGAAAATAATGTTCTTTATTTCTCCGGCAGATGTGCGCAACACCTCCTTTATGAACTGGAGCTATGATTCAGAGCAGAGTGATGACCAGTGGATTTTTCTGCCTGCTTTAAATAAGGTAAAGAGAATTTCTTCTGAAAACAAGAGTGATTATTTTATGGGCTCAGATTTTACCTATGATGACCTGGGAGATAGAACACTAGCCGAAGATGAGCACAATTTAATTGGAGAAGATACAATTGATGGTAAAGAAGTTTATGTGGTAGAAAATATTCCGGTTGCTGAAGACGATTTATACAGCAGAACAGTAACTTATGTCTGGCAGGATAACTGGATTGGTCTTAAAAAAGAGTTTTATGATCAGGAAGGCGAACTGCTCAAAGTCTTAACTGTTAATCAGCTTGAAGAAATAGATGGAATTCTAACCATTGTGGATAATGAAATGCATAATCTGCAGAGTGACCACCGGACAATTTTAAGAACCAGTGAAGTTGAATATAACACTGAAGTTGATGAGAACTTATTTAGTGAAAGAATGATGAGGCGCGGGATATAAATATAGATAAATACGTAATAGCTTAGATTTAAAGAGGAGCATTCCTGTAATGAATAAAAATCAGTATCGACAAAAAAATACCCCCTTGGTATAATACGGAGTATCAGAGGTCATTCTGATCTCTAAAAAACCAAGGAGGTATCTAATATGAATTATACTCAAAATGAAAAGATTATGCAAGTAAAAGTTTCAACACTGGTAGTTGGGGTGGATATCGCAAAGAACAAACATGCTGCTCGATTCTTTGATTTTAGAGGTATAGAATATGATAAGGCAATCTTTTTTGAAAATAATGAAGCAGGTTTTAAAAAACTTCTAAACTGGATTTCAAAAGTAAGTGAGAAGGAAAATAAAACTAGTGTAATAGTTGGTATGGAGCCTACAGGACATTACTGGTTACCCTTAGAAGAATATCTAAGAAGAAAAACAGATTTTTTGAGGGTAGTGGTAAATCCAGCTCATGTTAAAAAGAGTAAGTCTCTTGATGATAACTCACCAACTAAAACAGACAGAAAAGATGCTAAAGTCATAGCTAAACTGGTAATAGATGGCAGATATTCTGTGCCACATATGCCAGAAAAAGAGTATGCAGATCTAAGAGTAGCAATGACTCACAGGGAAAGACTGGTTAAAGATATTATAAACCTTTCAAATAAGATTCAGCAGCTGATAGACAAATATTTTCCTGAATATCAAACTGTTTTTAAAAAATGGAGTGGAAAAGCTTCAGTTGCAATTTTAAAAGAACTTTTTTTACCTTATTTAATACTTGAAAAAACTGATGAAGAAATAGTTGGGATTTTCAAAAAAGGTGCTAATAGAGGTGTGGGTATTAGAAGAGCCAGAAAGCTCAAAAAAGCAGCTTTAAACTCAATTGGTATTAAAGAAGGTGGAGAATTCACCCGGTATGAATTAAGGAATTTACTTGAGCAGTATGAGCTTTTAAACGACCAGAAAGAACTGCTTGAAGAAAAAGTAGAAAAGTTATTTAACAGTATGGAAGAAGCTAAATATATGGAGTCAGTAAAGGGTGTAGGTATAATTACAGTGGCTGGTTTTATTGCAGAAGTTGGGGATATAAATGATTATGATCATCCCAAACAGATACAGAAACTTGCAGGTTTAAACTTAAAAGAACACAGTTCAGGTAAGCATCTTGGTCAAACCAGGATAACTAAAAGAGGAAGACCCAGATTACGGGCATTACTGTACAGAGTAATGCTGCCGATACTGGCTAAAAATCAGGAGTTTAGACAGCTGCATGAATACTATACTACTCAGAGGGATAATCCTTTAAAACCAAAGCAGTCAATGATAGCCCTGGCCTGTAAACTGATTAGAATATTTTTTGCACTTGGTCAAAAACATGTTATGTATGATGGTGAAAAGTTGATGAACGATATTGATAGAAATTTAGATTTACAGGAAGTAGCTTAAACATTAATTGTATTGTTTTTAATGAGTTGATAAGTTTATTGATTTAAGAAAGATTATTTAAAGTTGAGTAATAGAACTTTGAAAGAGGAAGACTGGATTAGCCGGAAATTATTTATTCCATTAGGGCTTAACAGAAGTTAAGACCCCGTCGAGGAGCAGAGCCGGCCTCCACCCATGGGAAGGTAGAACGAAGGAATGTTGGGACATAGATCCTGGGAGATATGGGAGGTAAGACCACCATGGTCTTGTGGAGATCCAAAGCGACCATAGAGGAATTTTTTAGAAAAAAGTTAGATTTTTAATCAGGTCGACTCTATATTTCCATAAATTAATATTTATGTCTTAAGTTTCTACTTTTCTAATTCAAAGAAATATGAAAAACTGCGAATAAGCGAGTATTAAAGAGATAACTTTAATTTAAAGAGGGAGGTTTAATTATGAAGTTTTTAAAAAGCGAAAGATCATTTTCTTTAACACTGATAATATGCCTGGCTGCTGCAGCTCTGCTATTTAGCAGCTCTTTAGCCGGGGCAGCTTATATCAGTCATAAAGTAACGGGTTATACTACTTATGATCTGGAAAATAGTTCTGAACTATATTCATATTTGGAATATGATCTTAAGCTTGAACAGCGTTTGGAGAAGGGACAGTTTGTTTTAAATCCAAAATTACAGATAAATACACTTGAAGAAGAATTAGAGCTTGAGCTTTATGAAGGATATTTAGATTATTATTTTTCCAATGCAGATTTGAGAATCGGACGCCAGATTATTAGCTGGGGCAAGGCTGATGGCCTGACAGTAACTAATTTAATTAATGATCAGAGCAGAGTTCAGCGTCCCTTTGTTAATCCAGATGATCGCTTTCTCGGCAGTGATGCCTTTAAATTAGATTATTATACTGATAGTGGAACTCTGGAGGCAGTTATATCCCTACCTCCCCGAGATTCTGATTTAGATGCCGATCAATCAGGCTTTGGTCTCCGTTATTCAGTACTTGGGATGGGTTCTGATTATGAAATCAGTGCCGGCTCATTTCCCCAGTACAATCCTATGCTGGAAGTATATAATCGGGTAACCGGCAGCAGCGAAGCTCTCTACAGAGACCAGAATTTCATCGGCGGCAGTTTTTCTAATGACCTGGGAAAATTTGTTTTAAAAGGAGAAGGAGCTTACTTTTTTAACCGCGACTATCTGCAGCAGACAGAGAAGGGTCCACAGATTGTAGAAAATAATGAGCTGGAACTTTTAGTGGGCATCGATTATTATCTGGGAGATTATTTAATAGCTCTGCAGGCAAAAGAAGGAATCCTAATCGATGAGCCAAATAATCTTGTCCGGGACAAAACAAAAGGTGAATATTCTTTATTGGTGCAGAGATCTTTTATGAGGGATAACTTAAATCTTGAAAACTGGCTGATTTATAGAGAAATGCCGGAACTGCCGAATATGGAAGATACTCTTCTCTGGCGGCCGCGCTTAAGTTATGATTATTCTGATCAGCTGACTCTTTCTACCGGACTTGATCATGTAATTGATGGACCTGAAAAAAGCGAGATCTTTGCTCAGATAGAATATACATTTTAATGAAATTAATATTATGTCCAGTCCTGATTGGTTAATGCTCTCGGGACTGGAATTTTTATTTTATTTTAAAATCTTCTAAATTATATTTATCTGGCAGCAGGAGTTTAATATCTGACAGCTAAATAATAATCTTAGAAGGAGACTGATAAAATGCGAAAAATAACATTTATTGGTGCAGGAAGTATTGTCTTTGCAAAAAACTTACTAACAGATATATTATCTGTGCCAGAACTGAGAGATACAAAGATTTCACTGATGGATATTGATCCTGAAAGACTGGCAATGACAGAAAAACTTGCTGCTCGAATTGTAGAAGAAAATGATTTTCCAACAGTGATTGAAGCAACTACTGATCGCAGAGAAGCACTTAAAGATGCTGATTATGTAATTTCTATGATTCAGGTTGGAGGACTTGAAGCATATGAAATGGATATTGAAATCCCCAGAAAGTATGGGGTTAATCAGGCAGTTGGTGACACATTAGGGCCTGGGGGAGTTTTCAGAGGCTTAAGAACTATACCAGTTTATTTAGAGATTGCCAGAGATATGGAAGAACTCTGTCCGGAGGCTTTATTTTTGAATTATGTTAATCCGATGGCCATTAACTGCTGGGCTTTAAATAAAGCGACTGATATTAAAAATGTTGGACTCTGCCACAGTGTTCAGGGAACCGCAGCTGAAATCTGTGAATACATAGATCTTCCTTATGAAGATATCAATTATCTATCTGCTGGGATTAATCATATGGCCTGGTATTTAAAATTTGAAAAAGACGGTAAAGACCTTTATCCTCAAATTAAAGCAAAATATGATGATCCTGATGTTTATAAACATGATGTGACTAAATTTGAGTTTCTAAAACATTTCGGTTATTTTGTAACCGAATCAACTATTCATATGTCAGAATATGTACCCTATTTTAGAAAAAATAAAGACTGGATCAGTAATATTCACAGAATGCAGCGAGAACAGCCCGAAAATTCTTATGGGGGAGACATTGGCTGGACTACAGAAGATGAATCCGGAGCTTATCTCCATGTCTGTCAGGTGAGGAATGAAAGCTATCTGGAGGATATGGAAGAATTAATTAATTCGGAAATAAAAATGGAGCGCAGTAATGAATATGGCTCCCACATAATTGAAGCAATGGAGACAGGGAGAGAAACTGTAATTCACGGTAATATTCAAAATGACGGACAGATTACTAATCTACCTCAGGGTTCAGTAGTTGAAGTACCCTGTCTGGTTAATAAGAATGGCATCCAGCCAACTTATGTAGGTGATCTTCCAACCCAGCTGGCAGCATTAAACAGAACCAACATTAATGTTCAGGAACTGGCAGTAGAAGGAGCGCTAACAGGAGATAAAGAAAAAATCTATCAGGCAGTTATGATGGATCCACTAACTGCAGCTGTTTTAGATATGGATCAGATTAGAGAAATGGTCGATGAAATGTTTGCAGCTCAAAGAGAATGGCTGCCTAATTTTGAGATATAGATTTATCAGCTTATTATAATTGAATAATATTTTTAAATAAAAAATCCCCACTAAAAAAGCTAAGCTAAAATTATTAGCCAGAATAGTGGGGATTGAAATTTATATTTTTAATCAAAATCAGGATAGCCGGGATCAATCAGGCGGTTATTCTGATCCAAAAGCTCCATCTCTCTGGCTGCATCAACCGGGAAATCCCAGTCAAAAACTTCTAAATTATTTTTAAGATGAGCTTCAGAACTTGCTTTTGGTATAGCAACAATATTTTTCTCAATCAGCCACCTTAAAGCCAGCTGTGCAGGAGATTTATCGTATTTTTTTCCCAGTGATTTTAAAACACTATTTTCAAATACTTCTCCCTGGGCCAGCGGACTGTAGGCGGTGAGTATAATATCATTTTTGAAAGCAAAGTCCAAAAGATCTTTTTGATAAAGTGTCGGATGAAATTCTACCTGATTGACTGTTATCAGATCTGGATAAGCAGCTAAGGCCTCTTTCAGCAGGGGAATAGTAAAGTTGCTGACCCCAACATTTTTAACTTTGCCGGCTTCTTTTAATTCTTTCATCGCTTTAAGAGATTCTTCAACTGAAATCTCAGGACTTGGCCAGTGAATTAAGAGTAAATCAAAATATTCCAGCTCCAGCTCTGAAAGCAGTCTATCAGCAGTCTTTTTCAGCTGCTTATTCTCTAAATCTTCACTCTGGATTTTAGAAGTAATAAATAGCTCGTCGCGGCTGAGAACAGATTTATTTAGTGCCTCAGCAACAGCCCTGTGATTTCCATACATATCAGCAGTGTCTATATGTCGATAACCCAGCTCGAGGGCTTTTTTTACTACTTCAGTACACTGCTTTCCGCGCAGGCCAGAAGTTCCGAGTCCAAGAGCAGGAATGTGGTTACCATTTTTAAGCTCAAATTCTTTCATATCTCTCACCCTTTCTGATTATGTTTCCAAGTTATATTAATTATAAAATATTTAAATTAGTGCGGCTATTAATTGTTTAACATCAAATTTGTTCTTTAATTAGACAAATAGCTTGATTCAAATACTTTAATGCGATAAAATAAGCCAAAGATATCATTTGTTTATAGTATTTATTTTAGTTAAAGATAGAAGTCGCAGAATGGAAATAAGATGATTTTGAGAAGTAGAGGAGTGAGTAGATGAAAAAAGTTAGTATAGTAGGTGCAACAGGTTATGTGGGCATAGAATTGATGCGGCTGCTGCACGAGCATCCAGAAGTTGAAATTAAGGATTTAGTTTCCAAAAGTAGTTCCGGTCGAATGCTGGTTGATATTTATCCTCAGTTTAGAGGTTCAAAACTGGCTGAGAAAAAATTGATTCCCCTGACTGACTTTGAGGTTGAAGCGAGTGATTTAGTTTTTACAGCTCTGCCCCACGGCGTATCGCAGAATATTGTGGGAGAGCTTTATGGAAAAGGAACGAAAATAATTGATCTCAGTGGTGATTTTCGCTACCACGATTTAGATATTTACGAAAAGTGGTATGGAGTTGAGCACAAGTTTCCTGAGCTGGCAGCTGAAGCAGCTTACGGGCTGGTGGAATTAAACCGCCAGCAGATTAAAAAGGCAGATTTAGTTGCCAATCCGGGCTGTTATGTAACCGCCTCTCTGCTTGGACTGCTGCCGCTGATTGATTTCAAAAAAATTAATCCAGCTTCAATTATTGTTGATGCAAAATCCGGAGTCAGTGGTGCCGGCCGCAGTTTGAAGGAAAATTTACTTTTTACTGAGACCCATAATTCAATGAAGGCCTACAGCCCTGGAACTCACCGCCATGGTTCAGAAATTGAATATATTTTGAGCCAGTATCTGGAGGGAGCATACAGTGGTGATAATTCAGCTGAATCTGAAGCTGAAGCGAAAGCTTTAAAAACTAAGGCTGAAGTTTTATTTACCCCTCATTTAATACCAATCAAGCGGGGGATTCTGGCCACAATTTATCTGGAGCTGAAAGAGGAAAGTTCTCAGGCGGAAATCAGAGAGCTCTATCGCAAACAGTATGAGGATGAATACTTTATCCAGCTGCTGGCTGAGGAGCTGCCGGAGATTAAAAATGTAGCCGGCTCAAATTTTGCCCAGATTGGCTTTAGATATGATGAGCGGACAAAGCGGCTGATTATTGTTTCTGCAATAGATAATATGCTCAAAGGAGCAGCCGGTCAGGCGGTACAGAATATGAACTTGGTTTTTGACCTGCCCGAGTCTACAGGGCTTGAGGCAACAGCTTTATTCCCTTAAAATAAGCTGGCTGGATAACGGGCTTTATTGTCAGAGTATTTTCAACTGGCAGAGGCTGGAGATGATTTTAGATTTTAAAGCAGCAAGGAGGAGAGTACAATAGAAGAATTAATTAAAAAGGCAAATGTGTTAATTGAAGCTTTACCCTATTTTAAAGACTTTTTTGGCAAGACTTTTGTGATAAAGTATGGGGGCAGCATTATGGCTGATCCGGAGCTAAAGGAAAAATTAATTGAAGATATTACCCTTTTAAAATATGTGGGGATTAACCCGGTGATTGTGCATGGAGGTGGGCCGGCGATTAATAAGACGCTGGACCGCTTAAATATTGAAGCCAATTTTATCGACGGACTTCGGGTAACTGATAAGGAAACAATGGAGATTGTAGAGATGGTTTTATCAGCCCAGATTAATAAGGAGATAGTAGCCCTGATTAATAAAATGCAGGCGAAGGCTGTTGGAGTTTCCGGTAAGGATGGCAATTTGATTAAAGCTAAGAAAAAGGAGTTCAGTGATCCGGCCAAGGATTTAGGTTTTGTTGGTGAAGTGGAAGAGATTAATCCAGAACTGATTGAAAAGCTGATTGAAGATGGCTATATTCCGGTAATTGCTCCAGTCGGAGTTAATGAAGCCGGTGAAGGATTAAATATCAATGCTGACAGTGTGGCAGGAGAGCTGGCAGCTGCCTTAAAGGCAGAAAAATTAATCTATCTGACCGATGTTAATGGGATTCGCTATGATGCAGAAGATCCGGAGAGCAGAGTCTCCCAGCTTAAATTTTCGGAGATTAAGCAGTGGATTGCCGATGGTAAAATTCAGGGAGGAATGCTGCCCAAAGTTGAAGGCTGTATGCAGGCTGTGGAAAGTGGTGTGATCAGAACTCACATTTTAAATGGGCTGGTTGCTCATCCGCTGCTATTGGAGATCTTTACCGACCAGGGTGTTGGAACTATGATTTTAAAGGATTAGCAGGAGCTGCAGGAATTTCTCAGAAAATTACTGCCAGCTCCAGTGATTAAATTTGATTTAAATTGATTATTTCTATTAAGCGAAGGGAGAATTGATAAGATGGAAATAGAAGAAATTGTTGAGATGGACGAGAAGCATTTTATGAATGTTTACAGCGGCAGATACCCACTTTATGTGGAAAAGGCTGAGGGAATTAAATTATACAGTAAGGACGGCAAAGTTTATCGTGATTTTCTGGCAGGAATCGGGGTCAATGCTCTAGGTTACAGCAATCAGCGCTTTAAAGAGGCTTTAAAAGATCAGATTGATAAGATTATTCACTGTTCCAACCTTTACTACATAGAGCCTCAGGCTGAGCTGGAGAAAAAGCTCTGCCAGAATTCCTGTTATGACCGGGTCTTTTTTGCCAACAGTGGTTCCGAGGCCAATGAGGGTGCTTTAAAACTGGCCCGCAAGTATTTTAAGAAAAAAGGGACTAATAAGTTCGAAACGATCACGGCTGATAAATCTTTTCACGGGCGGACAATGTCAACTGTTACAGCAACCGGACAGGATAAATACAAAAAACCATTTACTCCCCTGCCGGAAGGATTTTCGACTGTCCCCTTTAATGACCTGGAAGCTCTAAAAGAGGCAGTAACTGAGAAAACAGCTGCCATTATGCTGGAGCCAGTCCAGGGAGAGGGTGGAATCTACCCGGCTGCAAAGGAGTATTTGGAAGGAGTACGCGAGCTCTGTGATCAAGAGGATATCCTTTTGATTTTTGATGAGGTCCAGTGTGGAATGGGCAGAACCGGTGAGCTTTTTGCCTACCAGAACTATGGAGTTGAAGCTGACATTATTTCACTGGCCAAAGCCTTAGGTGGCGGAGTTCCGATAGGAGCTTTTATGGCCAAAGAGGAAGTTGCAGCTGCCTTTGAGCCAGGTGACCACGGCACAACCTTTGGCGGTAATCCGCTGGCAACCAGAGCCGCCTCTGAGGTAATGGATATTATGCTGGAGCCCGGCTTTTTAGATTCAGTTAAGGAAAAAGGCGCTTATCTCAGATCTGAGCTGGATAAACTGGTGGCTGAAAATGATAATTTAGTTGAAACCAGAGGTAAGGGATTGATGCTGGCTTTAGAAGTTGGCGGTAGTTTATCAGCCAAAGAAATTACCAACCAGCTCTTTGAGCGTGGCTTTTTAGTGAATGCGGTTAAAGAAACTACCCTGCGTTTTTTACCACCACTGGTTGTAGAAAAAGAAGATATGGATTTACTGGTTAAAAATATTGAAGAAATAATTAGAGCTGAGTAGTGATTTATTTACTTTAAATTATATTCAGCATCTGCTATAATTAAAGGTGAAATAAATTTAAATAAAACTGATTGAGCTCCAGAAGCTTTTTAGCTTGATGGAGCTCTATTAATGTTAAAAATATTAGTTCAGAATAAGATAAGAGAAAGGTAGGGAATTAAATGGATAAAAGACTAAAAGGTTTAAAAGAGAGTATAGCTAAAAGAAGAGAAAAAGATACAGTTCGCTCCTACAGTATTGGACGGAATGAACCTTGTCCCTGCGGCAGTGGCAAGAAATTCAAAAAATGCTGTGCCCGCAATAATCCGGAGAAAAGTGTGGAGGAATATTTTGAGGCAATTAAAAATGCAGAAAATGAGGAAGAGGTACTAAATCTGCTTAAAGATGCGGTCAAAAATTATCCGCTTGAACACAGATTTTTACTGCCCCTGATTGTTTACAGCCTGCAGAGCAATAATTATCAGGAGGCCGGCAGATATTTACGTCACGCCTGGCAGCTGATGGGAACAGATCTGGATGAAGCCTTCATTTCTCCTCTGGTAAACATTATGCTGGATCAGGAAGAAATTGATGAAGCAGAAGCGCTTGTGCGTCAGGCCCTGGAGGATAAGGGAGAAAGCATTCCGCTCTTAATTGCTCTGGCCGAGGTTTACAAAAAGGGTCAGAACTTTCAGCGGGTTAATGACATTATTGAGCGGGCAATGCAGATTGATGCCGAAAATTTACAGCTGATTGTTTTCCGCCTGGAAACTTTAATGGATTTAGATGATGTAGTTAGTGCGTTGAGTCTTTTTGAAAAATATTATGATCAGCTCAAAGAATACAAGCACATGCGGGTAATTTCATTTTTAGATGATTTTATTAAGGAAAGATTTAACCTTAAGGGAAATAAGAAGCTGAAGCAGAAAGAGGCTCTCTCCCGGGCAGCGAAAATTTTTAATGTCTTTCAGCAGCTTGATAATTTAAAAATGAGTAAAGCTGAAACTGAAGGCCGCAAGTTGCTGGCTGAAATTAAGGAGCTGGCACCTAAAAATTCCCAGATTGCTCTCGATATCCTCTCCCGTTATTTAGCGGCAGAGCTTTATCAGGATTTTGCTGATTTTGCGGAAGAACTGGAAGCTGAACATATGAAGAACCCGGATTTTCTGCGACTTCTATTCCTGGCTGATTATCAGCAGGGGAATTTAAAAGCAGCTGAAGAAAAAATTAAGACTGCTTTTACTATCGAAAAAAGTAGAAAAGATGGGCATTTTCACAACTGGCAGGTTGCCTCTGACTACCTGAGATTTTTAGTAGATCACGGTGAGCAGGAGGACCTGGCTGATTTTGTCAGTGAATTTGCAGAGCTTATAGATGATGAGAAAAATCTGCTGGCCAGTTTAATGATGCTGATTGAAAATGAAGAGACCAGAAATTATCAAAAAACACTGCTTGAGAGTTTGTTAAACTTAATTGATGCTGCTAAGATTGATCAGATCAGCAAAAAAGATATTTACAATAACCGCCTGTTTATCAGTCTAGCTGCTCTGGATGGAGATGAGACTATCTATGACCAGGGGCGGGAAATGACTACCGAAGAATTAAAATCTGTGATAGCCGAAGTCGAAGCAGCAGGTGTTGAGACTCCTGCTTTAAGTTATGCCAGATTGAGACTTTTAAAATATCAGTCAGAACTGCAGGAGGATCGAAAAGAAGAACTGGTGGCCCGGGTTAAAGAAGCTGAGATAGAAAGCTATTTTGATACAGTTGCCTATTATGAGACCATTTTAAGATTTGGCGATCCGGCACCAATTCTGACCGAAATACCCCACGGCAAATTCTTAGATGATGAGTATCTGGATTTCTACCGTTTAATTGCAGCTTTAAAACTCAACTATTATGAAATGGGAACCGAGCTCTTCCACCGCCAGTTAATGCGGGAAAGCAAGCGGAATAAGGTGATGAGCTATTTGGTCAGACTGCTGCGTTACTTTAAAGAAGATAAGCTGATTGAACACTTTAAGGCAATGGAAGTTGATGAAGTAATTATCAACTATCTAAAGAAACTGACTGAAAAGAGAAATTAAATAGAAAGCGGACTTTAGGAAAAAATTCTTAAAAACACTTGTTATTCAGTTAGATAATTATTATAATATAGCTATAACAGCCGGGGCGGAATCTTATTTTTAAGAGCTGCACCCATTAAGAGCTGTTAAATACAATAAGTTTAGTCCACCTGGATCAATGGACTGGGATGGGAGGAAAAGAAAATAAAACTCAAAACAAGACAGATCGTGATTGCTGGTATGCTGGGAGCTATTTCTATTATTTTAGGTGCTACAGGACTGGGATTAATCCCCTGGCCGAGTGCAGCCGGACATGCAACAATAATGCACCTGCCTGCTATTTTAGGTGGGATTATTGAGGGACCGATTGTCGGCCTTTTGATTGGTTTGATCTTTGGTATCTTTAGTTTTATCAGAGCAACCAATCCAATTTTTGCCGACCCACTGATTGCAGTTTTACCAAGACTTTTTATTGGAGTAGCAGCTTATTATGCCTACCGCTCCACTAAAAATTTCAATCAGAGTACTTCTTTAATTCTGGCAGGAGCAGTTGGTACTATTGTCAACACAGCTGGAGTCTTAATTTTGGCTGTAGTTAGAGGTTATTTACCGGCAAGTGCCGCCTGGGCAGTAGCTTTTACCAATGGAATTCCGGAGATAATAGTCGCTGCCGTGTTTTCACTGATTATCGGTAAGGCACTGATTAACTTTCAAAAAAATAGTTAAGTTAAAAAGACTGAGGCAGCTGCTTCAGTCTTTTTTGCGGCGTGATATATTGAACCAGGTCCAAAACGCCCGTTTTGGACCTGGTTATAATGAATGATTTCACAAATAACTGTTTTTTGACTTCATTACTCCGGATAATGTATAATATATTATATAGATCAGGAGTAATTCAACTCCGATTTAGGCTTGAGAGGAGGAGTTAAAATGAAAGATAAGCAGAGAATTAAAGAAGTGCTGGAAAATACTGAAATACTGCTTGAACCAGACGATTTAATTTCTACAGAACATGATACAACTCTCCACTATTATGTACTCAGCAAGCCATATTATCTGGATGAATTTCCGGAGGAAGGACCAGAAACCAAGGTGAGAGAAGGAAAAATCACCTGGGAAAAGCCAAAATTGTTAACTCCGGATTATATGATAAATATGAGTGGGTTTAGTGGTGAAGCAAAGAAGGCTATGCAGATCATTGCTCGCGAAAACCCCGATCTGGCCGGACTGCTTTATAAGATGAATTATAGAAAACAATCAATTAGTACCTTTACTATCAGCAGAGAAATTGAGGCTGCTGAAGCTGAAATAAGAGACGATATAGATGAAGAAGATGATAATTTAACTGTAATTATCAAAGGAGTAGATGAGCTCTGGGATGTTTCTTTGATGAAATTTATCCAGACTCTAATGTTAAAGAGTGCTTATAAATCTCAGCTTCCTGACTATGAGGAAAAGGGATTTTTGAGCACAGATGATAAAGGCTATTCTGTAGTTACCAGAAATCTCGAAGGACTGCCAATAGCAGCCAGTGAAGAGATCGAAAAAATGTTTGAGATGGTTAAAAATGGTGAGGAAGATCCTTCAAAATTAAAGAAGGAGCTTGATCGCTGGGGAGTTTTTAATGCATATCAGGATAGATTTTTTGATCTTTTTAGGGAGGACTGATAATGATGAAAAGTGCTTATGAAATTGCAATGGAAAGAGCGGATGAAGTTTATGGAACAAATGATAAGGATCATAATTCTCTAGAAATTAGAGAAGAACTGAAAGAAATTATGGCTCCATTTTTTAAAGAAGAGATGGATGCTGAAGGTTTATGGCATAAGCTGGAAGATAAAGAGGATGCTTATTTAAAAGAAGCACAGCTGATGTTGATTGAATCAATTGGGCTCCGCAACTCTTCTGAACAGATAAAAAGGCGTAAAGAAGCTGTAGTGGCTGTTGAATCACTTAAAGAAAGTGGAAATACCAGTTTTTTTGAGAAACAGTTTACCCAGGCACAGAGCCTGCAGCAGCAGTATCAGACTCAAAAGAAACAGCTTGATGAGCAGGTAAAACAGCACTTAGAACAGGCTCAGGGACAGGGGCAGAATCCACTGGCTGCCGCTCAGGGTGGTAATGACGGTCAGAACGGCATGAATGCTCAGATGAGACAGCAGCTGGCCCAGAAGGTATCAGAGTTTCAGGAAGGATACAATAAGCGTTTTAATAAGTTAATCGATAAAATGAAAGCTGAAATTGAGTAAGAGGCGAAAAAATTTAACTATCATTTAAAAATAAAGCTAAAAATTAAATAAAAATTTAAAAATCCGGCCTTTGAGTCGGGTTTTTTTGCTTTAAAAGCTAAAAATAAACAGGAAAAGATTAATTAAGCTAGAATAATATATTAAGAAACAAATATAGGCACCTGGTACTTGTAAATATTTACCAAAAAGCTGTTGTTTAAATAAGGAAAATATTTACAAGTACTCGGTACCATCAAGATGGAGGCTAAATAATGATTAAAAACATAGTATTTGATCTGGGAAATGTGCTGCTGGATTTTGATCCGGAAAGTTATCTGGATGAACTTGGCTACAGTGATGATTTAAAGTCCCAGCTGATAAACGAAATTTTTGAAACCGAGGAGTGGCTGCAGCTTGACCGGGGAACTATCAGCCAGAAGCAGGCTGTAGAAAAATGGCAGCAGCGAAATCCAGAGCTGGCCGAAGAGATTGCAGAGGTAATGGCTGAATGGGAAAAGATTTTAACACTCAAGAAAGACAGCCTGGAAATCTTAAAATCAACAGCCGAAAAAAATTATAATCTATATATATTATCAAATTTTCATCAGCTGGCATTTGATTATATCAGCAGCAAATATGATTTCTTTAAATACTTTGATGGTCGGGTGATTTCTGCCGATGTTAATTTAATCAAACCAGAAGCAGAGATTTATGATCATTTACTTAATAAATTTAATTTAAAAGCTGAAGAAACTCTTTTTATAGATGACTCGAAAGCCAATATCGAGGCAGCCTTAAAAAAGGGAATCAGGGTAATACATTTTAAAGACGCTGAGAGTCTGGATGAGGAGTTAAAATTATATCTTAAGGAGTGAAGCTGATGCCTCATATATTATTTGGCCGTTCCAAAGAACTGGAGATTGAAATTACAGAATATTTAGACCTTGTTAACCAGGGGGCCCTGACATTTAAAAGAGATTTAAAGAGGTATGTTCAAAAAGATTTTGAGCTTTTTGAAGAATCACTGACTGACATTAAAAAAATTGAAAATAATGCTGATGAACATCAAAAGGACATTAAATATAAGTTGTATAAATATATGCTGATTCCGGAATCAAGGGCCGATGTTTTAAATATTATTGAAGAGATTGATACGATAACTGATCTGGCCAAGGAAGTGATTTATGAAATTTCGATAGAAAAGCCGGTAATTCCAGCGGGATTAGAAAGTGATTTTTTGGAGCTGGTTGAAAATAGCGCAGAGGCAGTTGACATGCTGGTTAAATGTGTGCGGGCATTTTTTGAAGAAATTTCGCAGGTTAATGATTATGTCAATAAGGTTCATTTTTATGAACATCAGGCAGATAAAAATGAAGAAAGGTTAAAAAGAAAAATATTTTCCGATCAGTGTGAGGAAATAGAAATTGCCTATAAGCTTCAGCTCAGATATTTTATTGAGGAGATTGCCGCTTTGTCTGATCAGGCCGAAATGGTCAGTGAGGATGTTTCTGTAGCAGCTGTAAAAAGAAGAATTTAAATCAGTAAATGGTGGTGTGAAAAATGATTGAAGTTATTATCTATCTGTCAAGCGGCCTCTTTTTAGGCTGGTCTTTAGGTGCCAATGATGCAGCCAATATTTTTGGAACTGCAGTTGGCAGTAAAATGGTCAAATTTTCAACAGCTGCTCTGATTATGACAATTTTTGTAATTCTGGGTTCAGTTGTTAGTGGGGCAGGAGCATCTCATACCCTTGGAGCTCTGGGACAGGTAGGCACACTGCCGGCAGCTTTTGTAGTGGCTTTTGCAGCAGCAGTTGCAGTGTCCTGGATGACAAAATTAAGTCTGCCGGTTTCTACTTCACACTCGATTGTAGGAGGGATAATTGGCTGGAACCTTTATTCTGGTTATGCCACTGATCTGAGTGTGCTGAGAGAAATTGTAGGAGCCTGGATATTTTCACCGGTTCTTTCGGCTTTTTTTGCTGTTGTTTTATATTTCGCTTTTAGGAAATGGCTGAATAATGCCAGAGTTCATCTGCTGCAGCTCGATTTTTATACCCGCTGGGGATTATTGATTGTTGGTGCTTTTGGAGCCTATTCTCTGGGAGCTAATAATATTGCCAATGTAATGGGAGTCTTTACCGGTATTATGGAGATTCCGGCTTATAATCTCAGTATTTTTAGCTTCAGTGGAGCTCAGCAGCTTTTTCTGCTGGGAGGGATTGCAATTTCCGTTGGGGTAGTAACTTATTCTAAACGTGTGATGCTTACTGTTGGCTCAAATATTATGGATATTTCTCCAATTGGAGCTTTTATTGTTGTGCTGGCGAGCTCGACTACACTTTTTGTCTTTGCTTCAGCAGGTCTCAAAGATTTTTTAATAATGCTTGGTCTTCCTTCCTTTCCACTGGTTCCTGTATCAAGTTCTCAGGCAGTAGTGGGCGCAGTACTGGGGCTGGGGCTGGCAAAAGGTGGGCGCAATATTAATTTTAAGCTGCTGGGTAAAATTGGAGTTGGCTGGATACTAACCCCGATTACAGCGGCAGTTATTTCGTTTATTTTATTATTTTTTATGCAGAATGTTTTTATCAGATCAGTCGTTTAAAAACTGAAAAATAAACTGCTGAGTTTAATTTTAATTTAACTTGAATTCGGCAAGTAAAAATACCGAATCCAGTTATGATAGTCTTTAAACAGTAAATCTAGTTCAAATTTTTTTGAATAAAAAAATAGA
>NZ_QAXS01000025.1 GCF_003053565.1 Halanaerobium saccharolyticum | reverse complement strand
GCCAGTGTTAAAAATCCTCAAGGCAAAGAAATTAATCGCCAATTCCACAATGGTAAACAGGCAGGTTTTATCCGCAAAAAGTATCGTATGTTAAGAAGAAAACTGGGTCAATCTAAAAAAGTTAAAGCTATTAAAAATATTAATGATAAAGAGCAGAGATGGATGACTGATTTAAACCATAAAATTAGCCGCCAGCTTATTAATCTTGCTGTGCAGGAGCAAGTTGGAACTATAATTATGGAGAATCTAGAAAATATCCGAAATACTGCTAAGAGTATTAATAGAGCAGATAGAAACATCCACAGCTGGATTTTCTATCAACTTCAACAATTTATTCAATATAAAGCTGAATTAGCTGGGATTAAGGTAGAATATATAAATCCTAAATATACCTCCCAGAGTTGTTCTAAATGCAACAAAATTAAAAAATCTAACCGCAAAGCTAATCTATACTCTTGCGAGTGTGGTAATCATATCCACTCTGATTTAAATGCAAGTCGTAATATAGCTAATAAATATTTAGAGCAACAATCTGCTTAGATGGTAATAGTCTAAGTGCCTGAGTGCCTATATTAGCATAATGTTAGGATTATACTAATGAGGAGGGCTCGATGCCCTTCATACTAACTCAACAATGCGTTATAAAAAGGAGAGTTAGTGAAATGTATAGTCGGCTATCTCAGGAGGGCTGATGGCACAGCCTGAAGTCGAAGACAAATTGGGCTACTAGAAATAGACTGCCTTCTAATCATTCGACAACCTCGTGACGGCCTCAATGGCCTAGTACCGAAACTATCATTGCATAATACAAAAGAGAGTTTCGGTGAAAGTTTCTTTAAGGAAGGAATCCTCGTTCGTAACAATAGGAACGGGCGGGGAGGATGTCAACTTCTACTACAATATTTTAACTCCTTACTACAATATTTTTTAGTTTTAAACTAATAAAAGTGCTGAAATATTTAATTCCAGCACTCAATTAAATAATCTTATTTTTGTTTAAGCTAACTTTTCTTCCAGTTTAGCTATTCCTTCTTCTCCCCACTTATCAAGCAGCCCCACCTGTCTTAAAAGGGTTGAAATCGTATAGCGGAAGCGGATTTCAAAACAGTGATTTACTGCTGTTTTGAGCCATTCGCGATTTAAATTTTTGACATCTTCTCTTTCAAAAAAACCGAAATCTTCTAAGATAGTTTCCACACCTAAAAGATACTCCTTAAATTTCTGAATATTGTTTTTAATCTCAGCTTCAGCAGCTAATAAGTCATCTTTTGTAATCAAATCATGCTCCCAGCGCTGATCCAGCAGTTCTAAAATACCATCAGCTTTATCGAGATAGGCTGCTTTAATTTCTTTTTCTCTTGCTTTTCGGTTGTGAGTAATTTCAAACTGAGAAAAATCAGTTTCCAGTAATTTTAAATAATAATCACTGCTAATTAAGGCAGCTGTTCCCACCTTAATCCCGTGGGTAGGAACATGCTCACCAAAGATCCCGGCATACATATCAAAAAAGTGAGAAATATGGTGCTCGGTTCCCGAAGCAGGTCGTGAACTGCCGACCATCATCATCGAAATTCCGGAATAGATTAAACCCTTAGTTAGAATCTCAATTCCTTCTTTTTCGCGGGCAATAATTTTTTCGGAATTATTGAAGAGATCATTTAAAAGACTTTCTACCATCTCAAAAGCTTCCTGGCAGAAATACTCATCAAAAATCGCAACCCCGAGTTTCCATTCAAGTAGTGAAGAAACCTTACCCAGCAGATCACCCAGACCTGACTGAATTAATTTCCAGGGAGCAGCTTTTAAAATATTCAAATCAGCAATAATCAATTCTGGTGGAGTTGTATTATAGGTCTGCTTAACTCCATCAACTGTTATTGAAGACACCGAAGATGCATAACCGTCCATTGAAGGAGCGGTAGCAACAATTGAATAAGGAAGCTGCATTTTGTGAGCAGCATAGGCTGTTAAATCGTTTATTGAACCTGAGCCGCAGGCCAGTACATAGCCGTCATGCTCAATATTTTCGATGATTTTATACAAAGCTCCTGGCTCTGGAACTAAATGATCATTACCTTTTCTTTCTTTAAGTAAGATTTCTACTACCTCAAAGTCTGCCTTTAATAACTTCTCTTTCAACTCAGCTCCAGCTGCCTTTTTAGTGTTTTGATCAACAGTTAAATATATTTTCCGCTGATTAGTAGTCTTTTTAAGTAATTCAGCTGCCTGATCTAAAGCATTTTCTTCAATTAGCACATCTTTAATGGGGATCTGGTGGACTCTGCCACAGGAACATTTTTTACCTGAAATTTTTTGAATATCCATTTTGAACTTAACCTCCTAATATTTACAAATCAAAAAGTTTTTTTAAGACTTAAATTATCTTATTTTAATACTTAACCGTTAATGTTGTTTTTCCTGCATTCTAAATAAATTAACCCCAACCAAATTAAGTTGAGGTTAATTAAAAGGGTATTGATTATAGGCTAATCCAGGTTTTCTACTGCTGCTCTTTCAATCGGCAGACCGGCTTTATAGCGCTGCATGAATTCTTCAAAGCCCTTAACATCATCCGGATCAGGCTTAATTACCTTTTCATTCTGATCGGTAAAAATATTCTGATTGAGGAATTCTTCCAGACTCTGTCCTTCTTCTTTATTTAAGTGATAGGATGCAAGTAGTGCTATTCCCCAGGCTCCACCTTCACCAGCAGTTTCCATTACTGAAACTGGAGCATTTACTGCTGCTGCCATAAACTTCTGAGCCACTCCTTCGGTTTTAAAGAGACCACCGTGTCCGAGCATCTTATCAAGCTTAACATTTTCTTCTTTTAAGAGAATATCCATTCCCATTTTCATTGCCCCCAGAGCACTCTGTAAATTAACCCGCATAAAGTTAGCCAGATTAAAATTACTGTCAGCTTCCATTGTCAATAGAGGTCTTCCTTCTTCAAAACCCGTTATATGCTCTCCGGATAAATAACCATAGGCTAGAAGGCCGCCACAGTCTTTATCCCCCTCCAGAGCTTTGTTGTAGAGAGTTTCATAAAGTGTATTTTTATCTACTTCAAAACCTAAAGATTCAACTGCTTCCTGAAAAATATTGATCCATTTATCCAGGTTGGATGAGCAGTTGTTGGAATGAGCCATTGCCACTAATTTGCCGGTTGGGGTCATTACCAGATCTAATTCCGGATGTGGTTTGGATAATTCATCTTCTAAAACAACCATTGCAAAAACCGAAGTTCCTGCAGATACATTACCGGTTCGGGGAGCAACACTATTTGTTGCAACCATTCCGGTTTCAGCATCTCCCTCTGGTGGGCAGATCAAGCTTCCTGCTTCAAGTGTTCCTGTTGGATCCAGCATTTTTGCTCCTGCCGCAGTTAATTTACCAGCTTCTTCGCCTGCCAGCAGTGGTTTTGGTAAAATTTCATTGATTTCCCAGGGAAGATTATAGTCAGAAATTAAGTCACTAAATTTATCCAGCATCTTTCGATTATAACTATTTGTTTTCACATCAACAGGGAACATACCTGATGCTTCTCCAATTCCTATTACCTTTTCCCCTGATAGTTTCCAGTGAATAAAACCTTCTAAGGTTGTTAAAAAATCAATCTCTGAAATATGTTCTTCTTTATTCAAAATTGCGTGATATAAATGGGCAATACTCCAGCGCTGAGGAATTGGATGATTAAATTCTTCAGTTAATTTTCTGCTTGCCTCTTCTGTTATATTATTACGCCAGGTTCTAAAAGGAACTAAAAGCTCTCCTTCTTTATCAAAAGGCATATAGCCGTGCATCATGGCACTGAAACCTATCGAGGCGATATTTTTTATTTTTACTCCGTACTCTGCTTCCACATTTTGAGCCAGATCTTTATAGCTCGCCTGCAGACCTGTCCAGATATCATCCAGACTGTAAGTCCAGATTCCATCTTCATAGCTGTTTTCCCAGCTGTGGCTGCCGGAGGCAATGATTTGATTATTATCTCCATTTAAAAGCACAGCCTTGATTCTGGTCGAACCAAATTCGATACCTAAAACTGTATTTCCATTTTCTATAGCTTTCTGATTAGCTGTAGTCATTATTTAACCTCCATCTAAAAATATCGTTATTCCTGACCATAATAGGCATTTTTACCGTGCTTTCTTAAAAAATGCTTATCCAGTAATACCTGATCAATCTGCTGTAAGGCTGGATTTAAATTGACAGCCCGGTAAGCCATTTTAGCAACTTCTTCCATTACAACAGCATTGTGAACTGCATTAGCTGCATCAGTTCCCCAGCTGAAGGGACCGTGATTGTTGACCAGAACTCCAGGCCTCTGAGTTGGATCAATTCCTTCAAATCTCTCAACTATCACTTTACCTGTATCTCTTTCATATTCTCCTTCAATTTCTGCAGCTGTCATTTTTCGGGTGCAGGGTATTTCTCCATAAAAATAATCGGCATGAGTTGTACCAAAAGCCGGAATTCCTTTACCTGCCTGAGCCCAGCTTGTTGCCCAGCTGGAATGAGTGTGCACAATCCCACCAATTTCTTTAAAATGATTATATAAATAAAGATGGGTTGCAGTATCTGAAGATGGCTTTAATTCACCTTCTACCTTATTCCCATCAAGATCAACAACAACCATATCATCTGCTGTCATTTCAGCATATTCAACTCCACTTGGTTTAATTACAAATAAGCCCTTTTCTCG
This sequence comes from Halanaerobium saccharolyticum, assembly GCF_003053565.1. Taxonomy (GTDB): domain Bacteria; phylum Bacillota; class Halanaerobiia; order Halanaerobiales; family Halanaerobiaceae; genus Halanaerobium; species Halanaerobium saccharolyticum_B. The sequence continues at coordinate 46,990 of NZ_QAXS01000025.1, read as the reverse complement.
ATCTATTCCGCTGACATTACCCCAGGTATATGTTACTAAGCCTCTTTTAGGTAATTCCAGATTGGCCTCTAAAACTTCTTTTTTAAGTTTTTCTAGCATTTTTCTCCCTCCAGAATCTTTCAAAATTCTCCAAAACTGTAATTCAAGATTTAATTCCACCATATAAACGACTTTTAACAGCTCAAAAGGGGGTACTTCATATTACTGTCAAAAAGCGTTTATATGGAGAGAATTATTAATGAGAAATCTATTTAAATATCTTTATTTAAGATATTTACTGCTCAGTTAATATAACTTTAATCAAATTAATTTTGTTTACTTTAATTTATAGTAAATGTCATTCCACTTAAGTTCCTTTTTGAATTCATTTACTTTAGTCTCAGCATCTATTGTCAGCAGTTCGATATCTGCTATTTCGGCAAAGTCTCTTAAATGCTCAGTGGTAACCGCCTTTGAAAAACCTGTATGATGTGCCCCACCTGCATAAATCCAGGATTCAACTGCTTCTCTAAGTGATGGCTCTGGTTTCCAGAAGACTCTGGCTACAGGCAGTTCAGGCATTTCATACTCAGGTGCCTCAACTTCAATTTCATTAACAATCATTCTGAATCTATTACCCATATCAGTTATTGTTGCATTAACAGCCGGGCCGGAAGCTACATCAAAAACAAGTCTGGCTGGATCTTCTTTGCCGCCAATTCCTAAAGGATGCATTTCTAAATTAGCCTTTCCATCAGCAATGCTTTCACAGATTTCTAGCATATGTGCACCCAGAACTTTAGTGTCTTTTGGATCAAGGTGATAGGTGTAGAATTCCATAAAGGAAGTTCCACCTTCCAGACCATAACCCATTACCTTCATTGCTCTGACTAAAGCAGCAGTCTTCCAGTCACCTTCACCACCAAAGCCATATCCATCCTTCATCAGGCGCTGAACTGCCAGACCGGGAAGCTGTTTCATACCGTGTAGATCTTCAAAGTTAGTCGTAAAGCCTTTAAAATCTCCGTCTTCTAAAAACTTGCGCAGACCAATTTCAATTCTGGCTGACTCTTTTAAAGATTCTTTGCCTTCACCTTCAAGCAGATCTTTCTGCACATTATATTCCTGTTTATAGACTTCAATCAGCTCAGCAATTTCTGCCGAATCAACAGCTTCAATATATTCAACCAGATCACCAATACCATAATAGTGAACTTCATAACCAAATTTCATCTGAGCTTCAACCTTATCACCTTCAGTTACTGCAACATTACGCATGTTGTCACCGAATCTTACAAATTTGGCTCCCTGTGAATCCGCCCAGGCAGCTGCAGCTCTGGTCCAGACACCAATTCGGCGCTGAACTTCCTCGTCCTGCCAGTGTCCTGCTACAACTTTGCGATTTTTATCCATTCTGCTGACCATAAATCCGTATTCGCGACCACCGTGAGCAGCCTGGTTTGTATTCATAAAGTTCATGTCAATCTCATCCCAGGGAATATCACGGTTAAACTGAGTATGCAGATGCAGTAATGGTTTCTGCATAGCTTTTAGACCGGCAATCCACATTTTAGCCGGTGAAAAGGTATGCATCCAGGTAATAATTCCAATACAGCTGTCATTATTATTGGCTTCTAAAACAACTTTTCTAATTTCTTCTGCAGTTGTTACCACATTTTTAAATCTAATTTCTACCGGAATTTCCTTGGCCGCTGAAAGACCTTCGGCTATTTTTTTGCTGTTTTCTGCTACATCTTTTAAAACCTCGTCACCATATAGATGCTGGCTTCCTGTTACAAACCACAATTCCTGTTTTTCAAAAATATTTTTCATTTTTTTCCTCCTTATTACTTTATAGTTTTTTATTAACTCTAAAGTATTTTATTTATAATTAAAAGTAAAGCTAAAAAATTTTGTATTAATTAAATTTTCAATTATTAATTAGCCTTCAAAAATTTAATTAATAGGGAGAAGCTGCAAACCTCTCCCCGTATTGTTTATTTAGTCAGCCATGTAGAATTCAACATTTTCTTCAGTTACTAAGTTTACACCAGTATCAACATAATCTGGTAGAGGATTAATTCCTGCTTCTTCCCAGTTTCCGTTTTCAATTGGGTTTAAAAGACCTTCACTTAAGTGATACAGGAACATCTGTCCCCAGTAACCCATATTCCAGGTACCCTGAGCAAGTGTTGCGTCAATAACTCCAGCTTCCACAAAGTCAAGTGTACCAGGATCAGTATCAAAACTAACTATATCAATATTTTCTACCATATCTGCTTCTTCAACTGCTGTTGCTGCACCTACACCAGTGGAAGCTTCAGTGGTGAATACTCCTACTAAATCAGGATTAGCCTGAATCATTGAACCCATTGCTCTAGCAGAAGCAGCCTGATCAGATTGACCATCCTGAACTGAAACAACTTCCATATTAGGATAATCATTGGCTATTGTTTCCTGGAAACCACGAGCTCTTTCTTCATGATTTAACTGACCGGGAATAGTGATTAGGCCAAGATTACCTTCCTCATTATTCAGTTCTGCTAAATAATTTGCTGCTTTTACACCAGCTTCATAGTTTGAAGTAGCTAAGAAAGAATAACGATCAGAATTAGGTGAGTCAGCATCAAAAGTTACTACCGGAATGCCGGCTTCCATAGCTCTATTAATTGGACCAGCAAGAGCGTCAGGGTTAATTGCAGTTAAAAGAATTCCAGCAGGCTGCTGAGATATAACCTGTTCTAAAACTGTTACCTGCTGATTAATATCATAATCAGTGGCACCAGTGTAGCGGCTTGAAACTCCCAGATTTGCTGCAGCTTCTTCCATACCTCTGTAAGCTGGCTTCCAGTATTCAATACCAGAAACAAATGTAACCATCACATACTCATCTTCAGCACTACCCTGCAGTGGTGAACCTTCCTGTGCAGCTGCCATACCAACAAAACTCAGTGTTAAAGCAAAAACCATAACTAGAACTAATAATTTTTTCAAACTAAACCCCTCCATCTTTTTATTTTATTTAAGATGTAATAATACATCTAAATAATCAAAATTAATTATTTACTTCCATGTACTTTCATATCAATAATTACAGCACTTAGAAGTACTAAACCTACTACCAGCTGCTGCCAGTAAACGGAAACACCAAGCAGAACCAGCGCATTATTTACTAAAGCCACAAGTATAATTCCTAAAAATGCTCCCAGTACAGTTCCTTCTCCACCGGTAAGACTGGCACCACCAATTACAGCTCCTGCAATAGCACGCAGCTCAGCTCCAGTACCTACAGTAGGAGTAGCAACTCCAAAACGAGCCAGATTTAATATCCCAGCAAAACCAGCTAAAGAAGAACATAAAATATAGACCATAATTTTTGTTTTATTTACATTAATACCGGAAAACTTTGCTGCTTCCTCATTGGAACCAACATAGTAAATTTTTCTAAAAGTTTTAGAATTTCTCATTAAAAAATCCATTACAATAACTAAAAGAATCAAAATCAAACCCGGGTTGGGAATACCAAAGGTCTTTCCACCACCGATAAAGTCAAAGGTTTGAGAAATCTCTCCAATGCTAACCGGAGAACCTTTAGTGATAATATAGGCTAAACCCCGGCCGATAGACATCATACTCAAAGTTGTAATAAATGGGCTCAATTTTATTTTTGTAATAAATTGCGAAATACTAAAACCAATAGCAACTGATAAAGCAATCGAAATAAATACTGATAACCAGATATTCAAACCCAGAGTAACCATTGTCATACCAGCAAGCACATTAGCAAAAGCCATAACTGATCCAACTGAAAGATCAATTCCACCAACAACTAAAACTAATGTCATACCTACAGCCAGGATTCCATCCATCGATAAACCAATTAAAGTAGTATTAATATTATAAGTACTTAAGAATCCTGGAGCCATAAAGCTCAATAAGGCTGCAAATGCTATTATTATCAGTGCTAATGAAGCTTCTCGTAATCCAAATAACTTTTTTAGAATACTAGAATTCTGTGTATTTTCCATTCCCTTTTACCCCTCCATTTTATTAATTTTTAAAATCATTTTTTCTGCCAGAAGCATACATCATAACTTCTTCTTCGGTTGCTGTATCTGCATCAAGTTCCCCAACCAGTTTCCCCTGGTGCATTACTAAAATCCGGTCACTTAAACCTAAAATTTCGGGTAACTCAGAGGAAATAAACATTACTGCATGTCCATTATTTGATAACTCTCTTAAAGCTGTATGGATTTCAAATTTAGCCCCAACATCGATTCCTCTAGTTGGCTCATCTAAAATTAAAACTCTGGGATCAACAGCCAACCATTTGGCAAGTAAAACTTTCTGCTGGTTACCTCCACTCAAACTTTTAACTGGCTGGTCAAGGCTGGCATATTTTGTATTCATAATCTCTACAAATTTTTCTCCAATAGCTTTAACTTTTTTCTTTTTGATTAAAGAATTTTGCGAAACCTGTTCTAAATCAGCAGCCACAACATTTGCATTTAAATCCATATCTAAAAATAGTCCCTGTTCTTTTCTATCTTCAGTAATATAAATTAAACCCTGATCTATATTTTCTCTGGTATTATTGGCTGTTATATCCTTACCAAAAAGTGTAATCCTACCACTGTCGGGCTGATTGATACCAAAAACAGTCTGCATCGCCTCTGATCTACCAGCACCAATCAAACCAAATAAACCAACTATTTCTTTTTCGTTAACTCTAAAACTTATGTTTTCAAATTCATCTTTGCGGCTTATGTTTTCAACAGAAAGGATATTTTGACCAACTTCAGTTGTTCTGTCGGGATAGGCCTGATCAAGTTCTCTGCCAACCATCATCCGCACAATATCATCTGGATCAACATCTTCTACTCGTCCGTCTCCAACATGAACACCATCTCTTAAAACAGTAAAACTATCACAAATTTTAAAAATTTCTTTAAGTCGGTGACTAATGAAAAAGATTGCTATACCCTCTTCTTTTAATCTCATTAAATTATCAAATAAGATTTGTGACTCAGATTCTGTTAGAGAAGATGTTGGCTCATCAAGAATCAAAATTTTAGCATTAATGGATAGAGCCTTTGCTATTTCAACCATCTGCTGCTCTGAAATACCGAGTTTACCCAGCGGCTGCCTGACATCTATATCAAGATTCAACCTCTTCAATACTTTATCAGCTTCCTGACGCATCTGCTTAAAGTTTACCATCCCTTTTCTCTTTTCCGGAACCCGGCCCATAAAAATATTTTCTGCAACACTAACTTCCGGACAGAGACTGAGCTCCTGATGAACAATACTTATACCTTTTTCCTGGGCAGTACGGGGATCCAAATTACTTAATTTTTCACCTTCAAATATAATTTCTCCTTCATTTGGCTGTAAAATTCCTGTCATTATATTCATTAGTGTTGATTTACCAGCACCATTTTCACCACAAACTGCCTGAATTTCTCCCGGCTCAATCTGAATATTTACATCTTTTAGAGCCTGAGTTCCATAAAAAGACTTGCTGATTCCTCTCATTTCTAAAAGTTTGCTCATTTGGATTTAACTACCTCCTTCTTAACTCTTTACATGAATCTCTAACTACCAGTTCTGGATCATATAAAAATCTGGGTTTTTCAATTCCAATTTCTATCATATTAAATAATAATCTGGCTGCATGTCTGCCCAGTTCTTCTTTAGGATGTCTAACTGAGGTAAGCCTAACATTTGTTGCTGTAGCCAGAATGGAATCATCAAAAGAAACAACGGAAATATCTTCTGGTACTTTTAAACCATTATCAATAATTGCCTTGACAACATCTACTGCAATTTCATCATTATAACAGACAACTGCTGTCGGCTGATTTTGGTGAGATAACATTTTATCCATACAGTGATAGGGATAAGATGATATCTGGCTAGTTATATAAGTTCCAATATCTGCGGCTTCTGGGTCAAGATCATAATCTGAGAGTGCTTTTTTAAAACCCTTAAGTCTAAATATCCCCTGCAGATCATCTTCTTTAAAAATACCAGCAATGTTTGTATGGCCCAGCTGAAGCAAATATTGAGTTGCCTTATAGCCACCCTTATAATCATTGACTATGGCATAGGATGGATCAAGTTCTCTATAATAGGCATTTAGCATTACAAAAGGAATATTTTTTTCTTTAAGTTCCTGATATAAATCCATGTTGTGGGTGTCGACTGCACTTTTTGTTGGCTCAATTATCAAACCATCAACTTGATTATCTATAACTTTTCTTAAGTGTTTTCGTTCTTTATTGGGATCATTATCTGTATTGGCCAGATTTAGAGTATAGTGCTTTGAACTGACAACCTCTTCAATCCCGGAGATAATATTGGGAAAAATATAATTGGAAAGATATGTAGTAATAACTGCAATTCGTTTTTCTTTAACTGTATTTTGTTCGTCCTTAAAAAATGTCCCCTTTCCTCTTTCTCGGGAAACAACTTTTTCCTTTTCCAGCTCTTTTAGAGCGCGGCGCACAGTATCCCTGCTGAAATTAAATTCTTCTGCCACATCAGATTCTGAGGGCAGTAAATCACCATCACTTAACTCATGATGTTTTATATAATCTTTATAATAATCTATAATTTGCTGATACTTTGCTTTTTTCATACAACAACTCTCCCCACTTTTAAACAAGTTGTATGTTAACTTGTTGGTTATATTGTACAACAATCTGTTTTGAAAATCAAGGATAATTTTAAATTTTATAATATTTTCTGAAATTTAAAAGAAAATAAAAAAAGACAGTACAACTCCGCATAATTCAGAGCAATACTGTCTCAATAATCTTCAATTATATAAAATAAATACCTTAGTTTTTAAGGCTCTGCAGTGGTGCCGGAATTCGGCCACCTCTGGCAATAAAGTCGGAACTTGAATAATCACTTACTTTCATAATTGGAGCTCGACCAAATAAACCCCCGTATACAACTTCCTCTCCCACATCTTTACCGGGAACTGGAATTACCCTAACAGCTGTTGTCTTGTGGTTTACCATTCCAATTGCAGCTTCATCAGCAATAATTGCCGAAATTGTATCTGCAGTAGTTTTACCGGGAACAGCTATCATATCAAGTCCTACCGAACAGACTGCAGTCATTGCTTCTAATTTTTCCAAACTTAATGCCCCTTTTTCTACAGCTTCTATCATCCCAGCATCTTCACTAACAGGTATAAAAGCTCCACTTAAACCGCCGACATGAGAAGATGCCATTACCCCACCTTTTTTAACTGCATCATTTAAAAGAGCAAGGGCAGCGGTTGTTCCATGAGCACCAGCAACTTCAACTCCCATTTCTTCTAAGATTCTAGCAACACTGTCGCCAACTGCCGGGGTTGGAGCCAGCGAAAGATCAACAATACCTGCTGTAACTCCGAGCATCTCAGAAGCTTCTTTGGCCACCAGCTGGCCCATCCGGGTAATCTTAAAAGCAGTCTTTTTAATAGTTTCAGCAACTACATCAAAGGGCTCTCCTTTAACCTTAGTTAAGGCTGCCTTGACAGCTCCCGGACCAGAAATACCTACATTAATCATACATTCACCTTCACCAACTCCGTGGAAGGCACCTGCCATAAAGGGATTATCCTCCGGTGCATTGGCAAAAACAACCAGCTTACTGGCTGCAACACCACCATTATCAGCAGTCAGATCAGCACATTTTTTTACTACTTCACCCATCTCAGCAACTGCATCCATATTTAGACCGGCTCTAGTCGTACCAATATTAACTGAAGAACAGACCCTTTCTGTCTGGGCCAGAGCTTCCGGAATTGATTTGATCAGTTTCTTATCAGCTTCTGTCATTCCCTTATGAACCAGCGCTGAAAAGCCGCCAATAAAGTCAACTCCTACTTCTTTAGCTGCCCTGTCCAGTGTTTTAGCAAATTCTATGTAGTCTAAATCTTCAGAAGCAGCTGCAACAAGCGATATGGGAGTAACCGAAATTCTCTTATTAATGATCGGTATATCGTATTTTAACTCAATCTCTTCTGCGGTCTTAACTAAATCACCCGCATATTTAACAATTTTATTATAAATATTTTCTCTTGCTTTGGCACCATCACTATCTGCACAGTCACTTAGAGAAATTCCCATAGTCACTGTTCTGATATCCAGTTTTTCCTCTTCCAGCATTCTGATTGTTTCCATAATCTCGTATGTATTTAACATTAACTCACTTCCTCTCAAACTCAAAAACTAAAATTATTACTCAAAAACCAGCCTATAATTAAATTCTGTGCATGGAGCGGAAAATATCTTCATGCTGTAATTTAATTGAGACTCCCAACTTTTCGCCCTTCTGCTTTAACTCTTTTTTTAATTCCTCTAAAGGAATTTCCAGAGAATCAAGCTCCACCAGCATGGTCATTGTAAAATAATCATCCAGTATTGTCTGACTGATATCAAGGATATTCACCTTTTTTTCAGCCAGCAGTGTACTTACCTCAGCAATAATCCCAATCTGATCAACACCAATTACACTAATAATAGCTTTCACAAAAATCTTCCTTTCTCTTCTAGAATAAATACTCATAACTCTACTGCTCTGATTTAATAGATTATAATTCTTATCACTAATCTTATCATTTATTTTAATTCTTTACAACAAAAACCGCCGGCATAATCACCGACGGCCTCAAGAACTCCTATTGTTTATATTTTTAGAATATAGATTATTTTAAGTCTTTAAATCTCTCTTTTAAATCTCCATAAAGATTCTGATAAATCTCATAGTTTTTATTATACTTTTCAACATTCTCAGCTATCGGATCTACAGTTTTGACTACATCAACCAGTTCCTCTACTATTGATTCGAAGTCAGAAAAGACTCCAGCCCCAACTCCAGCAATAATTGCTGCCCCAAAGGCAGGTCCCTGCTCAATATTTAAAAGGCTGATTGTTTCACCAAAGATATCTGCTGTAATCTGCTGCCAGAGTTCACTTTTGGCTCCTCCACCAATTAGACGTATCTCATTAACTTCAACACCGCGGGCTTTAATTAATTCTAAAGAGTCTCTCAAAGCAAAACTGACACCCTCCATTACACTGCGGATAAAGTGGCCTCTTTTATGTTTTCCGGAAATGCCGAAGAATACTCCTCTGGCATCTGCATCAGCATGGGGAGTCCGCTCACCATATAAATAGGGTAAGAAAGTTAAGCCTTCACTTCCGGCTGGTACAGCTGCTGCTTCTTTATTTAAAGTTTCAAAATCAAGTTCATCATTAAACATTTCTTCTTTCAGCCACTTAAATGACATTCCTGCTGAAAGTACTACTCCCATCATATAGTAACTTCCCGGAACTGCATGATTAAAGAGGTGAATTCTTCCTTCAGGATCTGCTTCAGCCTGGTCGGTCTGAGCAACTACAACTCCCGATGAACCAAGACTTGCCATTACTCGACCGGACTTGATAATTCCGCTCCCAACTGAACCACAGGCATTATCTGCTCCTCCAGCCACTATTTTTGTTGAAGTCGCTAAACCTGTTTTTTCTGCTGCTTCTGCAGTTACAGGTCCCACTATATCAACTGATTTTAAGACAGGAGGCATAATTGACGGCTTCAGATCTAATTTTTCCATTACGTCTGCTGACCAGTCTTCTGCTTTTACATCACAGAGTAAGGTCCCAGCAGCATCAGATAGATCCATTCCCAGCTCTCCGCTAAGCTTATATCTTATGTAATCTTTGGGTAATAATACTTTTTCTAATTTCTCAAAGTTTTCCGGCTCATTGTTTCTGAGCCACAAAATTTTGGGGGCTGTAAAGCCTTCCAGGGCCGGATTGGAAACTAAATTAGCTAACTCTTTAATTCCGCCAACTCGCTCATAAATTTCCTCACATTCAGCTGAAGTTCTGGTATCACTCCATAAAATTGCCGGTCTAATAACTTCCATATTTTCATCCAAAAAGACGGAAGAATGCATTTGACCGGAAAAACTTAATGCCTCAATTTTTGAACTGTCAATCTCATTTTCTGCAATCAAATCTTTGATGACCTTCTGACTTGCCTGCCACCAGTCTTCCGGATTCTGCTCTGCCCAGCCAGACTGGGGAGTTGTAAGTGGATAACCCTCACTATTTTCTGCCACTATCTCTCCGTTTTGATCCATTAAAAGTGCCTTAACTGCACTTGTACCAATATCTAAACCTAAAGTATACTGCAAAATAAATCCTCCTCATCAAATTTATTAGTCATAACAGCTTAAATTATAACCAAAATTATGTCACAATTTCTACACTGAGATTGAATATCTGGGCTGCCAGACCATAAATAGTTGCCAGTCCTTCCAGCTCAGTAAACTTAAGATCAACAAACTCACGTGAAATATTTAAAGATTTCTGATCAACTATTTTATTGATGTTGTCCATTAAATAACCCTCAGCTCTGATAATCCCGCCACCAATAACAATATGCTCGGGACTTAAACTGTTAATTATATTAACCAGTCCAATACCAATATTACAGCCGCTTCTTTCGATTATACTTCTTAATTTTTCATCTTTTTCAAAATCCAGCTCATAGATCTGATCGATGCTTAAATCCTTCTTTAAATATCGGTTAACCTCATCGCGCAGAAAGGACTCAGAAGCCAGAGTCTCCCAGCAGCCGTCATTCCCACAGTGACATTTTGGACCATCACTATCAATGATTAAATGACCAAACTCACCTGCGTTGCCGCTGGCGCCTGTATAAAGCTTACCGTCAAGCAGAATTCCACAGCCGATACCTTCATTGATTGAAACAAAAACCAGATTCTCAATATCCGGATAAATAAATTCTTTTTCCCCAATTACAGCCGCTTTAGCTTCATTTTCCAGCAGCACGGGAAAATCGAAATATTGAGAGTAAAACTTTGGAATCTCAAGATCATGCCAGCCCAGATTAGGAGCAAATTCCAGACTGTTATGCTCACGGTTAATTAAAGCCGGCACACCAACTCCAAGTCCCAGAATTTTTTCGCGCTTAATCTGATGCTTTTCCAGCAACTTTTCAATCTCAGCTTTAATTTTCAAAAGATTAAACTCGGCATCCTGCTCATGGTCTATATCAATATTTTTCCCCTCTAAAATTTCAAAGGCCAGATCAAATAAGTACAGCTGACTGTGATTAACTCCAATATTTAAAGATAACATATAACCTTTTTGGGGATTAACTTTAATATAGACAGGTTTCCGCCCACCGTTTGAGCTCCCCTTTTCAGTTTCAATTACATATTCCTCTTCAATTAATTTTTTGACATGATTGGTAATTGTCGCAGCACTGTAACTTGTATTCTCTGCCAGTTCTTTCCGGGTTATAGGCCCGTGGCGGTGAATAATTTTAAATATTGAACCCTGATTTAAATTGTGGATAAAAGTTGAATTTCCTACACGCTGTTTGTTCATAATTATCAATCCTTATCTCCTTATTAATTTAAGTTTTAATTTAAGCCTTAAATTATCTTCTGTATTATATATTCTCGCTTCTCAATAATATTCCTGCTTTTTTGTGAAAAAATCTTTAAAATATTTGTGTATTTCAATATTAAGCAAAAACTTATGCCAAAAAATCTTCTCTCTGAGGTGTAAACACATCCAAAATTACTGCATCTGTAAGCGCCTTAACCCCATGTTCAATATTTTTCCCTGCATAAAAACTATCTCCCGCTTTTAGGGTACTGGTTTCTCCACCAACCTCTACTTCAAACTCACCTTTTAGAATATAACAAATCTGTTCATGCTGGTCATGGCTGTGTTTCTTACCGACTCCTCCTTTTTTAAAGTGAACCTCAACTGCCATCATTGTCCCTCCGCGACTTAAAATCTTTCTTTTTACCTTTGCTTCCAGTTCTTCAAATTCAATTTCACTATTTTTAACAATAATTTTTTCCACTCTTCTCTCTCCTCACTTGATATAATATAGTAATTACTCTTATTATCTATACAATATTTTCTCATAAAATTAATTTTAAAGCAATCTTTTAGCATACTTTTGCCAGAATTATTTTAAGTCTTAAATTTTTTCACAAAATCAATTTGATTTAAAGGAGAAAAATATCTGATAGTGAATATATTAAATAAGAGAAATAAAATATTATTAATGACATTAATCTAAAAAGGGAGTGTATTATAAATGAAAGTATTATTTATTGGCGGTACAGGTACTATTAGTCAGGCTGTATCAGAACTGGCTGTAAAAAAAGGAATAGATTTATATCTTTTTAACCGGGGTAACAGCAATCACCTGGCTCCAGCTGAGGCTAAAATTATTGAAGGAAATATTAGAAATCCCGAAGAGGCGAAGGAAAAACTTAAAGGCTATGATTTTGATGCTGTAGTTGACTGGGTTGCTTTTACGCCCGAACATGTTAGAAATGATATTGAAATTTTTAGAGGTAAAACAGATCAGTATATTTTTATCAGTTCAGCCTCTGCCTATCAGAAACCGCAGACAAGTTATTTAATTGACGAATCAACTCCGCTGGCAAATCCTTACTGGGAATATTCGCAAAATAAAATAGCCTGTGAAAACCTTTTGATGGCAGAATACAGAAAAAATGATTTTCCAATTACAATCATCAGACCCTCTCATACTTATGGTAAAACTTCAATTCCAGCAGCGCTTAACAGCCATCAGGCTCCCTGGTCACTGGTGGATAGAATGAGACGCGGCAAGAAGATTCTGGTCCATGGAGACGGCAGCTCTCTCTGGACAATGACCCACAATAGTGATTTTGCCAGAGCTTTTGTTCCCCTGCTCGGAAATATGAGGACTCTGGGCCATGCTTTCCAGATTACTTCAGATGAGACATTAAACTGGGATCAGATATTTAGAGCAATTGCCAGAGCAGCAGGTGTAGAAAAACTTGACCTTGTCCATGTAGCATCTGAGAAAATTGCAGAATATGACCAGCGTTTCAGAGGTTCTCTGCTTGGGGATAAAGCAGTAAGTGTTGTTTTTGATAACTCCAAAATCAAGCGTTTTGTGCCTGAATTTAAAGCCACTGTTTCTTTTGCTGAAGGAGTAAAAAAATCAATTAACTGGTATGACAATCATCCGGAAGAAAAGCAGATTGATGAAGATTGGAATAAATTAATGGACCAAATAATTGCTGAAAACGGAAGCTAATCATGCTTAAAAATTAATTGATAAGGTTTTTCTCTCTGATACTGGCAAAGAATTTGCTCGAAAAGAATTTCTCTAAAAAATAATACTATTAAATTAAAACTCCCTCTTTTCAGCACTTAAGCTGAGCAGAGGGAGTTTAGTTATTATTCACATCAATTTTTAACTAGATTTTCCGATTCAGCCAGACCAGCATTTCTCCACTTTCTCGATTATCCCAGGTATAATAGGGAACAGCCTGAATCTCAATTTGTTTAAATTCAGGTTTTTGAGTACTGTAAAGACTGCTGCCAAAACTATCTTTATCGAGCTTATAGGCACTTCCTTTAACTACAGTTACCCCTCCCAGCAGATCTTCTTTATATTCTGCCTTTAATTCTGCATCATCAGCAAGATAGACTGCCGGCAAATTCTTGCCATTATCAATTTCTTCTAAGGCATAGACAATTGGCCCGCGCTGCAGAGAAACTTTACCAATATCCTCTCTAACTTCTGGATTGGCATAGATCTTTTCCACCGGCATTTTTAAAATTAATTTTATCCTGTCCTTCTGCCACTTTCTTTTAATTTTTGCATAACCAGCTTCAATTATTTCTGTTAAATCAATATTTTTACCATTTAGCTGCAGGGCAGCTTTTCTGCACCAGCCGGGAATTCTTAGAGCAAGCTCAAATTCTACCTCTTTTTCTGCCTTAAGCTTAATTTCAATTTCTTCATCCCAGGGATAATTAGTTTTTTGGCTGACTTCAACATTTTGACCTTTAAACTCAAATTCAGACTGATTATCAGCATAAAGATTAACAAATAACTGTTCCTCATTCTGAGAATAGATATAGCTGCCGATTGAAGCAAGCAGACGAGCTAGATTTGGAGGGCAGCAGGCACAGCCAAACCATTTTTGCCTCGTTGGTTTTACATGTTTGTGATCTTCTCTCTGCTCACAGACTTCCGGCTGCACTTCCAGTGGATTTACATAAAAGAAGCGCTTACCATTTTGAGACATTCCGCTTAAAGCCCCATTATATAAAGCTTTTTCCATTATATCTGCATATTCTCCTTTTTTCTCTAAATGAAGCATGCGCTGAGCAAAAAATACCAGGGCTACTGCTGCACAGGTTTCTGTATAAGCTGTATCATTGGGCAGATCATAGTCAAAAGTAAATGATTCTCCCTGAACACTGGACCCGGTCCCTCCTGTTATATAAATTTGCTTACTGGTAGTATTGTCCCAGAGCTGCTTACAGGCGCCAATTAAAGACTGATCCCCCGTAACTCTAGCCACATCTGCCATGCCGCTGTACATATATAGTGCTCTCACTGCATGACCGGCTGCTGCTTTCTGCTCTCTCACCGGAGCATGAGCCTGATAGTAATCTCTTTTAACATTTTGATGGAAATCATCCCAGTGATCTATTTTTCCTCTCTCTTCCCATTCCTGATCAAAATAGAAAGGATCTTTTCCCCGCTGGTCAATAAAAAACTTTGCCAGATCTCTGTATTTTTCTTTACCACTTACTTCATATAGTTTGATTAATGCCAGCTCAATTTCCTGATGACCGGGATAGCCCTTTAATTTATCAGCCTCCGGACCAAATTTACTCTCGATTAAATCAGCATTTTTCTGCATGATATTTAAAAACTTATCTTTACCTGTGGCCTTATAATAGGCTACTGCAGCTTCAATTAAATGCCCGGCACAGTAAAGTTCATGACATTCAGCCAGGTTTTTCCACTTCATCTCCGGCTCTTTTACAATAAAATATGTATTTAAATAACCATCTTCCTGCTGAGCCTCTCCAATCAGATCAATAACCTCATCTGCTCTTTTTTCCAATTCAGGATCAGAATTAACTGTTAACTGATAGGCTACTGCCTCAAGCCATTTAGCTACATCACTATCCTGAAAAACCATCCCCTGAAACTCTCCTTCAGATCTACCGGCAGCAATTTTGAAGTTTTCTACAGCATGACTTGGTTCTGTATCTGGAAGTTCATCATTTAAAGCCTGCCACTGATAAGGAATAACCTCTTTTCGAACAAGTTTATTTTTTTGTGCTAATAACCCAGCATTTAATTTTACATTTTTCAAATCTACTTTTTTTAAGTGCTTTTTCATTTTTAAATGCCCCTTTTTTAATTATCTGATTATTATTAATTTAAATTAAGCTTATCATTTTTATTTAGTAACTGTCAAACTATTTTAGTTATAGCTAAATAAAAGTCTAAAAAAAAGACACTCCAGGGATAGGGAGTGTCTTTTTTCGCAAATATAAATTTAATAAGGAGATATTTGCTTTTAGTATCATCTAATATTTTTGTATTACTTTATCTAAATATTATCCTTTTTGGCTTAGCCCATTAAAAAGTTAGGCAGCCAGAGAGTTAAAGCAGGGACAAAGGATAATAGTAATACCATAATTATAAGTACTGCATAAAATGGCATCAGTGATTTTGCGATTTTTTCTATTGGAGCATTACCAATTGAACAGCCAACAAATAAGGTTGAGCCAACTGGTGGAGTTAATAATCCTACTCCAAGGTTAAGCATCATCACAACACCAAAGGTAATTGGATCCATTCCAATACTTCTTACAACCGGCAATAAAATTGGGGTTGCAATTAAGATCAGTGGAGCCATATCCATAATTGTACCAAGGAATAGTAAAATTAGGTTAACTAATAGCATAATAATAATTGGATTATTAGATAAATCCAGGAGTGCATCTGTAATCATAGCCGGTACCTGCAGGTAAGACATCATCCAGGCAAAGGCACTTGAGGTTGCAATAATCGCTACAACCATGGCTAAAGTACTGAGTGAACTTCTTAAAATATCAACAAACTTTGAAATAGGTATATCTCGATAAACAAAGAATGTAATTATAAAAGCATAGACGGCAGCAATAGCTGCTGATTCAGTTGCTGTAAAAACACCAGTAGTTACTCCACCGATAATAATCACAGCTGTCAGTAATCCAAGAATACTATCTCTGGTTATCCGCAGAGCTTCTTTAAAAGAAACTTTTTCTTCTCGCGGATAATCCCGTTTAACTGCTATCGCATAACTTAAAATCATCAGCGCAATTCCTAAAAGTACTCCCGGAACTATACCTCCCAGGAATAATTTTGCAACTGAAATTCCTCCACCTGCAGCCAGTGAATAAATAATCATATTATGGCTGGGGGGAATAATAATTCCCTGTACTGAAGAAGTGATTGTTACATTGATTGAATAATCTTTATCAAATCCTTTTTTCTCCATCATTGGAATCATAATTGAACCAATAGATGAAACATCTGCTACAGAAGAACCTGAAATTCCACCAAAAAACATACTCGCTAAAATATTTACCATTGCCAGACCACCGCGCATCCAGCCGATAATTACATTAGAAAATTTTATCAATCTATCAGAAATTCCTCCCTGACCCATAATCTCTCCTGCAATAATAAAAAATGGAATAGCCATCAGAGAAAAAGAATTGATCCCTTTTACCATCTGCTGCATTACCACCATTGGCGGTAGTCCAACATAAAATGCTGTAAACATTGTTGAAAGACCCAGACTAAAAGCAATGGGGATACGAATAAATAACATGAATAAAAAAGAACCTAATAATATTAATACTGCCGGATCCATCTAGTTTTCCCCCTCTGCTTTTTTCTTTTTTTCTGTTTCACTTTGAATTGTCAGGTGTTCTTCCCGTAAAACTCCAAAAAACTTTGCTGTAGAATAAATTATAATTAAGATACCAGAAAGTGGAAACATAATAAATAAAAGACCTCTTGTCCACTGTGTGGCCGGTAAAACTGTAGTTTTAGTTGCATTATATAAATCCCAGCCATATTTTAACATAAAAGAACCAAAAATACCTACCAATAAATCTTCAATCTTATATACAATCTTTTGATAATTATCTGGAATAAGACTCATAAAAAATTCAATACTTAAGTGAACAGAGTTTTTCACCCCAAGAGCCATTCCCAGAAAACCAAACCAGATCATCATTAGCAGTGCAACCTCATCTGACCAGCGAAAAGTAAAATTAAATAAATATCTGGTAAATACAGTTGTACTAACAATCACTATCATTGCCACTAAAAAAACCATAGCCAGATAGCTAATCAAATTCTCAGAAATATCTAAAATTTTAGTTAAAAAACTTTGGTTTTCCTTTTTTTCTCCCATAAAATTCACCCTTTTTTAAGGGGTGGAAGGAGAATCTCCTTCCACCTTTATTTACAACTATTATCTAACTTAATAAAATGCATGCATAAGTTATTTAAATCTTAACTTATTCTTCCATTTCAAAGTTTAAAATACTATCTAAGAGATCTTCATATCCTTCACTGTACTTAGGATACAGACCTTTTACTTTGTCCTGGAAAGCCTGCTTTTGTTCAGCATTTAAAGTAGTAATTGTTGCGCCTTCTTCAACAGCTAACTTCTTAGCTTCTTCAGTACGCTTATCCCAGGCTTCACGCTGTACTTCAGTAGAATCTACAGCAGCTTGCTTGATAATTTCCTGATCTTCTGCACTTAACTTATCCCAGGTGATTTTACTCATAATAATTAACTCAGGAATACGGTTATGTGCGTCTTCAACAAAGTATGGAGCTACTTCGTGGTGACTGTTATAGTACCAGCCAGGATAGTTGTTCTCACCAGCATCTACAACACCAGTCTGCAGAGCACTGTAAACCTCACCCCAGGCGATTGGAGTAGGAGATGCACCAAGTGCTTCTACCATATCCATCATTAACTGACTTTCCTGAACTCTAATTCTTAAACCTTCTAAGTCTTCAGGGCTTGTAACTTTAGTATCTGCAGTGTAGAAACTGCGAGCACCAGAGTCATACCAGGTTAATCCAACAATACCTGCTTCTTTAAGACCATCTAATACTCCCTCTCCTACCTCACTGAATAATACCTGGAACATGTATTCTTCACTGGGATAGAGATATGGAAGAGATAAAACATTCATTGCTGGCTCAAAGTTTGCCATTGGAGTAATAGAGGTTCTAACAAAATCAATTGCACCAAACTGAACCTGTTCGATTGTAGAACTCTCATCACCTAGAACTCCACCAGGATAAACTTCAATCTCGATTCTACCATCAGTTCTTTCTTCTACCAGACGGGCAAATTCTTTTGCTCCAACCACAGTAGGATAACCTTCAGGCTGATTGTCTGCCAGACGCAGGGTCATCTCCTGAGCTGAAACGGCAAATGAGAAAATTAAAAGACTAGCTAGAACTAAAACTAAAACTTTTTTCATAATTTTTCTTCCCCCTTAATTTATTTTCTAAATTTATTGTATCAGGAGAAAAAGCTAAAAACTATAGACTAAGTTGTTATCTTATTCATTTCTTTGTTTGTTTTCAGAAAATTGAAGCTAAATAACTGCTTATTGAAACTTTCCAGGTGAAATTCCGGTATATTTTTTAAAGGCCCGGCTAAAATAGTTACGGTCTGAATACCCAACCTCACAGGCAACAACTTTAATTTTATCTCCATTTTTTAAGCGCTTTTTTGCTTCTTCCATTCTGACTTTGATTAAATAATCTTTATAATTAATCCCCTCAACCTCTTTAAATAATTTGCTCAGATAATATTTGCTGAAGGAAATATACTCAGCCACATCTTCCAGACTTATATCATCTTTATAATTTTGATCTATATAATCTTTAACAGTTTCAATAATTTCTACTTTTTGTTCTTTGGCATTATTGCAGAGATCATCAATTAGATTTTCTATAATCTGTTCAAAATATATTTTTAAACCTTCCAGATTATTAATCAGTTCAATTTCATTTTCTAAAGTCTGCATCTCTAAAAAAGGCTGCTGCTGATTATAATATTCCATTAAGCGTCGGTTTAAAAAGATTAAAAATCTCCGCAAAAAGGACTTAATTCGACTCAGGTTATTTTTTTCTTCCTGAACTAAGTAATTATAAATTTTATTAAATTCCTTTTTAGCCTGCTCATAATTTTTATCAATTATTTTGGCAAAAACCTTCTTCTCACTCTGATAGGGGTAAGTATTAATTGAAAATTGTGCATCAGCAGCTTTTTCCTTTGTCTGATTGTAGATATCACTAATAATTTTAAAATCAGAAGAAATACTGCTTTTTTTAACTAAAATATTCTTTTCTCTATTTTTAACTGCAGCTTCTATTTTTTTATATTCTGCTGAATTAATTTTTTCCGGAAGTTGATCATCTATAACTAAAAATATACTGTTAATTAAACCATTATAAGATATTATATTATCAAAGCAGCCTTTAAGCTGGTCTCGAATAAAATTATACAGCTCAGTGTCTATTTTTTGCTGTTCGTCATAATTAAAAGTTATGAAAATAAATTTTTCAGCTTCAATCCCCAGCAGTCTGGTGTGTTTTAGAAAACTTTTTAAGGAAGATTCTGTATTATAAATTATATTTAAAATAATTTCTTTTTCTAAGACAGGCGAGATATTCTTAATTTTCTCCAGCAGTGCTCTTTCTTTTTCATTCTTCTTTTTCTGAGTTTTAATTTTAGCAAGAGCAGTATCAACTACTTCTTTAAAATCTGCTTCAACATATGGCTTAACGAGATAGTCGCTGACTCCAATTTTAATTGATTTTTGTGCGTAATCAAATTCACTGTGAGCAGTCAGAATGATAATTTCAGTTCCCGGGACTTTTTCTTTTAATTTTTCTGCCGCCTCCAGCCCATTTAGTTTCGGCATTTTTATATCCATCAAGACCAGATCAACATTATTTTCTAAAGCCTGAAATACAGCTTCTTCTCCATTACTGACTTCAGCAGCAATTTCTAACTCATCCTGATAGAGTTTATTTATAAAAAACTTTATCGCTTTTCTCTCTAAATGTTCATCTTCTGCTATCAATACCTTTATCATTTTTTCCTCCCCTGACAAACTAAAATAAATTAAGCTTTATTTTTTACTGTCTTCTTTTTCTTTTTTTATTGGAATTTCAATAATGACTTCTGTACCCTGTTTAACTTTCGAATTGATTTTTAATAGATTTTTTCCATAATGAAGTTTCAGTCTTTTAATAACATTTAAAATGCCAAGACTTTCTCTTTCATCTTTTTCTTTATTTTGAGGCTGCTCAGTTAAAATTTTATTTAGCTTTTCACTTTCGATACCAATTCCATTGTCTCTAACTCTGATTTCTACTTTATTTGAAAATCTTTTAATTTCAATAATTACTCTTCCTTCTGAATCAGTATCAGCCAGCCCGTGGATAATTGAATTTTCTACAATCGGCTGAATAATCATTGGCGGAATTTCAATCTGATCCAGATTCCCTTCTGTAATAATCTCAAAATCCATCTGTTCTTTAAAACGGGTCTCCTGAATAGTAAGATAAGCTTTTAATACTTCAATCTCCTTTTTCAACTCCACCATTTTCCCCTTATGATCAAGGTTATAGCGCATGATTTTAGAAATAGCAATGATTAAGTTTTGAGTTTCCGCAGCATTCTCAAACATCGCTGTTCTGGAAACAGTATTTAAAGTATTAAATAAAAAATGAGGATCCATCTGCATCTGCAGATTTAAAAGCTGTGATTCTTTTAAAAGCCTCTCTTTTTCGATGTTCTCCATTTTTTCCTGATTAAGTTTATTTTCAAGTTCCGATTTTTCTTTAAGTTCCTGAATATAGTTTCTGATATTCTTTTTCATCAGGTTAAATGTCTGGCCTAAAATATTTAACTCCCGGTAATTGATCTCTTCTATATCCTCAATCTCCCAGTGCCCCAGTGAGAGGTAGCGAGCAGAAGAAGACAATTTTTCTATAGTCTTTAAAATACTGTTTGACATCAAAACTGCAAATATAAAAACTGCAATGCTGATTAAAATAACTACTGCATATATTGTTTTAGACCGGTTTTGAGTATCAACCAGCAGGTTTACATAGTTGCTGCTGTGATAAGCAAGATAAGAATTAATCAGATTTTGAGTATGGCTGTTCATATACGAATACAGGGTATCAATATCAGTCAGCTTCTGATAGGTAGTCTGGTTAAAAACACTGCTGTTAAATAATTCTGCAGCCAGCTGATCGTGATAATCAAGCATATTACTTAGATTTCTATAAAAAGTCCTGCTTTTTTGATCACGCCTGATCTCTGCTTCAATTTCCTGCATCAACTCTGTTATTTCGCTGCGGGAATTCTGATACAGCTCTCTATTTTCTTCAGTCCGCTCCTGAAAAAATAGATCAAAATGGCGGGAATTTTCCGTGATTTTCAATGAAAGCTGATTAAGCTCAAAATTTACATCTACATTCTCCTGATAAATTTCTATTTCTCTATCTCTTCTGATAAAAGAAAGAAAAAATACTATATTTAAAATGATAATAATAATTATAAAAATACTTATTATTCTGCTTCTAATCGATCTTTTTGGTTTTTTGATAAAATCAATAAGTCTGGAAAATATAATTAACACCTCCACTGCTGACAAAATAATATTTAAGCCAGGCTAACATTATAATACTACTTTAATTACCTGAGTGTCAAAGTATAATTTACTTAAATCAAATATGCTTAAAGAAAAAAGAGTTCAGCCATTTAGACCAAACTCTTTTAAAAATAAAATATTTACCTTATTAAATCTAACTATAGAAAGCTTTAATTAAGATTAACTAAGCTTCCACTTTCTCAGCTCTTTAATCTTTACTGAACCATTTTTAGCGAAAAAATTAATTTTCTTACTCGCTGGATCAGGATAAACTCGACTGCTGAAAACCTCCACGCCGTCATTTACAAATAATTCTATCGAAGAAGTGTCAATGAAAAAATGCAGTTTTAGATCTCCATTATTTTTTAAAGCACAGCTTCTGATTCCAGCTTCTCCCTGGCCGGATTTCCTTTTATCAAAAGTTAACTTTTCATTTTTACTGTTATAAGTTATTACAGTTTTCTGGCTGTTGTCCTCGGAAGCTCTTAACTCAACTCCAAAGCTGCTTGCATTCAAATCATTAAAGCTGACAATTAATTCCAGAGAATCGCCGCTAATAGAATCTAACTCTATTTTTTCGTTTTTCAACTTTAAATTATGATAACTAACTTCTTCTTTCCGCAGTTTTTTCAATTCAGCTGCTGGCTTTTGAATTAACTTATGATCCTGATTGAGCTCTAAAACTCTCGGCAGTGTCATTGTATGAACCCAGCCGTTTGCTCGTTCGGGATAGTTTTCCGGCTGATCCGGGACTCCCATCCAGGCAATCAAAATTCGTCTACCCTTTTTGTCAACAGTTGTCTGAGCTGCATAAAAATCAAAACCTCGATCTAATTCAGCAAAATCTTGCTGATCAAACTCTCCAGTCTGATAATTTAAACTGCCAACAAAATAGCCGCTCTGGTAAATATTATTATATAAATCCCCAGCTGCTTTTATTCCCTGGGGAGAGCCAATTAAAACTTCTTTTCCCATTAGGGTAAATAAATCAGGACACTCCCACATATATATATCATTTAAACCATTAATTTTACTATCTGCAATCTCACCGAGCAGCTGCCAGTCTTTTAAATCTTTAGAGCTAAAAAGTAGTATTCTTCCTTTATTTTCGGTATTTTGAGTTCCGATAACCAGATACCAGTCATCATCTTTTTTCCAGACCTTGGGGTCTCGAAAATGTCTGGTATAACCGACTGGCTGATTTTCAATTACTGGCCCCAGTTTATCAAAATTAATTCCATCTTTACTTACTGCCAGACACTGATAAGTTTCTCTTCTGTTATTCTCATCTTTGACATTGCCGGTATAGATTAAAGTCAGGGTTCCCTGGTTATCAACAGCACTCCCTGAATAACAACCGTGGCTTTCGTAACTCTGAGCTGGAGCAAGAGCCAGTGGAAGCTCCTGCCAGTCCACCAGATTCTTGCTTTTTAAATGGGCCCAGAATTTTGCTCCGTGACTGGTATCAAAGGGATAAAACTGATAGAAAAGATGGTAGTCCCCATCAAATTGAATAAATCCATTGGGATCATTCAGTAAACCGGCGGGCGGCATTATATGATAATTTAAACGATAATAATCGCTTTCTACTTTTTCTTTTTTTGATCTTACAGCCTGCTCGGCTTTTTTAATTAATTGATCTTCACTTTTCATCTGCAATCACCTAAACTTTGATTTCTAAAACTTCATCTCCAAAATCAATCTGACCTGCTGCCAGACTAGAAATTTCGGGAAAATCAGCAGTATTTGTAATTACCATCGGAGTTATAATTGATTCAGCCTTTTCTTCCACCAGTTCTAAATCAACTGAAATTAACTTATCTCCTGCTTTTACTGTATCCCCTTCTTTAATAAAGGCTTCAAAACCTTCTCCACCCATCTGGACTGTATCCAGTCCAATATGAATTAAGATTTCTACTCCTGATTTTGTTTTCAAACCGACAGCATGCTTTGTATCAAATAAGTTTACCACTTCTGCTTCAACTGGAGCTCGAACTTCTCCTTTTTCTGGTTTAAAAGCTATTCCCTCTCCCAGAATTTTTTGGGCAAAGGTTGGATCCGGTACCTCTGTTAACTCAACTACTTCTCCCTGAATCGGAGATACTAACTTTTCATTTTTCTTTTCTTTATTTTTAGAGTTTTGAACAGCACCCGTTTTACTATCTGCTTCCTCAACTTTTTCTGCAGTTTCAATGTCCAGATTATTATCTTCTACTACAGCCTCAGCAGCAGGCTCTTCTTCAAAACCAATAATCCAGGTGAAAATAAAGGCTCCACCAAAGGCTAAAAGCATCCCGATAATATAATTAAGCAGTGATCCTGATTCAACAATACTCATTCCTGGAAGAGCTGTTAAACCTAAGGCAGTCATCCCCACATTGGTAAAGACAACATAAGCTCCACCGATTGAACCACCAAGAGCAGCTGCGATAAATGGTTTAACGAGCCTTAAATTAACACCAAAGATAGCCGCCTCTGTAATTCCCAGCAGACAGGAGGTAGCAGCAGGAAGTGCAATTGCCTTCATTTTAGGTTTATTTGTCATAAAATAAACGGCCAGTGCCGCTCCACCCTGAGCTGTATTTGCCATCGCCCAGATAGGTAAAAACAAGTTAATTCCCACTTCGGAAATCAGGCCAGCTTCAATAGCATGGAAACTGTGGTGAACCCCACTGATTACAATGGTAGAATATAATCCACCAAAAATTAGACCGGCTAAAATACCTGTTGTCTCATAAATTCCCTGCAGACTTGCTGAAATTCCATCTCCAATCAATCTCATAATCGGTCCAATTCCTACTAAGGATATAAATCCAGTAGTTAGAATTGTTAAAAATGGTGTTAAAATAATATCCAGTGCGTCAGGAACAATTTTTCTAAATGACCTCTCAACATATCCTAAAAACCAGACAGCTACTAAAATTGGTAGTACTGTACCCTGGTAACCGACCATTCCCACCTGCATTCCAAAGACTTCAATTGACTGTTCAATTCCCTCTCCTAAAGTCCAGGCATTCTGCAGAGCCGGGTGAATCATTATTGCCCCCAGCACTGATGCCAGATAAGGATTTGCATTAAATTCTTTGGCTGCACTAAAAGCAACGATAACAGGTAAAAATACAAATGCAGCATTAGAGAACATATCTAATAAAGTAATTAAACCGCTATCCGAATCAACCCAGCCATATGTAGTCATCATACCCAGTAAACCCATCAGCAGACCACTGGCAACAATTGCTGGAATTATTGGCACAAAAATATTTGATAGTGTTCTGGCAAAACGCTGGGCGGGATTGAGGTTTTTCATTGCCGCTCGCTTAACCTCACCCTTACTCGCCTCAGAAATATTAGCAATTTTTATAAACTCAGCGTAAACTTTATTTACTGACCCCTGCCCAATAATTATCTGAAACTGACCTGAGTTAACAAAAGCACCCTTAACCCCGTCGATATTTTCTACAGCACTTTTGTCACTCAAATCTTCATCTTTTAAAACCAGCCTTAATCTTGTCGCACAGTGAGCAGCACTATCAACATTATCCTTACCACCTATTGCTTCAATTACTTCTTCTGCAACCTTTTTATAATCCATCTTGATCCTCCTTGAATTAATTAATAAATTTTTATTATGGTAACGGTTCCAAAAATAAATAAAGTTCTTTTGGGAACGATTCCAAAAGTAAATAAAAATATAAAGTTACTGTTGCTTCTAATAAATTTCTAGACTAAATTTTCCTCACACTATTTCTCTCTATAATCTGATAATCCATAACTTCTTTTGTCTTATGTATTCCGCCATCCAGACAATCCAATAAAATTTCAGCAGCTCTTTCTCCAGTTTTAAGATGATCATAATTAATAGTTGTTATTTCTGGAACTACCCAGGGACTAATATCTGAATTACCAATTCCTACTACAGAAATATCTGCTGGAACCTGAAAACCCTTATCTTTAAGAAACTTAATTGCTCCGAGAGCCAGACGGTCAGTAACTGCAAATACTGCTGTTGGAGTTTCCTCAGCCTTTTCTAAAATGTTTTTCATTCCTCTGTAGCCAGATTGGATACTAAAGTCTCCCTGATACAGGTAGGATTTTTTTATCTCCAACTTATTTTCTGCTAAAACCTTAAGATAAGCTTTTTTTCTAAGTTTTCCTACAGCTACATCACTTTCTTTTACTCCAATATAAGCAATTTTTTTATGCCCCGCGTTGACTAAATAATCGACAATTGAAGCTGCAGCATTAAAATCATCCTGAATTAGACAGGGATAATCTAAAAGTTCACTGCTGTCCTGGCCAACAATAATTACAGGAATCTCAATTTTCTTCAAAACTTCAATATGCTCCTCTGTAATTTCAGTTGCAAAAAATATAATTCCTCTAACTCTTTTTTCTTTTAAAAGCTTTAAATATGTTATTTCATCTTTAATATTTAATTTTGTATTTGTCAGCAATAAATTATAGCCCTTCTGGTACATTATATTGCTGATTCCCTCTACTGCTGAGGAAAAAGTGCTTGTATTTATTTTGGGAAGAACAACACCAATCGTATCAGTTTTATTTCTTTTTAAATTTTTTGCCAGAGAGTTAGGAACATAGCCAGTTTCCTGAATAACCTCTTTCACTTTTTTTCTTGCCCGGTCACTGACATGCTCAGAATCATTAATTACCCTTGAGACCGTTGATTTTGATACTCCTGCCAGTTTAGCAATCTCTTTGATTGTAAGTGTCATTATTTAGCCTCCCTTCATTATACAATATTTTTGGGAACGATTCCAAAAACTATAATGCGATTATACATAATCTAATAATTGTTGTCAAGTTACTTTGGAATGATTAAACTTTTTAATTTAAGACAAAAATTAATATTATCTCTAAAAATATATTTTTTTAAATAAATTGTTTATTTTATACACTTTTTGTAGTATCATTAAATATAGGGAAAGTTGGTAAAATTATTTTTTGGTAAAAATATTCGGAATAATGAGAAAATTATTAAAGGGGGAAACAAAATGGATTTAACAGATGGGTTATTTGAATTATCGGATAAAATCACTGAAATAAGTGATCAAATCAATAGTGAAGAAGCAGCAAAGAATGCTTTTATTATGCCTTTCTTTGATCTGCTTGGTTATGACACTCGTAACCCAATTGAGTTTGTACCTGAATTTACTGCTGATGTTGGAAACAAAAAAGGTGAAAAAGTCGATTATGCAATTGTTATAGACGGCCAGACTCAAATGCTAATTGAAGCAAAATGGTGTAATAATGATAAACTTGACCCACATAATGAACAATTAACCAGATATTTTACAGTTACTAATGCAAAAATAGGTATCTTAACAAATGGTGTAACTTATAAGTTTTATACTGATCTGGAAGTTGAAAATAAAATGGATCGCAAACCATTTCTAGAAATAGATATGACTAACCTGAAGGAACAGGAAATTTCTGAACTAAAAAAGTTCTATAAAGATGCTTTTAATATTGATAATATCCTATCTACTGCAGAAATACTTAAGTACTCAAATGCTATAAAAAGATTAATTACTTCCCAATTTGAAGATCCTGATGAAAATTTTGTTACATATGTTTTGAGTGAAGTTTATGAAGGAAGAAAAACTCAAAATGTAAAGGATAAATTTCAGGATATTATTAAAAAATCAATCTCACAAATTATAAATAGTATGGTAAGAGAAAAATTAGAAAGTGCCTTAGATACTAAAGAGGAACAAGAGGCTGAAGAAGTAGCAGAAGCAATTGAAGAAATTAATGATGCACCAGTTTATGAAACTACTGAGGAAGAACTATCTGGATATTACACTATTAAATCAATTTTTTCCGAATTCACAGATCCTGAAAGAATAACATATAAAGATACACTAAATTATTTCAGTGTTTTACTTGATGATAATACTAGAAAGTGGATTTGTAGATTATATTTTAATTACACTAACTATTATATCGAGTTTCCAGTATATAATGATAAAGGCCACCGAGAAGATGAAGAAAAAGAATATATTGATTCAGTTAATGATTTATATAAATTTAAAAATAGATTTAAACAGATATTTGAAAAACTAGAGAATTAACAAAATAAGGTTCTTATTACAGCCTAAGACTGGAAGTTTTTATTTACAAGTTAATGCTATGGGAGATTGGGAAATTAAGATTGTTAAAGTAGATTAAAATAGAGATTAAAAACATTTTACTAGATATTAATCAAAAAAGACCAGCCGGTTTAATGGCTGGTCTAGTTACCTTGGGTAATTTAAAATAAATGGTGGGGTTAGGCGGATTTGAACCGCCGGCCTACAGATTAGGAATCTGTTGCTCTATCCAGCTGAGCTATAACCCCAAAAGCTATTTATATTTTATAATTTAATATTTAAAATATCAAGTAATATAATGAAGATTTAAACTTAAAATTTGCGCTCAACCTGAGCTGCTAAAAGCTTTTTCAATTTCTTTTTTGCTTTGTTATCCGGTAACTGATCCAGATATTTATGGACTCTGTTGATAAATTCAAGTAAAATTTCTCTACTTTCATCCAGAACCCCAGAATTTTTTACATCGAAAATAATTTCTTTAATAATCCTGTCATCAAGTTGAATTTTATTATATTCAGCATATTTGGTTTTGTATTTATCCTTATTAAGCAGTAAAATTACCGGTAGAGTAATTACTCCCTCTTTTAAATCCTGAGCCAGTATCTTTCCGGTAGCTGCCTCATCACCTTCAAAATCTAATAGATCATCCTGAATCTGAAAAGCCATACCTATTTCTAAGCCTACTTTATATAACAAATTAAGTTTTTTACCTCTAATCCCACTTGTATAAGCACCTAAATAACTGCTTAATGCAAAAAGCAGAGCTGTCTTATGACGAATCCTTCTGTAATAATCGCTAATCCCAATCTGAAGATCAAAACGCTTTTCAGACTGTTCAATTTCTCCTTCACATAGAAGTCGAACATTTTTATTCATTTTTCTTAAGGTTTTTTTATCCAGATATTCAAAAAAGATATCAAAAGTTCGGGAAAGCAAAAAATCTCCAATAAAAACTGCTTCTTTTTTTCCGAATTTACGCTGAGCAGTTTCATTTCCCCGCCTGAGTTCTGCATTATCAATAATATCATCATGGACCAGTGAGGCCATGTGGAGCAGCTCAATTCCACTTCCCAACTGCAGCATTTTTTCTTTATCATAATCTCCAAATGAAGCTGCTAAAAACATCAAAAATGGCCTCATCTTTTTTCCTCCACCACTAATCAGATCTTCAACAGCCTGGTTAATTATTGGTCGTTTTGAACTTGTAATTTCTAAAATATTTTCATTTAATTTAGAACAAATTTTCTGATAAAGCTTATCTTCAATCAGCAAATTTCTCACCTTCAATTACATTAAAATCTGAATCATTTATCTCTACAATCTCTTTCAAACCCGAAGATAGATAAACTTCCAACTCTTCTGTTATAAACATAACATCAACATCTTCCAGATTCTCAATAAATTTCATTCCACGCTCCAGTCCCATCACATAAATAGCTGTAGAAAGAGCATCAGCATCAAAGGAATTTTCACTTATTATACTTACACTGAGCAGATTATTTTCTGCCGGATATCCAGTTTTTGGATCTAAAATATGATGATAAAGTTTACCATCTTCTTCAAAATATCTCTCATAGTTGCCGGAAGTAACAATTGTCTTATCAACAGCATCAACAATTGCCATTACATTTCCTCTACCCTCTCTTGGATCCTGGATTCCAATCTTCCAGGGTGAGCCATCAACTTTGTTACCGATAACAAGTACATTTCCACCCAGATTTACAAAGGCATGCTCTATCTCGTATTCCTGGACAACTTTTTTCACTTCTTCAGCAGCATAACCTTTGGCAATACCGCCCAGATCAATTTTTACTCCAGCCTTTGTTAACTCTGCTGAATTATCATTTAATCTTAAATGTTCATAACCTGTATTGGCTAAAGCTTCTTTGATCTCAGACTCCTCAGGGACAGCAGCATTTTCTGTTCCAATCCCCCAGAGTTCAACCAGAGCTCCAATTGTTGGGTCAAAATCTCCAGCAGTTAATTCTGCATATTCCAGTGCCTTCTCTAATACCTTTTTACTTTCTTTATCAATTTCAATTTCAGTTTCTGGATTATTGTTCAGTTGATAAATATCACTTGTTTCTATGGTTTTACTCATCAAATTTTCAATTTCTCTGATTCTTTTCATACTTTCTTCAACAGCAACTTCTGCATTTTCTCCATGGGCCCGCATCTGGACCAGAGTATCCATCAAAAATACATTATCTTCTGCCTGGGGAATGTCTTCTCCATTATTTCCACAGGCTGTTAAGAATATTAAAGATACTGCAAGTATAGTTAAAAAAATTATTTTTTTGTGTTTGAACAAAGTATCACATCCCATTTATTAATAGTTATTCTATAATAAAGTTAATTTTTACACAAGATAATAAAGACTAATCCCGGGTAAACCACTTACATTTTATCATAAATGCTTAACTTTGCAAATAATTATTCTGAGTAATCCACTAAGAAATTTGCAATTTATTTTCATTATGCTATAATTATAATGTGATAAAAATAACTCATGACTTTTTTTAATAATCCATGTGAAATTATATATTAAATCTTAATAAAACTGGTCATGAAAAAATTACTCTAATAAAATTAAAGAAATACAAATATTAAAGGAGGTAAAAAATTGAGTAATAACATTATAGTACTTGGAGCAGGATATGGTGGAGTAGCTGCTGCCCAAACTCTCCATAAAAAGTTAAAAAAACATCCTGACTCTACAATTACTCTCATTGACAGGAATTCGTATCATACCCTGTTAACAGAATTACATGAGGTGGCAGGTAAGAGGATTGAAGAAGATGCTCTTGAAATTGATTTAGAAAGAATCTTCTCATCAACTCGGGTGAATATAGTTCAGGACGAGATCAACGATATCGATTTCGATAATCAGATTTTAAGTTCTGATGATCACCAGTACAGCTATGATTATTTGATTATGGGAGCCGGCAGTAAGCCAATCTCCTGTGGAGTTGAAGGTGTTGAAGAACATGCCTTTACTCTCTGGTCAATGGATGACTCTAAATCTATCAGAAGACATGTTGAAAAGTGTCTACAGGAAGCACGAATGACAGATGATCAGGCTGAAAGAAAGGAACTGCTTTCATTTGCAGTTGCCGGTGGAGGTTTTACCGGTGTCGAAATGGTTGGTGAATTAATTGAATGGCTTGATGAATACAGTAAAGAATATAATATCCCGCGGGATGAAATAGAAATTTATAACTTTGAAGGTCTTGATCAAATACTTCCAAATCTCAGTGATGAACTGGTTAAAAAAGCAAGTAATTATATGAGAAAGAAGGGAGTTAATGTTAAGACAGGTGAGTTTGTTGATAAAATAGAAGAAAATAAATTAATTTTAAATGATGGCTTAGAAGTCAAAGCTCGAACCATCATCTGGACCTGTGGTGTAGAGGCAGCTGACTTTGCTGCAAATTCTGGTCTGGCTACAAGTCGGGCAAATAGAATTAAAGTTAATAAATATCTGCAGACAGAAAGTTATTCTAATGTCTATGCTATTGGTGATAATGCAGCAGCTCCCTGGAATAATGATCAGATTTTACCTGCTTTAGTGGAATCTGCACAGCAGACAGGTGAATGTGCAGCTAAAAATATTATAGCTGATATTAAAGGTGGCTCCAAAGAAGAACTTGAAGCTAATTTACACGGAGTAATGGTTTCAGTTGGAAGCAGCTATGCAGTAGCTGAAGTAATGGGCTTATCTTTAACGGGAATTCCAGCTATGTTTATGAAACATTCTGTTAACATGTTCTACCGCTTTGAAATTGGTGGATTAAAAGAAACTTACAGTTTAATTACTGATTATATGAAAGAACAGGCTTCTCACAAAGGATTACTGCCAAGTCTATTTGGTTTTGTCAGTGAGACTTCCAGATCACTCTGGCTGGTTCTTTTACGTGTTTTTGTTGGAATCGTGTGGCTGTATGAAGGTTATACTAAAGTAAGAGATGGCTGGCTGCAAAGTGGAGATTATCTGGTTTCTGGAGCTTCATCATCACCGATTGGCGACTATGCTGTCGGCTGGTATGTCTGGTTAAACGAGGCTATAATCTTTAAGTTTCCTCTCTTCTTCCAGACTGTTGTAACTTTAAGTATGATCGGAATCGGGCTCTCTTTAATCTTTGGTTTATTTGCAAGTCTGGGTGCCTTAGGTTCGGCTGGATTTTCAGTTAACTTTTTACTGGCCGGTCAGTATGCACACTGGTCCAGTGACTGGCCCGGACACTTTAGTCCCCTATTCTGGTTCTTCTTTGCTTCAATTGCTTTAATCGGTTCCGGACGCTCCTTTGGCCTGGATTATTATGTTCTGCCCTGGCTGAAGAGTAAAATCTGGAGTAGACCAAAAGATAAAGATCAAGATCTGCAGAAAGTAGTTAAAAAGTAAATTAACGATTAATTTATTCTTGATAAGCTAAATTAAATAAGAAAAAAGCAGGAGCTAAGTTAAAGCTCCTGCTTTTTTTATCTTTTATTTGTTTTTAGCAGCAGTTTTTCTTAATAAATAATTCTAAAACAAATATTTTAAGCTAACTAAAAAATAATCTATTCTATTTCTGGCTCCATAAAATAATTTTTTAAGCTTGCCCTGATTCTGCTGCAGCCTCTTTTCGTCTAAAGCAGCTGCAAAATAAAGACGATCCGAATGATTTTTGCCCACAGCAAAGCTAAAAGCATTGTAGACATCTACAGCTTTAAAACCACTATTTTTAAGCAGTCTTAAAATAGTTTCAATTTTATATCCCCGCTCACTGTGAGTCTCTTCAAAACAGGGAAGCTGGTCATTATCCGGACAGATTTTTAATTTCACCTGCCATAAATTCTCTTTAGCCTTTACAATATCCTCCCAGAAGCATTCATAACTATCTCCCTCAATCACAAATGATTTTTCTTCAATAGTATTAATTCTGCCAACTGAATTCATATCGAAGATGAACAAGCCATCATTATTTAAAGATCGAGCAGCACTTTCAAAACAGCCCTGCAGTTGATCAATATCAGTCAGATAATTAAGGCTGTCAAAGAAGGAAACAATCAAATCAAATTTATCCTTGAAATTAAAATCAGTCATGTTTTGAGCTTTAAAGTTAACGGTTAAATTTCTCTTATTTTGCTGCAGCTGATAGGATGAGTTATTATTTTGGGCCTTAAAGTCACTAAATTTTTGCGAGTTATAAAGTTCAGCCTCCAACTTTTCAGCAGCTTTAGAAAGCATTGCTGAAGATAAATCGAGAGCCGTGATTCTATTCAGTGACTGCAGCTCAATTAATTTTAGAGTCATATTTGAAGTGCCGGAAGCAAGCTCCAGTGCTGACTCGGGCTGGTGCTGATAATATTTTAGTAAATCCCCTAAATAACGGAACCAGTAATTATAAGGAACATTTTTCATTACATCATCGTAAATTTCAGCAAAATATGTGGTATAACTCTGCTCCATTTTTAGCCCCTATCTTTTGCCAGCTGCATTAAAAAATCAAGATATTCATAAACTTCTCTGCTTCCTTCTCCAGTCTGGGCAGAAAAGAAAGTAAAATTATCTTCATCTGTTAAATTTAATTCTTTATAAATTAGTTTTTTCTGTTTAAATTTTTTATTGTTAGATATTTTATCTACCTTGGTGGCAGCAATTAAATAACTTAAACCACTGGCCTGCAGCCATTCGACCATCATTTTATCATCTTTAGTTGGTTTGTGGCGGCAGTCGATAATCTGAACAACTCCGATTAAGTTTTCGCGATAGTTTAAATAGGTGTCAATTAACTCTGCCCAGTCATCTTTGACTTTCTGCGGCACATTTGCAAAACCATAGCCGGGTAAATCAACCAGGTAAAACTTATCATCAATATTAAAGTAATTTAGAGATTGAGTTCTACCCGGAGTATTACTTGTCCTGGCCAGCTTTTTCTGCCTGGTAATTCTGTTGATTAATGATGATTTACCAACATTTGAGCGGCCGCTAAAGGCTACCTCAGGCTGCTGTAGCCTGGGGCAGTCTTCATATTTATAGACACTTTTATAAAATTCAGCATTACTGATCTGCATGATTCTCATCCTCTAATAACAGGATATCCATTACCTCATCCATATGGGAAACAAAAGTTACATTTAAACCTCGGGTAATTTCTTTTTCAATTTCTTTAAATTTATTCTCATTTTTCTTAGGTAAAATAAAGTTATTAATTCCTGCTCTGCGGCCGGCCAGTATTTTTGTTTTTAAACCACCGATCGGCAGCACTCTACCTCTTAAAGAAATTTCTCCAGTCATTGCATAATCACCGCGAACTTTACGCCCTGTTAGAGCTGAAGCAAGAGCAATTGCAATTGTAATTCCTGCAGATGGTCCATCTTTAGGAACTGCACCCTGAGGAACGTGAATATGGATATCATATTTCTTATAAAAACCATCAGTCAGATTTAATTCATTCTGCTTGGAGCGGACATAACTTAAGGCTGCCTGGGCAGACTCTTTCATTACATCACCTAAAGAACCTGTTAGGGTTAATTCTCCCTTGCCGGGAACAACAGCTACCTCGATATCAAGAATATCTCCACCTGCCTGATTATAGGCAAGACCGGTAGCTACTCCAACCCTATCTTCCAGATCACTTTCCTGATGCTCATAATCTGCCAGTCCCAGATATTTTTCTACACTGTTGACTGCAACCAGAGCTTTGTGATCTCTACCTTCCACAAACTCTTTCGCTACCTTGCGGGCAACAGCAGCCAGTTTACGCTCCAGATTTCTTACTCCTGCTTCTCTGGTATATTCTCTAATTACCTTTAAGATAGCATTTGAAGAAATATTAATCTGATCTTCTTCTAAACCGTGATCCTCATAAATTTTAGGCAGCAGATGACCTTCTGCAATCTTTAATTTCTCATCTTCTGTATAGCCGGGAATCTCAATTAATTCCATTCTGTCCAGAAGTGGTGCTGGAATAGTGTGAGCCACATTGGCTGTTGTCACAAATAAAACCTGAGAAAGATCAAATGGTACTTCCAGATAATGGTCTCCAAATTCCTTGTTCTGCTCTGGGTCTAGAACTTCAAGCAGAGCGGATGCTGGGTCTCCTCTAAAATCTGAACTCATCTTATCAACTTCATCCAGCAGAAAAACTGGATTTTTGCTGCCGGCATCACGCATCGCATTAATTATTCTACCTGGACGAGAACCAATATAGGTCCGGCGGTGACCTCTAATTTCTGCCTCATCTCTAACTCCACCTAAGGATAGGCGGACAAAATCTCTGTCCAATGCTCTGGCGATTGAACGTCCAAGTGAGGTTTTACCAACACCGGGAGCACCTACCAGACATAAAATTGGACTCTTTTTAGCCGGAGCCATCTTGCGGACTGCCAGATATTCTAAAATTCTTTCTTTAACATCTTTTAAACCGTAGTGGTCTGTTTCCAAAATCTCCTCTGAATTTTTGATATCAATTTCTTCTTCTTTTTCTTTATTCCAGGGAAGATCTAAAACACAGTCTAAGTAATTACGAATAACTGTGGCCTCTGGTGACATATTTGGTGTTCGATCCAGCTTTTCAATCTCTTCCTCCACTTTTTCAGCCACATTTTCCGGCAAATCGGCCTCTTCCAGTTTTTCATAATACTCTTCTATTTCATCAGTTGAGCTTTTATCTTCGTCAAGTTCATCCTGAATAACCTTCATTTTTTCTCTTAAATAATATTCTTTTTGATTTTTTTCAACTTTCTTTTTGACTCTTTTATTAATATCCTGCTCAATTTTTAAAACTTCAATTTCATCCTGCAGCAGGCTCAGCATTTTTTCCAGCCGCTGAATAATATCTGTTGCCTCCAGCAATTCCTGGAGCTGCTGATATTTCAATTCAACCTGAGAAGAAATCACATCAGCCAGGCGGCCGGGTTCTTCAATATTACTGGCTGACATAATTGTTTCAGCCGGCAGATTGCGATTATATTTAATATATTTTTCAAACTCTTTAACTACAGTTCTCATTAAAGCTTTAACATCAGTAGTTACTTCAACCTTTTCTTCCGGTCGACTTTCTGCTTCTACCAGAAAATATTCTTCTGTGTCAAGATAATCAATAACTTCAGCTCTATCCAAACCTTCTACTACTACTTTAATCATTCCATTTGGGAGCTTAACCAGCTGTTTTACCTCAGCAATTGTACCAAACTGGTAAATATCATCTATTTCAGGCTTCTCTACTGTTTCATCCTTCTGAGCGGCAATAATAATTTTCTTTTCTTCCATCATTGCTTCCTCAAGGGCAGCCACAGATTTATCTCTGCCTACCAGTAAAGGAATTACCATATGTGGAAAAACAATTACACCCCGTGATGCAAGTAGAGGTAGTTCCATAACTTCTTTAATTTCATTTTCTTCAGACATTTATTTTCACCTCTATCAATTATATTTAAAAACTTGCTTCTAATAAATTCATCTACTTTAATAATTCTGGATTCTTTAGCTTTCCCCTCCAAAATCATTCAAAAAAACGAAAGAGATAATACCACTCACTCATCAGGAGTAATATTATCTCTAGATCATCTCTCACAGCTTAAGAATATTAAAGCGTTTACTTTATTTAATCTTTTAGCTGTTAAGCGCTTTCTTCCTCTTCCAGACTCTCATCCTCAATCTCCAGAATTGGATCAGCATCTTCTTCTATAACTTCTTTAGTAATAATACACTTTTTGATTTCTGGTCTTGAAGGCAGATCATACATAATATCTAAAACAGCATTTTCTACAACTGATCTTAAGCCGCGAGCTCCTGTATCACGCTCTAAAGCCTTAGCAGCAATTGATTTTAAAGCTCCATCTGTAAACTCAAGCTCTATATCATCCATTGCAAAGAACTTCTCATACTGTTTTACTAAAGCATTGCGCGGTTCCTTCATAATCCGCACCATATCTTCTGCCTCAAGCTGATCTAAAGTTACCTGAACAGGCATTCTACCAATAAATTCAGGGATTAAACCATAGTGCAGTAAATCCTGAGGCTGAATATGCTTTAGAGTATCTCCAATATTTTTATCCTCTTCTTTGGTCTTGATATCAGCACCAAAACCCATTACCTTTTCGCTGATGCGGGAGTCAATCAATTTCTCCAGACCATCAAAAGCTCCACCAGCAATAAAGAGAATATTGGTTGTATCTATCTGAATAAATTCCTGATGAGGATGTTTGCGCCCACCCTGTGGTGGCACACTGGCAACAGTACCCTCTATGATTTTAAGCAGGGCCTGCTGAACTCCTTCACCGGAAACATCTCTAGTAATCGATGTGTTTTCTGATTTACGAGCTATTTTATCAATTTCATCAACATAGATAATACCCTTTTCAGCTTTTTCTACATCATAATCAGCAGCCTGAATAAGCTTGAGCAGAATGTTTTCGACATCTTCTCCTACATACCCGGCCTCTGTTAAAGATGTAGCATCAGTTATTGCAATTGGTACATCTATTATTTTAGCAAGAGTTTGAGCCATCAGTGTCTTACCACAGCCAGTAGGTCCAACCATCATTATATTACTCTTCTGTAATTCAACATCGTCAACCATCATATTGGAGTTGACACGTTTATAATGATTATAGACAGCTACTGATAAAGATTTCTTGGCTCTTTCCTGACCTATTACATATTGATCTAAATATTCTTTTATCTGTTTGGGCTTTGGAACACTTTCAAATTCAAGTTCCAATTCCTCGTCTAATTCTTCTTCTACAATTTCATTACAGAGCTCTATACATTCATCACAGATATAGACTCCTGGACCGGCAACAAGTTTCTTTACCTGATCCTGGCTTTTACCACAAAAGGAACACTTTAGTTCCCCATCTTCGTGATCATGATCGCCAAATTTGAACATTATATCACCTCTCGGGCTAAATTACTTTTCCTTTAATTCGTTACGGGTAATTACCTCATCAATCAATCCATAATCTACAGCTTCTTCTGCAGTCATGAAATTATCCTTTTCGACATCCTTACCAATTTGTTCTGCACTTTTACCTGTGTGTTTGCTGAGAATATTGTTCAGCAATTCTCTAATTCTCATTAATTCTTTAATATGGATTTCAGCATCAGTTGCTTTTCCCTGTGCTCCACCGGCTGGCTGATGAATCATAACTCTTGCATAAGGAAGAGCATAACGCTTTCCTTCTGCACCAGCAGCAAGCAGCAGGGCACCAGCACTTGCAGCCTGTCCCATACCAATTGTTACAACATCAGGTTTAATATACTGCATTGTATCATACATCGCCAGAGCAGCAGTTACTGAGCCGCCCGGACTGTTTATATATAAATAGATATCTTTATCTGGATTATCTGCTTCTAAAAAGAGCAGCTGTGCAATAACAGTATTTGCTACATCATCTGTTACTGGTGAACCCAAAAATACAATTCTATCCTTTAAAAGTCGGGAATAAATATCATAAGATCTTTCCCCACGATTAGTCTGTTCAACTACCATTGGAATAAGGCTCATCGTTTAAAACCTCCCTTTATTTTTTGGTACCTGGTATCCGAAAATATTTTTGTACCTGATACCTGTATATAATTATATCTAAATAGCTAATGAAAAACAGTTATTGTTTAACATTCTAATCAAAATTTAATTATTATCGATTAAGAAATCAATAGTTTTTTGTCTTCTGATATCTTCTTTGAGCTGAGAAAGCTGTCCCTGCATCTGCAGAATAGCTTTAATTTGTTCTGGATCCTGTTCATGCATTTCTGCAATCTCATTTACCTCATCTTCGATCTCTTCATCTGTAACTTCAATATCTTCTACATCAGCAATAGCTTCCAGAACTAACAGTTCTTTTGCTCTCTCAGAAGCTGTTTCTTTATTCTGTTCTCTCCAGCCTTCTTCGTCCATACCCATATAGCCCAGGTAGTCTTCTACATCCATACCCTGCTGGGAAATAGACTGAGATAAACGCTGGAACATTTGATCAAGCTGCTCATCTACAAGAGTATCAGTCATATTAACTTCAGCGTTTTCACTTGCTTTTTTAATTAATTCTTCTCTAAAGTTATTTTCAGCTGAATTTTCCTTCTGCTCAGCTAATTCTTCTTCAATGCTAACTCTTAATTCTTCCATTGTTTCGTAATCACTTGCTTCTTTAGCAAAGTCATCATCTAATTCCGGTCTCTGCTTAACTTTAATTTCTTTAAGGAGTACATCAAAGGAAGCATCTGCTCCAGCAAGATCATCTGCATGATAATCTTCCGGGAATGTTACTTCTACAGATTTTTCTTCTCCAACCTTCATTCCAACTAACTGTTCTTCAAATCCTGGAATAAAGCTTCCGGAGCCAATTTCTAAACTGTATTCTTCTGCAGAACCACCAGGGAATTCTTCCCCATCTACATAACCGGTAAAGTCAATAATTGCAAAATCGCCTTCCTGCAGTTCTTCACGCTCTGCAGTAGTTAGCTGGCTGTGTTCATCCTGCATTTTTTCCAGACGCTGAGCAATTTCTTCATCTTTTACATCAGTATCTTCTTTTTCAATACCTAAACCTTTATAATCACCAAGTTCAACTTCAGGTTTAACCTCTACTATTGCAGTGAAAGTAGCAGCCTCTCCCTTAGAGATATAAAAATCTTCTATATCAGGTTGAGCAATCGGTTCAATATCTGCTTCCTCTACAGCTTCACTGTATCCCTGAGGAATCAGAATATCAAGTGCATCTTTATGCAGAACTTCTTCCCCAAATCTCTGTTCAATAATTTTGCGGGGAGCTTTACCCTTTCTAAAACCAGGAATCTCTATATCTTTAACTACCTGACGATAAGCCTGCTCAAGAGCCTCATCTACCTGATCACTTTCTATTTCAACTTCCAGTTTAACTTTATTACCTTCCAGTACTTCTTTTTTTACTTCCATTAATATTCCTCCTAACTGATATTTAAATAAAACTTTTAAAAAAACTCTCTATATGTTAATAATCCCCGATCTGGCACCGGGCCAATATCGGGGGTCAATGACAGAATTATTAAATGGTGCGAAAGGTGGGACTCGAACCCACACGGGGATTGCCCACTAGATCCTAAATCTAGCGCGTCTGCCAATTCCGCCACTTTCGCATAGTAAATAATGCTGTGAGTGAAAACTTCTTTTTTTCTTTTTCACAAAAAGCACATATAATGTTAGCACAGCTTTTTGCTCTTGTCAAGGATTTTTTAAAAATTATCAGCTAAATTTCAAAATTTAATAATTATTGAAATCTAAATCCCTGCAGCAAAATTTTCATCTTTTCAATTATATAATAAATCTGAGGAAATTTCCAGTGAATTTTAAAATTAATTTAATCTTTTTCGATTTCTATCTCTATTGTTTCTGATTCCAGCTCTTTCCACCTGCGAAAATGCTCGAGTTCCTGAGAAAGCTGTCTGAAGGCAAGAATAAAAGCAGCTGCATCATCTGTAAAACCAATCCCAGGTAAAAAATCAGGTATAAGATCTGTTGGCAAAATGAGATAGGCCAGGGTTGCAACTATCCAGCCTACTGCAGCCTCATTAAGTTCAAAATTACCCTTTGAATACTCACTCAGCATTTCCAGCAGTTCTGTAACTTTATCTATAAAAGGTAGTTTATAATTTTTCGCTTCAATAAATTCACGACTTCGATCGAGAATTCTGCTTACACTTTCATGTCCGGTACCCCATTTATTGGTCAAACGGCCCAGAAAAGCAAGCAGTTCATTGTTATTAAAATCTTTTTTCATATTTTCACCACCTGTTATTGATTATCTTAGTCTGATTACTTACCTCTTTAGTACTCTAAATTATTCACTGGGAATTATCAGGTTTCATTAGTGATAGGTCCACTTTTCTTCCTTTAACATTTAAAGATCTGTTTAATAACTCCTCTACAGCTGCAAATTTATCGATATACATTTCTTCAGTTGTAAACTTAGCATAATGTCGATGCAGAAAATTATCTATTCCCATAAATAAAATCTCTGTAACTTCTTCCGGATAATCAGTTTCAAACTCTCCTCTTTCCACACCTTCTTTTACTATAGCAGTAAAAATAGGCATAAATTTATTCCAGAATTCTTTGTTTCTTTCTTTCATAAATTTAGCATTTTCATCAATTTTAAAGAATTCATAAACTTTAAAGTTACCCCTTCTGCTAAATATCAAGCGTAAAATAACCTTTTCTAATTTTTCCAGAGAAGACATTTCTTTGTTTTCTAATACATGTCTTGCTTTTTTTTCGGTTTTTCTGTACCTTTTTTCTAAAAGAGATGAAATAATATCTTCCTTAGTATCAAAATAATAATAAAACGTACCCTTTGCTACTCCTGCTCGAGCTGCAATATCTTTAACAGTTGTCTTTTCGAAGCCTTCTTCAATAAATAGTTTTTCAGCTTCATTTAATATTGTATTACGCCTCTGAAGCGATTTTTTTGTTTGTTTTGCCACTCTTATTAACCCCCACTTATTTTTTTGACTTAAAGTCAAGACAGAGTGATTTCATTATAGCACAAGTTTTCTACAAATTAAATCATTTATCTTAATTATATCCTTTATAAAAGTTATTAGTCAAGATTATTAATAAGATAAATTAATAAAGGGCAGAAAAAATCAATCAAATAATTTAGTCCTGCTAAAATTAGGCATAAAAAAAGACACCGTTAAAGGTGTTTAAATGGGGTGGATGATGGGGCTTGAACCCACGGCCTCGGGAGCCACAATCCCGCGCTCTAGCCAACTGAGCTACATCCACCATATTTGGTTTTAATTTTAAAATGGCGCGCCCGACAGGATTCGAACCTGTGGCCTACGGATTAGAAGTCCGTTGCTCTATCCGGGCTGAGCTACGGGCGCATAAAATGGAGCGGGAAACGAGACTCGAACTCGCGACCCTCAGCTTGGAAGGCTGATGCTCTAGCCAACTGAGCTACTCCCGCTTAAAAATTTGCTATAATTTAAAATGGTCGGAGCGAAAGGATTTGAACCTTCGACCCCCTGCTCCCAAAGCAGGTGCGCTACCAAACTGCGCCACGCTCCGACGTGTTTTGTGCCGCAAAAATTAATAACTTTTTTCGCGACGACAATTAATAGTATATAGTAAATGCCGCTTTCGGTCAAAGAGAAAAACGGCATTTATCAACCTTTAGGACAGATTAAATAGTTAATACTTCTATTTTTTAGTTGTAGCTCTCTTTTAGTTTGGTTTTCATTTTCTTTAATGCCCGGCCTCGATGGCTGATTTTATTCTTTTCTGCCTGGCTAATCTGGGCCATAGTCAGGCCATATTCAGGTAGATAAAAGATAGGGTCATAGCCAAAACCATTTTCACCGGCAGGCTCTTCGGCAATAATACCTTCACATCGACCTTCTGCAGTAATTTCAATCTTTCTAAAAGGATCTACCAGAGCGATCACTGAAATAAAGGCTGCCTTTCTTTTGGACTCTGGCTGTCCTTTTAAAAGCTTTAGTATCTTTAAGTACTTCTGCTGATCATCCAAATCTTCTCCCCCAAAACGAGCCGAATATATTCCGGGGGCTCCATCCAGATAGTCTACAGAAAGACCTGAATCATCAGCAAGTACAATCTGGTTTAGTTCTTCTGCCCTCTGCCTTGCCTTTTTTAGGGCATTCTCTCTGTAAGTTTTGCCATCTTCTACAACCTCCGGCAGATCAAGTTCCGGGTCAAGACCTTCAAAATCAAAGTTAAGATCAGCAAAGAAGGCCTTGATTTCTTCTATCTTGTGCTGGTTACCGCTGCCAATAATAATTTTCTCCATACTATTCACCTACCAGAGCCAGCTTTTGTTCTTCTATTAGTTCTAAAATCCCCTTTTCTGCCAGATCATAGAGCTGATCAAGCTCATCTCTGCTGAAAGGATGTTCTTCGGCTGTTCCCTGGATCTCAATTATTTCTCCTGCTTCTGTCATTGCAATATTCATATCTACCTGAGCCTTAAAATCCTCTTCGTAGCAGAGGTCCAGCATTGGTGTTCCATCAACTATACCTACACTTGTGGCCGCCATATATCCATTTAAAGGATTTTCCTCCAGCTTACCTTCAGCAAGCATAAAATTAACTGCATCTACCAGAGCAACATAGGCACCGGTAATTGAAGCAGTTCTGGTTCCACCATCAGCCTGCAGGACATCACAGTCTACCCAGATTGTGCGCTCTCCCATTTTATCAAGATCGATAATTGCTCTTAAGCTCCTGCCAATCAGACGCTGAATCTCCTGAGTTCTGCCGCTTAATTTCCTTTTGGCAGCTTCTCTAATATTTCTATCCTGGGTAGCTCTGGGCAGTAAAGAATATTCAGCAGTTAACCAGCCTTTATTCTGACCTCTT
The DNA here is from genome assembly GCF_003053565.1 of Halanaerobium saccharolyticum. Taxonomy (GTDB): domain Bacteria; phylum Bacillota; class Halanaerobiia; order Halanaerobiales; family Halanaerobiaceae; genus Halanaerobium; species Halanaerobium saccharolyticum_B. The sequence goes on along the minus strand of NZ_QAXS01000025.1, from coordinate 3,943 downwards.
AAAAAGTAGGGAACACTGTCTTCAATAGATACATTACATAAGACCATAGTATCACCGGTTTCTACTAAAACAGAACCTTCGGCATATTTGGTATAGTTTCTGGTAATTTCAACTTCTCTTAATTGATTTACTTTTCTTCCATCATTACGCATTATATAATTTCCTCCCAATTGAATTCTTGACTAAAAATATTTTCTTCTTTAAATTCTAATACTTCCAGGCCTAAAAATCTGCGTCCATGTTCCAGAAACCTTCTAGAAATTCTGCTCTGATCACTCACAATAAACTTATGCTCAGCCTCAGCTGCAGCTTTATTCTTTAATAGGCCTATTTTATTTAGAGTTTCCTTAACCTCAACCGCCATCTCATGGGCAGGGTTAATTAAAGTTACCTCAGCTCCCATTATCTCTGCCAAAACTGGACTTAGATAAGGAAAATGGGTACAGCCCAAAATCAAAGAATCAACTTCAGCTTCTTTGAGCGGCTGCAGATATTTTTTGGCAGTTTTTTTGACTTCAGGACCGTCAAATTTGCCTTCTTCTACCAGATCAACAAATTCCGGGCAGGCCTCAGCGAAGAGACCAGCCTCACTGTTCAACTTCAATATTGCCTCCTGATAGGCACGACTGTTTACTGTTCCTTCTGTGCCGATAACTGCAATTTTTTGACTGCTGCTGATTTTTACTGCTTTAGCAGCAGCACTTTTTATCATTCCAAAAATTGGTATATCAAATTTATTTTGAACATAGTCCAGAGCTGCAGAAGTAGCTGTATTGCAGGCAATAACAACCGCTTTGACATTTTTTTCGGTGATCAAATAGTTTATTATTTTTTCTACATATTCCCTGACTAAATTTAAATCCTTTGGTCCATAAGGAAGATGCAGAGTATCACCATAGTAAATAATATCTTCTTCTGGCAGCAGTTTAAAAATCTCGCGAGCAACTGTCAGGCCTCCAACACCTGAATCCAGCAGCCCAATTGCTCTATTTGAGTCCTCCAACAAAACCAACTCCTAATTATTTAATTAACTACCCTCAGTTAGTTTTTGATTGTACATCAAGGGCTGGCTTAAGTCAAGATGACCAACCAGACTTTCAACTTCTTCCCCTTCAATCAATATCCTGACATTCTGAATTTGCTCCAGAGCAGTATAAGAATTTACAATTGAATAAACAGTAAGTAATTCTCCAGTACTTCCACCCCAGTGGTTATCCTTTAAAGCCCGATTGAAATTTAAGACAATCAGTTCACCTTCTATCTCATATTCAAGCAGCTGACTGCCGTCAGGAATTGTTGCCCCCAGTTCACTGCTTTCCGGGCCAGCTTTAAGTTCTTCAAATATCTGCAGATACAAATCTTTGTCCTGGTCAATTTCTCTTTCTTCCAGCCGCAGATAATTGGCATCTTCAGTTGAAAAATAAACTGTAAGCTTATTATCGGCAGAGAAATTATTATAAAATAGAAAAAGAAGATAGAGCACTGCTGCTGTCAGCAGTAACAGCCTTAAAACAAGCAGCAGCTTTCTTTTTTGAGCAGGACTTAAGATAGTCTTATTGGCAGCCATATTATCTTCCTCCATTCTCTTCAAGATAATCAAGGATTCCTTCTGTAATAAGTGATGCTGCCTGTTTCTGAAAATCTCTTGTTTGAAGCATCTTCTCCTCCTTGAGATTACTCAAAAAGGCTACTTCAACCAGAGCAGAAGGCATTTTAGTATATTTGATAACATAAAAGTTGCTTTCTTTAATTCCACGATCATAAATACTGAGACCCCGACCGAGCTTATCGTGTATTTTTTCTGCCAGAAATCTATTCTGATTATCCTCATTTTGATTATAATATGTTTCTACACCACCTGTTTGTGGGTTATTAAATGAGTTGGCGTGAATACTTATAAATAAGTCTGCATTACTTGCATTGGCAAACTTTACTCTCTGCTGTAAGGAATGGAACTGATCTGAATTTCTGGTTAAAAGCACTTCGTGATTTTTTTCTGTCAGCTGTCTGGCAATTTCTCTAGCAATTGCCAGATTAGGAACCTTCTCTTTTAAACCTGTAGCTCCTATTGCTCCCGGGTCAAAACCTCCATGACCTGCATCAACTACTATCAGCCGCCGTTCGAATTCTCGTTTTTCTTCCATCTCCTGATTTAAATAGTGCTTAGCCAGAGCAATTTTTATTCCGTGCTGATCCTGATATGTCTCAACCTGATGGCTGTAATAATCATTCAATTCAAATACAAGCCTGGTGACTTCCTCTCCTTCTAGCTGATAATTACTGCTTCTAATATTTTTGATTAAAGAACTTTTAGCAATCGAATCAAATTTATCTAAATTATTTAAGGTATTTTTAAAATCAACAACAATTCGGTGAGGATAATTAAATTTCTTAACCTCATATTCAGCTCTGCCATTCATTAAAATATTCAGATACTGATAATCTTCATTATCCTCAGTTTCAATTTCTTTAAATTTATTTTTTAAGTTAATTGTGTACTGATAGAGCCCGTCTTTCTGTTCTTCAACCCATTCATAACCAGTAAGCTCTTCCAGATCAGCAACAATTCTAACTGTCTGCTCATCAAATCTTGCAGTTCTCAGATTTTTTATTAAAGAATTATTGACCTCTATTTTATCCCTAATTCCACTACCACGGTCAACATGATAAAGATTCATTACCAGTCTAGGTGGGCTTTCCAGTAAAAATAGTTCCGGATTCAGAGCTGAAGAAGAGCTGAAACTAAAACTTCCATCAGCATATTGAAGATCTGTAATTTCCGAGCGCTGTCCCGGTTTAAATGTCAGTAGATTATTTTTTTCTCTTTTGATCGGTTTAAAAATGTCACCATTTGCCATTGTAGCTTCAATTCTTAAAATCACCGGGTCAAGATCATGCTGCTTTACCATGATATCCTTAATCAGGGGATGTTCTTCAATATCCAGATCAAAGTTACCGATAACTACTGAAGGAATATCTATAATCATTTTTTTGCTTTCAGAAATATATTTGGTCCGGGCATCAGGCATTTCTCCAGTCGCCTCAACACTTAAAATATTATCTTCATTAATTCGGATATCTTTAAGCTGAGGTAGGAAACTGAGTACCAGTGAGTCCTCATGTTCATAAACTCCTCCATCTATCTGGAAAGGGATAGGAGTTCTACTTTTAATAACCAGCCGCAATAAAGCCTTATCAGGAACATTAACAACCCTTAAATAGTAATTGTTGTTTGAAATATTATCACTAAATTCCTGGTCAATTTCTGCTTTATCAATTTCGATAGTAATTTCACTGCCATCTTCACTATGTAAAATTCTATACGGGGTTATCTCATCCATTTTGATCTGAAGCTGATTCCCATCTTCCTGCCAGGATACATTATTAATGGTAGTCTCTGGCTGAAAGATATATAACTCTTCTTTGTCTCGCTGATATTCAAGCAGATAACCAAAAGCTTCTATCGATTTTGCCAGTGGAATATAAGCCTGATTATCAACAAGCTGCAGACCGGCTTCTGTCCTTAAGGCGTCATTCCCGATCTGAATATATCGGCTCTGAGCCATAATTTTAATTGTAACATCCTGAGACTCCATCTCCAGTGATTTTAAAGCAGGTCTCCAGGTTAAATCTGCATCCAGTAATTCCGCCAGGTCCCTTGCTTTAATCAGCAGCTCACCTTCACGCTTTACTGTTTTTATTTCCGAAGTAATATCATTACCATTAAAATAGATTGTATTTTGAGCTGCAGCTCTACTGCTTAGTGTTAATATAAATAAAATTATTATTAAAATTGCAGTGCCATATTTTCTGGAAACTGACAAGGAAACCCCTCCTTACTTCTAAATCACTAGCATTGCATAAAAATATTTAAGCATTGTCAAATTTAAGTTATTGAGAACATATACTATCTACAGAATATTCAGTCACTACCTTATCCTTT
>NZ_QAXS01000024.1 GCF_003053565.1 Halanaerobium saccharolyticum | reverse complement strand
TGGTTTCTGTGATATCTTTGTCCATAGTATATGCTCCTTATTTTTTGGGATTTGGACAAAGACTATCCTAATCCCAATTATAAGGAGTTTTTCTAATTTAAGCAAGTATTTTCGCTAAAAATCGAACTTGACTTTTCTTAAATATTTTTATGCAATGCTAGTGATATTTTATATATTTGGACCTGGTTTAAGAGAAATTAAGCACAAACTAATTTAAGAGAGAAGGAATGATTTATATGACTTTTACAAAGATGCCTGAGAAGCAGGGATTGTACAGTCCAGAATTTGAACATGATGCCTGTGGTATGGGATTTGTAAGCCATATTAAAGGTAGAAAGTCGCATCAGATAGTTGAGCAGGCCTTAGAAGTCCTGGTCAATTTAAGCCACCGGGGAGCAAGTGGTAGTGAAGAGAATACTGGTGATGGTGCCGGTATCCTAATTCAGCTTCCTGACAGCTTTTTGAGGCAGCAGATGGAGACTGAGGGAGTATCTCTCCCAGAAAAAGGAGAATATGGAGCAGGAATGGTTTTTCTGCCCCGAGAAGAAGAGAAGCGAGAAAAAGTTCAGGCAATTGTTAAAGAAGTTGTAGAAGAAACAGGACAAAAACTTATTGGCTGGCGGAAAGTTCCCGTTCAGACAGCAGAAATAGGAAAATCAGCCTTAGAAGTTATGCCAGATTTTTATCAAATTTTTATTGAGAAGTCTAAAGAAGTAGAGCAGGGAATAGATTTTGAACGCAAATTATATTTGATCCGCAAAAAAATTGAAAATAAGATTCGTAACTCGGAGTATAAAGGAGAGCTCTATTTTGCCTCTCTCTCCAGCCGCACCTTAGTCTATAAGGGAATGTTAACTCCCGGGCAGCTGGAAGGATTTTTCCCGGATTTAAGTCAGCCGGAGCTTAAAACTGCGATTGCCTTAGTGCATTCACGCTTTAGCACCAATACCTTTCCCTCCTGGGAAAGGGCTCATCCCAATCGCTATCTAATCCACAATGGTGAGATCAATACCATGCTGGGTAATCAAAACTGGATGCGGGCCCGGGAAGGAATCTTTGCCAGTGATATTTTCAGCGATGATTTAAAAGAGCTGCTGCCGGTTATTGCTCCTGAAGGCAGTGATTCAGCGCGTTTTGATAATGTTTTGGAGTTTTTAGCTTTAAACGGTCGCTCACTGGCTCATTCGGTGATGATGATGATTCCAGAGCCCTGGGAGCACAACGAAGAGATGGAAAAAAAGAAGCGCGACTTTTATCATTACCACAGTACGATTATGGAAGCCTGGGATGGCCCGGCCGCAATGGCCTTTACTGACGGTACCCAGGTGGGAGCTGTGCTGGACCGCAATGGTCTTCGTCCTTCCCGCTATTATCTGACAGATGATGATCTCTTAATTTTATCATCAGAGGTCGGTGTACTTGAGCTGCCGGAGGAGAAAGTTGTCAGCAAACAGCGCCTGGAGCCAGGTAAAATGCTGCTTTTAGATACGGAAAAAGGAAGAATAATTAATGACCAGGAACTGAAAGCAGAGATTGCAGCAGCAGAGCCCTACGGAAAATGGCTAAAAGAAGAGCTGATAGAATTGAAAGATTTAAAAATAGAAGCTTCAAAAAATCAGTCGCCTGCTAAAAAAGAGACAGCAATAAACGCGACGGATTCAAAATCCAGTGGCCTGGTCAAACTGCAGAAGAGTTTCGGCTACAGTTATGAGGACCTGCAGAAGATTTTAATTCCGATGGCCCGGGATGGAGTCGATCCAATTGGCTCGATGGGAAATGATGCTTCCCTGGCAGTTTTATCTGACCAGCCGCAGCTTTTATACAATTACTTTAAGCAGCGCTTTGCTCAGGTAACAAACCCTCCCATTGATTCGATTAGAGAAAAGCTGATTACTGCTACCAATACCTTTTTAGGTTCAGAAGGCAATTTATTAGGGCCTGATGCTAAAAGCTGCCGCCAGCTGGAGTTGGAGCACCCTCTGCTGAGCAATGAGGAGCTGGAGCTGATCAAAGAAATGGACCAGCCCGGTTTTAAAACAGCAACTCTGGAGATAGTCTTTGATAAAGAAAAAGAGAGCCTCGAAATGAGAATGGAAGAGCTATTTAAAGAGGCTGAGGAATTGATTGCTGAAGGAGTAAATATTTTAATTTTATCTGACCGGGGAGTAAATGGCAGCAAAGTAGCTGTGCCAGCCCTGCTGGCAGTCAGCGGCCTCCACCATTATTTAATTGAAAAGGGTCTGAGGACAGAGCTCAGTCTGGTTTTAGAATCAGGTGAGCCGAAAGAAGTTCATCATTTTTCAGTCTTAATTGGTTATGGCCTGGATGCCGTCAACCCCTATCTTGCCTTTGCAAGTCTGGAGGAGCTGGTTGAAAAGGGTCATTTAGAAATAACTAAAGAAGAGGCTAAGCAGAAATATATTAAAGCCGCTGTCAAGGGTGTTGTAAAAGTAATGGCCAAGATGGGAATTTCTACAGTCCAGAGCTACCGCGGAGCCCAGATTTTTGAGGCAATTGGAATTTCTGAGCAAGTTATCGATAAATACTTCTGCCGCACAGCTTCCCGGATTGGTGGAATCGGCATCGAAGAGATTGAAAAAGAAAGCATCATGCGCCACGACAGTGCCTTTAAGGGAATTAAAGTTGAAAAGGAAACCCTTGAGCCCGGCGGTAATTTTAGCTGGCGGAAGGATGGAGAAGAACACCTCTATGATCCGGAGACTATTTACCTGCTGCAGCGGGCAGTGAGAGAAGATAATTATCAGCTATTTAAAGAATACAGAGCCAAGATAAATAATCAGAGTACTAAAATGCTGACCTTAAGGGGACTTTTAGAACCTGAATACCAGCCGGAGCCGATTCCTCTAGAGGAAGTTGAGCCGGCAGCAGAGATTATGAAGCGCTTTAAAACGGGAGCCATGTCCTACGGCTCGATCAGTCAGGAAGCCCACGAGGCCCTGGCAATTGCGATGAATAGAATTGGCGGCAAGAGTAACACCGGAGAAGGTGGAGAAAATCCGGAGCGCTTTACCGTTGATCAAAATGGAGATTTAAGGAGCAGTGCTATTAAACAGGTTGCCTCCGGCCGCTTTGGCGTTAATTCTCACTACCTTGTCAATGCACAGGAGATTCAGATTAAGATGGCCCAGGGAGCAAAACCCGGTGAAGGTGGACAGCTGCCGGGTAAAAAGGCTTATCCCTGGATTGCAGAAACCAGAGGTACAACTCCCGGAGTAGGACTTATTTCACCACCTCCTCACCATGATATCTATTCGATTGAAGATCTGGCTCAGCTGATACACGATTTAAAAAATGCCAATCGGGAGGCCCGGATCAATGTTAAGCTGGTATCTGAGGTTGGAGTGGGAACAGTTGCAGCCGGAGTAGCCAAAGGTAAGGCAGATGTGATTTTAATCAGCGGTTATGATGGTGGTACAGGAGCTTCACCAAGAACCAGTATCCGCCACGCCGGACTGCCCTGGGAGCTTGGCCTGGCTGAGACCCACCAGACACTGGTTTTAAATGACTTAAGAGATCGAGTTACTTTAGAGACAGATGGGAAGATAATGACCGGAAAGGATCTGGCAGTGGCAGCAATGCTGGGAGCAGAAGAATATGGTTTTGCGACAACTCCCCTGGTTGCTTTAGGCTGTGTGATGATGCGGGTCTGCAGTAAAAATACCTGTCCGGTGGGAGTTGCAACTCAGGACCCGGAACTCAGGAAGAAGTTTCAGGGTAAGCCGGAGCATGTGGTTAACTTTATGCGCTTTATGGCAGAAGATTTTCGCCGGGAGCTGGCAGCTTTAGGTTTCCGCTCGGTTAATGAACTGGTCGGAAGAGTTGATAAGTTAAAGCAGGATAAAAGCAGAGAACACTGGAAAGCTAAAGGACTTGATTATGCTTCCATTTTATATCAACCAGAACAGGCTAAAGAAAAGGCAGTTTACTGCCAGCAGAAGCAGGACCACGGCCTGGAAAAAAGTCTGGACTTAAGAGAGCTGCTGGAGCTGACAAAAGAGTCAGTAGAAAATGGCTTCCGCTTAGAAAAAGATCTCAAGATAAAAAATACAGACCGGGTTGTCGGAACAATCCTGGGTAGTGAGATCACAAAGCGCTACGGAGCTGAGGGACTGAAAGAAGATACAATTCAACTCAACTTCACAGGCTCAGCCGGTCAGAGCTTTGCTGCCTTTCTGCCTCAGGGTGTAACTTTTAGGCTTAAAGGAGACAGCAACGATTATCTGGGCAAGGGACTCTCCGGAGCTAAGGTAATTGTTGAGAAATCAGAGAGCTCTAAATTTAAGGCTGAAGAAAATATTATCATCGGTAATGTGGCCTTTTTTGGAGCAACCTCCGGTGAAGCCTATATCGAAGGAAAGGCTGGTGAGCGTTTCTGTGTCCGCAACAGTGGAGTCAATGCTGTTGTTGAAGGCCTGGGAGACCACGGCTGTGAATACATGACAGGAGGCAGGGTTGTTGTCCTCGGTCAGGTGGGCCGCAATTTTGCTGCCGGCATGACCGGGGGAACCGCCTATGTCTTTGACCAGGAAGCTGACTTTAAAGATAAAGTAAATGGAGAGATGGTTGAACTTGATTATTTAACTGAAACTGAAGACGAAGCAGTTGTTAAAGAAATGGTTGAAGAGCATTTAAAATATACCGGCAGTGACCGGGCAGCTGAAATTTTAAATAACTGGCTCGACTACAAGGAGAAATTCATTCGGGTTATGCCCCGCGACTATCAGCGGATGATTAATGCGATTGCTGAATTTGAGGCCCAGGGACTTAAAAAAGATGCTGCTCTGATGAAGGCTTTTGAGGAAAATGCTCATGACAAAGCTCGAGTCAGCGGAAATTAGGACAGAGGAGGAGATAAAATGGGTAAAGCAACAGGATTTATGGAATATAAGCGGGAAGTACCGAAAGAGCGCTCCCCAAAAGAGAGAATAAAAGACTGGCAGGAATTTAAGAATAAGTTTAGCGAAGAAGCTGCTAAAATTCAGGGAGCCCGCTGCATGGAATGTGGTATCCCCTTCTGTCACAGCGGCCTGGAGATTGGTGGTATGGTTTCCGGTTGTCCGGTTAATAACCTGATTCCGGAGTGGAATGATTTAATCTATAAAAACAAATGGGAGGAAGCGGTTAGAAGGCTTTTAAAGACCAATAATTTTCCCGAATTTACGGGACGAGTCTGCCCCGCGCCCTGTGAGGGCTCCTGTACAGTGGGTTTAAATGACCCGGCAGTGACCATCAAGGCCAATGAATATCAGATTATAGAAAAGGCTTTTGCTGAGGGCTGGATTCAGCCGGAGCCGCCAGAAAAAAGAACAGGAAAATCAGCAGCAGTGGTTGGTTCTGGCCCGGCCGGACTGGCAGCGGCTGATCAGCTAAATAAGCTGGGACACAAAGTGACTGTTTATGAGCGCCAGGATAGAATCGGCGGCCTTTTGGTTTACGGTATTCCCAATATGAAACTAGATAAAGAAAAGGTACTCAAGCGCCGCCTGAAGCTCATGGAGGCCGAAGGAGTAGAGTTTATAACTGGCACAGAAATCGGCAGTGATCTGAGTTTAGAAGAACTCCAACGTGGGTTCGACGCGGTGGTCCTCACCGGAGGGGCTACCAAACCCCGCGACCTTGAGGTTCCAGGTCGCGCGGCAGAGGGAGTTCACTTTGCTGTTGACTATCTAAAAGCCAATACTAAGAGAATCTTAGGTGACCAAAATGAAGACTATATTTCAGCAGAAGCTAAGGATGTAATTGTAATTGGTGGTGGAGATACCGGGACTGACTGTGTGGCAACTGCAATCAGGCAGGGAGCTAAAACTGTCAATCAGTTTGAGATTATGCCCAAATCACCAGATGAGCGGCAGGCAGATAATCCCTGGCCGGAGTGGCCAAAAACGCTGAAGGTGGACTACGGCCAGGAAGAGGCAATCGAACTTTTTGGTTCTGATCCAAGAGAATTTCTAATTATGACCAAAGATATCCTGACTGCCGAAAATGATTCCGGTCAAAAAGCTGTCACTGGAGTCAGAACTGTTAAAATTAGCTGGGAAAAAGATGAAAACGGACGCTTTACTCCAGTCGAAAAAGCAGGCACCGAAAAAGTCTGGTCTGCAGATTTAATTCTGATTGCAATGGGTTTTTTAGGCCCGGAGGAAACTCTGATTGAGTCCTCAGGACTGGAGCAGGACAATCGCTCCAATGTTAAAGCAGACTATGGAGACTTTAAAACTAACCTTAACGGAGTATTTGCTGCCGGTGATATGCGCCGCGGCCAGAGTCTGGTGGTTAACGCCATTGATGAGGGCCGGAAAGCAGCGCGAGAAGTAGATTTGTACCTGGTTCAAAACTGCGGTTTTGAACCAGGTTAAAGAGTAATGATTCACAAAGTTATATTTTCTTTATTTACACCACCTCTTGTGGTATAATTTAAGTATTGACATCCTCCCCGCCCATTAACATGAGCGAGGCTTTCTCGGCTAAAGTAGGGTAATAATAGAAATTAAGTGAAGTCGAATGATAAGAGTAATTTATTAAAAAAATAGATGCCGCTCATGGAAATGATTAAGAGATAGGTGGTGTTAACTTTGGATCAGGAGCTTTTAGATGGTATCAGGCAGATAGTTCGAGAAGAAATATCTGGGGTTAAGGATGATGTGTCATCACTTAAAGGTGATGTTTCTTCATTAAAAAGTGATGTTTCTTCACTAAAGAATGATGTATCAGGTTTGAAAGATGATGTCTCTTTACTAAAGACTGATGTATCAATATTAAAGACTGATGTAGCTGAAATGAAGCCGCAACTTAAAGAAAATACTGATATGATTAGAACTTTACTTGCTAGGACTGAGACACATGGAGCCAAGTTGGATCAGCTTGATTTGAAAATGGCTAACCTTGAGGGTACTGAAAAAAGGCAAAATAAATTAGAAGAAGAATTTTATCATCACAGACATAAAATAGTAATCGAAACAGATAGTCCAGATTTTAAAGTTGGATAAGATTTACCAAACCACTATCCACCGCGGGTAGTGGTTTTTTGCTAGCTATATGATATAATAAATTTAAGCTTGAAAATAATACATAAAAGGATGGGTTAATGATGGCAGAATTTTTATTTAATAAAAAAGATTACGGCAGATTTTGTGAAAGCAAAGTACCTCTTGTTCAGCACTGGGCCTATAAACAGTTAATTAAACTTTATCCAGATTCTCAGCTTACATACAAATACACCAAAAGTTTTATTAAGCCGAAAATGATTAAAAAAATAGAGCGGTTGCAGTATACTCTTATGACATATTTAAGAGAAAACTGGCAGCTAATTGATTCTGATTTTTTATTTGGACTCGTAGAAGGAAAAACTGAGATTAGTTTTGAGATGCAGGCACATATTCTCAAAGCATTGGCACAAAAAGGAGTTGACAAAAATAGAATTGTTAATCTTCTTTTACAGATAGATGGACGGCAAACTAATGTAAGTACTTTTTTAGTAGTAATAGAAGCTCTGGAGATTTTGCAGACAGACGAAGCATATGCGATGCTGAGATATTTTGACAATGATTTCAGTTCTCCATTTCCTTACATGGAAACTTATATGGGAGCACTGATTTCCTATAAAGATGAAAAAGATATCAAACTTATTTTAGAAACTCTTATAAAAAAATCAGAAAAATTTGATCAGGAAGATGTTATTGCTAAATTCAATACTTTATTTAAGGCAGAAGAGTTTAGTTATTTGTTCCGTAATTTCTTTCAACAGCAGCCGTTGGAAGAGTCAATTGAAACTTTAAAAGATTATTATCCAAATAACAAAGGAGTAAATCAGCTCGATTTATTTTTAGGAGAAGAACTTTATAAACTCCATCATAACAATCAATATTTTGAGTTTATTTATCAACTTTCAGAAAAGATTATATCAGAGTTAAATCAGCGCTATAGTTTTACTAAAACACTAGAACTGGATAATTTTAATTTAGAATTTTTAAATAAAGAAAAAGGAAAAATGAGAGAAGAGGATTACTGGCTGCTTTATCTTTTAAACTTTATCCTGGATAATAAAAAAGAAATACAACAGAAATTCTCAGTCAGATTTTTTAGTTTGGAACTGGTAGTAATGCTTTTAGTAGTTCTGGAAGATAATGATTATCAGACAATGCTCGAAAAAGCAAAAGAAGGGCAGGAATACCTCTGGCAGCAGATGACTTTAGATCGAGAAAAGCTGCCGGAAGAGTTAGTTGATCTTTTTTTAAATAGTGGAGATATTTTTGAAGACAGAGTAATTGCATATTTACAAAATAATAGATATGCTTCTTCAATCAGCAGAATGCTTGACTATCTGGTTAAAATTAATTCAGTTAAATCAGTGCCTACAATTATTGAGCTGGTTAATGAGAAACAGGGAGATATTATCTGCGAGGAAGCTGTCAAAGCTTTAGAAAAAATTGATGGTTATCAGCTGGAGACGGTGACTCAGGGAATGGAAGCCGGTGATTCAACTACTCATATATTTGTCAGCAGTGCCCTGGAGCAATTTGCAACCGATCAGGCAGCGGAAAAAACGATTGAATATTGGGAGCAGGGTATACTTGATTTTCATGAAATGTTTGTTTTAACTCTGCGGGAAATAGGGAGTAAAGTCGGTTATGATTATCTGGCAGAGGCAAATATTCAAAATGCACCTGAATATATATTAGAAACTCTAATTATTCTAGGAATTATTCATGGTGAAGAAAAGAAACGGCTTAAACTTTATCAGGATAATTTAAAAGAACAAAAAGATGCCAGAAAGAATAATGATTTTTTTGATCTTTTTAGTCAGGCTCCAGGCGGAGATTTTAATACAGTAGATGAGGATGAAGAATATTCTCGTAATAATGAGGGGACAATTATCAGAACAGAGAAAAAAGTAGGACGCAATGATCCCTGTCCCTGTGGTAGTGGAAAAAAGTATAAAAAGTGCTGTGGAAGATAAATTTAAGAAAGCAGGTGAGATCATGAGCAAAAAATATCCACTTTTGTTTAAAGACAGCAAAAAGGAAGAAAAGGAAAAACGGCGGCAGGAAGCTCTGATTAAAGCAAAAAAGGCAGCAAAAATACTAAAAGATAAATATAAAGCTGAAAAAGTGGTATTATTTGGTTCTGTTTTGGATCAAGACAGGTTTTACCTGCGTTCAGATGTAGATCTGGCTGTTTTTGGGCTTAAAGATGAATTCTTTTATAAGGCTTATGCAGAAGTGATGAACATTTTAAGTGGATTTGAAGTTGATCTCCTTGATTATAAGGAATGCCGTGAATCTTTCAAAAAAGAAATTAAAGAGCGAGGTGTAGAATTATGACTGAAAGAGGAATTTTAACTTTTATCGCTAAAATTGAAGATGAACTGACTGAATTAGATCAGCTTAAAGATAGAATTCAAACAGTCTGGGGAAAATATAAAATTAATGGAGATGAATTTTATCTGGATAGTGTTGCTCTAAATCTTCACGGACTCTATTCAGGCTTTGAGAAAATATTTTTGGAAGTGGCAAAAGAAATAGATGAAAATATACCAGAGGGTTCCTCCTGGCATAAAGAACTGCTGGATCAAATGGCTTTAAAAATCAAAAACTTAAGGCCAGCTCTGATTTCTAAGGAGAGTAGAGATATTCTGGATGAATACAGGGCTTTTAGACATATTGTTAGAAATGTTTATGCCAACAAATATTCAGATAAAAAAATATCTATTTTGTTAGATAACTTTTCCAACGAATATAGCAAGGTAAAAAAAGAAATTCAGGATTTTCTAAATTTTTTAGAAGAAGATATTGATTAAATTATTTTTTAGGATGCCTGTTAAAATCAGTTAAAATATTATATAATTAGTAACAATAACTAAAAAGAGAGAGTTTAGGGGGCATATCATGGCGAAAAAACAGGATATATTACTGGAGAGTGGGACCGGAGAACTGGAAATACTTAAGTTTATAGTAGATGACAGCTCATATGCGATAAATGTATTAAAGGTAAGAGAGATTTTGCGGGTTAAAAAAGAAGATATTAAAAAGCTGCCCGAGAAGTCAGATGTTATTTTAGGAATGACCAACATCCGCGGAGATGTTATAATGATCGTTAATTTAAGTTCCTATCTTAATTCTGAACTGATTGAAAATGATGGGGTTATCATGTCAATTCTGGCGGAGTTTAATAATACCAAGATATTATTTGCAGTTGATAATGTGGTTGGTATTGACCGTATCGGCTGGGATGATATTCAGCCACCAGATCGGATGATGGGGGAGCTTGTCAATGGGGTTATTAAGTCAGAGGAAAACAAAGATTTAATTAACTTTTTAAATTTCGAAAAGATTTTAGAAGATCTGCAGCCTGAAATTGGCAGTGAAATTGATGTTCAGCCCGAAGCGCCGGCTGATGTAAGAGCAAAGAGAAAAAATAAAACTCTGGCTCTGGCTGATGATTCACCAACAACCAGAAATATGATTAAGGATACCTTAGTGGAAGCAGGTTATGAAGATTTTAAAATTTACAGTGATGGCCAAAAGCTCTATGAACATTTAATGGAGATTAAAGAAAACAATCCTGAAGACAGTATTTTGGATCATGTTCAGGGAATTATTACTGATATTGAAATGCCGAATATGGACGGCCATACTTTAATTAGAAAAATTCACGAAGACCGCTATTTAAGAAAATTGCCGACGGTTATTTTCTCGTCTTTGATTAGTGAGGATCTCTTACATAAGGGTAAGGAAGTTGGAGCAGATGCTCAGATAACCAAACCGGAGCTTGATAAAATGGTTGGGGTTATTGATCAGCTGGTTAAGGTGAGGAAGCCGATATCTGATTATTAATAAAAGCTATAAAATTGAGCTCCGAATTCTATTTAGAAGCAACTAAGATTCATCAAAGACTTAAATTAAGCTACCTGCCTTATCGGGACCTCCTGTCCCGGCGGCAGTTCAGGACATCGTGTCCTTCAGCTTAATTTAAGTCTTTTCTTTATCAAGTTGCTTTAGCAAAATATAATAAGTCACTCAATTTTATAGCTTTTATTTGATGGACGATCAAAAGCCTTCGCTTCGTGTCCTTCAGCTCAATTTAGCTTTTATCTTTATCAAGTTATTTTAACAAAAAATATTAAGTCACTCTATTTCTTATTCTTTTATTTTGGGTAATGATAAGCATTTTTCTCATTAAGTTATTTTAGCTAAATTTTTTAAGTCATTTAATTTTATAGCTTTTATTTGCGGATATTTTTTTGCTCATAAAATAATTATTTTACTTTATTTCCAAATTATCCTACGATATACTTTTAATAGTATAAATATTAGAAAAGGAGGAAATTTAATGCAGCAGTTTGATGTGACGGCTCATAATTATAACTTTGTTTTTAAAGATTCTTTCAGTCTCTTTAAAAATGATATTGGCGATTTCTTAAAGGTGGAGCTGCCTGGAATTGATTCTTATCTGGAGACTGAATTTGCTGAGATTGAAACAAGTGCGGAAAGGATGGATTTAAATTTTAAATTAGAAGATGGTTCAATTTTGCATTTAGAAGAAGAGATAGAGGTTTCTGTTGACGATCTGATTCGTTTTGCTTCCTATGACCTAAAGTTGTATAATAGATATAGAGATAGGATTCGGACTATAATTTTATGTATTAAGGGTTATCCAGCTTCAGAGGCAGCTTTTAATGCTGGGAGCCTGGGTTACAACACAACTGTTGTTAATATGTCTGATAAAGATGGTAAAGAAAAGATGAAAGAATTAAGAGAGAAAATAGAGAAAGGGAAAGAAATTAATTATCTTGAATTAATATTTCTTCCGCTGATGAATAGTGATCAGGATATGGTTAAACGGGTTAAAGAGACTATTGAACTGGAAGATAAGCTGGATGCTGATCAAAAATTTAAGAATAATTTGGCTGCTCTAACTATTGTGTTATGTGATAAATTTTTAAGCAGTGAAAATATGATAGAATTATGGAGGGATCGCAAAATGGTTAAATTTTTTAAATATGTTGAAGAGCAGGGTAAGAAAAAAGGAAAAGACGAAGGAAAACAGGAAGAAGCAAGAATGCTCATACTCAGACAAATAAAAGCAAAATTTGGTGACTCCGATAATGAGATCATTGATTTAATTAATAAAGCTGAGTTGAGTAAAATTGAAGACTTAAGCGAAAAAATAATAACTGCAGATTCTAAAGAAGAAATAATAGATTTTTTGAAGCATTAATTGAAAGCTGCATAGACTAATGAAAACCGGCCGGGTTAAAACTCAGCCGGTTTCTTGATTTTTAACAGGTGGAATAATTTTTAGAATTCAGGGAGTTGCTTCCAGTGAGGCAAACCAGGCGGCAGTTGTCAAAGCAGTTTTAGATTTAGAACTGGCCATGAGATTATCGATTCAAAGTTTTCGGGTCAATGGGAGCTCAGAGGATTTAACTGAGCTGGCAAAGAATCTTTCAGCATTAATTAAGAAGTTTAAAGTTAAATAAGAAAAAAATAAAAGTATCAGGATTCTTAATCATCTTAAGTTTCCTGATACTTTTCAGTATTTAAAATTAAAAAGTTGATAAAGATGAAGGTTTTACTGTTCATTAAGATTTAAACTTAATTGATGTTTTTTAATTGCTTCATCTTCTCTTTTTATTTTTACTTTTAAAAATTCTTTTCTAAGTTCTGTTATAGTCCTTTTGTCTTCTATGTTTAAGCTGTATCCATCATTAATACTTTCATAATTAAAATCTTCAATATTTTGAGCTAATATAGATATGATTTTATTAAGATAATTCCTAGCTTTATTACGAATAAATCTTTTAGTTTCAGAATTACTCCAGGTGTTCCAAATTTTAATCACATTTTCAAGAATATCTGTTTCTATATCTAAAATTATTTCTTCATTATTATCTGAATAATCAAGTTGTCCCAGGAAAACACCAAAATTACTTTTTAGTCTTTTATAAAAGACAATTTCCCCATATTCATCAGTTTCACCGGAACTATCAAGAGGTATTAAATAAAGTGGGGCAATAATTGTATCTTTTTCTAAGTTCATTACTTTAACTTGATTTTTAAAATCAATATCAGATAGTGAATTATTAGGATCCATAAAATTCAGGAAAAGATTATTATCTTTTTCCGAAAAATATGATGTTGAAGGTAGATTTGTTTTTTCATTAACCAATAAGCCTAAATTTCTGCCCATTTCTATTATTGTCTCAGTAAATTTAGCAAGATAATCACTTTTAACAAAATTATAATTTAAGAGGCCACAAAAATTTTTAGCCTCAACACCAAAACTCTCTGAAATCAAATCTGCGTTGTATACCAAAAAGGAATTGGCCTGTTTTGTAGATCGGGTATTTTTATCATCAAGATTAAAACACTGATTTTTACATTCGATAGTAAGAAAGTTTTTCTTCTCATTATTGATAAGTATAACTTCAGGTTTTGGATTATCTATAAATTGAATATTATTTTGATTTAAAACATTTACATGACGAGGGGTAAAGTCATTTCTGGTTCAATAACAAGTATTTCATATCCTTTATTTTTAAAATAAGGGTTTATCCAGCTTTCTCTCCCTTTTAAAGACATCCAG
Organism: Halanaerobium saccharolyticum; assembly: GCF_003053565.1. Classification (GTDB taxonomy): domain Bacteria; phylum Bacillota; class Halanaerobiia; order Halanaerobiales; family Halanaerobiaceae; genus Halanaerobium; species Halanaerobium saccharolyticum_B. The sequence goes on along the minus strand of NZ_QAXS01000024.1, from coordinate 38,949 downwards.
AGTAATAAATTTAACTGCATCAAGGGGTTTTTTTCTAAAGAAATATCAATCATGACTTTAACCCTCCTTCAAGAAAGCTCTTTTCGAGAAATTTATCATAAGATTCATCTCCAATATATACTTTAAAGTTAGGCTCTAAAAAGGTTTGGATATTTGTAATAAATCTATTTATTGTATTTCCACAGACTCCTTCCGGTAAAATCAAAACAAACAAATCAGGAGTAATTTCCAGAAAAACTTCTTTCCAGAGGTGGAGATCTAAACCATAAATATGATATTTTTTCTCAGAAATTTTTAGAGGTTCCCCCCAGAGTCTGAAATTTTTATTTCTTTGCTGGAAGATTTTATAAATAAAATTTTTAAAGACAGTTAAATCCAGACTTTCTTCAAATTCAATAATTACTGGACTACCTTTTATTGTATAACCACTGCTTTGAAAGTTGTGTTTTTCCTGCTTTAACCATGTTTTTTCTTCGAGCAATTTATTTAAATAACTGTAATTATCAAGAAGAAATTTGATATTATGGTGTAAATCGATAAAGCTTCTGCTGCGGTTAGTAATCTTTCCATTATTATAGAGGTCGATGCCACCACCACTTTTGGCTGGGATTCTGAGCATAGATATTGAATTTGCTGCTGGCCAATATTTCATTTTTCTTAATTCGGGTAATATTTTATTTACATTATTTATGCTTTCACTTAAATTGAAATCTTTATGAGTTTCAATGTTTTTTAAATCCTCAATTAGTTCTTTTGGTTTATCTTCACTAATAAAATTTTTGTTTATGTTCGTTTTTAATTCACTATCATATTTCATTTTTAATTTGACATAACGATAATCATTAAAATTGTTTTTGATGTAATTATAAAAATTATAGTAGAATGAGTCTGCCAGCCACAAAGTATCAAGAAGTGGTGAATTCTGAATGACTTTCATTAATTTATTTTCAATAATCTCTGTAGTTCTTGTTGAATAAAAAATAAAATATCTATTATTATAACTTTCAATCCAGGCTGCTGGCTTACCATCTTCCTGATCATCATCAATCTCTATAATCTCCCCTTTTAATTCAGATAAGTTATAATGATTATTGATTTCGTCGAAAAAATTTTTCTTATGATTAACACTGGAAGTTTCTATAATATATGATTTAAGAAGAGGAGATCTAGTTTTATGACGGTCTAATTCATCCTTTTTTTCGGCAGAATGCTTATTAAAATAACTGAACAATTCTTCTCTGGATTTATAATAACTCATATCTATCTCCCCTCTCTTAGATTGCTACTTTAATTATAATACATCTGTTTGTTAAAAACAACTGTGAGAATGAAAAAATTTCCAAAAAGAAGATTTCAAATTGTATTTAAAAATAATAAAACAATAAAGCCAAATCAAGCTAAAAAACAGAGTAAATAGCAGATAAACAACTTTAATCACCTTCAACCACCTCAAATCACCATAAATCAAATTTAATAATTCCACCACTCTGACGATAATATAAGCAGAAGATAAAAATGAATCAATTTTTAGGAGGGAGCAGCCATGAAAATTAACAACATTCAAGCAGGCAAGATCAATCAGTATTATAAACAGCTGCAGCAGAAGCAGACAGAAAAGAGTAAGACACAAAATGACAGTACTCAAATTTCTGCTAAAGCCAAAGAAATCATGACTGCCAGAGCTGAGCTCAAAAAAATGCCTCAGGTTAGAGAAGAGAAGGTTGCAGCCTTAAAGGAAAAAGTTCAGTCCAGTAATTACCAGGTTGACAGCAAAAAGCTGGCTGCAAAAATTTTAAATAATGTTGAGCAGGTGTAAATAATGTCAGATAAGCTAAAAAAAGAGCTTTTAAATATTTTAAAAGAAGAAAAAGAACTCTATCAAAAACTTTTTGAGATTGCTGAAGCAAAAAATGAAGCTTTGGTAAATAATGATACAGATAAATTAGTGGAAACAGTGGAAAATGATAGAGAAGTAATTTCCGAGATCGAAGCTAAGGATCAGCAGAGAAATGATAAGATTCAGGAGATCAAAGCTGAATTTGAAATAGAATTAGAAAAAGACTCCTACAGCAATTTAATTAAAAAACTGCCTGCAGAGTGGGGAGAAACTTTAAACCCGATTCGAGAGGAATTAATCGAGCTGACTGATGAGTTTCACAATTTAAATGAGCAGAATCAGCTGCTTTTAACCCAGGCACTGGAGTTAAATCAGCTTTCTTTTGAAACAATAATGGAAAACATTAAAAAAGAAGATACTACTTATTCTAAAGATGCAAAAGTAAAGAAAGAACAGCCGCGAATTATAAATAAAAAAGGCTAGGGTGAGAATAAGATGAATAACATATTTAGCGGTCTTCATGTCGGGCTGAGAGCCTTAGAAACTCAGAGGAAATCTCTCGATGTGACCGGACACAATATAGCAAATGCAAATAATGAAGATTATAATAAACAGCGAGCAATACATAAAGCTTCTTATCCATATACAGCCCCCGGGCTTTCCAACCACGGAGGAGCCGGACAGTTTGGAACCGGAGTTGAAATTGAACAGGTTGAGCGGGTTAAAGATCAATTTATTAACTCTCAAATTTTTAAGGAAAACCAGAGCTCTGCCTACTGGGATGAAATGGAGCGGGGTTTGGAGAAGGTAGAATACATTATGAATGAGCCTTCTGATTCCGGAATCGATACAGCAACCAACCAGTTCTGGAACTCACTCCAGGATTTAAGCAATAACCCAAGTGATAATGCAGCCCGGAATATGGTGCGCGAAAATGCCTATAATTTAATTGATTCTTTTCAGAGTGTAGAAAATCAGCTCAAAGGTTATAAGGAAAGCATCAATGATAATTTAGCAAATGCAGTTACAGATATTAATCAGCTTTCAACTAAAATTGCTGATTTAAATAAACAGATTGTTTCAGTTAAGGGTAGTGGCCAGAATCCAAATGATCTTTTAGATCAGAGAGATGCTCTTTTTAAGGAAATGAATCAGATGTTAAATGTTCAGGCAAGAGAAGATGCTCAGGGTAATTTAATTGTTTCAACAAATGGTATGCAGCTGGTTAACGGCTCAGATGCTTACAATCTAGAAATTGAGCCCGGAGAGCCCGGCAAATTTAACGATCAGATTATTCACAGCCGAACCGGAACAGAAATTAAACCGACAAATGGTAAGGTTGCAGCCTGGCAGGAGATGAGAGATGAGAAACTTGATTTTTACTCAGGCAGGCTAAATAAGATGGCAGCTACAATGGTGGAAGAGTTTAACACTCAGCATAAAAAAGGCTATGATGCCAGTGGTGTTGATGGAGAAAACTTTTTTCAGCCGGTTTCTGAAAATAGTACAGAAAGTGTTATTTCTCAGCTTGATCTGACAGCGGCTATCAAAGATCTGGACACCGGTCTGGATAAGATAGCAGCCGGAAATAAAAATATTGATTCTTTTGTAGAGATTGACACTCTCGGTAATGATTTGAGTGGAAATTATCAGGTGGAAGTTACAGAAGGGGCAACAGCTGATGAGTTTGAATTAAAGATTAGTGATTCAGATGGTAATCAGGTTTATCCTGCAACAGCTGGTGATTCAGTAACAGTTAATGCTGGAGATCCAGTTAACTTAAATGTAGATAATGGTAATATATCAATAGATACTGATCCTGACACTGATGATCCTGGAGATTTCACTTTAACATTTACTGACACAGGCAAGAAAAATATTAGTTTAAATAAGAGTATTGGTAATGGTGAAAATGCAAATGCTCTTGGAAACATCTTCAACAGTGATTCGGTAATCGAAGGAACCTCTCTAGAAGGTTATTTTAGAACAATTGTAACTTCTGTGGGAGCTGAATCATCAAGAGCTCAGAAGATGAAAAACAACCAGGATGCTGTTTTAAAACAGCTTGATACTCTAGATAGAAGTGTATCCGGGGTTTCACTTGATGAAGAGATGGCTAAATTAATTAAATACCAGCAGTCATACAATGCAGCAGCTAAATATATAACAAAAACTGAAGAACTACTCGATTCACTAATGACAATAGTTTAAATTATAGGAGTTGACAGCAATGCGAGTTACAAACTCAATGATGGTTAGAAATATGTTGGATCATCTTAAAAATAATATGGGAGATTTAAATGACTTAAATGAGCAGCTAAGTTCAGGTAAGTTATTCCAGAGACCTTCTGATGCTCCAATTAAGGTTTCAGATAGTATGAATTATAAATCACAGTTAAATAGAAATTCTCAGTTTCAGCGAAATCTTAATCAGGCTGAAAACTGGTTAAATACAACAGAAAGTTCTCTTAAAAGCGGAACTGAAGTTATTCAGAGAGCAAGAGAGTTAACAATCTATGCAGCCAATGATTCGATGACTCCTGATGATCGGAAAATGGTGGCTAAAGAGATGAAAGAGCTGAGAGATGAGTTAGTAGATATCTCCAATGCTAAACTTGGTGACAGCTATATTTTCTCTGGGCAGAATACAGAGGCAAAGCCTTTTGAAGTAGTTGATGGTGGTCCAGATAATCATGTTAAGTATAATGGTGACACCAATAGTGTAAGTAGAAGGTTAAACGAAAATGTAGAGATGGATATCAGTTTAACGGGAAAAGAAGTTTTTAAAGCTGAAATTGAAAATATTAATAAAATCTATAATCAGTTGGAAGATGCCAGTGTTTCAGGTGAGGATATTGGTAGTAACCTATCAGAAATGGATGATTCAATCAATAAATTTGCTGAACTTAGATCTGAAGTTGGTGGAAAGCTGCAGCGGACAGGAAATATCATTAGTAGACTGGAAGCAAATGAAGTTCACCTTAGAAGTTTAAAATCCAAAAATGAAGATGCTGATTTAGCTGAGGTAATAACAGAACTTAAAATGGAAGAAACAGTTTACAGAGCTTCTTTAGCCTCTGGCTCCAGAATTATGCAGCAGTCTTTAGTAGATTTTATTAGGTAGAACATAAATTTTAGTGGCTTTTATAACTATGGTTTAAAGAACACCATAGTTGTAATGGTTACTAAAACACCGTTGCTGGCAACACTATCGGCCGAAGTGTTGCTGCGGAGGTGCTCATATAACCAAAACAAATTAGATTTAACTGGCAAGGATGCCAGTAACAACACAAAATTTCAAGGAGGAATAAATAATGAGAATTAATACAAACGTTGCTGCGTTGAATTCATACAACCAGCTAAAAAACACACAGAATAACTTAAGTAAGTCTTTATCAAGGCTGTCTTCAGGTAAGAGAATTAATGGTGCTGCTGATGACGCTGCCGGTCTAGCTATTAGTGAGAAAATGAATGCTCAGACTAGAGGTTTAGCTCAGGCTCAAAGAAATGCTCAGGATGGCATATCAATGATCCAGACTGCTGAGGGTGCTCTTAAAGAAACTCACTCTATTCTACAGAGAATGAGAGAGTTAGCAGTACAATCTTCTAATGATACTCTTACAACAGAAGATAGAAATGAGATACAAAAAGAAATTAATCAATTAACAGAAGAAGTTCAAAGAATTGGTGTAACTACTGAGTTTAATACTCAACAATTATTAGATAGTAGTTTTACTGGAAAGAAAATTCATATTGGTGCAAATAAAGATCAGACTCTAGATGTTGATGTTTCTGATATGAGAGCTGTAGAAGTATCAACTGGTGGAACAGTTGATGCAGCTAAAGGCTTAGCAATTGGTGAGATAGGTGGTGCTGTAACTGCCACAATTGATGGAGCTACTGGTGTTACAGTAAATGAAATTTCTTTGCAATATACTGATGATACTGGTACTATGCAGACTGCCACAGGTCACTCAATAAGTGTTATAAGTCAAGTAGATGCTGAAGCTGCTATTGATACTTTCCAGAGTGCGATTGATGATGTATCTACTGAAAGGTCTAAATTAGGTGCTTTACAGAATAGATTAGATCACACTATAAATAACTTGAATACAGCTGAAGAAAACTTAACAGCTGCAGAATCTAGAATCTCTGATGTTGATATGGCTAAAGAGATGATGAGCTTCACTAAGAATCAGATCTTAAGTCAGGCTGGTACAGCTATGATGGCTCAAGCTAATCAGTTACCACAAGGAGTACTCCAGTTACTCGGCTAATTTCTTGAAGAGAACTAAATATACAATAACAATAAAGCCGGCCGGTTTTCCGGCTGGCTTATTTTTTAAGAAAGGGTGGAAGCTATTATGAAAGTAGATAGTGTGGAATCTCTTTCTAACCGTCAGATTATTAATAATAACAGCAATAATCACAGAACTAGAGTTAATAGAAATGATAATAGCAATCGTAAGCCTGAATCTCTTCGAGAAAAAGAAGAATATTCCGAGCAAGAACTTGAAGATGAAGTCAGAGAATCAGTTAAAGATATAAACGAAATAGTAGATAAAGTTAAAGAAGGACTTTCCTTTCAGATTCATGAAGATACAGAAAAGATCATGGTTAAGGTAGTTGACTTAAATACAGATGAAGTAATTAAAGAACTACCGCCAGAAGAGATGTTGGATCTACAAGCTAGAATTCATGAGATGGTAGGGATTTTGATAGATGAGACGGTTTAGGAAGAAGGTGTTATAAATGAGTGATTTAAGTCTTGGTGGTTTGGCTACGGGTATGGATACTCAGTCAATAATTAATCAATTAGTGCAACTAGAACAGCGTCCAATTTATAATTATCAGCAGGAAATATCTGAACTAGAGAAAACCAAGGATGCTTGGAGAGATATAAATAGTCGGCTTGATAAATTAGAAAATAAAACTACCGATTTAAAACTTTCTGCAACCTATAACTCTAAAAATGCTAATAGCAGCAATGAAGATGTAGTTGTAGCAACTGCAAGCAACTCATCTATAGAGGCTAATTATGATATAACTGTTAGAAGCACAGCTAAAGCACAAAGAATTTTTGGTAGTAAATTAGCAGATAATTATACTGCTTCAGTTGATGATACGATTACTATCAACGGTACTAATATTGCTATAAGTTCATCTGATACATTAAATGATATCAGTAATAAAATTAATGATTCTGAAGCAGGTGTTAAAGCTTCAATAGTGGATAATAGGCTTGTCTTAGAAGCTTCAAAAACTGGAGTTGATAATGCATTAAAAGATACTACAGATACTGGTGGACCGACAATATCAGATAATAATGGTATTTTGGAAGACCTAGGTGTTCTTAATGCTAGTGGAGAAATAGTTAATGAGCCACAACAGGCTTCAGATGCAGAGATTGAGATTAATGGAATTTCAGGTATTATAAGTTCTAACAATGAATTTTCTGATTCGGTAGAAGGTTTAACTTTCAATATTGATCCCGAAGCAGTTGTAGATAGTAATGCTACTATTTCAGTTGTTAAAGATACCGATAAAGCTACGAAAGCAGTGCAAGCTTTTGTTGATCAGTACAATAGCGTAATGAGTTTTATTGACACTAAAAATAGTTATGATTCTGGAACAAAAGAAAGTGGAATTCTTCAAGGTGATGGGACAGCTATGAGATTACAGATGAGATTAAGAGAAGTTGTTAATTCAAAAATAAAGGATACTGGAGATTATCAGACTTTAAATTCAATTGGTATAGAAATTGATCGTGATGGTGTTATGAGTCTAGATAGCACAAAATTGACTGAAGCGTTAGAAAACACTCCAGAAGAAGTTACAAACTTATTTCAGGCTGAGTCAGATGTTAATGGTTATGATGGTATGGCTGTTAAGATGGATAGTTCGCTTGACCAGATACTTCAATCAAATACTGGTTTGATTCCTAGAAGGATGGATTTTTTTGATGCTCGAATTGATACATTAAATGAAGATATAGAAAATATCCAAAGAAGAGTAGATATGACCAGAGAAAGATATGTTGAACAGTTTTCAGCTATGGAAGAAGCTATTTCCGAAATGCAGAGTCAGCAGAGCTGGATGATGAGTCAACTTTCTAGTATGGGCGGATCTTCTGTAACAGGTATGATGTAAATTTAGAATTTGAATTATTTTTATTTTCTAAAAGAGAAGCTTTAAAAAGTTCTTAGTGGCTTCTCTTTTTTTAGATTTTCAGGAGGAATATTATGTTATTAACAATTGGTATGATGGTAAAGAATGAAGCTAAACATTTAGAAGAATGTTTGGAGTCTTTAAGTCCAATACGTGAGGAATTAGATACAGAATTAATTGTTGTTGATACCGGTTCAGATGATAATACAGTAGATATTGCAAAAAAGTTTACAGATAATGTTTACTTTCATGAGTGGAATGATAATTTCTCTGAAATGAGAAATACTGTGATTAGTTATGCTAAAGGAGATTGGTATTTTTCTCTTGATGGTGATGAGATAGTTGAAAATCCTAAAACTATTATTAACTTTTTTAAAAGTGAAAAACATAAAAAATATAATACGTGTTTGGTTACTCAGAAAAACAATACAGATCTAAAAGGAGAAAGATTTTCTGAGATATTGGTGCCAAGATTATTTAAAAATGATGCTGATTTTCATTTTGAAGGGGCAGTACACAATCAACCTAAGTTTAAAAAGCCTTTATTTCAATTGAATACTATACTAGATCATTATGGGTATATATCTTCTGACAAAAAATTAATGGAAAAAAAGTTCAATAGGACATCAACAATTTTAAAGCAGGAATTAAAAAGAGATCCTAAAAATATATATTATTGGTATCAATTATCTAAAAGTTATTTAATGCATGATGATGAGAAAGAGGCTCTAAAAGCTATTGAAAAAGCTTATAATTTGGCCAAAAAAAATAAAGTAGAACTTAAAAATAGAATGTATATTTATATTCAGTTGGCGCAGGTGAAAATGATCTTTCAAAAACCACTTGAAACAAAAGAAATTTGTGAAGAAGCTCTACGAGTTAGGGATGGATATATAGATTTATATTATTATTTAGCCTGGGCACAGAGAAATGTTGGTTTAGAGGAAGAAGCAATAGAAAGCTATGAAAAATATTTGGATATATATAATAATTATGATGATTCAGTTTGCAAAAAAGACATTTCAGTTTCAGATAATACACTAAGTAATATAGAAGGTGTTTATACCAATTTAATAATTTTATATAATAAATATGAGAAACACAATAAAATCATCAATTACAGTGACAAATTAGCTAACGCAAAGTATTTAAAGAAAGTTGGATTTTTAATTGTTAAAGCTTATTACAATAATAATCAAATAAATGATTTAATTGATTATTATTGTAATTTAGAAGAAGATGAAAAATCAATAATAGTTTTAGATTTTGAAAAGCTAATTAATAGAAAAAAAAGTGAAGAACTAAATAACTTCATCAATAAATTAAGCGAATTAAAGGATAGCTATGGTTTGCTAAATAGAATAAGAAGTCAAATTAATAATAAGACTAGAAATAATTATAAAGAAGAATTATCTAAGTTGAAATACGAGGAATTACCTAATTTTTATGGGGATATTTTATATTTTATTTTTAATCAAAGTGATCTTTATTATTATGAAATTTTAAAAAATATTCGGGAAGAAAGTTTGAATAGGTTTATTAAATATTTAAATAGTAATCATGATGATTTAGCAGAAAAGATAATAAATTTTATTAATAATCAGGTTGAAGGAGTTTCAGAATTAAGAGTTAATAAATCTTTTTTGAGATACTTACTTGCTCTAGATAATGAAGTTGAGAAGACTAATAAAGATATTATTGATAATTATTTAAATGCTGGTACAAAATATATACAAAAAGTATATACTAAAGAAATTATTAGAAATGAATTGATATTTGAATTAAAAAATGAAGAAGAAGCTTTTTTGCTTTACATTCTGAAAGGATTTGCGGTTAAAGAATCTGAACTAAAGTCTTATATCAAATATTTGAGGAAAGCTATTGATATATACCCACCAATGAAAAAAGTTGTTGAAACTTTGATTTCAGAAATAAAAGAAGAACAGAATAAGATAAATGAAAAGATAGAAAGAAAGAAAAATGAATTTAAAAGAAGTATTGAAACCTTAATTAATAAGGGCCGACTAGAAGAATCTAAAAAATTAATTGTAGAATATAAAAATAATTTTGAAATGGATGCTGATATTTATTCAATGTTAGGTGTAATTGCTTTAAATAATGGTGATATTAATCAAGCGGAATTGAATTTTGAAAAAGGTTTAATTGATGACAACACTAATATTGATTTATTATATAATTTGGGATATGTATATGAGCAAAAGGGTAAATATCTTAAAGCTCTAGAATCTTATGAAAAAATGATATTTCAAATGGATGATTGTGCTGAAAGAAATGAAATGATTAAGTATATTAATGATTTTGAAGAAAACTATAAAGAGAGTATTCAAAGTCAATTAGAAAATAGAGATGAAAGTGGTATAGAATATATTGAAAATCCAAAATATAAATATGTGCATTTAATGTATGATAATTTTTACTGTAATAAATTTATGCATTTTACTAATGAACATTTTAATGAAAAAGAGCATTTGTATTTATTTATTGTTCCTGAAGGACATAATTTTAACTACGTTAATCCAAATGGTGCAAAAAATGCTAAAATAATTAATTTAAAAAATGATATTAACAAGCTAAACTATTATTTTAATAATACAAATAAAATATTTATCCATTATTTATTTGGTCATATTTGTAGAACTTTAATAAAGTTAGGAATTAAAAAAGAATTATTTTGGGTTTTATATGGTGGAGATTTATATAATCATATTGATAAAGAATTACATTCTAACAAAACAAAAGAATTTATGACTAAAATAGGATTTGAATTTAAATCTAACAAATCAAATTTGAATAAAGTTTATCGAAAATCATTAATAAGAGAATTGAATTTTGTTTTAACAAGTAAAAAAGGCGATTATGAGATTTTCAAAAATAATTTTATTAGTAATACAACAAGATTTGATTTTTTACATCCTTTGCCAGTTGATTTTGATCTTTTAGATGAAGAAAAGATTAAAATTAATGAAAAATATAATTTTGAAAATAAATATGAGAAAGTTTTATTGGTAGGTAATTCGGCTAATTCCCTAAATAACCACATAGATATCTTATATGAATTGAAAAGATATAATCTTAAAAACACCTGTATAATAATGCCTTTGTCATATTCAGGTCATGACAGATATATTAATCAATTAATTAAGAAAGGTAAAGAAATGTTTGGTGATAAATTTATTCCAATTACTGAATATTTACCTCATGATGTTTATTCTAATATTTTAAAACAAGTTGATGTGGCTATATTTAATCATAATCGTCAACAAGCTTTAGCAAATATAATTGCCTTATTATATTTAGGTAAAAAAGTTTATATTAAAAAAAATATTTCTTCATACAATTTCTTGACTTCTCAAGGATTAAAAGTTTATAAAATAAATGAATTAAAAAATAGTAATTCAATTAAAGAATTAGTTGAAATAGATTCTGAAATAAGTTCTAAAAATAGGACAAATGTTAAAGTTAATTTTAATATAAATCAGCGGAATAAAATTGCTGAGAAGATATTTAATAAAAGGAATGAATTCAAAATTATTGTTTTAGGAAATCAAAAATCTGGAACATCTGCTATAGCTCATTTATTAGCGGAATATGGACAGTTAAATAAAACTATTGATATTCCAAATTTATTAAATAATAATAAGTTGAAGGATGGAATATTAGAAAGCAAATATTTCTCTAATACTTTGATTAAAGAACCTACATTGACATTTTTTTATGAAGATCTATTAAAAAAATATCCAATAGCTAATTATATTTTTATAGTAAGACATCCTCTAGATAATATAAGAAGTATTTTAGATAGAGTAAATATTGCACCTGATAAATTGCCTTTATCTACGGAATATGTTAAAAATTCAAATATTAAAGATGCATGGAAAGACATATGTTTAGATTCGTTAAACATTAATGAGTATAATACTTTAACTGAGAATTTAGTCCATAGATGGCGTAGAGCGGTTAAAACATATTTAGAAAATAAGCAAAATTTTTATCTTGTTAAATATGAAGATTTTAATAATGATAAAATCAAAACAATCAAAAATCTAGGTTCTAAAATAGGAATTTCTGAAAAAGCAGATATAAGCAATATAATTAATTTGCAATTTCAACCCAAAGGTTCAAATAGAGAAAAAAATATTAATGAATTATTTAGTAAACAAATAATCAATAAAGTTGAAAGTATTTGTAAAGAAGAAATGTTTAATTTAGAATACGAATTTTATGGAGAAAAAAATAATATTGATTAAAGTAAATATTTAGCAATTGGAGTGAGTTAAAATTGAAAGGTATTATTTTAGCTGGTGGTAAGGGAACAAGATTATATCCAGCTACAAAATCAATCTCAAAACAAATTTTACCTATCTATGATAAGCCAATGATTTATTACCCGCTATCTGTTTTAATGTTAGCTGGAATAAGAGAAATATTAATTATTTCTACTGCAAAAGATTTACCATTGTTTGAAGAACTGCTTGGTGATGGCAGTCATTTGGGTTTAGAAATATCATACGAAGTTCAGTATGAACCAAATGGTCTGGCAGAAGCATTTATTATTGGTGAAGATTTTATTGGTGATGATAATGTTTCTTTAATCTTAGGTGATAATGTCTTTTTTGGTCAGGGGTTCAGTAATGTACTAAAAAGAAGCGCTAAGCTTGATAACGGTGCTGTGATTTTTGGGTATTATGTTAATAATCCTGAATCTTTTGGAGTAGTTGAATTTGATGAAGAGCAAAAAGTTATTTCTTTAAAAGAAAAACCAGTTAATCCTAAGTCAAATTATGTCGTTCCAGGATTATATTTTTATGATAATTCTGTTGTTAAAAAAGCTAAGAATCTTGAACCGTCTGATCGGGGAGAGTTAGAAATAACTGATTTAAATAAATTATATATGGAAGATGATAATTTAAATGTAGAACTTTTAGGTAGAGGTTTAGCATGGTTAGATACAGGAACTCATGATGGTTTATTAAACGCAGCAAATTTTGTTGAAGCTATTCAGAAAAGACAGGGTCTTTATATAGCCTGTGTTGAAGAGATTGCATATAGAAATGGTTGGATTGATAAAGAAGAATTGTTGAATTTAGCTGATTATTTGATTAAAACTGACTATGGTCATTACTTATTAAATTTGGCTAATAACTAATTTCTAGTGAAAGAGAGTTTTTAATATGAGCAATTATTATACAAAAAGAGAATTAAAAAAACTAGGTTTAAATTCTTATGGTGAAAATGTACTTATTAGTAAAAAAGCAAGCATCTATTCTCCAGAAAAAATAACTTTAGGTAATAATGTTAGAATTGATGATTTTTGTATTCTGAGTGGAAACATCTCTATTGGTAATTATGTTCATATCGCCCCATTTTGCGGACTTTTTGGTAGATTTGGTATTGAAATAGGTGATTATAGTACTACATCTTCTAAGGTGATGATTTATAGCAATTCTGATGATTATTCTGGAGAAAGCTTAGTTAATCCGATGATTCCAGGAAAATATAAAAATTTAGAAACCGGGAAAGTAATAATAGAAAAACATTTTATTATTGGGTCAGGAAGTGTTATTTTGCCAGGGGTCAATATTGAAACAGGTGTAGCAGTAGGTGCATTAAGTCTTGTGAAAAAAGATCTATCTTCCTGGGGGATATATTCTGGTGTACCAGTAAAAAAAATTAAAGATAGAAAAAAAGATTTGTTAGAGTTACAAAAAAAAATGGAATCAGATCTAAAATAAATTTTTAAGAGGGTAAAATATGCAACCATTTAAAAAGCCAATATATGTAACAAGGCCATTATTACCTTCAATTGATAATTATATAGATAGAATTGAAGATATATGGGAATCCAAATGGATAACTAATAATGGGCAGCAACATCAAAAGTTAGAAGAAGAATTAAAAGGTTATCTTAAAGCGGATAATCTATCTTTAATTAATAATGGGACTATAGCTTTACAAATAGCACTAAAAGCTTTAAATTTAACAGGAGAGGTTATTACAACTCCTTTTACTTTTGCAGCCACTCCTCATGCTATTAGTTGGAATAGTTTAAAACCAGTCTTTTGTGATATTGTTCCTGAAACTTTAAATATTGATACTGATAAAATAGAGGGATTAGTAACAGAAGAAACTTCAGCTATTTTAGCTGTTCATGTTTTTGGTACTCCTTGTAATGTAGAAAAAATAGATGAAATTGCAAGGAAGTATGATCTGAAAATTATTTATGATGGAGCACATGCCTTTGGTACTGAAATTAATGGAACTGCTATTGGTAATTATGGAGATATAACAATGTATAGTTTTCATGCGACTAAATTATTTAACACAATTGAAGGGGGAGCATTGGCCTGTAGTAATGAAAATTTGAAAGAAAAAATTAATTTATTACGGAACTTTGGAATAAAAAACGAAGAAGAAGTAGTTTCAATTGGTACGAATGGAAAAATGAATGAATTTCAGGCTGCGATGGGACTAGAAGTTTTAAAAAAAGTAGAAGAAGAAAGAAGAAGACGCAAAGAAATTAAAGGAGTTTATCATCAAGAGTTAGAAGATATTGATGGGATATCTTTTATCCCTGAGAGTAAAGATGTTAAAAGTAGCCAGCAATATTTAGTTATTAGAATAAACGAAGAAGTATTTGGATTATCTCGAGATGAAGTTTATGAAAAATTAAAAGAGTATAATGTCTTTTCTAGAAAATACTTTTATCCTTTATGCAGTAATTATGAAATGTATAATGACCTATCATCTTCTCAAAAAGAAAAATTGCCTGTAGCAAATAAAATAGTTAAAGAAGTTTTAGCTTTACCGTTTCATGGTGATTTAAACAAAAATGATGTTATTAAAATTTGTAATATAATAAAAGAATTATAATTTTAAGTCTCACAAAGGAGTATTATATGCTTATATACTTTAATAATGTAAAAATTGAACTGGATAGTAGTAATAAAGATGATATTTTAAATACAATTGAGTCTAAACTAGATAATGAGATTATTAAAACTATTTATCTTGATGATGTAGAATTTTCTTTAAAATATTTTCGAGAAGCTGAACTTGATTTAGAAAGATTTGAAGAAATTTATTTTGAAACTCAAAAAATAAATAAGTTAATTAATGAAACTGTCAAAGAAGCAGAAAATTATTTACCTAAATTAAAGACAGCTCTAAAAGAAAGTGCTCAGCTATTTAGAAAAAAAGATTATGATGAGGCATCACAGTTATTTAACCTGGCAGTTGATGGATTAGAATGGTATTTAAATATTTTAAACAGCATTGTTGATTTAAAAGAAAAAAATAATGACGTTGATGAGGTAAATAAATTACTAAATAAATTTAATATGGCTTTAAATAGAGCAATGATTTCTTTAAATCAAGAAGAATATAATGATTTTGCTGATTTGCTAGAAGTTGAAATTATTGAATATCTAGATAAATTACAAGGTTGTCACCAGGAACTATTAGAAAAATAAAATAAAGAGGTGATAAACATGAAAACATATTTAGTGACCGGTGGTGCCGGCTTTATTGGTAGCAATTTTATTAAATATCTATTAGAAGAATATCAAGATGTTAAAATTATATGTCTTGATAAATTGACTTATGCCGGTAATTGGGAAAATTTAGAAGAAGATATTAATAACAATCTTGATAAGCTTTTCTTTATAAAAGGCGATATAACTAACACTGAGCTCGTAGAATATATTTTTGATCAGTGGGATATTAATTATATAGTAAATTTTGCTGCAGAATCTCATGTTGATCGTTCAATAGAAGATGCTGAAATTTTTTTAAAGACCAATGTTTTAGGAGTTCAGAATTTATTAAATATAGCTAAAGATAAATGGGAACTTGGAGAAAGGAAATATAAAGATAATGTCAAATTTCTGCAGGTTTCAACTGATGAAGTTTATGGTTCTTTAGGTAAAGAAGGATATTTTACTGAAGAAACTAATATTCAACCTAATAGCCCTTATTCAGCTTCTAAAGCCAGTGCGGATATGTTAGTCCGTTCTTATAATGAAACTCATAATTTACCTACTTTAATCACAAGATGTTCTAATAATTATGGACCCTATCAATTTCCAGAAAAACTTATTCCTTTAATGATCAATAAGATTCTAAATGGAGAAGAATTACCTGTTTATGGTGATGGTCTAAATGTTAGAGATTGGTTATATGTAAAAGATCACTGTAAAGCTATAGATATGGTTTTAGAAAAAGGGAAACCTGGAGAAGTTTATAATATTGGTGGACATAATGAAGAAACTAATATTATGATTGTAAAAACATTAATTAAAGAAATAAGAAATTTATTAAAAGAAAATGATGAGTATAAAAAAGCTTTCAATACTGATTTTGATAATATAAATGAAGATTTAATTACTTTTGTTAAAGATAGACCGGGTCATGATAAAAGATATGCTATTGATCCCAGCAAAATAAAAAATGAAATAGGTTGGGAACCTACTATTAAACTTCAGGAAGGAATCAGCAAGACGGTTAAATGGTATATGAGCAAAAATTAATTTAAATAGGTGGTCAATATTTATTTGAACTATTATAAATCAAATCAAAGGAGTGACCAAAAATGTCTGCTGTAGAAAAAACCAACTCTGTCCTAACCCAAATTAAAAATCTCCTTGTCCAGAAACTTAACCAGTCAGAAAAAACTGAAACTCAACCAAAAAAAGGTGACAGATTTACCAAATCACAGCAGCCAGAAAAAATCACTTATGATTTAGAAGACTTTGCAGCTAATGATGCGGTTAAAAGACCGATCAAGATCAATAACAGCAATAATATCTTTTTTATTAATCACAATGACCGCAATAAAGCTGTAAAGATAGATCCGGGAGAATATAATCTAACAGAGATTCAGGCTGCTATTCAGCAGCAGGTTAACGAAGAATTCGGGATCGGTAAGGTTAGCCTTAAGATGACTGCCTCCGGTTCAGATCGCTTTATCTATGCTGAAGATAAGAAAGAAGAGCATATTTTAGATGAGCAGGTTTAGATAGATTAAAAGTTAAAGTATAGTAATTAGTAATACGGTAAGATGTCAAGAAGAAAAAAGAAAATAATTTAATTTATTTGGTTGAAAATAGTTAAATTAGGCATAGATTTATCTGCCTAGCCTGAATAGTAATTTTTACCAATTCAGCCCATGACTAAATAATAGATCTGATAGAAAATAAAGTAAACAGACTAATTTGCAATAATTATCTACCTCCGTGGTTGATATATTTCGCCTTTGCTTAGCAGAGCAAAAACGAGGCGGACAAATTTACGTGCTGTAAGCACGAGGGCTCTTTTGTGCTTGTGCTTTGGAACTTCATTATACTTTTTGTAGTAGTAGCTTTTGTACCTATCATTGTGTACTCTCAATGAATTAGCAGCTTCTACCAGGTAATATCTAAGATACTTATTACCCTTTTTAGTTAAATGAGTTTCTTCAGCAGTAAAAGAGCCGGATTGATGCTCGGTCCAGGTAAGACCGGCATATGAGGCGAGATTAGTTTCTTTATCAAAACGATGGATATCACCAATTTCAGAGATTATTCCAGCAGTTAGAACTGGACCAATTCCATTTACTGTAATTAAAGTCTGGGGTATTGTTTTTAGCTGTCTTTTATAGAACTCTTTTAAGTCTTTTATTTTGACTCTGATAAAATCTAATGTTATCAAATGTCATAGAAAGTGTCTGGGTGATTGCCTGATCTATTTCGGGTTTTAAACGGTATGAATTTCGAGTAGCTTTTTTGAGTGCAGTGGTTATTTTTTCAATTGGAGTAGAGCCACCTAATCTGTTATTGCTGTTTTGATGGAGAAATTCAGCCAACTCATGGACATCAGTATTAACTATTTCCCTAAGTGTATAGTTTTCCAGTAAAGCCATAGAGGCTTTAGTAAAAGTACCAAATGGAGACTTTTGCGTGAAATCTGAAAACTTAAGGAAGACCAGATTTAAAGCTCTAGTTTTTTCAGCTTTAATTTGCTGAGCAAGCTTGAATTTGTGACGGGTAATCTGTCTTAAAGCCCTGTAGAGTGCTTCAGGAGAGGATGAACTTTCAACTCTTCCAAAGCGTATTCTATCAGCTATTACCCAGGCATCAACACTATCATTTTTAGGTAAATCTGTATATGATTTTTTGAAATTGCTAACTACTTTAGGATTGACTGTGTATAATTGGAGTTTGAAATTGGAATTTAACTTTTCATGGTTTTTAATGAGTCGGTAGCAGTGTTCCCAGTAAACATTGGTAGCTTCCATGCCAACTTTAATAATATCTGGTTGGAGCAGGTTGGCATTATCAGCAATTAGATTAATTAGTTTTAAACAACCTGGTCTGTTGTTTTCAACTGAATAGGAGTAGAAAACATCTTCTCCCTGATCATCCATTGCACAAGCTACAAGAGAGTCTTTGGCAACATCAATACCGACAATCATTTTATTAATATGAATCACCTCCTTTGGTTTGGGAGTCTAAAAAAGATAACCAGATTTAGTCCCTGAAAAACTGAGAGATGGGCAGCCTCGCCATTAGTGTTCACCAGTAAGTTTTGAGTACAGAGGCAGCTGCCTGCTAAAGCAGCAGAAAACAGATGGGACACAACATACGGGTTAGGAGTTCATGTCAGCCTCAGGGGATCAAACTATTTAAGTAGTCATGTAAATACATGCTACAGGAGTGATTTAAATCTATCCTGGATATCTTTAAATATCATTATATCAGGGACTAAATCTAAAATTAATGGAAACAATCAAAGTTTTATTTAAATGGTGATATATTTCAATATCACTAAGTATATTATACGAGGAATGATTAAAGTGCAACTAAAAGTTCATGAGCTGGTGAAGATAATAAAGAAATTAAAAGAAGAAGTAAAGTCTAAACTTAAAATTGATGAAAATAAAAGATCTGAAGTGAAGAGAAGAAAAAGTAAACTTACTGAAGTAGAGTGGAAACTGAGAAATATGAGAGCTGCAGCACTAAAAATAAGCGATGAAGAATTAACAGCTGAAGAGGAAAAAGAACTGCAGGAGTATTTTAACTATCTTAAAACTGAGGTAAAGAGATGTGAAGTTTTTAGATAAAGTAATTATAAAGTTTTATAATATTTTTACTGTCTACTTGACAGGAACATGTTCATCGTTACAGTTATTTAATTAGATTTATCTGCCAGCTAGAAAAGTGTGATTTTAAATAAAGAGTTAAATCTCAGCATTTAATTTAAAATGCTGGGATTTTTTTATATACTCAGATGAGTGTGATATAATAATCTAAAGAATGAAAAAAGGATGGTGGCCTGAATGCAAAAACTTCCGCTGGGAATCAGTGATTTTAAAGAAATAAGGAAAAATGACTATTATTTTATTGATAAATCATTGTTTATCAAAGAAATAATTAACGAGGATGCACAGGTAATACTGCTGCCTCGTCCGCGTCGTTTCGGTAAAACCTTAAATATTTCAATGCTCCGCTATTATTTCTCAATTTCAGAAGCAGACTGGTCATTATATCAAAATCTCAAAATAGCAGCGGAAAACGAAAAATACCTGCAGGAATTTGCAAAGTATCCACTCATTTATCTGACATTTAAAGGCCTTAAGGATCTCACATGGGAGGATTCACTTAAAAATATAGAAGATATTATCGCAGCTGAGTATCAAAGACATGATTATCTGCTGAAAGAAGGCATTTTAACTGAAGCAGAAGAGAAAGTCTATCGGGAAATTATAAATCTAGAAGCTGAAAAAGTTCACTATCAAAAAGCTTTGCTCCGGTTGACTGAGTATTTGGAGCGCTATCATGATCAAAAAGTAATAGTTTTAATTGATGAATATGATCAGCCAATTCAATCAGGTTATCTCAATGATTACTATCCTGAGGTAGTAAATTTTATGCGTCTGTTCTTAGAAAATGGTCTTAAGGATAATGCAAGCCTCCATAAATCAGTTCTAACTGGAATTTTAAGAGTTGCTAAAGAAAGTATTTTCTCAGGTCTAAACAATCTGGTAGTTAATGATATTTTCACAGAAAAATATAATCAGTTTTTTGGACTTCTGCCTCAGGAAGTGGAAGCAGTTTTTAAAGAATATGATCTGGAATATAAATTGAAAGAAATAAAAAACTGGTATAATGGCTATAATTATGGAGGCCAGACTATCTATAATCCCTGGTCAATTATCAACTGCCTTTATTACCAGGGAGAAATAAAACCTTACTGGGTCAACAGCAGCGGCAATGAATTAATTAGAGAACTGCTGCTTAAGGGCAATGAAGATTTAAAAAGCAGCCTGGAACTTTTAATTCAAAACCAGAGTATAGAAAAGAAGATTGATGAGAATATAGTTTTTGCAGAAATCGAAAGTAAAAGCAGTTCAATCTGGAGTTTTTTGCTATTTAGTGGTTACCTCAGTATAGTTAGCAGTAGGAGAGAAAGAGGAAGACTTTTTGCTGAACTTGAAATTCCCAATCAGGAAATAAAATACATTTATGAAGAAATATTTTTGGACTGGTTGGAAGAAAATATTGGTAGTCAGAAGCTCTCATTAATGCTAAATGCTTTAACAGAAGGTGATGTAGAAAGCTTTGCTCAAATATTTAGGGAATTTACCATAAACAGTTTGAGCTATTTTGATACCTCAGGTAGTGAAGCAGAAAAGGTTTATCATGCCTTTGTGCTGGGACTATTACTTAACTTAAGAGATAATTATCAGGTGAAATCCAATCGCGAAAGTGGTTATGGACGCTATGATATAATGATTATTCCTGATGATAAAAATAAGCTGGGTATCATTATTGAATTTAAAAAGATAAGTCAATTTAGCAGTGAATCAAAAAAAGAAGCACTCGATTCGGCTCTGCAGCAGATTGAGGAAAAGAATTACCAGGCTGAACTTAATTCTCTGGGGATTAATGATATTTTAAAATTGGCTGTTGTCTTTTCCGGTAAAGAAGTAGAAGTTAAAAGTGGTGACAGTGATGAAAAAGTTGAGCAGAAGCATTTCTGATTTTGAAGAGCTGAGACAAAATAATTATCTTTTATCATTAAACCACCTCTAACCAGGTGGTTTTAATTTTTTCAGAAATAAAAAAAATCCAACAACGTCACAAAAATAACTTGACATATTCACTCTGATATGGCATAATATTAATCAGTAACAATTATTAATATCAATCAGATGAATTGAATCAAACTATACAGGAGGTACATATTATGTCATTAGTAGGAAAAGAAGTATTACCATTTAAGGCAGATGCCTATCAGAACGGAGAGTTTCTGGAGGTTACCCATGAGGATTTAAAGGGCCAGTGGAGTGTTGTTGTCTTTTATCCGGCTGACTTTACCTTTGTCTGCCCGACTGAATTAAGTGATTTACAGAGTGAATATGATAACTTAAAGGAGCTGGGAGTTGAGGTTTATTCTGTTTCCACAGATACTCACTATACCCATAAAGCCTGGCACGATAATTCCCCCACAATTTCTGATATCGAATTTGTGATGGTCGGAGATCCTTCTCACACTCTATCTAAAAACTTCAATGTTTTAATCGAAGAAGAGGGACTTGCAGACCGCGCCACCTTTATCATCGACCCCGATGGAGTTGTGCAGGGAATAGAGATTAATGCCGGCAACCTGGGCCGTGATGCGAGTGCAATTGTGAGCAAAATTAAAGCTGCTCAGTATGTGCGCAATAACCCCGAGGAAGTCTGCCCGGCCAAATGGCAGGAAGGAAGCAAAACCTTAAAGCCAGGTCTAAACCTTGTCGGTAAGATTTAAGCAGGTCGAGAAAAAAACTTTGCTGAAATTATTCAGTTAAGATAAATTTTAGAGCTAAATGCTAAACATTAATTAAGGAGAAGGCAGCTGCATTATGTGGCTGTCTTTTTTCAATGCAAAAAAAGACCCCACCTTAAACTTAAGGCAGGGTCATTAGATAGGATAGGAGTAGTTATATGGAAAAATTTATTTTAGTTATTTAATTCAATCATTCCAGCATTTCGATCAGCACTATCAGGAGCAGTATCTTTGGCAGCAGATTCAGTCTCTGCTTCAGTCTCTGCGTCTTGACTTTTGCCGTCAAGTTCCTCGGTTTCCTGAACAGTGTTCTCTTCAGTCAACTCTGTGCTGACATCACTTTCAGTCTTAACTTCTTCTTCGGGCTGCTCACTCTTTTCTAAATCAGAACTTTCCTCTTTCTTTTCAGTAATCTCAAATTTGTCATTGGGATCCTCAGCACTCTTTTGATTTTGAGCATAGATCACACCTGTAAAAATAATCAGTACTATTAGGCCAAAAGTTAATATCTTGCTTCTGTTTTTCATAGCTAATCATCCTTTCTTTTTTTGATAATAATTTTTAAATGAGTGATTTGACAAGGGGAGAACTTTTTTCTTTCGATCACCTCTTGCAACTAATATGATAGCAGTAGTTTTTAATGAAAGTATGAGCATAGTTTGAATTATTATTTAAGCTTTAAGATATTTTATAGAAACTTCAGACTGTGAAGCAAACACCCACAATCAAATTGACTAAAGAGGGCAAATAATATAGTATTATAATTGAAATGAGTGAAAAAAGGGGACTGATAGTTATGCGGAGAGCGACATTGTTTTTGGCAGTTTTTTTAATTTTTTGGTCACCACTGCTTCTGGCAGAAGATGACCCGAGTATCGAGTTAAACGGCAAGTCAATAAATTTAGAAGATGATGAGCAGATAATGGAGCTTAAAAATGAAATTGAAAAAAAGAGTGAATTAGAAAAAGATATGATAGTCGGCAGTACTGTAGTTTTTTTAAACGGCAGCGAAGATCAGATTAGAAGTAGTGAGAGTAATCTCGGAAATTTAATTACCGATGCAATTTTAGCTGAAGTTAATGCCGAGCTGGCATTTATCAACAGCAGGACTATCAGCAGGTCAATTGATAAAGGTTTAATCAGTGTCAGGGATGTTAAGGAAAGTATTCCGGCCAAAGATGAAGTAATTGTTAAAAAAATTAAGGGCTCAGCCCTGCTTAAAAGTCTGCAGCATGCAGTTTCTAAGTATCCTGAGACAGCCGGCTTTTTTCCTCAGCTGAGCGGAGGCAGAATTATTTTTGGCTGGAATTCAAATTTTGAAAATGATATTGTAAGGGCTGAAGTGAATTCAAAGCTCATTCGAGGTGAAGAATACTATTTAATTGGCACCAATGATTCGCTGGCTGCTGGAGGAGACGGTTTTGAAGAGTTTAAAGAGGCAGAAGAGGTTGAAAATGCTGGCCGGCTGGATGAGATTTTAATTGATTATCTGCAGCAGGAAGAGATTATAGATAAAGTTGAGATGGGTCGGATCATTCCCCTGCGGAGAATAGGAGGAAATTTAATCTATCGGGTCGAGCAGGGAGATTATCTCTACTCAATTGCCCAAAAGTTTTCGACTACTGTTGAAGGAATTATGAAGGCGAACGGAATTGAAAATAGAAATTTAATCTATCAGGGTCAGGATCTAATTATACCCGGTTTAAGGTGAATTTAATATGAAATTAAATTTTGAGAAAAACACATTTTTTACTAAACTTATTTTTAGATTTCTGGTGATTACGATGATTGTGATTTTGATCTTTGGTTTTTCGGTAATCACCTATTTTAAAACCTTTTTTGTGGAGCAGAAAGAGGCTCAGATCAATAAAAACAGTAAGGCTGTAATCGACTATCTGGCTGATTCGAAGGCTGCAGATAACAAACAGGAAATTGTCAACTGGTTGAGCATTATCGGTGAGTTAAATGACGGCCATGCCTGGTTGATCAACGAGGAAGGGACCCTGGAATTCAGCTACCCTTATTCCTTTGATGAAGAGCGAACTTTTTCCGGTTATGAGACCATTTTTGCGGGGAATACAATTTCCCGGGAGGTGGACACCGCAGACTTTGAGCTGACAATGCTTTTTGTGGGGATGCCGGTTAAATATCAGGATGAAGTTATTGCCGGCCTGCTGGTCTTTACCCCAATTGATGAGATTAATTCAATTATTGAACATATAGTAGGGATTATGATCTATATTTCCCTGACTGCCTTGATCTTTATTCTCTTTGTCTCCTACTACTTTTCCCGCTCGCTGGCCAACCCGCTGCACAATATGGGGCTGGTCGCTGCCAGGATCAGTCAGGGTGAATACGGTAAAAAGGTAGAGATCAAAGAAAAGGGAGCCAGTAAGGAGATCAAGCTGCTTTCAGAAAGTATCAATTTGATGTCCGAAAAACTGGAGCAGACGATTAAGAGCCTGGCTGAGGAGAAAAATAAGCTGAAACATGTTTTATCCGGGATGGAGGAAGGGATAATCGCCGTCAATAGCTCGGGCAGAATTATTCTGACCAACCAGTCGGCAGCCAGCTTATTTGGTTTTGAGGAAGAACTTCAGGCTAAAAAGATCAGTGAGCTTCAACTGTATCCTGAGGTGACTGAAGTTTTTGAGCAGATCATCAGCAGAGAGGAAGCTGCCCAGGAGCAGCTGATTATAAGTAAGGAAGATACAAATCAGTATTATCTGGTCCACTTTACAGCAATTCACCTGGAGGACGGGAACTTCTGGGGTGGGGTAGCAATCTTCCATGATATCAGTGAGCGCTACCGCTTTGAAAAACTGCAGCGGGAGTTTGTAGCCAATGTCTCCCATGAGCTTAAAAGTCCCCTCTCTTCCATTAGAGGCTCGGTCGAAATTCTACTCGACGGGATAATCGAGGATCCGGCTGAAAAGCGAGAATATCTAAAGATGATTTTAAGGGAGAGCAGCAGCCTTTCTCACCTGATCGATGAGACTTTAACCCTGGCTGAAATCGATGCCGGTGGGGTTGAGTTAAATAAGGAAGAGATTTCGGTCAAAGACTTTTTCGAAAACTTAAGGGTCTTCTTTAAGAATATCAAAAAAGATGAGCAGAGTCTTAAAATTGAGGTGGAGCCCGAGCTGAAAGTCCGGGCAAATCGCGAAAAATTGAGGCAGGTTTTAGTCAACCTCTTAAGTAACAGTGTTAAGTATTCAGCAGAAACGGGCAGGATTAAACTAAAGGCCGAAAAAGAGGCCGGCCAGGTTAGATTTTCAGTTGCAGATAATGGGATTGGAATCCCGGCGGCAGAGCAGAAGAATATCTGGGAAAGATTTTATAAGGTGGATAAAGCAAGAACTCCCGGTGACCGCAGCAGCGGCCTGGGACTGGCGATCGTCAAGCAGATTGTAAATGAGCATCGGGGAGAGGTTTTTTTAGAAAGCAGCGAGGGAGAAGGTTCAACCTTCAGCTTTACAATCCCCGCAGCAGAGGCTTAAATTAATTGATTTTTCACTTTCATCATATTTTCATCACATAGATTTGATAAATTAGTAACTGAGGTGGTGGAGTTAATGGCAAAAAATAAGATTTTGATTATAGATGATGATCAGCAGATCTGTAAGATTCTCCGCGATTACTTTAACTACGAGGAGTTTGAGGTTTTTGTTGCCCATGACGGCAGAGAGGGTCTGGAAAAAATAAATAACTTAGAGCCTGATGTAATTATTTTAGACCTGATGCTGCCCGAAAAAAATGGTCTCGATATCTGCAGGGAGTTAAAGCCCCACAACCAGATTCCGATTATTATTTTGAGTGCTAAAAATAGAGAAAATGACCGGATTAAGGGTCTGGAGCTCGGGGCAGACGACTATGTGACCAAACCTTTCAGTCCCCGGGAAGTTGTGCTCAGGACAAAAAATCTGCTCCGCAGAACAAAGAGTGAAGAAAATAAGGAGCAGTTAGAATTTCCCGGTTTAATTATCAACCAGGAGCAGAGGCTGGTCGAGGTTAAGGGAGAAGAAGTTTCTCTGGCGCCGAAGGAGTTTGATTTACTCTGGCAGCTGGCATCTTCCCCAAAGACTGTTTTCAGCCGGGAAAAACTCTTAGAGCTGGTCTGGGAATTTGACTACTATGGTGGAATCAGAACTGTGGATACTCACATTAAATCGATCCGCAATAAGCTCGGTGCAGAGGTCGGAGAGTATATTCAGACTGTCTGGGGGATCGGCTATAAGTTTGTTGATTGATAAAATAAGCTGCCTGATAGCAAAAGGTGGCTATATTTTTTAGTTAAATTAGATAATTTTGTAAATAATGCTTAAAATTACAAGCAAAAAGTGTTATAATAAATTGAAGCCAACTTAAAATTGAGTAAAGACAAACTTAGAGAGGAGCAGCAGATGAATAAGGTGGAGCCGATCAGAGATAAAGCTAAAATTGCCGAGCTGAAAAATATCCTGAGAGAGCAGAGTTACCGCAACTATATTCTTTTTGTGCTGGGGATTAATACGGGTTTAAGGATCAGCGATATGCTGAAGCTTAAGGTTAAAGATGTGCGGGGGAAAACTCATATTGTCCTCAGGGAGCAGAAGACATCGAAAAACAAGCGCTTTTTGATCAATACCAACCTGCGCCAGGAGCTTAAAGATTACATTAAAGGAATGGAAGCAGAGGAACATCTATTTCAGAGCCGGATTGGGAAGAATAAGCCCTTAACCCGATTTCAGGCCTACAGGATTTTCAGTGAGGCAGGACGCAAAGCAGGGCTGGAAAGTATCGCCTGTCATTCAACCCGGAAGACCTTTGGTTATCACCACTACAAAAAGAATAAGGATGTGGCCCTGCTGCAGAAACTATTTAATCATTCTTCACCCAGTATTACCTTAGATTATATAGGGATTACCCAGGATATTATGGATGAGTCGATCGAAAAGTTTTCGCTTTAGATTTAAAGAATAAAGATTTCATCTGGCTGAGCTAAATAAAATATTTAGGGGTTATTGTAAAAAAGGTAAATATGTAATACAATAGTATTACGGAGGTGGGGCGGATGATTAGTGTAAGACTTCCAGAAGAATTAGAAAAAAAATTAAATCAATTAGCAGAGTCTGAAAATGTCACCAAGACTTATCTGGTTAAAGAGGCCTTAAATAAATACATTGCTGAAAAAGAGGAAAAAAAGGATTCCTATCAACTGGGCAAAGACCTATTTGGTAAACATGGAAGTAATAAAGGTGACCTTTCAACAACCTACAGGAAGAGAGTGAGTGATAAAATTCATGAAAAATACTCTCGTTGATGCTGGCCCATTGATTGCTCTTTTTGATAAAGATGATATTTATCATCAGCAAATTTTAGAATTTTTAAAGTCATATAATTGCCATTTATATACAACCTTGCCTGTAATAACAGAAACTCTTTATATGCTCAATTTTTCAACAGAAGTACAGCTAGATTTTTTAAACTGGCTGGACCGAGGTGGGTTAAGAGTTTTGAACTTTGATCAAAGTATTTTAAAGCGGGTAATAGATTTAACTAAAAAATATAATAATTTACCTGTTGATTTTGCTGATGCTTTGCTGTTATCAGTAGCAGAAAAAGAAGATATTAAAGACATTATTTCCATTGATTCTGATTTTAATGTTTATAAAACAGAAAATGGTACTTTTTTAAATAATATTTTCATCAGCAGTTAAATTTAGATCATAATCAGCTTTAAATAAAGAGGGTGTGAATTATGCTGTCTGAAAATACAGATATGCTTAGCAGTAAGCTTGAGAACCTGGAAGAATATATTAATAATCTGGATGAGTATAGAGAAATAGATTCTGAAAAAATAATGAAAGATAAATTGATTTTCAGATATTTAACAAGAACATTGTATTTGGCTGTAGATACTATGCTGGATATCGGCTGTTATATTATTGGTAGCGAGCGGCTGGAGAATCCAGGTGATAACAGTCAAATTATTAAAATTTTGGTTGAAGATAATATTATAAAGGAGAATGAAGATGATTATATTGAGCTTGCTGAATTTAGAGATTCAGTTGTAGTTGATACTATAGAGATAGATCCTGAGGTTTTACTGAGAATCATTAAAGAAAATTTAAGTGACTTAAAAGCTATTTTCAGGTGGTATAAGGAATATATGGATTAGAATTGTAGACCGGTTGTATAATTATTTTTCATTCCATAATGATTTAATGATATAATATATTTAGCTAATTATGGAATTTGAAAAGAGGAGGCAATAATTATGAATCTTAATTTGACTATACCAGATGATATTTATCTGGCAATGAAAATTCCAGATAAAGAGAAGAAAAATGTCTTATTAAAAGAACTAGCTTTGAGCTTATACGAACAGGAGATTCTTTCTTTTGGAAAAGCAAGAGAACTAGCAGGATTGAGTAAGTGGGAATTTCATCAACTGTTAGGAGAAAGAAAAATTGAACGACATTATTCGATGGAAGATTTGAGAGAGGATATAGAGTATGGTCAAGAATAAATTCTAAATTATATAATTATATTGATGAGAGATATAATTAAAGCCTTCAATTCAGGGCGGTGAGATCATGGAAAAGTTATTTCTAATTTGCTTCTAATATTCTTTTAAAGTATTTTTAATCCAGAGCTGCTATTATATAATTAAGCTAAAAGAAATACAGTTTATCCCCTTTTTGAAGCTGCTGTAGAGAGCAGCTATAACATAGATTTAAAGTACTAGATACTTTTCTCCTTGTTTTTACCGCCCTTTTCCCGGGGCGGTTTTTTATTTATTAATCTCATTTTAAATGATATAATACTTATATACAACAAATAATACCTATAGTCTTTATTTAGACCTTAAAGGGGGGCAAAATGGAAAAGAAAACACTATCCCAAAAACTTTATTTTATGGAAGGAATGTTAGTCGATAAGATTTCCAGTCTGCTGGATTTAAGAAAATCAGAAGTAGAGGATTTTATTAAGCAGCAGGATAATTTTCAGATTAAAAATGGGCAGGGAAACTATGAGTTTAGATTATTGAGAGAAGGAGCAGGTTCAAAATACAGTCATGGTAATTATATAGAATTTTTTAATTCTGTTTCTGGTCAGTGGACTGCTATGCATGATTTTGATAAATATTTTAGAATAAATGGATTGGTTGATCTGCCAGATATGAGGGTATTCTTAGAATATTTTTTTGGAGCAGCAAAAAAAAGTAGTGATCACAAAAATAGTTTTATTTTTGATTTTGAACTCAAGCCTAAAGAAGTGGATGAATATAAAAATGAGGTATTTCTGCTTTCAATTTATGACGTTAAAGGTGGTCTAAATTTCAATTTTTTTAATGATCAAACTAAAGATAATCCAGCAGAATTATCAGAGTTTGAGATTGAAACCATTGAGTTTTTCTTTATAGCTTTAATTAAAAATGCTGCTAATTTTGTTAGAGAAAATGAACTTCAGATTAAGGATTTTTACGATACAATTTATGATCCACCATGTATTTACGGATATCAGAACAATGAAGCCTTTTTTAAAAGTTTTGATAATAGGGATGATTTTGATCTTGAGCGCCGAGAATTAGAAAAAGAGATGAACAAAGAAATAGAAATTATAGGTGAGAAAAATATTCCAGCAGCTCAAATGATTGCTCAGGACAATCAGGAGGTTCAAAACTATGAGCTGACAAAATTGTATGAGAAAGTCTATATTAACATTGGAGATGTGATATTGGATAATAGATTTATCCTCAGAAAATACCCTGAGATCTATAAAGTTCTGCATGACCTGACAAAATACTGCCTTCTGGTTAATTTATTTTTAGATTCAGATAAAGATTTAGCTGAACAAAGGGTTAACAGATATTTTAAAGCAGAAACTGTCGAAACAATTTCTGATGAAGTGATCATTTTGCTGGCTGAAGCAACTAAAGATTTTTTAGAGGCCAACTATTCTTCGGCAGCTCTTGCTTATATTTTCTCCAACTATAGAGCGGAGGTCAAAGAGCTGCTGGAAGCAGACGACTATCAGGATATTAAAAAGATTAATGATGCTGTGATTGAGGAAAGAATCTACCCTGAATTTTTTGGCTACAAAGTAGTCGGCTTCTGGGAGAAATTAAAGAATTAATTTTTAATCTCAACCTCAACCAATTCTCTTTTTTGAAGATCAAAACTCATTGAAATATAAGTAGAGTCTTTTTCAGTTTCAGATTCTGCTTTAAGCTGCCCAAATATTTCCTCCTTCTGCCCATAGTGAAAGGAAAGCAGAAAATGATTATCCTCAGTTTTCACTTTGAATTCTACTGTTTCTTTAGTATTTAATACTTCAGAAGATATTTTTAGATAAAGACTGCTTAGAGCTTTTGCAATTAAATAGAAAATTTGCTGGTAGAATTCTTTAACTGACTCTGACTGATTAATTGCTACTTTTTTTAGATCATCAATTATTGAATTGAGATATTTTCTAAACTGCTGCTCATCATTTTTAACTAGAGAGTTTCTTAAATAGTAGATATCTACACGATTAATTTTGTCGTCTGTCATAAAATCCAGCAGATTAATTAAAAAATTGCTTTCCACCTCAAAGTTGGGAAAATCCAATTTAACTAACCCCTCAGCTGAAATTTCCTTAATCGTTAAATATCCGGTCTGATACATAAAAGGAATAAGTGTTAACTCTTTGATGCTGGTCGGATTCAGTTTGCTTTTTTCCACTTTTAAATCTTCGAATTTTGTAATATTAAAATCTTCTCGCTGAATAAGATGGAACAATAATCTAGGTGAGCCGCTGTTAAACCAGTGGTTGTCAAAAGAACCAAAATCTAAAACTCTTGCTGCTGCAAAAGGATTATAAACCTTAATATCTTTTTCCGTAAAGCGGTAACCAAGGTAATGCTCTTTAAAAGCTTTTTTTGCTTCTCTTGTTGTAAGTTCATATTTGGCTTTGAGTTTGGAAAAATAAGGAGTTAAATACTCATCTAATTCTGCTTTCGTAAATCCGGGCAGCTCTGCAAATTCAGGATCCTGATCCAGTTCAACTAAGTTAATTGACTCCGGGAAAATTGAACTACTGCCAAATTTAATAATACCTGTCAGATAGACTTTTTCCAGATGATCTGCAAGCTCTTCTAAAATCTGATAAAATGACTTAAGTGCTTTTTGAAACCTCTCATATTTTTCAAAATCAAACTTATAACTGTAAGAGTCGATAAGGCTTGCAAATACGGGCTTATCATATTCATCAATTAGAATCACAACTTTTTTATCAAATTTTTGATATAATTTTAGGATTAAATTTTTTAACATCCTGGGAGCTGTATCGGTTTCAAGTTGCAGATCATATTCTCTTGCTACACTTTCCAGGGCATAGCCCATTGATTTATCAAGGCTTTCTGTGCTTTCAGCAACAACCGCACAATAATCAAGGTGAATAACCGGATATTCTTTCCACTGCCAGTCCTGATTATAGACATCTAAGCCGGCAAAAAGCTCCTTTTCTCCCTGATAAAAACTTTTTAGAGTGTTAACAAATAAGGACTTACCAAAACGCCGGGGACGGTTGAGTAGAAAAAACTTTTCTTTACTGCTTGCGATTTTGTAGACGAATTCTGTTTTGTCTATATATAGAGAATTGCTTTCTATAATTGATTTAAAATGAGCCTGACTAGTTACTAAATCCTGCATTGGTTTACCTCCAGTTATTGATTAGCCAAAGTATCTAAGACATCTTTATGTTTATCATATATTGATGATAATTATTGGTCAAGTTTGTTTAAATTCAATTTTTATATTTATAATCTTAAACTTAGGTGATATAATATAATCAGATTTAATTTTTCACTATAAGGAGATGTCAATTATGAATCTTTCACAGGATGAGAAAGAAAAGCTCAAAGACATATTAAATAAACACAATATTAAAAGAGCTGGAATATTTGGTTCCTATGCTCGCGGTGAAGCTGTTAATGGTAAAAGTGATCTTGATTTAATCGTAGAACTTTCTCAAAATAATTTATTTGAACTGACCGCTGTAAAATTGGATATTGAAGAAGCTCTGGGTTTGTCAGTTGATATTGTCACTTATAGTGGGTTAAAAAAATTTGCAAAAAAAGAAGATTTCAAAAAAGAAGTTATTAGAGATCAGGAGTCGTTAATATGGAAGAAAAAATAACAGACATTTTAAATATATTAAACAGCAAAGATAGTCCTTCCCAGCGGGAAATAGCAAAAGAGGCCGGTATTTCTTTAGGTCTGGTTAATACCCTGCTTAAAAAGTGTGCTAAAAAGGGTCTGATTAAAATTGAAAGGCTTAATTCCCGGAATATTAAATACATCTTAACCCCGGCTGGTATTAAAGAAAAAACTAAAAAGACTATTACATATGTTAAAAAATCTTATCAGGCAATTAAAGAAATTGAGGCTGAGGTGCTTAAATTGGCAGCTCGGGCTGAAAAAGAGGATAAAGATCTTTATCTCTACAGTGATGAACAGGAAGATGAGATCCTTGATCTGGTTTCTTTAGTCTTAAGGGAAAATAATGTGGATTTTGAAGTATTTACTGCAGAAGAAGAGCTGGCCAGGATTAATAAAGAGGAGAGTCTGCTTCTGCACTGGGATCCGGATTTAAAGGTGGAGCACCTGGAGCCGGTAAATATCTTTATTTAATTAATTATATCTAAATAGATGTCTAAACTCCTATTTAAAGATGCAGATACTAAGTCAATAAAGTCACTATAGTTATCAGTAGTATGTGCTTTATCTAAGCTTTCATAATATTTAACTCTATCTTCGTTTCTGATAATGATAATTGGATAACCAGCTTTTATTAACTCAAAATTCAATAATATCCTGGCTGTTCTACCGTTTCCATCAATAAATGGATGTATTTTAACAAAATCAGTGTGTAATCTGGCAGCTCTTTCTATAGTATGAAGAGTTGAGCCTTTATCATAATACCAGTTAATTAGTTCTTCCATTTGATCATGAATAAAACAGGTGCAGGAGGTATATGTTCAGCGCCACTTATTACTACTTTATCACTTCTATATTTCCCTGCGTTTTCATCATCTATTCCTTTAAGTATTAAATAGTGTATATTTTTTATTTGTCTTTCTGAAAGTTTCTCTTCTTTATTGATTATATCTTCCATATAATTAATAGCTTCTTTATGATTTACAACTTCCAAATGTTCTTTTAATGTTTTTCCACCTATAGTTATACCATCCTCCAGCACTACTTTTGTTTCTGATAAGGTTAAAGTGTTACCTTCAATTGCATTTGAATTATATGTCCATTCCAAAAGGAGTTTTTCTCTTAAGCTTTTTAAAGTGTTTTTTGGTAGTGGGCTCTTTTCATCCATTTTTCTCTTTTTCTGATCAATAGTATCAAACATAATTAAGGTCCTCCTTAGATATCTGAAATCCCTAGTTTTCCTTTGAAAGAATAGCTAAAAACTCAGTCGGGCTTAATGATTTTACACTGCTTTTCTTAAAATCATTTAAATTTCTGGTAACAATATAGTCAATTTCATTTTCAAATGAGCTAACTTCTATGACCGCATCTTCAAAATCACTTATTTTTGAATTGAAAGCTTTTCTTAATATTGTTTCAGTTATCGGGATTATATTAAACATATCCAAAAACTCATTCAATACTAATCTTACCTTTTGAGAGTCATTATGATATTTCATTAAAAAATAAGCTAATGTCGTAATTTCATGGGCAAATAAATATCCCTGAATCTTATTTGCACTGCATAATTCAATTATTTGAGCAGCCTGTTGATGTTTATTTCTTTTGTTTAAAAAATCCAGGAGAACATTAATATCAATTGTAATTTTTTTCATGAAAAGCTCTCCTCAAATCCTTTTTATCCGGAATAGGTTCGTTTTCAAAAGCGCCATATAGTTTTTCTATTCTTTTATTTAATTTCTGTTCTTTAGTCCCTTTTTCCTGCTGCTTTTTTAATTCAGCTAAATATTCTTCTACAATATGGGAAATAGACTGATTGGTTTCTTTTGAAAAATCATGAGCAAAATCTATAAGATCGTCATTAATACTTAAAGTGAGTTTCTTTTTCATTAATATCACCTCTTCACGTATATAATTATATCATGACACGTAAGTGTAATCAACGACAAAATTTAAGCTTTTTTACCTGGCTTTCAAAAAATATAAATGCTATAATATAGATGAGATGATCGACTATGAAAACTGTAAAACTAAGAAAAGTTGGTGACAACTACGTTTTTACCATTCCAAAAGAGCTCAAAGAAAAATATAAAATACAAAATCGAGAGGAACTATAATTATGAGTCTTGGAGGCTGAGATATGAATTGGAAATTCTGGCAGAATGATGACCAAAAAAAACTTTTAGAGAAAATAGAGAAATTAACTGAAAAAGTAAATTCCATGGAAGAAAAAATTAATGATTTAGATAAGTCAGAGAAAAAAATGAACCGCCTGCAGTATAAACAGAATCAGGATCTTTTCAAAAAAGTTGATGAGCTTTCACAGCTGGTTAATCAACAGAGCCTTGATCAGGAATTAATCTCTGAATTAAAAAGTAGAGTTGATAGTTACAGCTTAAATATCGAAAACAGCAGCAAAAAAATAATTGAGCTCATTGATGAGTTTGATCTGCTTAAAAGAGGTCTGGATAGTGATGAAAACAGCTGGAGTAATTTACTGAAAAACTGGAGTCAGAGACTGCTTAAGATTTTAGAGCAAAATGATATCTATCAGTTGAAATTAATAGATAAAGAATTTGATCCCCGCCGGGCGGAAGCCTTAACCACTGTAAATTCGGAAACTCTAACAGAATATTCGCAGCAGCAGGATTCAAATTATAATAATAATCAGATTGTTGAAGTTATCAAACGAGGTTATCAGGATCAGGAAGATAATATATTACGCAAATCACAGGTAGTTGTCTATAAGGAGGCCAAATAATGACTAAAGATCGTTTTAGACCGGTGGTAGGGATTGATCTGGGTACGACTAACTCTTCACTGGCAGCTGTTATTGAAGGTGAAGCAAGTGTTATAACTCTGATGAAAGAAAGCAGTCCGCTGCTTCCTTCGGTGGTTTATATTGATCAGAAGGGTGAGGTTATTGTAGGTAATGATGCTAAATCAGCTCTGGTGGCCCTGCCGGAGCGCACAGCAGCAGAGGTAAAAAGAAGAATGGGCGAAGAGGTTATGATTGAGCTGGCAGATCAAAAGCTGCTGCCGGAGGAGATATCAGCCTTAATATTAAAGGAACTAAAAAAATATGTTGATCAAATTTATGGTGATGAAGTAGAAAAAGAAGCAGTGATTACAGTCCCTGCCTATTTTACCGACCAGCAGCGTCAGGCTACCAAAAAAGCTGGTGAACTTGCAGGTTTTGTAGTTGAAAGAATAATTAATGAACCAACAGCAGCTGCTATGGCCTATGGTCTCGACAAACTTGATGATGATCACCAGTTTCTGGTCTATGATCTGGGGGGAGGGACCTTTGATGTCTCTGTTCTGGAATTAATGGGCGGAATCCTGGAAGTTAAAGCCTCGGCAGGTAATAAAGAACTGGGTGGCTCCGATTTCGACAGACTGCTTCTGGATTATTTTGCTGAAAAAATTATAGAAGAAAGCGGTCTGGATC
Source organism: Halanaerobium saccharolyticum (assembly GCF_003053565.1). Classification (GTDB taxonomy): domain Bacteria; phylum Bacillota; class Halanaerobiia; order Halanaerobiales; family Halanaerobiaceae; genus Halanaerobium; species Halanaerobium saccharolyticum_B. The sequence continues at coordinate 3,485 of NZ_QAXS01000024.1, read as the reverse complement.
CAAGAGAAGATCTCAGCGCCTGTGCACGTCTAAAAGAAGAAGCGGAAAAAACAAAAATAAAATTATCAGACCAAAAACAGGTTCAAGTTTCTATACCGGCGCTGATGGTAGAAAATAACCAGCCGGTTGCCTTTGAGATGGAAATAAGCAGAAAAGAATTTATCGACTTAATTGATAATTTACTTATGGAGACTTTAAATAGTGTTAAGAATGTACTGGAAGATGCGGAACTGCTTCCGGATGAGATTGAGCAGGTGATTTTAGTTGGTGGTTCAACCCGAATTCCGAGGGTCAGAGAACTTTTGCACGACTTTTTTGATCAGGAACCCCATAGTGAGATAGATCCCGATCAGGCGGTGGCAAAAGGAGCAGCTGTTCAGGCAGGTATAAAAGCAGGTCTGTTTTCTGATAGTGGGATGATAGTTACAGATGTTGCTCCCTATTCTCTGGGGATAGAGGTGCTTAAAGACCAGGGTGTTCTGGGCTTTAAACCGGGCGGTTTTGAAAGTATTATTGAAAGAAATACAACGATTCCAACCAGTAAAACAAAAGTATTTACTACAACTTTTGATAATCAGGAACAGGTTAAAATTAAAATTTACCAGGGTGAAGGTGACTGGGTAGAAGAAAATCATTATCTGGGAGAATTTATTCTGGCTGGAATTCCTGCTAAAAGAGCCGGCGAAGAAAAAATTACAGTTAGTTTAAATTATAATATTAACGGAATCCTTGATGTAACTGCCAGATCAGTTTCTACAGACAAAGAAATGCAGCTTACTGTCCAGGATGCAGTTGACCGAAAATCAGAAGAATCATATCAGGAAAGCCTGGAGCGGTTGGAAAACTTTCAGAAAGAGATTGCAGGGATGGCAGGGAATGTCGAAAACAACCTGCAAAAAATTGAATATAACCCGGATCTGTCTGAAGATATTGAAGAGTCAGAACTTGATGATTTTGCAGCAGAGGGTGAGGATTTTAAAGGACTGGCTTTAGAAGCAGAAAATTTAAAAGAGCGGGTCGGAGAATTATTTGTAGAAAATGAGAATATCAGCCGCTCAGAATTTAAGTCTATGATTAAAAGACTTGATCAGACTCTTGAGAGCGGAGATGAGGATAAATTGCGGCAGGTTCTGGAAGAAGTTTTCGAAGAAATTCTGGATTTAGAAATGGAGGAATAATCTTTTATGAAATTAAAAAATAGTGTATTTAAGAGTTCAAATCTCTACCGTATTCTGGGTACAAATTCTAATGCGGGGGAGAAATTAATTAAGCAGAGATATCTGGAAAAGGTTCGAGAATTTCCACCAGAAGAAAATCCGGAAGAGTTTAAAGTGATTAGAGAGGCCTATGATACTCTAAAAGATCCTTTTAAAAGAAGTGGCTATGATTTAGAAACTAAATATCAGGGTAAGGCCTCAAAATTTTTGCAGGAAGCATTAGATTATATGGAGTGGGGGAAGATTGAAGAGGCAGAATTTCTTTTAAACAAAGCAGCGGAACTTGCTGCTGATAATTTATATATTTTAAGATTCAAGGCAGAACTTGCTGTAATAAAAGGAGATATAAATCTTTTTAATGATATTTTTGAACAGCTGGAAGAACTTTTTCCTAAAAAGCAGGAGTATTTACTGCTGTTGAATAAAATTGTTCTGCTTCTGGAATCAGAACAATACACCAAATATGCTCATAGAGTTCTAAAAGAAATGGAGAAAAAATTTCCAGATAAAAAATCAGAAATGACAGATGTCTATCTCGGTGTTTATGATCAGCAGAGAAAGTTTAATAAAATCTGGAATATTTTATCAAATGAATTAAAAACTTTTTCGGAGCCTGATGAAGATAATATCCGACATTTTTTAACAGCAATTGCTCTGATAAATAAATACGAAAAAGGGGAGAAAAAAGACAGCCTGATTGCTTTAACAGAGTCTTTTATAGAAAAGATAAATGCAGATCAGGAATTAAGAGATTATATTATTTATGTTCTTGATGAAAATTACTTTGAAGCAGAAGAACATGGTGATATTAAGGGTCAATTATATTTTACAGAACTGCTTATGTTATTTGAAGATGATCCCAATCTAGAGCTTGAATATAAGAAATTACAGCTGACAGAAAAGATTTTAAATGAAGTTGATAGAATGACTGCAGATCCTAAGTTATCTCCCTATATTTTCTATACGGGAACCAGGTTATTTTTTAACTGGGCCTATGAAGAGCTGGATCCGGAAACTTTTGTAGATTTTCCAGACAAATATGCCATGCAGAACTTTAAAGAAGAACATTCAGCAAATTTACAGGCAGTAAAAAGGTTGCAAAAGCAGTATCCCAGAATGTATGATACTTTTAAAAATGAATGGGATAAAATTGCTGCTAACTGTCGTGAACAGCTTAACAACAGGCAGCTTTCTCTATTTAAAAAGCAGAAAAAAGTAAATAGGGACTCTGATTACAAAGAGCTGGCATCAGGGCAGATTGTTAGCAAAAATAAGGTGGGTCGCAATGATCCCTGTCCCTGCGGCAGTGGTAAAAAATATAAAAAATGCTGTCTTAATAAATAACATATTATGATTCTTAGAAACTCTAAAGGGGAATATAATTGTCTTCTTGACAAATAGCTTCACAATGATATATACTTAAATATATACCAAACTGGAAGGAGATGGTTATCATGGATGTTGCAAAAATATTTAAAAATGGTAGAAGCCAGGCGGTTCGTCTTCCTAAAAAATATCGTTTTAATGATGAATCTGAAGTTTTTGTTAATAAAATTGGTGATTTTGTTATGTTGATTCCAAAAGACAGCAAATGGGAAACTCTTACTAAGAGCTTAGATAGTTTTTCTGATGATTTTTTAGAAAATAGAAATCAACCCGAACTACAAAATCGAGAGGAACTATAATTATGAAATATATGCTTGACACTAATATATGTATTTATATAATTAAAGAAAAACCAAAAAAAGTTCTTGATAAATTTCAAACTTGTAATATTGGTGATATTTGTATTTCTATGATTACATTTGCTGAATTACAATATGGTGTTGAAAAAAGTCAATATAAAGACAAAAACCAAACAGCTTTAGCAAGTTTTCTTGGTCCAATTGAAATATTACCTTTTGAACAGAATGCAGCTATAAAATATGGAAGTATTAGAGCAGATCTAGAAAATCAAGGCAGGATTATAGGAGCTTATGATTTAATGATAGGTGCTCATGCTATAGCAGAAAACTTGATTTTAGTTACAAATAATACAAAAGAATTTAAAAGAATTACAGATCTTTCTCTTGAAAATTGGGCTAAATAAATATAATTACATTTTTTATAATGCATCTAGAATTTTAACTTGTTCTTGTTTCCGCTTGCTGGAACCATTGATATAGACAAATTTTGTTACAAGACATAAAATTCAGCAGTAGATCATATATTTTAGGACATGATCTACAACAGTAAGATTATTTAACATATATTTCCTGTTAGGATAAA
>NZ_QAXS01000023.1 GCF_003053565.1 Halanaerobium saccharolyticum | reverse complement strand
TCAAGGGCAATGCGGTCATCCCAACCATTAAAATTTACTCTAAAAACTAAATTCTGTCTTCAACATCACTTTTTCATAGATTTTTTGACATAACCTGTTAGAAAAACTATATTATTTTCTTCTTCTCATATTTATATATTAGGCAAAATTAGGTAAAATCCTTTATTTATTTATAAAATTAAGATTTATAAAATTATTCATTTATATTAGAAATCGTTTTAGTGTTTAAGGGCAAAATATAGTTTATTCCTGCTATTTATGCTATAATATAGTTAAAGAAAGAAGGTGGAATTTATGCAGATAATTACAATTTCAAGGCAGACAGCAAGTGGGGGAGAAGAAATTGCTGAAGAACTGGCCAACAGACTTGGCTTAAAATTGATCGACCGCAGTTTTGTTCTAAAAAACTGGCTGCCCGAAGTTGCCGATGAGCATCAGCTTCATATGCTGGAGCAGAGTTCTAAATTCTACACTAAGATTGCTAATCCAAAAGCAGAAAAAGATGAGCAGATAAGCTTTGCTGATTATCTTGCTCAAAGACTAAAAAAAGAAGCTGAACAGAATAATCTCCTCATTTTAGGTCTGGGGGCCCAGATTATTTTTAAAAACCATCCTTATGCTCTGCATTTTAAAGTTGTAGCCAGCGAGGAATTTAGAATCAAAGAATTAGAAAAAAAATATGGTCTCCATCCCGAAGAAGCAGCCAGAGAACTTGAGCTTGCTGACCGAAAACACCGCCGCTATGTCTGGCGAATTCATAATCTGGACTGGGAAGAAACGACCCTCTATCATTTAACTTTAAATCGAGATGGCCTCAACCTGGAAGAGAGTCTCTCTGTTTTAATGAATTTAGTTGACCTCAAAAAAGAAAACCCTAAGCCTCTGGAAGATAATAACGAAGCAGAGGCAAAAGAAATTGAAAGTGAAAGCCAGCGCAGCTTTGGCCATGAGAGCGAAAAGGAATTTGCTAAAATTTTAGATATGCATCATATCAAATGGGAATATGAACCAAGTGAATTTCCACTGGAATGGGATCCTGAAGGTAATGTGATCATGGCCTTTAGACCTGATTTTTATCTGACAGAACATGACACCTATGTTGAACTAACAACAATGAAAAGAAAATATACAACAGAAAAAAATAAAAAGGTGAGGCTGCTGCAGGAGCTCTATCCTCATATCAAAATAAAAATTGTTTATAAAAAAGATTTTGAACAGCTTGCTGAAAAATTTGAGCTGGACAGGGGTGAAAATTAAATGAAAAAAGATAATATAGGTGAAATTATACTTTCCGAAAAAGAAATAGCAGCAAGAATTGACCAGCTGGCAGCTCAGATTAATCAGGACTTTAAAGACAAAGAGGTAATTTTAGTCAGCATTTTGAAAAGCTCGCTTTATTTTATGACCGATTTGAGCCGCAAATTAGATTTCCCTGTCAAACTTGATTTTCTTGAACTAAATCATTATGCAGACAAAGACAACTCAGGTATTATCAGGGTAACCAGAGATTTAGAATTTAGTATTGCTGGTAAAGAAGTTTTAATTATTGAAAACATAATTAGAACCGGCTTGACTCACAGCTATCTGCTTAAAAATTTAGGTGCACGCAGTCCTAAAAATATCAGTATCTGTACCCTACTCCATATTAATGAAGATAAGCTGCTGGATCTGCCAGTTGAATATACTGGCTTTGAAATTGAAGATAATTTTGTCGTTGGATATGGTCTGGATTATCAGGAAAGATACAGAAATTTACCCTATATTGCAAAATACGAAGAAAATCCCCAGCCCTAGAGAACTGAGGAGTTTAGCTTATTTATATAATTCTGCTTCAATCTTTTTCATTGCCAGACTGGCTTTCTCCTGAATAAATAAATCTGTAATATCATCAGTGAAATTTGATTTCTTAATGTTAATTTCAATTATTTTGGCTCCTTTACTCCTGGCAACTACTGGAATCAAAGAAGCAGGCTGTACCTCTCCGGTAGTACCAATTACAATAAAAAGATCTGCCTTTTCCGCTTCTTCAAATGATAATTTTTCGGCCTGATCAGGTATTGCTTCTCCAAAAAAGACAAAGTCCGGTTTTAAAATTTCTCCACACTTTTCGCACTTTGGAGGCAGCTTCTGCAGAATTTCTTCTGTTACCGGATATTTTGCTCCACATTCAGTACAGACAAGTTCTCTAGAATTGCCGTGAAACTCAAATACATTTTTACTACCTGCCTCCTGATGCAGATTATCAATATTTTGAGTAATCACTGCCTGAACATAGCCATCAGCTTCCAGGCGGGCAATCACTCGGTGAGCAGCGTTGGGTTCTGCTTTGCCAAAATAATCATAAAATATCTTTTTAATTGTTACCCAGCTTTCTTCTGGATTTTTATAAAAATTTTTTAGGTCTAAAATTATAGGATCATATTCATTCCAGAGGCCGTTTTCTCCTCTAAAAGGTGGAACACCACTTTCGACTGAGACACCGGCTCCTGTAAATACAGTTACATGCCGCGAATGCCTTATTAAATCAGCAGCTTTTTGATATTCTTTCATATTTCTCACCTCAAACCTATTATATCATATTTTTATGATAAATAGTCAAAAACAGCCAAAATTTAATCTAAAAAGTCATCCTTGTCATCTTCAAAAGTCCGCATAAAATCTACCGCTTTTTTGCTGATCTCAAAAAACTCTCCCCGCTGTCTTTCACGAAAATAGCTGCTCTGTTTATAACTTACAAAGTCATTCTCATCAAGCTGATAGATCTCCATTAGACTCCAGCCCCAGTCAAATTTTTCACCTATCTCCTGTCTGAATATCTTTTTAGAATTCAAAATAGAAGCCACTTCATAATCAGTGTGATTAAAAGGCTCAACCCTTTCATCAGCATTATATGTTATCAATTCTTCAATGTCAGTTTGATTTTGGTCGATTAACTTTTCAAATTTAATGTGCGCAGGGTCTTTTTCTACTGCTTCTATTTCCTTTTTACCAAGATAATGAAGATTGAAGTCATAAAGAACCTTCATTTTTAGATACTCATATTCCCTGACATCAGAAAAACGGCCTTTAATTTTCTGGACAGGATAATGAATTAGATTATCTCGATTTTTATTATGCTTTGTAATTTCTCTTTTTTCTTTTAAAAACAGAACTATATCTCCAGTTACTGCCTTAATGCAGGGTTTATTCCAGCTGATTTCTTCCTCTTTTCCGTTTTCATTAAGCAGGTCAACAATTTTTATCGAGCTATCATTAACTTTATCTATTTTATATAAAGATATTTCTGCCAAGAAATCCACTTCAACCACCTCTTTTTAATTTTAGCACTGCTAGCTAAAAAACACAAGATATTTAAACCCCCATCCAAATATTGAATGAGGGCTTAAAATTTTTTCTTTATTATTTTTGCTAGTTATTTTTAATGCTCCAGTAACTCAACCTCGATAAACTCTGTTAGGCCTTCAACTGCAGCATCTGCGTCTTCTCCTTCAGCCTTCAAGGTGATCTCATCACCTTTGCCAAGACCCAAACTCATAATTCCCATAATACTTTTTGCATTGACTTCTTTTTCTCCAACGATAATTTCAATCTGTGACTTAAAATTTCCTGCCTTCTTAACCAGCTGTGAAGCCGGTCTGGCATGTAAACCTGTCTCATTGTTAATTGTCAAAGTCTTTTCTGCTGTCATTTTAAAATCCTCTCCTTATAAGCTTATATTAATTATTTTTTTAGTTGTTTAATTCTTTTTTTATTTCTTCAGCAATTAATTCTGCTTTGGTTCCAACAACCACCTGAGCATTATTCTTATTTGCTTTTAAAACACCGGAAGCTCCCAACTTCTTTAATTTAGCTTCATCTAATTTGCCAGAATCTCTAACTTCCAGCCTTAATCTTGTAATACAGGCATCAACACTTTTTAAATTATCAGCACCACCCAGGGCTTCGATATACTGTCTGGCTTTTGTACTACCAGTCTGTACTGAATTATCTGAACTGCTTTTCTGCTGACTCTCAGGCATTACACTCATCTGATTACCGCCTGCTGCAGCTTCCTCTCTCCCTGGTGTTGGAATGTTAAACTTCTGAATCGCAAAACGGAATAAGAAATAATAGACTGCAAAAAATGCAATCCCAATTGGAATAATTAAAAATGGTTTTGTGGCCAGTCCATAATTTAAGAAATAGTCAATCGCACCGGCAGAAAAGCCAAAACCATGCTGGATCCCTAAAACATAGGTTACAACCATTGAAAAACCTGTTAAAAGTGCGTGAATAGCATATAATACCGGAGCTAAGAACATGAAGGCAAACTCAATTGGTTCAGTAATACCAGTTAAAAAGGCTGTAAGTCCAACACTTAAAAAGATACCGGAGACTGCTTTTTTGTTTTTCGGTTTAGCTGCATGATACATAGCTAAAGCAGCTGCCGGCAGTCCAAACATCATCATTGGGAAAAATCCAGACATGAAAAATCCAGCCGAGGGATCTCCAGCAAAGAAACGAGATAGATCTCCAGTTACAACTTCTCCCGCTGCAGTTGTAAACTCACCAAAGACAAACCAGATAAAACTGTTAAGTACATGGTGCAGGCCAACTGGAATTAATAATCTGTTTAAGACGCCATAAACAAAGACTCCAATTGGACCGGCATTAATAATCCACTCACCGGTAAGCTGAATGACATTCTGAATTGGAGGCCAGATATAGCCAAAAATACCTGCCAGCAGAACACTTGCTGCACCAGTAATAATTGGGACAAAACGCTTACCGCCAAAAAATCCTAAAAAGTCAGGTAGTTCAATATCATGGTAGCGGTTATATAAAAATCCTGCAAGTAAACCACCAATAATTCCAGCCAGAACGCCCATATTTATATCAGAATTAATTGCCTGAGTTGCATTGGTGATTACAAAGTAACTGACTGCTCCTGCCAGTCCGGCTGCCCCGGAACTATCTTTAGCAATTCCAACTGCAACTCCGATACCAAACAATAAAGCCAGATTATCAAAGATTGCAGAACCAGCTGCCATGACAAAGGGAATATCGAAAACATCCCCGGCACCAAGTCTGAGCAGCAGTGCTGCTGCTGGAAGTACTGCTATCGGTAACATCAGAGACTTACCTATTTTCTGCAAACTAGAAAAAATCTTTTTCATTTTTTAAAACCTCCTGTTTTTTGTTAAAAATCTTTACTAAAACTTACTCATAAATAAAATAACTGCAGAGAAAATTTCTTTCCTGGATCTATATAATAATTACAGTTTAAACTGTAATTTTATTTTCATAAATTCTAAAAACAATAGAAAAGCCGAAGAGAATCTACTACTCCCCTGGAATAAGGAATAATAGTTTCTCTTCGGCTCTTGCCTGATTAAACAGTAACATGCCTCAGTGAATATTTAGTTTTTGCATTCTATTTTTAAATGTAATTTTATCTTTAATTAAATTGCTAAATCAAAATTAATTAAAATCCCTATTCAGTCTGTGCAGGTGCAGTGCCAGATAACCTTTCTCATCTTCGGGAACCTGGTAATCAAATCTGGATTCAATAATTTCTGCCAGTTTCCCTGCTAGCTGATAACTTTCTTTAAAGTCCTTTTTGATATTCTCTAAAAGTGGATTAGTATTATTTTCTCTACTTTCGATCCTCTCTAAAGCAAAACGGAGATGGTTGACCAGTCGGGCATAATTTAAACTATCATATTCAAGTTCCTGCCCAAGTTCTTCTTCCACCTTTGCAACCAGCTGTTTGATAATTGAAGTATTCTTAACTGTTTTAGAAACCTCACTGTTATTAATTGCTCCGTGAATGTGAAATGCAATAAAACCAATCTCACCCTCTGGTATGGAAATCTCAAAATTATTTTCCAGAATCTTTACTGCCTTCCTGGCCAGCTGAAATTCTTTTTTATAAAGGGTCCTGGTTTCCATCAAAAATGGATTTATAATCTCCAGCCCCTCTTTAATTCTTTTTAAGGTGAAAGCGATATGATCAGTCAGGCCAATCCTGATATACTGATTTATATCTTCATCAAGCTCCTCATTAACCATATTGATAATCTCTTCAGTTGCCTGAATGATCTTACTGTCTACCTCTTCCAGCAGCTGAAAATAATTACTCCTCTTTTCCCCGGCGAGAGGTACAAACTCCTGCTTGATTTGATAATCATCTTTTGTAAAAATATCACCTTTGCTGGATGCAAAACCAATACCAGTTGCAATCAGAATCAGTTCCTGCTTTTCAGCACCTTTTTCTGCTAGAATCACATTATTATTAAATACCTTTTTCACTTTATACTTTTCTCTAACAGACATCTGATTCCCCCTGAAAGTAAAAGCCTCATTTTATTAAACAAAAAGAAAAATCTAGAAAAAAATATAAAGTCCTCCCTCTTAGCTAATACAAATTAGTTAAGGAACTTATATCTTCTCCTAGATTATGCCTGATTTAACAGTAACACTCTCTTTTCCTCGATTGAGTTTTTTTAATTGTAACACTATTTATCTTTCTTTTCAAGCATTTTAATCAATTTTTTTAGTTAATGAACCGAAAAAAGATCTAATTCGAATTTAGGCTGCATCTTTAGCCAGCTTTTTTGCCAACATCAGTATTGTTTATTTTAGAATTTTGCAGTATAACTGGAGTACCCAGGCCGCCGGCTGCTAGAATAACCTTATCTGCTTCGTATTCAAACTCATCCTCAGCATTAACACCTCTAACTCCATAAGCCTGCCCCTGATCGATAAGAACCTCTTCTACTCTACTATCATATCTAACTACCGCTCCCTGCTTGACAGCCTGATTTAAATAATTTTTTGCAGTCCACTTGGCTCCCTGTTTACAGCCATTAATACAGAGTCCACATTTTATGCATTTTTGTTGATCAATTGCTTTCGGCATAGTTTCCATCTGATAACCCAGGCTTAATGCTGCCTCATAAATTGCTCTGGAACCTGAGGCTTGAATTTCTTTGGTTGAAAGTCTTATTGGAATTTCATTTTCAGCCTCTTTAAATTCCTGACTGAGATCAATCCCCATTTCCTTAAACTCTTTTTCATAACATCTAACTATATTCCCGGTGGCGACAACTGTTGATCCCCCACCCATAAAAGTCCTGTAAATTATTACTCCTTCTTTTGATTTCTTAGGAGTTCGTGTATATTTATTACAGTCATAGAAACTCAAAATATCACGATTAGAAAGGTAATTACCAATTAAACTTCTTATTCTTTTCAACCAGATTGTTTAATATGAATATAATCAACCATCCACCTCTAAAAACAAAAAGATTTTGAATGGCTAAATAATATAAAACCTCCTCTTAAGATGATTTTTTTTTACATCTAAGAGGAGGCTTAAGCATCCAGGAAACAATTTAATTTTGAGTTACAATTTTTTAGACAGTTTTACCAGGGTTTAAGATGTTTTGAGGATCAAAAGTATTTTTAATTCCCCGCATCAGCTCCAGCTGCATGGGTCCAATATCTTCATGTAAATACTCTTTTTTGGCAATTGCAATTCCGTGCTCTCCTGATACCTTACCCTTCATCTCTCTTGATTTAGCATAAAGCTCGCCCATAACCGCTTTGTTTCGCTGCTGCCAGGTTTGATCATCTAAGTCGTCTTTTAAAGTATAGAGATGTAAATTTCCATCACCAGCATGACCAAAACCGCGGATTCTTAAATTATGTTTATCCTCTAACCTGTGAGTAAAGTTAACAAAGTCAGCAACTCTATTTCTCGGCACAACTACATCACACTCATCTAATTCACTAACTGCTTTTAAAGCTTCAAGCAGGGCACCTCTGGTATCCCAGATTACATCCTGCCGCTCATCAGTGTTGGCAATATAGACATCATAAGCATTATTTGCCAGACAGACATCAGCTGCTACTTCGTACTGTTTTTCTATTTCCTTTTTATCATTACCGTCAAATTTAAGTAAAAGGTAGGCTGGAGCAGATGTATCTGGAAACTCTTTACCCAGATAATCAGTTGCAGCAAGCAGGACTTCCTTTTCCATAAATTCAATGCCTGTGGGCACTATCTTCGCATTTATGATTTCCGGTACAGTTCCAATCGCCTCTTCCAGGCTGTCAAATGGAATCAATAAAGTCAATGCTTTTTTAGGCATTGGCACTAATTTTAAGGTGATTTCTGTTACAATACCAAGGGTTCCTTCTGAACCGATCATCAGATCCTGAATACTGTAGCCAGAACTGTTTTTAACAACCTTACCACCGGTATTAATAATTTCTCCGTTTGGCAGCACAATTTCCATTCCCAGCACATAATCTCTGGTAACACCATATTTAACTGCTCTCATTCCTCCGGCATTGGTGAGCACATTACCACCCAAGGTAGCACTTTTTTCTCCCGGATCAGGTGGATACATAAAACCTAAATCATTTACTTTCTCAGCAAAATTCATTAAGATAACTCCCGGCTGGACACTGGCAGTTAAGTTTTCTTCATCAATTTCAATGATTTCATCCATGGAAGTTGTTAATAAAAGGATACCACCCTCCATGGCAACTGCTCCCCCACAAAGCCCGGTTCCGCTTCCACGAGGAGTTACAGGTATATTTCTATTACTGGCAAATTTCATAATTTGAGCTACTTCTTCTGTATTTTCAGGCTCTACAATTAGCTCAGGATATACTCTAAGCTCTGCCAGTTCATCATGAGAATAATCTTCACTAATATCTTCCTTTAAAGTTACTCGATCACTATCTAAAATTTCGATTAAGGATTCGATATCTGCCTCTGTTATTTTATTAAAATTCATCAATTTACCCCCTATAAGTAGTACTAAACAACTGCTGCTGTTTTCTCAAAAACCTGCTCACCATTTTTTATCTTCTCAATTAATTTTGGTACAATCTCATATAAATCGCCCACCATACCATAATGAGCTACATTAAAGATACTTGCTTCTGGATCAGTATTTACTGCAAAAATATGTTCTGAGCTCTTCATGCCAGCCACAAACTGTACCGAACCTGAAACTCCTAAGGTGATTAATAATTCCGGTCGAACTGATCTTCCGCTTAAGCCAATCTGCTGCTGGTGTTCGGTCCAGCCCTTTTCAATTAAAGGACGGGTGGTTCCAATCTTAGCTCCTATTAAATCAGCAAGTTCTCTGATCATCTCTAAATCTTTTTCTTCCCTTACTCCCCGGCCAACAGCAATAATTTTATCTGCTTCTTCGATACTATCAACTTCAGGTTTTTTAGTGATGCTGACGAAGTTGGATCTGGTTTCTAATTCTTTTTCGTCAACACTAAAGTTAATAACTTCTCCGGTCGGATTCTCTATTCTTTCAGCAGGTTCCATAACCTTATAGCGCACAGTTGCCATCTGGGGTCTGGTTCTGGTAGTTAAAATCCTGGCCATAATATTACCACCAAAGGCAGGTCTGGTCTGGACTAAATCTGTATTCTCTCTAACATCTAAAATTGTACAGTCTGCAGTCAATCCTGTTTTAAATCTGGTTGAGATTCTTGGTGCCAGAGATCTACCGATTGAAGTTGCTCCAATCAGGATTATTGTTGGCTTTGTTCTCTCTACACAGTCTTCAAAGGCCCTGGCATAGGCTTCAACATCAAAATGATGCAGAGGTTCCTGATTATAAACATAAACTTTATCTGCCCCGTGTGCCAGGATTTCTTCAGTCTGATCAGTTAAATCATGGCCGAGTAAAATAACATGCAGTTCCTGATTAATTTTATCAGCCAATTCCCTCCCTTTACCCATCAACTCATAGGTAACCGGGTGAATTTTACCTTCTAACTGTTCTGCAAAAACTAAAACATCACTGTAGAGGCTCTTATCAACAGCTTTTCTTTTGTCCTCAACCGGCTGAATTAAACCTTCAGGACAGCTTTTAACACAAATTCCGCAGGCCTTACAGGCTGAATTCATCTCAATTTTACCGTCTACTATATCTATAGCATCAAAAGGACAGGCTTCAATACATACTTTACAAAGAGAACAATTTACATAATCTATGCTGTAGTTACTCATACAAGCTTCAACTCCTTTAATTCATTAAATAATTTGTCAGACAGTTCTTCTCCACTTCCATCCCAGATTACCTGTTCAATATTATCATCTGGAGGGAAAACTTCTTCTACCTGAGTTGGAGAACCCTTTAGTCCAAAATTATTTTCATCATCATCAAGTAGATCAGCAAAGGTAAGTGTTTCTATTTCTCTGTCAGCTGTTTCTAGTTTAAGTCTATAAGAAGGAAGGCGGGGCTGATTTACATGTTTGGTAACAGTAATCAAACCAGGGTAGCTAAATTCTACCACTTCAATAGTCTCTCCCATATCCTTTTCCACCATAATTTTTTCCTCAGTAGAGCCTTTAATTGAACTGACATAGGCTACATGGGGAATCTTAAGAGTTTCAGCAATAGCTGGACCAACTTGAGCGGTATCTCCGTCCGTGCTCTCCATACCGCAAATAATTAAATCATAGCCATTTTTGAGACCGATAACCTCAAGTCCCTTGCTCAAGGTATAACTTGTCGCCAGAACATCTGCTCCAGCAAATTTAATATCAGATAAAATAAAACCCTTATCTGCCCCCATCATATAAGCCTCTCTAATAACTTCTTTTGCCTGAGGAGGCCCCATGGTAATTGCGGTAACTGTTCCTCCGTGTTCAGCTTTCAACCTCAGTGCAGTTTCCAGTGCATACATGTCATAAGGATTCATTATTGAATCAACACCATCACGAATTAGATTTCCGTTTTCATCTACTTCCACATTTTTGGTTTCTGGAACCTGTTTAACACAAACTAATATTTCCAATTATTACACCCCTTTAAATTATATACCCGTTATTAAAAATTTAAGCCCAAATGCTAAAAAATATTTTAGATAACAATCCCCACTGTCATCTAAATATAAAATTTAAATCTGCCCCAATAAAATTATTTTTAATTTGAACCCCCTTTATCCAATATTTTAAAATAGAACTATCGGACCGATGGTCTGACCAATTTTGCGAAAAAATAAATATTTTTGCTTTATGTATTTTAGGACTGATGGTCTGACCATTAATTTTAAAAAAATTTGAATATTTAATTATATTCTTATCATATAGCATTCTATCAGGCTTGTCAAAGGAATTTGCAAGTTATTTATTTCTCAAATAAAGTTGAGATATTTCTTCTCTTTATCTTAAAAAGAATATAAATGGCAAAGAGACTGAATTTTCATCCAGCCTCTTTACAAGTTTAAACAACCTGACTTAATTTATTTTTGCCTGTTGGAATACAGAGAGGGGTTCCAAATACAGGATCAGAAACAATCTGACAGTTTAAATCAAAAACTTCTTTAATCACTTCTTCATCAATAACTTCTTCCGGTTTACCCTGGGCAAAAACTCCTTTATCTTTAACAGCCACTATATGATCAGCATAGCGGCAGGCTAAGTTTAAATCATGCAGGACCATAATAATTGTCCGCTGATCTTTCTTGTTTAATTCATAGAGTAAGTCAAGCAGATCAACCTGATGGGAGAGATCAAGGTAAGTAGTTGGTTCATCGAGTAAAATTATTTCTGTATCCTGAGCCAGGACCATTGCCAGCCAGGCCCGCTGCCGCTGTCCACCAGAGAGTGAACTTAAATCTCGGTCAGCAAGTTCTAAAAGACCTGTGTCTTTTAAAACCTTTTCAACTATCTTTTGATCCTCACTGCTTGAGGCCTGATACCATTTTTGATAGGGATATCTTCCCTGTTCAACCAGTTTGCGGACGGTAATCCCCTCTGGAATAGTAGAGCTTTGAGGTAAAAAGGCAAGCTTTTTTGCCACTTCTTTGGTTGAAAGCTGATTAATATCTTCTCCCTTCAGTTCTACTGACCCCTCCACAGGTTTTAAAAGCCGGGCCATAGAATTAAGCAGGGTTGATTTGCCAGAACCATTACCACCAATAAAAATAGTAATTTCGCCTTCTGGTATCTTTAAGTCAAGGTTATCAATTATTTTATCTTTGTCATAGGCCAGTGATAAATTTTTAGTTTCTAAAATACTCAAAGTTCTACCTCCTTTAAAATTGGTTGCGATTTCTGTAAAGTAAATAAATAAAAAATGGAGCTCCGATTCCGGAAACAAAGACTCCTGCCGGTAAGTCAAGTGGTAAAAAGGCCGTTCTGGCAAGCAAATCTGCTGCCATAAAAATCATTCCACCACTTAAAACTGAATAGATAATTAAGATTGAATAAGATTTTCCTCCCATTTTTCGGGCAATATGAGGTGCAATCAGTCCAATAAAAGCAACTCCTCCGGCATAGGCTACAGCAGATCCGGCCAGAGCTACACTGATTGTCATTAAGAGAAAGCGGTTGAGCTGGATATTTAAACCCAAAGCTGCAGCTACCTTATCACCTAAGGCCAGGAGATTTAAACTTTTGTAAAAAGCAAAAGCCAGTGGAATAAAAATTATAACCCAGGGCAGAAATTGAAAAAGATCCTCCCAGTTTGTACCATAAATACTCCCGGTCAACCAGACATAGGACTGAACTGTGGTACTGATTGGACTGAAGACAATAATCATTGTTACCAGAGCATCGACAGCTGCTGCAATCCCAATTCCAATCAAAACCAGCCTGATTGAACTGACACCCTTCTGCCAGGCCAGAAAATAGATCAAAGCGGAAACCACCGCTGCTCCCAGGATGGCAGCAAAAGGCAGACCGCCAATCCCATAATCAGCACTAAAAAAACTTAAGTAGGTGATTGCTCCAGCAGAAGCCCCACCTGTGATTCCAATTATATCCGGAGAAGCCAGGGGATTTTTAATATTTGCCTGCAGAATAAGTCCTGAAACTGAGAGAGCTGCCCCAACTAAAAAAGCCATAAGTGTACGGGGTAAGCGTAAAATATTAATTGTAAAATTATAAGACCCAGCTTCCAGTCCCAAAAAGTGACTGATCACAGTCACTGGTGAGATATAGCTGCTGCCGAAGGATAAAGAAAGAATAAAAATTAATCCTGCCAGCAGAATGAGTCCAAAAATTAAGATAAGCTCCCGCGAAATTTTCAAATTTTTAAGCATTAACTTTAAACCCCCGCCTGACAATGTAAACAAAAAATGGTGCTCCCATAAAAGCTGTCATAACTCCAATCGGTACTTCCTGAGGCATAATGATAATCCTGGCTGCAATATCTGCAATTAAAAGCAGGACTGCCCCAATAATAAAAGAATAAATTATCAGCCAGTGGTAGTTATTCCCGACAAAAAAGCGGCTGATATGAGGAACTACTAAACCAATAAAAGATATTGCGCCTGCTGCAGCCACTGAGCTGCCAGCCAGAATAACAATGCTCAGACCTAGTAAAAGTTTAATGATTATAGTTTTTTGACCCAGGCCTGCTGCCATCTCTTCTCCAATTAGTAAAATATTAATATCTTTGGCCAAAATTAAAGCCAGAATTATCGCTCCTAAAATAAATGGAAGCAGCGGCATAATCATTCCCAAATCTCTACCGGCAGTTGAACCAGAAAGCCAGAAAAGAACACTTTCTAAACTCTCCTGGTTAATTACCAAAAGACCCTGAGTAAAGGAATGGAAAAGAGCAGTCACTGCAGCTCCAGCCAGAATCATTTTTAGAGAGGAAAGTCCACTTCTACCCAGAGAAGCAATAAAATAAACCAGCAACCCGGCCAGCATTGAGCCAAAAAAAGCAAGCCAGATACTGAGCTCCATCGAAGTTACTCCAAAAAAAGTAGCTGCAATTACCAGCAGGAAAACTGCACCTGAGTTGAGCCCAAAAATTCCGGGAGCAGCAAGTGGATTACCGGTCAGCGCCTGCATTAAAGCCCCGGCAACAGCAAGACTCCCGCCTGCTGCTAGAGCAATCACAGTTCTGCTCAATCTGGTTGAGCGGATTATTAGATGTCTTGTTGACTGCTGGTCAAAACTAAATATTGCCCTGTAAACACTGGTTAAGGAAACAAAGTGCTGACCAACAGCCAGACTAAAAACTGCTGCTGTGATTAACAAAAAAGTTAAAAACAGCAGCATATTCATTTTTGCCTTTTGATTACGCAAAATGTAAGTCATTAAATTTATTCTTCCAGTTCAAAGTGTTCATATAATTGATCTAACATAATATGAGCTGATTCAATTCCGCCGGCCATATTCCAGGCAACCTGATCAACTCTAAATACCTGCTCATTTTGAACAGCATCCAGATTCTGCCAGAGTGGGTGTTCAGTCCATTCCTGATAGGTGTTTTCTACTGCCTGATCATCTGACATAAAGATGAAGAAGGCTTCTGCATTCATCTCCGGGATACTCTCTTTAGAAGTTAATTTAACTCCCCAGGTATCTTTTTTATGGTCTTCAGGTCTCTCAAAACCAAGTTCATTTAGAATTCTTCCAGCATAACCACTGTAATAAATACGGGCATGGTCTGCTCTAAAGTTTAAAACAGCAACCTCAATCGGCCACTTCTCACCCATTTTAGCTTCGATTTTTTCTCTGAAATCTGCAGCTCGCTGATCCCAGTTATTTAAAACTTCTGCTGCTTTTTCTTCTCTACCTGCAGCTTTACCCATTAATTTAACAGTTTCCCGATAGCGGAACACATTTTCTTCCATTACTGTTGGAGCAATCTGGGAAAGCAGGTTGTAAATATCCTCGTGCCTCATCTTAGAAGCAATAATTAAATCAGGATTTAATTTACTGATTTCTTCAAGATTGGGCTGAGTTTCCAGTCCAACCTGTTTAACATCACTCAGGTCATCCCGCAGATATTTATAGACAGGTTTTTCTACCCAGGATTCTACAATACCAACCAGGGGTATGTCAAGGGCATGAGCAGCATCACTGGCACCCTGATAAAGGGTTACAACTCTTTGGGGAGTGCCCTCAATTTCAGTTTTTCCCATTGCATGCTCAACAACCCTTGTTTCTGCCATCACCGAAATACTTAAAATTAACACCAAAGCCATTACCAGAACAGCTATGTAATTCTTTTTATTTAACAAAATAAATCCTCCTTTAGATTTACTTAGTGATTTTATGAATCCAATATTTATCACTAATAAAAATTATTAATTGAGACTGATTATCAAGCTCAATCGTTATTAATTATAACTAAACCCATTTGTTTTGTCAAGATTAAAAAATAAAAAATCACCTTTTGGAATTAAATCAATGGCTTTTTAATGCCAATATTCTCAAGGTGACTGCTTTTAAGACTATTTATTTCTTTTAACAACTTTTAAGGCTTCTCTTTCTGCTAGCGCTGAGAGCTGATGAGTATTTGAAAATTTAACCACTGCCAGCGGTTCCAGTTTAGAATATTCTCGTAAAGCCCAGCCAATTGCCTTTTGAATAAAAAATTCATCGATATCTCTTAACTTTTCAATCAGGTCAAATAAAAGCTGAGCATCTGTTTCTTCCTTATAGCCCAGCTGAAACAGTAAAGCGGTCCGCTGCAGCCAGATATTGCCGCTTTCCAGCCATTTCATAAGCTTGGGATCTCTTTCTTCAGGAAAAAGCTGAAAATATTCTCCCACAGATTTTTTTGCTATCTGATCCACAGTATCCCACCAGGATTTATTGGTCAGCATGTATTCAAAGAGATCTATCATATCTTTGCTATAATCTTTCTTATACTTTAGAATCAGCTCCTGAGCAAAATACTGAAATTCTCTTTCCGGCAGCTGCCAGAGCTTTTTGACTGCAGTTTTTAGCTGCCTTAATTTAGGCCGCTGATCCTGCCTCATATATTTTCTTAAAGTTTTTCGCCTCTCAGCTGCCTGCAGACCGTAGAAAGGAAACTGATCCCGCATGTAGCCTTCCATTCCCTCTGCTTTTTCCGGGTTAGAATTTTGAGCCAGACTGCTGCGGACAGCGTCCAAATAATCAAATAAAGCTTCCTCTTCTACCTCTTGCCAGCAGTCAAGCTGCTCTGCAAAATCAAAATTCCCGTCAATTAGATAAACTTTTTCTGATTCACGAGGTAGCTCAAGCTCCTCTAGATAGTTTTTTATTTCTTCCTGATTGTGGCTGTACAAGCCTGCCGAGCGCAGTTCAGCCTCTGCAAGCTGATTTCGCTGCTGCTGTCTTTTTTTAATTTCAGCCAGGTTTGTCTTTAGATAAAAGAGCTTTAACTCTGCGCCACAGTTTTCAGCCAGCTGATAATATTCTTTTCGAATCTCATATTTATCAAGATTGGCATCAGCGATGACTGAATAACCGGATTTAAGATAGTATTCAATTAGCTCATTAAAAATTTCAAAGGTCCAGTGATAGTTATCTGATTGGTCCAGATTATATTCTAAAGCTATCTGATCAGCTGCCAGATAGATACTTTCTTTTTTGTTTCGCTGATAAAGCTCTTCCGCCAGTGTTGATTTACCGCTGCCTGGAAGGCCAAAAAATAGAAAAAGTTCTCTTGTCTCAGCCTTCCGCTCAGGCATCTCAATTGATTTTTTTATCTTATTTTTTATTTCAATTTTATTCATTAAAATCATTCCGTTCTTTTCTAGTCTATTATTATTTTACTGTTTTAGATTATAAACCGTATAATATATCCTGTCTGTAGTTAGAATCCTTTCCCCGCCGCAGCTCTTTTAATAAGCTGGCAGTGAATTCTTCCAGGTCATAAGCTTCAATTTCGCTGAGCTCAATCCATTGATAGGACTGGGCCTCATGATTTAACTCAACTTTTGTAGAATCACTGCGACAGATAAAATCAACAAAAAGGAAATGTTTCTGATTTTGAAAAGACTCAGAATAAATACTTTCTGTGATTCCAAGCAGTTCAATATCATAAATTTCAAGCCCTGTTTCTTCTTTAACCTCTCTCACTAAGGCCTCTTCCATTTTCTCTCCTGCTTCAATATGACCGCCGGGGATTACATATTTTTGCTGCCATTTATTTGATTTGCAGATCAGAACTCTGTTTTCTGGATTCAAAATAACAGCACCTACTGTGGCTTCCGGATATTTCATTTTGCTCACTCCTCTGGTTTTAGTTATTATATAGTTTAAAAACTTTATATTTCTAATGATTAGAAACTTATGTAAAATAAATATAGAGCCATAAGAGAAACAGCAGCTGTTAAAACAGCTTTAACCAGTTTTTCTCCTTTATCTACCGCTAAAGTACTGGCCAGATAACTTCCGGTGCCATTTCCGAGCGCTAAAATCAGAGCTGTTATCCAGTCAACCTTACCGTTAAAAATAAAGATACTGAGTGAAGAAAAAATATAGATTGCAACCACAAATACCTTAAGGCTGTTAATTTTGACCAGGGAAAAACCTGTTAAAAGTGAAAGGGCTGCGATGATTATAATCCCTACTCCAGCCTGAATAAAACCTCCATAAATTCCAATCAAAAAAAACACAAAACCTGCAGTTATTTTTCGGCTGCTGCTTAGTTCTTTCTGATTAAGCTTTAGATTTTTTAGCGGATTCCAGAGTATAAAAACTAACATAAGCAGCATAATTACTGCCAGAAGCTGATTAAAAAACTGCTCAGAAATTGAAACTGCTATCCGGGCTCCGATTAAAGAGCCAATTACAGCCGGTAAGGCAAGAATCAGGCCAAATTGATAATCAAAATAGCCTTTATCTCTAAAATTAATAACAGCTGTGATATTTTCAACCAGTAAGGCTACCCGATTGCTCCCATTAGCTACAGCGGCTGGCAGACCTAAAAAAATTAAGATAGGTAGAGTAATCAAAGAACCTCCTCCGGCCATTGTATTGATAAATCCAGCTGAGATTCCGGCGGCCAGAATAAGTAAAATTTTAGTCAGCGGCAATTGAATCTCTCCCTTCCAGCTTGATTTCCTCTATCCTAAAAACTCAGTGCATAGATTAAAGCAACTGCAAAAGAAAGCAGAGTTGCCAAAACCGTTACCATAAAATAATCAAAATATGTTTCCTTAAATTTAAGACCTGTATAAGCCAGCATCGCCAGATAGGCACTGTTATGGGGCAGAGTATCCAGGCCAGTTGAGGCAATAATTATAAGTCGGTGCAATTTTTCTGGATCCACCATCTGGACAATGTTTTCGCCAACTGTACTTAAAGTTAAAAGCATTCCCCCGGATGCACTACCTAAAAGACCAGCAGCAATATTTGTGATAATTCCGGTCAGCAGATAGGGATTTAAAGGCAGATTTAAGAGGGTCTGCAGAAAATCTTTAAAAACCGGCAGGGATGAAATTACCTGCCCGAAGCCCATCGCCGAAGCAGCAAACATCAGTGGTAAGACTGCATTGGAGATGCTGTCATTTAAAATTTCTAAGAGATCAATCTTTCTAATATTTTTTATGATTGAAAGTACAACCCCCAGCAGTAAAGCAACTACAGGCGGTTTTGAAAATACTGCCAGCACAATAAAGACAACTAAAAGCGGCAGCATCGCTGTTAAAAAATTAAAAAGTTTAGTTAAATCCGGCTTTTTTAAAATACTGTCATTTAAATTACTACTTTCAGCTAACATTGACCTGCTCCTGTATCTCAAGTAAGCAATTGCAGCCGCTGAACCAGCCGAAATCCCCGCCAGTCCCAGGCCAAATCCGGCAAGGGCGGAAGTATTTAAATAATCCATCATGATTAAATTATGTACCTGGGGACTGCCCGGCAGAGAAAGGCCAACTATTACATTCCCCCCGGCAATAGAAGCGATGATCAGTGATTTGGGCAGACCGGCTTCTTCAAAAACTTTTTTTGCAATTGGATAGATGGTAAAAATTAAGACAAAAGCTGAAATTCCACCAATTGAAAGCAGTACACTGGCAAAAAAGATACCTACAGCTGCATAGCGGTGTGAAAGTACATCAAGCACAAATTCTCCAATTGCAGTTGCATCATCTGAGTCTTCCATTATCTTGCCCAGGACCGCACTCAGCAGAAAAATGAATAGATAATCCTGAACAAAAGAAGCAAAACCGGGCAAATACTGGGCATTCAGGATTTCTAAAATGTTTAAATTATTTAAGTATAAAATTACTGCTGATGAAAGCGGAGCAGCAACTACGATACTTACTTTTAAAATAATTAGTGTTATTAAGATTATAAAGCCAACTGTGATACTTAACAAAATTATTCTCCCTCCAAAAAACTCCAGCCAATTTTAGTTTTCATTTCATCTGATCTAATTAAAGCATATTCTGTTGCTAAAGAACCAAAAATTTCAGTAAAGATTGAAGTAAATAATATCACATTTAAGATCAGCATTGAAATATTAGCCACATTACCGGGGATATGGATAAAATCTTTTTGAATTATAAATGCTAAATCAATTGTAATTCCAATCTGAGGAATCAGACCAAAGCCAATATAATCCTCTACATGTTTGGGAGCAGATGAAAATTTCGCCCCAAAATGCGCACCTCCAACCTTACCAATAATCCTCATTAATGTATAGGCAAACGCAATTACTAAAAAGCCTGGATTAAACAGATTACTAATGTCAATTTTGGTGCCGGCCAGAATAAAGAAAGTAGCAAATAAAGGAACAGTTAAAATATCAATCTTATCTGAAACATTTAATCTTCTTTTTGGGATGTTCCTGTAAACAAAACCGACTGTTAAGTTGGCAAATAGTGGTGAAATATGTAAAAACACTGCTGCTGCAGAAGTCCCAATGATCGTTGCCAGAATTAATAAAATTTTTCGGCTCTCTGAATCACATCTAACCATTAAGTACTGAGAAATATAACCTAAGACAAAGCCGAGCAGAATTGCAGCAGTAACTCTAACTAAGGGCTCAAACAGCATATTAGTTAATGTTAATTCTAATTCGGGTGAAGCAAGTATATATGATAAGGGCTCCATAAAAGAGAAAATAAGCAGAGCCAAAAATTCATCTAAAGCCAGCACAACCATCAGGGTTGCAGAAAACTCTCCTGGAATACCATATTCCTTTAATACCATTACCGTTGCCGCTGGGGCTGTAGCAGTAGCGATTGTACCAAATAAAATAGCCACAAAAAGATCTTTGCCCAAAAGGAGCATAATTCCAGTCACCAGCACAAAAGCACCAATTGATTCGAAAATAACAATCAGAGTTAGCTCAAACTCCAATTTTTTTAAAATTTTTATGTACAAAGAAGTTCCTATCCCAAATGAGATAAAAGATACTGCCAGGACAGTGATAAAATTGAGGGTATTAAGCAAGTAACTGTGCCAGGCTAAAAATTCCCTGGGTAAAAAAGATAAACTCCTAACTACACTCTCACTGAATAATGTTCCCAAAAGTATATAACCAACTACACTGGGAATTCTGAACTTATCGGTTATAGTTTTAATTATAAATGCCGCTAAAAAGAGAAGACCAATTAAATAAATCAGTTTATGGCTCTTATGGTTAAGCAGCATCCACTGCTGTAAATTGTTTAGACTCCCCAGTACATCATAATTGTTAATCATTATCGCCCCCTTTTTTTTATTAAGGAATTAATTTGGATATTCGATTATTTACAGTAATGATTATAGCATATATCTTCACCTGATTAATAGACCTTATTTGATATTTAACTAAATTTTGAATAAAATTAACTAAAAATTATAGATGAAAAGAATAAAAACAGCCTTTTTAGCCAAAAAAATAACCCGATAATAAGATTATTACCGGGTTGAGAATCTATCAATTATTTAGATTATTATTCTACAGGTTCGATTCCAATTAAAGTCTGAACCATTCCCATCTGGAATCCACTTACTCCTCCACTAACTGGAATACCATAAGGATTATCTTCTGTAGGCCAGTTTGTCCAGTTATTGGTCATTGCCTGACCCCACATTCCATTATGCCAGAGTGGTACTGTAGGCATATCCTGCAGCAGTGTCTTTTGAATTTCAGAAGCCAGTTTTTGTTTTTCAGCTTCATCTCTAGTCATATTAAATTGATCTATTTTTTCAAATAATTCAGGGTTATCATAGGCACCCCAGTTACCATTATTAATCTCTTCACCATAAATGTTGCTGTTGGCAACTCCGTTCCAGTAATCAAATGGTGAGGATGAGCGTGTTGTCTGGAAATGAGCAATTATCAGATCAAAATCACCATTGTAGCGTTTGTGGTGAAATAGTGAAGAATCAGGGAAATTAGGATTAATGTTTAGGCCAATTTCCTGAGCGTTGTTGGCAACTATTCTGATTGCTTCCATCCAGTCTGACCAGCCGCTTGGCACCATTATTTCCAGTTC
Source organism: Halanaerobium saccharolyticum (assembly GCF_003053565.1). Taxonomy (GTDB): domain Bacteria; phylum Bacillota; class Halanaerobiia; order Halanaerobiales; family Halanaerobiaceae; genus Halanaerobium; species Halanaerobium saccharolyticum_B. The sequence continues at coordinate 32,005 of NZ_QAXS01000023.1, read as the reverse complement.
TAAAGGTGAACCATCCGGCATATCTCGCCAGCCATCTCCATCAGCATCAACATAGCCAGCTTCATCTAATATTTTTTCTGCCTGAGCAGGGTCATATTCAAATCCATATTCTTCTACAACATCTTCGTCTAGATAGTCCAGCCAGCTCTCACCAAATAGACCTGTTGGATTAGCAGCTCTTACAAGACCACCATATACTCGATCAACAATGGTCTGCTTATTGACCATATATCCCATCGCTCTGCGAAACTCGAGATCGTCAAAAGGCTCTCGCTCAAGATTCATATACATATTTGCTGTATTCCAGGAAAGCATATATGGTTGATCTTCAAACCAGGTAATAAGACCAAACTGATCTTTAATTCTCTCAATTCCAGGGATGAAATTATTACTAAAATCAACCTCACCTTTCATTAACATTCCCATTGTAATATTGTTGCTCTGGTTAACAAGGTCTACTACAAATTTAGGTTTGGGCTGACCAAAAACATCATTACCCCACCAGTTATCATCTCTTCTCCAGATCATTCTGTCCTGAGCAGAATCACTGTGAGTATAGGGACCAGTTCCAACAGGATCTTTCATTGTTCTGGTGATTAACTCTTCAGCAGGGATTTCACTCCAGATATGTTCAGGAATGATGTAGCGCTCATATAATTCTGAATCCCATTCTGCATAGTGTGGCTCAGAAAAGGTAAAACGAACTGTATAATTATCTTCTGCTTCTACACTTTCCAGCCAGTTCCAGATTGGTGAATAGTAAATTTCACTATCTTTTGCTACCTGATAGGTGAAAACAACATCTTCAGCATTGAATTCTTCACCATCAGTCCAGTTGACATTCTCTCTTAAGTTAACAACATATTCACTTTCATTAACCCATTCCCCACTTTCAGCAAGCCAGGGAGTATAATCATTTTTTACAGCATTATAGGAAAATAAAGTTTCATAAACAAATCCTCCAGTACCTCTAACCTGACTTGGCAGTAAAATATTCCAGGTTGAAGGAGGTCCCCACAGTCCACCTGTGATAACAAGAATCTCACTGCGATCTGCATCTGCCAGTCCTAAATCTTCCTGTGCCATAACTGAAAAACTGAGACTTAAAAATAAAATTAAAGATAAAACTAAAACAAATTTGCCCTTCTTACTCATTAATAAACACCCCTTTTAAATTATTTTTGATTAAAAATTCACTCCAGTTTTTCTTAAGGGATTATAGGCTTATACAAATTGAGAGCGAATAAAAATATATTCTTTCTAAATCCAGCTGCCATTCGGCATTTAGATTAATAATTATTAAAATCTTTAGCTTAACTTACCACTCATGGACACTACCGTCCAGAGCTTCTGCAACAGGTAAATATGCTTTTTGATACGGATATTCAGCTGCAGCTTCTTCGTCTATCTCACAGCCAAGCCCCGGCTTATCTGATATTTTAAGATAACCGTCTTCAAATTCTGGACCACCTTTAAAGACCTCTTTTACCTCTTTTGGGAACTGTGCAAATTCCTGAATACCAAAGTTTGCAATCGCAAAATCAAGGTGTAAATTTGCCAGATGTGCAACTGGAGAAATATCAGCTGGTCCATGCCAGGCGGTTTTAATATGAAAGGTCTCAGCAAGTGCTGCTATTTTTTTAGCCTCTGTAATTCCACCAATATGACTCAGATCACAGCGGATATAGTCTATTAATTGATCTTTGATCAGCGGCAGAGCTTCCCATCTAGTATTGAAAAGTTCTCCCATTGCCAGCGGCGTTGAAGTCTGGCTTTTAAGCTGTCTAAAACCTTCCCTGTTTTCAGGTTTTAACAAGTCTTCTAAAAATAAAAGGTCATATTTTTCTAACTTTCTGGCCAGTTTAATAGCCTCAGGCACTGTCAGGCGCTCGTGAGAATCATGAATTAAATGTACTCCATCACCTATTTCAGCTCTGATATATTTAAAGAGTTCCGGAATTGTTTTCAAATAAGGTTTAGAATCCCACTTTTCAACAAAAGGAAGTTCCAGCGCATCATCTTCAACAGTACCGTAGGTGCCGTCAAGTCCAGGTATAGCAACCTGAATTCTTAAAGCTTTATAGCCTGCTTCAATTTTCTTGAGCGCTTTTTCCTTAACTTCCTCAAAATCGTTTCCAGAAACATGGCTGTAGCAGAGAGCTTTTTCTCTGCTCTTACCCCCCAGGAGAGAATAAACCGGCAGGCCAGCTTTTTTACCCTTAATATCCCAGAGGGCCATATCAATTCCGGCCAGAGCTGTCATTAAAACAGGTCCTCCCCGCCAGTAAGTACCCTTATAAATATAGTTCCAGATATCTTCAATATTATCCGGATTCCTACCAATTAAAATTGGGGCTAAATATTCTTCCAGTGCTTCAGCTACTGCAAGCTCTCTCCCATTGAGAGTTGCATCTCCATAGCCATAGATACCGCTGTCTGTTTCAATTTTTACTACGACATAATTTCTCCCGGGAGAGGTAACAATAACTTTTAAATTCGTAATTTTCATCAGATCACCTTCATTTTCAATTTGTCAAACAAAATAATTAGTTCTAAAATACTTATTGGTTGTCGGTTGTTGGTTGTAATACAAGTTAAATTAAAAATTTTATATCTTTTTGAGCTCTTTAAATCTCTCACGGTCATCTTCTTCAGAAAGCTCTACTGCCAGCTGTGGATCTCTGGCCTCTATTGCCTGAAAAAGTTTTCTGTGACCGGCTATACTTTTTTCAAAATTACCATTTTTATTCATTTCTTCTAAATGTTTAAAGAGTATATCCTTCAATCTCAGCATCGCCTGGTATAAAATTTTATTCTTAGTTGCTCTGGCAACATTTAAATGGAATTTATAATCCCAGACAGTATATTCCTGATAATCATCCTGATGTTTTTTCATCTGCTCTAAAGCATTTTTGATTTCCTGAATGTCCTCTTCATCAGCTCTGATTGCTGCCAGACGGGCATTTTCTTTTTCGATTACACTCCTGAATTCAAGCACATCAAGTATTTCATTATCATTAAAAATCATTCCGGGAATAATATTGCTGATTATACTGCTGTTTAAATCTTTTTTCAAAAAAGTTCCCTGCCCCTGACGGGTTTCAATTAAATTTAAACCCTTTAGTTTTTGAATTGCATTCCTAATTGTATTTCTGCTGACACCATACTTCTCCGACAGTTCATTCTCTGACGGAATTTTCTGGCCAGCTTCCCAGTCGCCACTGACTATTTTTTCTTTCAGCTTTTTATATACTTCATCAACCAAGTTAACTTTTTTAATGGTATCCATTTTTATCCCCCGCTTAAAAATCAGTGGTTGTAGGTTGTTCTACAAGTTATAGGTTAATTATAGATTATATTTTTTAAAATGTCAAATAATTATTTTAATTTCAGCTTCTGAAGTATTTGCTCCTTGAACTTACCGTAATTCTCAGGATCTAAGTTCCTTGCTTCTACAATTTCCTCCGGAAAAGTTACTGCCTCAACCTCAAAGTTATCTTTTAATAAATGCTTGTTTTCCAGGGAAATATTAGTTATCTTATCGATAAAAACTTCTCTTCCCTCACGATCAGTTAAAGGTAAAATAAAAAGATATTTAAAATCTTCCAGAAAAAATATCTGATCAATATTTCTGATTCTGGAAGTAATGAGGTTTTTGATATCCATATAATATTTCTGATCAATCTTATGAGGTAGATCAATTATAACAACTGAAAAAGAAAGTTTTGACCTCATAGATCTATTTAGTTCCAGACTTAAAGTTGTTTTATAGGATTCTTCTTTTTTAAAAAGCCCTTTGTTTTCGAAAGCAGCATCAATATTGTTTACTTTTCTTAAGAGAGTTGATTTATCAAATGGTTTGGCTATAAAATCTTTTGCTCCCAGGCTGACCGCTTTTTTTATCACGCTGGCTCTATTAGCACCACTGACAACTATCACATCAATTTCAGGATACTGCTGCTTTAAAAAGTTCAATAAGTCAAAACCATTTTCACTACTTAAATAAGTATCAAGTAAAATTAGATCAATATCTTTTAGTGAAATATCACTGGCAAAAGTATTCTGCCTGACAGAAGCAGCATTATCTGACTGGTAGACATTAAAGCCTTCTGCTTTTAAGATAGAAGTTATCCTATAACGAACCAGAGTTGTATCATCAATGACTAAAATGTTTTTCATATTATATCTGACCTTTCTCTATTTCTTTTAATCAAAATTATTATCGAATTTCTCTTATTATAATTATATTCAAGAAAAGAAGATATATACCTTTTAAAACTAAATCTTATCACTTCCTGCTTTTGGCTAAAAACTTCTCAGCAAAAAAGTTGTGGAAATCTCTTGACAGTAATCTTATTCTATAGTACAATATTATTCGTGACATAAGTGGAGAGATGTCCGAATTGGCTAAGGAGCCGGACTTGAAATCCGGTGAAGCCGAAAGGTGTCAGGGTTCGAGTCCCTGTCTCTCCGCCATTGAATATTAAGGGCTGATGCCCATTTTAAGAAACCCGCTGAGAGGCGGGTTTTTTGTTGTTTGAGGGTAAATCCTGCCATAATCCTGCCATTTTAAATTTGACGACTTTAAGTTTGAGTTGTATTTTTAACCTAGACTCCCCCTTATACTTCCCATTTCTTTAAGCCAGTTTTCTAATAATTCAACTTCTTTGGGACGAGAAAAATCAGAGGCCTTTTGCAGGTGAAATAATACTCCTAATGAAGAGTCCATTAACATATGATATATGTCAGATTTTATTATATTTTTATCTCGACATATATCTAAATCAAAGAAATCACAACAGAAGTTTATATCTTCTTCAATATAATCAACAGCTTTCTGATTAAAGAATCTATTTATGTTTTTAAAGTTAACAAATTTGCTTGCAAATTTTAGATCAGCTTTCAATGATGGATAATTATTTAAAAATTCATTTAATCCACTTTTGCCCCACTTGTTTTTTATTTCGTTAAGGCCTCTACCTGTTCCTATAAAAACTGGAGGCAGCCCAACTGAATAGAGAGAGGCAGTAAAAGTAATTGCTCTAGGTAAAGCAAACTTTTTATCTGTATTGAGCTTATTTAATTTATTCTTGATACTCTCAATATTAACAAGCTTAGCAATTTCTTCTGGTCTTGCAATATCTCGGGCATAGCCAACACCACTTTTGCGGGCCAGTCTATCTCTCTGTTTGGGAATATAATCTGAGAGTTTTGCTACTTCTGGTATGATTTCAAAAAATGCATCAAGATAATTAGCTGTAAAAATTCCAACATAGTTATATAATTGTTGATATTCGGTTTCGCTATAAAAATGAGCTTTACTATTAGGTAATTCATTATTAAGTATTTTTATTAATTCAATCAATTTTGTTCGTGGTTGATCATACCTAAGACCAGATTGAATCGTGATAGTTTTAAGCCCTGGGTATGTTTCTAAGACATTATAAATGTTTTCAAGTGTCACATGTCCCCTAAAAGGTAGGGCCCCTCCCCCAAAGATAGGATAAATATTTATATTTAGAGATTCAGCTATTTTATATGCTTTAGAAAGGGCTACTCGATTTGCTAAAACTGCAGAAACATTTCCGTAAGATAATGCTGGGTCAGATCTCCCCAGCATAAATCTGAGATAATCAACAGGATAATCATTATTTCTTAATTTTGTAACAAATTGATAAATAATTGAGTCAATATTTAAAAGTTCAGGCACTTCTTCAATAAGAGGAATAATCTGTAATAAATTTTTGTTTTTTTTCATTTTGAACTCTTTTTCTGCTAATTTTGCCACAGAATCTATTCTCTTTTTCACTTCTATTAATTCATCGGCAGAACTTACCATAGGAAGAATAACTTCTATAATAGGCTGGATATCATTATATTCTTTTGCGCTAACTATAGTTTCTGTTATTGAAAGAAAAGCCATTATTTGTCTAAAAGCGGTTTCTTCATTGGCATTTGCTACTCTTGGGGTTACAAAAACTTCTTTTCCTGGTGTTATTCCATTCTCAATTAGACCTATTACAATTTGAGCAGTCTGGTGATATGGAGTTAATTTTCCTTCAAAGTCAATCATTATTTTAAACCATCAGGGATAGCTTTTAAAGCCTCAATTGCCTCTTCTGATTCTTTTTGTATAGGAACATATTCTTGAGCAGAATCAGGGTGTTGGGTCATCATTGTTACAGGTATATTTTCTCTCATCAAAATCACTCCTCATTTTGTTTAATTATCCTAACATCTTCAATATATATAATACCTGCATATTTGGAATGCAGATACTTTGCATAGATTTTCTCTACAACTTTTACTGCCTTTTCATCATCTTTAATAATTACTTCTAACCTTATATTTTCGCCATATCTACTTAAACCTCCAGATATAGATCTAATATCTCGATTTCCCTGTCCAGAAACATCCTTATAGATTGTATAAGCTGTAATATCCATTGATTCTAAATAATCGATAATTTGAGAAGAAATAATCTTTTCAGTAATAATAATTACCTTCTCTGCTCTGATCAACATAATAGAAACCTCCTTATTTTTTCATCAATAAATTTATAAATTAACTCAAAATTATTGCAATCTGATAATACAGTGGTATACCAAGTATTATGTTAAATGGAAAAATGATCCCTAGACTCATCCCTAATGCTATGGAAGGGTTTGCATCTGGAAAAGTACTTCTCATTACTGCTGGTGCTGAAATATATGAGGCTCCTGCTGCTAGAACTGCAAAAACTGTTGCTCCACCTGGACTTAAGCCGATAAAATTAGCAATTAATATTGCCATAACTGCTTGTGCAGGCGGCATTATTATTGCAATCAAATAAGTAACTGGTTTAACATTTTTTAGAACCGATATTCTTCGTCCAGTAATAATTCCTATATCCAGCATAAATATTGTAAAGATCCCGTCAAATGCAGTACTGTAAAATGGCATCAGGTCTTCTGTGCCTTTTACTCCTGCAGTTAAACCAATTATCAGACCTCCAATAATTAAAACTGTTGATTTAGACCTCAGTGACTCCTTAAAAATATTTTTAATACTATATTCATCATCTGAATCTATTTTGTTCTTTTTTAGACCGGCGTGTCCTAAAACAATACCTGTAATCAAGGCTGCTGTATCCATAAATGGATATAGTGCTGGAACAAACTCTTCAAAGTTTACTCCCATCCTGCTTAGAAAAACTATCACTGTAGTTAGGGTTACACTACTACATGCCCCATAATGACCGCCAATAGAGCCAGCATTTGCTGCATCAAATCCTATTTTTAACATTATATAATATACAGTGAAAGTAATTATAGCGCCAACTATAATAGCTGCAAGAACAGGTATTATTATTTCTGATATTCCTGTTTGTCTAACTGCAATCCCTGCCTTTAAACCTATAGAAATTAGAATAAACATAGTTAAAAAAGCTCCAAAAGAATCTGGTATTTCTAAATCAGATCTAATAATTGCAGCAATTAGTCCTAAAATAAAGAACATAATTGCTGGTGAAAGTATGTTATCGATCGCTGCTTGTAAAGAAATAATTATCATCACCTCCTTCTTGAGTTGAAATTATAATATTTAAGATAAATAAACTTAAATTAATAGGTGTTTATTTTCATTTTAATTGTCCAAATTCAAGAGTATATTAAGTTTTATTAGTTAGAAAAAACCTTATATAAACAAAAAAGGCCAACACTTTATCAATATTGATAAATTGTTGACCTAATAATGACTGGTAAAAAATACCTTTCATATATCTGCCAACTAAATATATAATTTATTAAATTTAATATTTGTTTTCTAAATTACAATCAAGTGTAACTATAATTATCTTTTCCCCGGTTTTTGTGCTTACATCAGAATGCACACTGACTAATTCAGTGTTAATTATATTTTGAATAATATTTTTGAAATTTTCTACTTCATTTTCAAATAATAAAGTCCTAACTCTTTTAACTAATTCAACACGATTATTCTCTGCCAGCCTCTTCTCTGAAATACTGAAGAATCCTTCGAGCCTAATAATTATCAAATTTTTAACGATCATAGTATTAATTTGCTTAGGACCTCTACCCATTACTTCTAATTCAAATTTGGTTACTGCCTCACTAATTTTTGCTTCAACTTGACCTTTTGTCACCTGCAATCACCCTTTTAAGATAAAACTAACAAAAGAATACCATAGTTTTATTTAAAAAGCAATAGAAGAGTTCGATAAAAAAATAAAAGTGAATTGCAATATGTAATGCACTTTTTCAGATTTCCTTCAAATTACCTGTACCTTCAGTGTTCATAAAGGTTAAAGCCTAATTTTTTCAAAAAAATTAATTTGTTTAGTGTTATCGAAAATTTCAAGTCAATTTTTAAAGCTATTTGTTTTAAACATACAAATCTGTATTTGTATTATTTAAATTCAAAGTTCAGTTTATATTTTATTAATCCTGACACAATCCTAACAAAAAATCTGATAACAGCTGATACTAGCTGATAAATCATTAGCAAAAAACACCTAAAATCACTGTTTTGGCAAAATAGTTGGCAATACCTGATACTAACTAACAATGCTCAGTACGAACTTGAAATCCGGTGAAGCCGAAAGGTGTCAGGGTTCGAGTCCCTGTCTCTCCGCCATTGAATATTAAGGGCTGATGCCCATTTTGAACCCCCACCGGGATGGTGGGGGTTTTTGTATATCCTAATTTATTAAGCTACCCAAAGATTTCGTAAGCTTTTTTAGAAGCATAAATAATTAATAATAGATTTCACTCCAACTCTCCATAATAAACCTGGCAGAGAATTAAATTTTCTAATAGCATAACTAATTTCACTTAGCATTAGTACCACTCCCGCTATCTTTATTTGTTATTACAAATATTTAGTAAAAATTTTTCAAAAAAAGAGGGACTCCTTAATATAAATGAAGTCCCTTCATCCTTTTATTCAAACTCCACTATTTCAAAAGAACTTTTCAGATTTTTACTGGGAGTATCCAGTTTTTTGTAAACTGCTGCTGTGTTCACATATTTAGATAATCCTTTTGGTATATCTTTGCTTTTAGTATTATCATAGCCAAAGGATCTCAATATATCTTTGACCATTACACCCATAGTTTGTTTAGAAAAGCTGTTATTAAGATTAAATATTTCCTGTTCTCCATAAAGGTCTTCTATTTCAGAAATAGAAGCAGCTAGGGCAGGTATTTCTAATTCACTAAAAACCATCATTCTGTAGATGTTTTCACCTTCTGCTAAAAGATTGTATATTTCTTTAGCTATTTGATTGTCACTAAATTTTTGATGTCTTGGATTCCTCTCAATAAAAGAATTAAAATCAATTTTATAATTTTCCATTTAATCCACTCCTTAGATATAAGATATTCATTATAATTATTTTTAAAATCTATTTAAAGTTTTAAAATATTCAATATTATAGGGGGAGTCTTCACTGAAAATTAGGGCCTTAAAAAATGAAATTTTATAGGAATCTTTTTCTTTAAGCTTAAAAACAGCAAAAGCATCTTCTTTTTCTGAAAAAGCATAAATATAATTTTGAGGGACAAAAATTTCTGCTTCTGGAGCAAAAAAGATACAATAATACTGATTGTCTCTAAACTTAAAACTTTTTATTTGATAATTGTCTATCATTTTTTTAAAATCTCCTGCTTTCATTTGAAATTCGATTCCTTTTATATATAACTCATTGTCCAGATCATTCTGAAATTGATCTATAAAATCTTCGTCTCGTGCTTCAACATATTTTTTATCAGGCCAGTTAAGTTTATTTAACTGATCGCTGAGATCATTATCTGATTTTAAAGTATAATTGATTTTTTTGAATACAGTGTCATCATCACGACAACAAATATTCTTAAGATAAATATAGCCCATTTCCCACTCATTATAAGTTATATCCATAAATTTAACCCCCTATTATGTTTTTGAAAAATTTCTTGCCAGAGAGAGTTTCTCAAGTCTATTCTTTTTTGTTTGAGATAAATGCAATAATATAATTAAGGATTTTTTCAATATAAGCCATTTTATTTAAACCAATTATATTCACCCCTTTGTATTTAATATATTTATTATAGTATATTTAAATGTGGCTGTCAAGAAGTTTGAGAAAATTATATTGAAAATAAAGGGGGTTTTTTACATTTGTAGAATTAATTATATAGAAATTAGTTTAAAAGATATTGTAATAATTACTTAAAAATGTATTGAAAACAGCTTAAATTAATAAAAACCTGGAAGGATGATAAAATGGAAAACAAAAAGATCTTAGAAAAATTAAAGAAAAGTTGCTCATACTCATCACACATTAGTTTACCAAGTAAAATCGATTTTTATCTAAATAATAATGAACTTAATCTGGTTATGAGTGAAGAATGTGTAGTTGAAAATATGCAGGAAAACAATGCTGCTTTTGAAGGCTGGTGTGTTACACTTATCAGATGGTTAAAAGAAGATATTAATAAAGTTATACTGAAATGGTCTGAACCTGATAATCTTGATAATCAACACTATCAAAGATTTTTGTATCGGGTTAAAAATTTTAATAATATGTATTCGTGGTTTGAAATTGAAAATCATCAATATTTAAATCATCTAAAACTAAAGTTCAATTCCAAAAATAATTATTACATAAATGTTCCGGGTGAAAGAGAAATAGAAGAAAATAATAACAAATTGGATAACGAAAAAAATGTGGAAAGTGTTTTAGCAGCTGCAGGAATTAATACAGAAACTAAAGATATATTAAAAAAAGAAAATTTAAGTTTTCAATTACCTGTGGGGGTATTTAATAAAAAACCTATCAAAGATGAAAATAGAATTTTCCCAGGGGGAAAAAGTGCAATTGATTTATTTGGAGTAGAATCAGATACAACTTATATCTTTGAATTAAAAGTTAATAGTAAAATGATAGGAATTCTAACTCAAATATATTTCTATTCTATGATAGTAAAAGCTATTCAAAAAAATAATTTAAAACCAGCTGAAAAGAATGATTCTATTGAAAAAATCAGAGCAACAGATAAATTATCAGCTTATATGATTGCCGATGAATTCCATCCGTTAATTGATAATAAAGTTCTTGATATTATGAATGAGGGTATCGAAGAGATAGAATTTAAAGCTCTTAATTTTATCTTAAATAAATTTAGTCTCTCTTATTTTGATAGATAATAATTATTAAATTAATTAAGAGCAGATATCACTTTTTTAATTAGTCATATCTGCTCAGATAATCAACGGGATAATTTAATTTCCTTTAAACGTAAAGACTTCGTAATTTTCCTGCAGATGCTGATATACTCTGCAGAAATGCTGGTATTTAGATTCTAAATAAGAAGAAAAATCAGAATCTCCCTCATTATTAACTTTTTTATATTCCGGCAAATATTTTAATAAATCCTGATAAGCTACTCCATCAACAACTTTAATTCCCATCATAGCAGCGCCTATAGCCGTATTTTGATTATAATCAGGAATATATTTAATTTCACCAAGCAAATAAGAAATTAATTTCATAAAATGATCTGTCAATCCAAGGCCGCCAGTCATTATAAGCTCAACCTGATCACTACTATTTAATCTTCGTAAATCTTCATAAATAAGTTTTAAATGAAAAGCAATACTTTCATAAACAGCAAGAACCATATCGCCTCGGTTGTGATTTAAAGAAAGTCCATAAAATAAAGCTCTTGTCTTTTCATTATAACTGGGTGCTCTCTCTCCCATCATTGTTGGAATGTAAATAATCTCATTGCCCTGATAAGGTATTTTAGGCAGGTTATCTCTGCTAAATTTTTTAATATCTTTATATTCTAATTGCTTTTTAAACCAATTTAAAACCACACCGGCACCATTAGTGGCCTCACCAGTTATATAAAAATCCTCATCGATAAAATAATTCCAGGCTCTACCTTTAGGATCATAACTATATTCAGATGAAGTATATCGAACTGCAGAACTTGAACCAGCTGTTAATACAATTTTACTTTTATCTATTGAACCTGCTCCCAGATTGGCCAGAGCTCCATCAGTGGATCCTAAAATTCCTTTAGTTTCTTTTCCATTAATTTTAAATTTAAAAATATGATGGCCGGAATAAACTTTTGCTAAATCATTTTCAGTTAAATCAAGAATTTGCAATATTTTTTTATCATATTCTTTCTTTAATGAATTAAAAATGCCTGAGGTTGAGGCAAGGGAATAATCTGTTTTCCACTTTCCGCTTAATTTAAAAATAATATATTCTTTGATTGAAACATATTTATCTATCTTCTCATGTATATTTTCTTTTAACCACATTATTTTAGCCGGCCAGTAAGAAGAATGGAGGGGACAGCCAGTTCTAGAATAAAATAAATCTGATTTATAATTTTGGCTCAGCTGATCCCTGTATTTTTCTCCCCTGCTGTCAGCCCAAATAATTAAATTGCTCAATTTATTTCCTTTTTCATTTACAGCCATAATACTGTGCATCACTGAACAAAAGATTATATATAAGTCTTCCTGTCCAAACTTCTCTATAACTTCAGCCAGCAAAGTATAAACTGCATCAAATATCTGATCCGGGTCCTGCTCTGCCCAGCCCTGTTGAGGAGAAAAAAGATCATATTTAATAGAATTTTCATGTTTTAATACTAAATTTTCTGTAACAACATCAATCCTGACACCATTTGTACCGATATCAAGTCCAGCAAATAATTTCATTTCGCTCACCAGTCCCTCTATATAAACATTTTTCTATATATTAAACTATATTCTTTACAAAATATTGAAATCCTTGTTTTAATTTAGTAGATAAGAGGTATCTCTTTTCCTTTCTTGAATATATTAAATAAGAAAATAATTTAATTATATAAAAGTAATTAGAGAAAGGAATGAATAAAATGAAAATAATTTTATCACCGAGCAAAACTCAGAATCATGAAAGACAGAGAGAAGAAAAAGGTAAAAAAATTCTAAAAGAAGATATGACTAAAAAGTTATTCAATTACCTTAAGTCACTTGCAAAAGATGAGTTGGGAAAAGAACTTGATATTCAGGGTAAGCTTTTAGATAGAACTTATGCGCTTTATCAGGAACACAATTTTGAAGATCAGACTCTCCCGGCTATTGAATGTTACAATGGATCAGCATTTAAGCAGATTGATATAGCTAATTATAATAAAGACCAGTTTTCATATATGCAGGATAAGCTAATTATAATTTCTCCCATGTATGGGCCCTTACATTCAAATACTGAAATTTGGCCTTACAGACTTGAAATGAGGCTGAAACCTGATAATATTAATCTAAATGAATACTGGCAGGAAGTAATTAAAGACTACTTTGCTGATGTTGATTTAATTATCAATTTAGCTTCCAATGAATACAGTAAGATAGTTGAAAATAATTATCAGGGAGAAATAATTGATTTTTACTTTAAAGAAGAAAACGAGGACGGCAGCCTTAAAACAGTTGGCTATTATGTTAAGCATAATAGAGGTAAACTTCTAAATGAACTGGTTAAAAACCAAATTGAAAGCACAGACCAAATAAAAAATATTAATCTAGATGGATATGTGTTTAATGAAGAAAAATCTTCCGAAAGTGAATTTTATTTTATTAAACCCTTTGAAAAATAATATTATTTGTAATTTAAAAACCCGCTCCAGGGCGGGTTTTTATCATTTAGAATAATTATTTAGACTAAAGTTTATTTCCAAATTATTAAACTTCAAACTTAACCCCAGCTAAGCCTTTAACTCCAGCCTGATATCTAAAAATTCCTCCAGCAAGTGGCTGCGCTTCTTTTTCTTCTTCACTTAAACCAACACTGGCAGTTGTGATATATAGTTCATCCAGATTTTTACCGCCAAAAGCACAGGAAGTAACATTAGAAACTGGAAGCTGAACAGAATCTATCTTCTCTCCGCTGTTTGGATTCCATCTTGATACCTGTCCCCCACCAAAGTGTGCTATCCAGAGCTTGCCTTCTGCATCAATAGTCATTCCATCCGGCACTCCTTCAGCTTCTGCAAAAGAAATGATTACTCTTTTATTTGTAATCTCAGCAGTTTCCAGATCATAATCAAAAGCCAAAACTTCTTTAGTTGGTGAGTCTATATAATACATTGTCTTATTATCAAGACTCCAGGCCAGACCATTAGAAATTTTAACATTTTTAATCTTTTCCACTAAATTTAATTCCTGATCCAGACAGTACAAAGTCCCGAGTTCCCTTTTTTCTTCCAGATCCATAGTTCCCACCCAAAATCTACCTCTGCGGTCACACTTACCATCATTAAATCTTGTTTGATCGTTATTTGATTCTGGATTGACTAAAAATTCCTGCTCCGAAGTTTTGGCATCAATTAGATAGAGACCATCTTCTAGAGCAGCCAGCAGTTTCCCGTTTTCTGCTGGTATCAGGGCTCCTATCATTTTATCAAGCTGAATAAGCTCATTTTTAGCTGCTGCTGGATTATAGAGATTAATTGTCTTTCCCAAAATATCGACCCAGTATAAAAACTGTTTTTCTTGGTCCCAAAAAGGTCCTTCTGCAATTTGAGCCTTAGCATCCAAGACAAGCTCAAGTTTTTCATTAATTGTTTTCATCAAAATCAACCACCTTTTATTCTTCCATATTTTTGATCAAGCTTAAATCTCCAGTTTTTGCAGCCTCTAATATTGGAGCCATATATTCATCTACCAGTGAGGCATCCAGTGGAATCGGCATATTCTTTAATTTCATCTCCAGCTGCGGATCTTTAGCAGCTTTTAAGGCTCTTTCGATATGCTGATCAGTAAATCCATCTAGTTCTGATAAAGTGGTTGGAAAATCAATTTCTTCTGCAAAACTGATAATTCCACGAGCAACTGCTTCTCCTAATTTTCGGCCTTCCAGCTTATCAATATTCTCTTCTATATAACCATTTCTCTTAAAAATATTGCCGATTACTCTAAGCTGGTCTTCAATTGCCGGAGCAAAAAAGACAGTATAGTAAATATTCATTATCCCACAGGCCCGACCGTGACTGCTTGCATCTACTAAAGAAAAACTGGTTAAATGACCACCATTAGTACCACCTACCATAATCGAATAAGCTCCCAAATCGGTTGCTAAGCCTAAAGCTTCTCGGGCTTCTGTATTTTGTAAGTCATTAACCACCTTAGGTGTGTTTTTAACTATCAGCTCAATTGCTGTAGAAGCAATTTCTTTTTCTAAATCATAATTTTCAGCGGCAATACCATAAAAAACTTCAAGACAGTGTGATATACCATCAAAAGCACCATCAAGAGTGACATCTAAAGGCATTGTCTTTGTTAACTCATAGTCAAAAACAGATTTTGTGGGAATCACAGCATCATCTACAATTAATTTTTTCTGCCCGCCTACTACATCTGTTACATTAGAATATTTTGTCAGATGAGCACCAGAACTCGCTGCAGTCTGCACAGCAATGGTTGGAGTTAAATGTTCTCTGCTGTGCTCTAAAGCTTCTGTTACCAAACCCGTGCCAAAATAGCTGTCTATATGAGGACTGTAATGACCGAGAGAAGCCACCACATCTGCAGCTTTAACTGCATCAATTGTGCTTCCTCCTCCAATGACTATTATGCAGTCAGGATTAAAAGTATGGATATATCCTGCTAGACGATAGACATCTTCCCGAGGAGCATTTGGATCTGCACCCGGCAGCACCCGATTCCCAGCTGTTTTTACCCTGTTTTTCTTAAGGGACTTTTGAATATCTCTGACAGCAGTTTCAAGATAGGTATCATTGGAGATTAATAAAGCATTATCCCCATACTCTTTAGCATATTCTCCTATCTCATCCAGAATTCCAACACCTAAAGCATATTCATCTCCTTTAAAATCATAAAGAATTTCTTCTGCCTTTTCTTTTAAATCCATCTTAGAGATACCACCTTTCAGAAAATATTTAAGTCAAAAAACATTTTAGCATCTAAAACTATTTTAACTTACCACATTTTGCGGCTTACCAGCCAGCCATTTTTCTATATTTGTAAATACTATCTCAGCTCTTTTCAAAAATGCCTCTTCTGTGGCAAAGGCGGTATGAGGAGTTAAGATAGTGTTTTTGGCATTTAAAAGTGGATGGTCTTCAGGAATCGGCGGCTCCATCTCAAAGACATCAATACCTGCCCCCGCAATTTCTTCCTTATTTAAAGCAGCGGCCAGTGCCTCACTATTAACTACTGGACCTCGAGCTGTATTGATTAATATGGCACTCTTTTTCATTTGAGCAATCTCCTCTGCCCCAATTAAGTCCACAGTCGAATCTTTAAGAGGTACATGCAGACTTACTATATCACTTTTCTGCATCAGCTCGACAATCGAAAGATATTCTACTCCCAGTTCCTCCCCTAATTGATGTTTTTTATGATCATCAACTAAAATATTACAGCCAAAAGCGTCTGCAATCCGGGCAGTCTTCTGACCGATTGAACCAAAACCAATTATACCAAATTTTTTACCAGCCAGCTCATTACCAATCAGTCCTTCTCTGGTTTTTCCAGCTCTGACTGCCTGATCTGAATCATTAATCTTCCGCATTAAATCAATAATCAAACCAAAAGCCAGCTCAGATACAGCCTGATTGGCATAACCAGAAGAATTGGAAACTAAAATATCATTTTCCTGACAGGCCTTCATTGCAATATGATCAAAACCTGTAAAAGCAACTGAAATCATCTTTAAATTTGGACATGAATTAATTACTTTCCCAGAAAGCGGCTGATTAGCAATAATTAATATATCAGCAAGCTCTGCCCTTTTTATCATTTCTGCCTCATCTTCTGCACGATTGGAATAAGCAATCAATTGATGTCCCTCTGCTTCAAATTTCTGCCGGTATTCTTCAATCTTCATCATCGAAATATTAATGGGCTCGATCATCACAATTTTCATTTTTTAACCCCCATTTTCCATCTAAATTTAAGCACCCTTTTCTTCTTTTATTTTCTCGTAAGCATCATTAATTTTTTTGAATTCCTGTTCAGCAAAATCCACAAATTCCTCCGGCAGTCCTTTACCAATTACATTATCAGGATGAAAATCCTTTGCCTTTTTGCGATATTGGCGTTTAACTTCTTTAAAATCTGCCTCAGGTGAACATTCTAAAATCTTATAATATTTCTCTAAATCAGATGTATCTACATACTGAGATCTAATACTTTCATATTGACTATCATTTATCCTAAAAATATTTTTTGCCTTTTTAATATATTGCTCTTCTTTATGATGAAAATCATTGTCTGCAACTGCTATTTTCATCAACAGATCAAACATTCCCAGAACTAAAGTCTGTTCATTTTTAAAATTATCATAAAACTGCTGAGCATATTCTTCAAAAGAATTATTTTTCTTTTTTGCTTCATCAAAAACTCTAATTGCCAGTTTGCGGGCTTCACCCTGCAGCTTGAGTTCATTTTTAATAAAACGGTCGATTGTTTTGATTTCAGCTCTACTGACTGTCCCATCTGCCTGAGCAAATTTTGCCAGCATCGAGAAGACACTGGTAAAAAAGATTGTCTGCTTTTCTTCCTGTTGATTTAAATTGTTCTGCTGTCTGTATGCCTGCTGATTACCAGCGGCATCACTATTTTGATCAAAATGATTACCAATAGCTGCTCCAATTACCGCCCCTAAAGGCCCACCAAAAGACCAGCCAACTGTTCCTCCAAGAATTTTTCCCATCCAGGACATAAATTTAACCTCCATTTAAATTGATTATGTTAATTTTTATAAATAAATTGGGTGTAAATTTAACTCTTAACCTTATACCCAATTTTAAATAAATAAGTTACTACTACAAGCAAAACAACAGCCAGACTGCTGATAATTAAAGCGGAAAAATAAGGTGAAATATCCGACTGACCAATAAAAGCAAAGCGAACTGCATCTACCATATAAAATACCGGGTTAAATAACGAAACTTCACTCCAGATTCCGGGCAGTCCTTTAACAGAATAAAAAACACCACTTAAAAAAGTCAACGGTGTAATAAAGAAATTGGAAAAAATTGAAACATGATCAAATTTTTCTGCCCATAAACCGGCAATGATTCCAAAAAGGGAAAATATCGAAGAAACCAGAACAGCAAAAAACAGCGCCAACAGTGGATGAGCAATTGCACCCCCATAAAAATAAATTGAAACTAGATAAGTGACAGTTCCTACTAAAAGCCCTCTCACCATGCCGCCAATCATAAAGCCCAGGCTTAATTCAATATAGGAAAAAGGGGCCAGCAAAAAGTCGATAATAATCCCATTATATTTGGCACCAATCAAAGAAGATGATGTATTGGCAAATGAATTCTGGATCAAACTCATCATTATCAATCCCGGTACAATAAAACTGATATAGGGAACTCCATAACCTGTAACCTCCCTATTTTGAAAAGAATAAGAAAATATTATTAAATAAAGACCGGTTGAAATTAAAGGAGCAAAGATTGTCTGAATAGCAACTTTAGTAAACCGCGCCACTTCGCGTCGAACCAAACTTAAAAAAGTGATAGAATTAATTGTCATCACCTCCTAAATTAGTTAACTTAATAAAGACATCTTCCAGTTTTGCACTTTCAATATCAATATCAACAATTTCTAAATTTAAATCATTAATCTTTTTAAGAATTTTATCTAAATCTCGTTTGGCAGTTTCAATTTCAATCTGTCGCTGATCATCATCTAATTCAAAATCAATTTCTACTAACTCTTCTTCCAGGCCATGAGCGGGATCAGCAAATTTAATTTTAATGATCTTTTTGTCTATAGAATTGATTAAACTTTCCTTGCTGTCCACTTTGACTATTTTACCTTTATTCATAATTGCAATCCGATCACAGAGAGCCTCTGCTTCTTCCAAATAATGAGTAGTTAAAATAATAGTTTTCCCTTCTTCATTTAGTTTAATTACATATTCCCAGAGACTATTTCTCAACTCAACATCAACTCCAGCAGTTGGCTCATCTAAAACAATTATTTCTGGATCATGAACTAAAGCCTTGGCAATCAAAAGTCTTCTCTTCATTCCACCTGATAACTGTCTGGGACCTATTTCTGCCTTATCAGTCAGGCTTAAAGCGTTGAGCAGCTCATCAATTTTATCACTATTATCCTTAATTCCAAAATAACCTGAATGTATCTCAAGTGTTTCCCTAACAGTAAAATATGGATCAAAGGTTATTTCCTGGGGGACAATCCCTAAAGATTTTTTGTCTCTCTATAATCATCGATAATATCCTTACCTAAAACTGTAACTGTTCCTGAATCCTTATGCACTAAGCCCCCCAAAATCCCAATTAAAGTACTCTTGCCAGCTCCATTAGGACCCAACAAACCAAAAAACTCACCTTTTTGAATATCTAAATTTATATCAGCCAAAGCCTGTAAATTACCATAACTTTTATTAATGTTTCTAATCTCAATTGCTGTAGACATTTTTTCCTCCTTGTATACCCTAAAATTAGGGCCCTTATCTTATTATCCCTCAGCCTATATATTTAAGCTGTTTTTCTCATTCTGGACATTGATTTTTTCATTGTAGATATTAGCCAGAAGGTCATTAACACAAAAGATACTGTTTCTGCAATTGGAAATGAAAACCAGACAGCATCCAGGCCAAAAATTCTCCCAATAGATACATTCCAGGAACTAAAAATATCGCCTGTCTTAAAAATGTAATAGCAAAACTGGGCATTCCCTTACCCACAGCCTGAAAAGTCGCCACTCCAATAATATTTAAAACCATAAAGAAGTAAGATAAACTCACTCTTTTTAGAGCTCCAACTCCTATATTCAATAGCTTAGGATCACTATTAAATAATCTAATGATCACCCCAGGAAACAGCTGAAAGACTATAAAACCAATTATCCCAAAACTTAAGGCAGCTGCACTACCAATTAAAATTGTTTTCTTCATCCGTTCTGGATTATTATGTCCATAATTATAGCCAACTATGGGCAGATATCCCTGAGTTAAACCAAAAACCATCATTAAAAAGAAAGACTGCATCCTAAAAATTAAACCCATAACAGCTATTGCAGTCGAAGAAAAAGCTCCTAAGATCAAATTAATAAATACAACTGCGACACTAAAAAGCAGCCGATTGGCCATCGCTGGAATACCTACATTATAGATTTCTTTGATAATTTGAAAATCAAATTCAAAATCCTCTAATTTTAAGGTTAACTCATTTTTATCACTGAATAAAACAAAAACAATAAAAATACCGCCAATAAAACGTGAAAATACAGTTGCATAGGCAGCCCCTGCTACTCCAAGTTGTGGAAAAGGCCCCAGACCAAAAATTAAAAAGGGGTCAATAATCATATTTAAAACTGCCCCAATGATCATTGTCAGCATTGGTACAAAAGTATTACCTTCTCCCCGCAAAATATAATTAAAAGTAGCCGGAATAAAAATTGCAATCGATCCAGTTAAAATTATATTTATATATTGATAACCTAAATCTATTAAGACCGGATCATCAGTAAATAATCTAATGATGTTTTCAGAGAAAAATATTCCGAGCAGTCCACCAAATATCCCATAAATTATAGCAATAAAAAAGACATGTTCTGCCACATTATTTGCCCGCTTTTTATTTCCCTGTCCTAAAAGTCTGGAAATCAGCGAACTTGTGCCAACACCTGTTCCAACTCCAATCGCAATTAAAAACATCTGTACCGGAAAAGAAATTGATAGCGCCGACAGAGCATCTGTACTCAAACGCCCTACATAGATACTATCTACTATATTATACATTGCCTGAATAATCATACCTATTATAGCAGGCGCAGATAGTTTAAACAGTAATTTTACTATTGGTTCTTCTCCCATTCGACTTGATTTTGATTTGAGTGCCATCTTAACCCTCCATTAGAACAAATTAATTTATCTTTGTCAGATTACGTCCATCATCTTTGGCTTTATATAAAATTTTTATCTCTATTAGAATATCTCACTATTTAAATATTCTATCACAAAAGCAGTAACTAATAAAATAATAGAACAAAATTTCCTTAACATTAAAAAACACCCTTACTGACAGTGAAATCAATCTCAGTAAGGGTGCTCTTCTTTAATTATTTTTTCGACATTATTCTACATAAATCGGGTGGTACACGGTGCCTGCACATTATCTTACAGGACAGGCTCCACTTTCACAGGAAGATTCATCGAGTTCTCTTTCTAAATACTCTGTTTCGTACTTAGAAACTAAGGAAGGATTAAATCTTTCCATCTCTTCCACCCGCTGATTGTATTCTTCTTCTGTGATTTCCTCATAAGGCATCAGATCATAGAAGTTGTCATTATAGGAAATAAAGGAAATACCTACTACGCTGTTCCAGTTTTCCCAGAGCCATTCTTCTACATCTTCCCACTCATCATCGCGAACATGAACGGTAATTGAAGCATTATGATCAACATAATTTTCCATAAACATCTTATAGGTTTCCAGTTGAGTTATTGCATCAACATCTCCCTTGACTTCTCCTTCTGGAGCTTTGACAGGGAATTCTACAACTAAAGTCTCTGGATCATCTGGGTCCTGACCAACTTCTGGATGGATTGGGTAGTCCAATTCTTCACAGACTCTAGCCAGTGGATCAGAAGCAGAAATTCTTACCCGGCGTACATAGTGGGCACTGTGAGAATAATGAAGACCACTTGATACTGTAGGCATCTGAGTCTGAGTTCCCTCAGGTTTTACAGTTGTAATCAATTTAGGCTCATTATCTCCTACTTCTTTGGCAATTTCTCTGGCTGCCTGATGAGCTACCTCACGCAGTTCTTCTAAGAGTTCTGCTTCCTGAGCTTCATTTAAATCAGCAGCATTTTTCATATCCTGCCAGCCGGTCAGGGAAGTTCCAATCAGTCTATCTCGCTTATTGATCTGATCCCACTCAGGTAACTCAAATTCAATTAAAGCCATTCTGTAACCTGCTCTGGCAGAGAGCTTCTGAGCTTCAAACATGGACTCTTTATCAATATTACCTTCTTCATCAACAAAAGCCATTACATTTAAGGAAGTTAAGTTACAGACACCTCTGGAGTCCAGCAGAATTTCAGCACAGGGGTTAACACCTTTAAAGTTTTCACGGCGTCGGCTGCCCTCTACAGCATTGATAAAGCCAGGCTCACCACTAAAGCGCATCTGCTTAACATGCCACTTTAACTGTTCTTTGGTAGGTTTGCCTTCATAGAAAATACTGTTATTACTCATCTGGCGGTGAGAAATTTCCTTATTAATTACCCACTCATCATCTTCTTTGACATATAAGTTGCTCTTTGCCTGAGCAATTTCTTTGTCATCTGCACTGAAGAGACAGATCTGAGATGAGCGTCTAACTCCACCAGAAACAACATTTTCGGCAACAATATTGGCTAAATCCATAGCATCAATTGGCTTTAACTTAACCCGATTAATATCATCTAAATCGCGGTCCGGCTTTTCTTTTAATAATTTATCGATTTTAGTAAACATCCGCTTTAAACTCTGATGTCCGGAAGCTGTACCACCAAAAGTCTTGAGTTTTTCACCTTTTGGACGCACAGAATCATAATTAAAGATAATTCTCTTTAGAGGACGATAAGCATGGTCAACTAAGAATTTAAAGTAGTATTCCAGTGACTGAATCCAGCCTTCTTTGGAATCTCCAACATTAATTGTTACTACATCATCTTCATCAAAGTCAAAGTCAGTATATTCCCTTCTTTCCTCTCTATCTACCGGCTCATAATATTTATGAATAACTTCGATATCGGTTCTAATCTTTGGCAGCTGCTCTACATCACGCGGCAGTACGCGGAAACCAACTCCACTACCGATCATCAGCAGATAAAATAAATCCTGGTAGGCTTTAAAACTGTCGATAACTGTAAAGGAACAGTTATAATTACTCATTCCATATTTTTTGGATGACTCTGTAGAAGCAGTCCAGAGTGTACGTCCGGCCAAAAAGTTTCTTAAATTATACACATTATCATAAAGTTTTTCTGCCTCTTTTTTTGTAGTCTGAGCCAGTGAGCAGTTATATTCCACTGCTCTTTTTACTGTTTCCCACCAGTATTCTCGACGCTGCTCTTCTTCTAACCAGCGTGAATATGTTCTATAATAAATAAATTCTCCCAGTTCTGTCGGAAAAGGATTGGGCTGGTGTTTGTATTTACTCAAAAATTCGTTGGTTAAAAGAGGATTTTCTTTTTCCCTCTTTCTGGATAATCTTGACTGCTGTCTTTTATTTCTGTATAAAATATATGACTTAGCTGTTGTCACATAGGCAGCCTTCATTAATTTTTCTTCCACTAAATCCTGAATTTCCTCTACTTTAGGTACCTGATCCTGATTATAGAACTCAGTAATTAGATCTGATTCTACATCCAGAGCAACCTGTTCCGCGTCATCTTCGGTCGCATCTTCTCCAGATTCGACCATTGCCCTGTAAATTGCCTTGGTGATCTTATCCCGACTATAAGCTACTTCTCTCTCGTCCCGCTTGATTACCGTCATGTCGGATTTACTCAAAATAAAAACCTCCTTGAAATTTTAATACATTTATATTATTTATTTATCTATTTATATCCTGAATTATAATTATAGCATAAAATTTATGATTTATAAATTAAATTTCCACTAAAAAAACTTGCTAGATAAACAGGAGTTCAATTTAAATCTCCCATAATAGGGCTCAGGCTAAATTTTAAAAAAAGATGAAAGGCTCAGCTAAAATATTAGCAAGCCCTTCATCTCATAAAATTTATTATATTTTTCTGCAATATTGTTAACGATGAATCTCTTCTTTTTTCCCCTGATAAATCTCTACCTGTTCCCAGGTGGGTAAGCCTTCTATATCTCCCTTAACTGTAATACACAGAGCTCCAACCAAATTAGCCAGTTCAACTGCCTCTCTAATCGGCATTTCTCTTAAAAGACCGGTAATTAAGCCTGCTGCAAAGGCATCTCCAGCTCCAATTAAATCTACGATATTGTCCACACAGTAAGGCTCAACATGCTCAATCTGATCTCCCTGATAATATAATGCTCCTTTAGCACCAATCTTAAGCACTATCAGAGATCCAGGCTCCATCATTTGATAAAAACCTTTAATTATCTCTTCCGGGTCAGAAAGTCCAAGCAGAATTTCTCCCTCTTCAACTCCCGGCAGCAGCACATCAACCTGAGGTATTATATCTAACATTACTTCTCTCATTTCTTCTATAGAATCCCAGAGTTTAAGCCTCAAATTGGGATCAAATGAAATTTTTAAATCATTTTCCCGGGCCACCTTTAAAGCTTCAAAAAACGCTCCCTGAGCACTCTGACTCAAAGCTGGTGTAATTCCTGTTAAATGAAGATGCCTGGCCTTTTTAATATAGCTTTCATCAATATCTTCTTTTGCCAGATGGCTGGCAGCAGAATTATCACGGTAATAAAAAACTTTTGGCTCCTTAGTTGTATGCATTTCCTTAATTAACAAGCCAGTCCTGTGTTCTTCATCTCTTCTTACCTGAGAAACATCCACACCTTCACCGCGAACAAAAAATTCTACATAATCCCCCAGTGGATCTTTCCCCAGTTTACTGATCCAGCCGGAATTAAAGCCAAGCCTTTTAACACCAATTGCAACATTGGATTCAGCTCCTGCTATATACTTCGAAAAATTATTTAAATACTTTAATGAACCTACCTCGTTTGGTGCCATTGCGGCCATCGTCTCTCCAATTGTAACAAGATCAATCATTTAAAATTCCTCCTAAAATATAAAAATTTGCCTTTAATGCTAAAATTGCAAAAAAGGCCACAGCTAAGCTGCAGCCTTCTTTAAGGAATAGAATTATTAACTCTTTATCTTTTAACTCTACCGGAAGCATTTCCCCCAGCTAAAGTTTCTACCTCTTTTACACTTACATGGTTAAAGTCACCAGGAATTGACTGCTTTAAAGCAGACGCAGCAGCTCCAAACTCAGCAGCTTCCTGAAGTCCTTTTCCAGTTACCAGAGAATAAATTAAGCCACCTGCAAAGGAGTCTCCTCCTCCAACACGATCAATAATTGTGATCTCATATTTAGTTGACTGAACAAAGTTTTCTCCATCAAAGAGAATAACTAACCAGCCATTATTAGAAGCACTGTGGCTGATTCTTAAGTGACTACCAACTAATTCTAAATCAAAGCGGTCGATTAACTGCTTGGCAACATCTTTATAACCTTCAACATTTAAGTCACCACTGGTAATATCAGATCCACTCTTAATATCGAATACCATTTCGGCATCCTCTTCATTGGCAATTACAACATCAGTATATTCCATTAGGCCTTCCATTACCTGACCGGCTCTTTCTTTGCTCCAGAGCTTAGCGCGGTAATTTAAGTCACAGCTAACCTTGACTCCGTGCTTTTTAGCAGCTTTAACAGCTTCTAAAGTGACATCGGACATCTGCTCACTTAAAGCAGGTGTAATTCCTGTATAGTGGAACCAGTCTACATCAGCAAAAATTTCTTCCCAGTCAAAATCTGCACTTTCAGCTTCAGCAATTGCAGAATGAGCTCTATCGTAAACTACATTGGATGGTCTCTGACTTGCTCCATTTTCACAGTAATAGATTCCTAAGCGGTCTCCACCACGAGCAATGTAATTAGTATCCACACCAAAACGGCGAATTTCGTTTAAAGCTGCCTGACCAATTGGATTGTCAGGTAACTTAGTTACAAAACGAGCATCCAGACCATAATTAGCTAAAGATACAGCAGTGTTTGCCTCTCCTCCACCATAAATCACATTAAATGTGTCAGCCTGAATAAAACGCTCATGGTTAGGGGGTGTCAAACGCAGCATAATTTCTCCAAAAGTAACAACTTTCTTAGACATAATATAAAAACCTCCTGATAATTTTTGAATTCAATTTAATTTGAATAAAACAATTTTATAGTAATAATTCAGATGAACAAGAAAAAAATTTATAAACAGATGTACTTTTACTAATAAAATGTAACTTTCAGCTGACCAATCTGCTCAAAGATATAAGAGCACTCCAGCCGACCTTCTTAACTAAAAGAAATGATATTAAATTTTTATAAATTAGAATTTTTATTAGAATAACTTAACATTCTTAACTAAAAGAAATAGTCTTAAATCTCATAAATTAAGAACTTTATCTAGAATAACTTAATGAAGATTTCTAATAAATCAGGTTGAAGGGCAGGACACCCTGAACTGACCGTGCCACAGGAGGTGGCAATCGGGAAGTGGGCCTGATTTATTAGAAAGATGAATTCTAGTTATTCTTTAAAGTTATTTCTGAAATGAGATTTAAGCCATTTCTGCTCTGGCTTCCTTAATCAACCTAATAAATTCTTTAGCAGTTTCTGTTACCTGCTCATAGTCACCAGTCTTGGCTCCCTTACTTAATGAACTACCAACACCTACTGCCAAACTGCCAGCTTTAATCCAGTCTTTAACATTATCTAAGCTAACTCCACCAGTAGGCATAAGTGGTGCCTGTGGTAAAGGTCCCTTAACAGCTTTGATAATTTTTGGTCCAAATAAAGTAGCAGGGAAAATCTTAATAATATCTGCACCAAACTTCATGGCTTTAACTACCTCAGTCACACTCATTGCACCCGGCATAACAGCCTTTTGATAGCGGTTACACATTGCTATTGTTTCTTCATCTAAAGAAGGAGAAACAATATACTCAGCTCCAGCTAAAATACAGGCACGAGCAGTTTCAGCATCTAAAACTGATCCTGCACCAATTAAAATTTCATCTCTGCTGTACTCATCAGTTAACTGCTTGATAACATCTAACGCACCCGGAACAGTCATTGTAATTTCAATAGCATCAATTCCACCAGCTTTTACCGCTTCAGTAATCTTTAATGCCTTTTCTGCATTTTCAGCTCTAACAACAGCAACAATCCCAGTTTCTTCAATTCTCTTTAAATCTTCAACTTTACTCATTAAATAAGCCTCCTTTTAATTTTAAACCTTTTTCAAAACAGCTCAGCATCCTATTCGAATCTCTCAGCCGGTATTTTAAGACAGTGTTTCTAATAGTAAAACACTGTTTTATTTATATCTCGTTTTATATTATTCTATACTCAGAACAATAATCCTTCTTTTTTTGCAAAAAAAATTAAAAAAATTTATAAAAAGCAAAAAGAGCCCCCAAAAGGGCCCTTTTGATTACAATATTATCTTTTAATGTAAAATATTATTTTATCACTGTTTGAACCAGGTCCAAAAGTTGTCTTTTGGACCTGGTTCAAATGAAATTAATGAAATTGGTCAAATGAAGCTTATTACTTAATTATATCTGTTCCCATAAATGGTCTTAAGACCTCAGGCACTGTAACAGTTCCATCTTCATTCTGATAATTCTCCAGGATAGCTGCCACTGTTCTTCCAATTGCCAGACCTGATCCATTTAAAGTGTGGACAAATTCTGTACTGGCCTCTGGTTCAGGACGATAGCGAATTCCGGCTCTTCTGGCCTGAAAATCTTCGAAGTTTGAACAGGAAGAAATTTCTCTATAAGTTTCATAAGCAGGCATCCAGACTTCCAGATCATAAGTTTTAGCAGAAGAGAAAGTCAAATCCCCTGTACATAAGCTTACAACTCGGTAGGGAAGTTCCAGTTTCTGCAGCACATCTTCTGCATCTGCAGTAATTTTTTCTAATTCATCATAAGAATCTTCCGGCTTAACAAACTTAACCATTTCTACTTTGTTAAACTGGTGCTGACGGATAATTCCTCTGGTGTCACGCCCGTGAGCCCCGGCTTCTGCTCTAAAGCAGGCACTGTAGGCAGTTAAATACTCAGGCAGCTGTTCAACATCCAGAATTTCATCTCTGTACATATTTGTAACAGGCACCTCAGCTGTTGGAATTAAATAATAATCATGGCCTTCAAGTTTAAACATATCTTTTTTAAACTTGGGCAGCTGACCGGTCCCGGTCATACTATCTGCATTGGCAACAAATGGTGGAAACACTTCCTTATAGCCGTGTTCATCTGTATGCAGGTTGAGCATAAAGTTGATTAGGGCTCTCTCTAATCTGGCACCTGCTCCTTTTAGAAAGGTAAAGCGGGTACCAGTAACCTTTCCACCTCTTTCAAAATCTAAGATATCTAAATCTTCTCCAATATCCCAGTGAGCCTTGAATTCGAAATCAAATTTTCTGGGCTCTCCCCATTTTCTAATTTCCTGATTATCCTCTTCATCTGTACCCACAGGTACACTCTGATGCGGAATATTAGGAATTGATAAAAGCAGCTCATTTAATTCTGCTTCAACCTCGGCTACCTGCTGGTCAAGTTCTTTAATTCTGGCAGAAACATCCTGCATCTCAGAAATTAAATCAGAAGCATCTTCTCCATTCCTCTTTAACTCACCAATTTTATCAGAATTAACATTACGCTTATGTTTTAACTGCTCAGCTTCATATAATAGATCGCGTCTTTTGTCATCAAGTTCCTGAAATTTTTTGACTGGTGACTCCATATTTCTTTTTTTCATTGCCTCTTCCAGCACTTCTGGATTTTCTCTAATAAATCTCATATCTAACATTTTTATTCCTCCTTAAAATTTATTTTAAATTTAATTTTAAACTCGATAAAATAAAAAAACTCCTCCCTAAAAAAGGGACGAGAATGCTCGTGGTGCCACCCTAATGACAGCTTTTAAAATGCTGCCGCTTAAATAGATTTAACGGTCTCAACCGGTTCAGCTTACTCATGATTTTTCGGCCTCACAGCTCCAAACTGGATTCGATTATTAACTGGCTAATTTGCAGCAGCCATCAGCTTTCTAATTTCAGTTAATAAATCTACTAATGTCCTTCACAGCTTTTATATTACTGGCTATTTATTTATTATGCTAATTATATTACAGCTTTTTTCTAAATTCAAGTTAAAATCATTAAAAGTTTATTCTTTTTTAAGCAGCTTCTATAAATAGTCTTATTAAATAGATTAGTTTATGCTAATTTAAGTCTAATCAAAATAAACTTTTTCCAGCCTCTCACTTAAATTACAGACAATCTCATAATTAATTGTACCACAGAGTTCGGCAATTTCGGCAGCTGATATCTCCTCATCTCCCTGATGGCCAATTAAGACAACTTCATCTCCAACTTCGACATTCTTTATCTGATCAACACTGACAATAGTCTGACCCATACAGACCCTGCCTCTTATTGGTGCCCGCTGGCCTCTAATCAAAACCTCTCCCCGATTGGAAAGCAGTCTGGGATAACCATCTTTATAACCTATCGGAAGTACTGCCAGCTTTTCCTCACTATCAGTTTTATAAGTTGAACCATAACTGACAGCAGAACCGGCAGGAAGACTTCGAAGCTGTACAATCCTTGTTTTAAAAGATAGAAGTGGTTTAATTTCAGCCTCATTTCTTAATTGGGCAGACGGCAGCAGTCCATAGAGCATAATTCCAGGTCTGACTAAATCAAGGGAAGTTTTTTCTAAATCTATTACAGCTGCACTATTTGCTATATGTAATTGCGGTAACTTATAACCAGCGGCTCTAATTCTAGTTAAAGCAGTTTTAAATCTTTCAAGCTGAAGCTGAGAAAATTCTTTGTTCTGCTCATCAGCTCTAGCAAAATGAGAAAATATACCTTCTACTTTAATATATTCAAGCTCCTCAGCTAAATTATAAATTTCTGGTAACTCTTCCGGAAAGAATCCAATCCTTCCCATTCCGGTATCAAATTTTAAATGTACCTTGATTATTTTATCAGCTTTAGAACCGGCTTCATTTAAAGCCTTTAAAGTTTTTAAACTGGCAGCTGTCTGAATTAAATCACCTTTTATAATATCCTGGAACTGGGAAGCTAAAACCTCAGCTAAGACTAAAATGGGTTTTTTAATGCCAATATTTCTCAATTCAATTCCTTCATCCGGACTGCCGACACAGAAATATTCTACTCCCAACTGAGATAATTTTTTAGCCACCTGGACAGCTCCATGACCATAGGCATTTGCTTTAACAACTGCAGCAATTTTTGTGTTTTTATTAATCTTACTACGAATAAAATTATAATTTTCTTCTAAAGCACTGAGATCAATTTCAATCCAGGCCGGCCTTTTTAAATTTAGTTCCATCTTTTAACCTCCATCGACTGCTTCAACTTACTGCTATAAATATTCTTATGATTCATTTACTGCCATGATTCTAATAATTTATCTAAATTTTTGTATTCCTGATTAAAACTTTCGGCAACTGCCTGACAGATTATTTCTCCCTGATAAATATTTAAACCTAAGGCCAGTGAATAGTCATTAAGCATCGCCTTTTTATATCCTCGGGCAGCTAATTTTTTAATATAAGGCAGAGTTGCATTGGTCAGAGCAAAAGTTGAAGTTCTGGCAACTGCTCCCGGCATATTAGCCACCGAATAATGTATTACTCCGTGTTTAGTAAAGACTGGATCATCATGGGTTGTTGGATAAGTACCCTCTATACAACCACCCTGGTCAATTGCTACATCAACAACTACAGAACCGTTGGTCATAGTTTTTATCATTTCTTCTGTAACCAGATTGGGTGCCTTGGCTCCAGGAATTAATACTGCCCCAATAACTACATCCGCTTCTTTTACTTCTTCAGCTACATGAGACTGATTGGACATTATTGTTTTAATTCCACAGGGAAAGGTGTCATCAATATAACGCATTGTTGACTGTTTTATATCCATAATTGTCACATCTGCTCCCATACCAAGGGAAATTTTGGCTGCATTACGGCCAACTATACCTCCACCAATAACAACAACTTTAGCTGGTTTTACCCCCGGAACTCCACCCAGCAGCATTCCACTTCCACCTTTTGGCTTTTCCAGAAAAGAAGCTGCGGCCTGAACAGATAATCTACCTGCGACTTCACTCATCGGAGTTAAAAGCGGCAGCTCACTATCTTCTGTCTGAACAGTCTCATAAGCAACTGCAGTTACACCTCTTTCTTTCAGAGCTTCTGTTAATTCCTGATCTGCAGCTAAATGAAGATAAGTAAATAAAATTTGTCCTTCTTTAAATAAATTATATTCTTCTTTTAAAGGTTCTTTGACTTTAATGATCATTTCTGCCCGATCAAAGAGCTCTTTTTTGTCAGCTAGTATTTCTGCACCAGCCTCTTTATAATCCTGATCAGAAATACCGCTCCCCTTACCGGCATTTTTTTCAATTAAAATTTGATGTCCTGCTTTTTTTAAAATTTCAGTACCTGCAGCTGTTAAAGCTACTCGATTTTCGTTGTTTTTAATCTCTTTTGGCACAGCAATTATCATTAAAATCAGCTCCCCATTTAATTTTAAAGAAAATTTTATCTATAACCATAATATCAGATATATTCTTTTATTAAAAGTGATTTATTTTTAGTTTTTGACATATGTTATTAATTAATGCTATAATTTCTTTATAAATTATCTTATTTTTAAAGGTGGTGAATTAATGAATTTAAAAGTTGCTCTGGCTACAAATGATGGGAAAACTTTTGTCAGCAGTCATTTTGGAGAAGCTAATGAATATTACATATATGATATTGACAGCAAAAATTATCAATATCTTAAATCAGCAGCGAATAATTCTACTGAAGAGAAAATGCACGCAGATCCTAAAAAGGCAAAAAGTATAATTAAAATATTAGAAAAAGAAGGGGTTCAGATTGTCTGCAACCTTGCTTTTGGAGCTAATATTAAGCGGGTAAAAAAGAAATTAGTTCCAGTAATCACTTCTAAAACTAATTTAAATGACGGCCTGGAAGAACTGGTTGCTAATTATGATCAACTGCTTGAGCTCTGGAACAAAGGAGAAGAAAGAGATTACTTAAATTTAACGAAAAATTAGACCTTCTATTTTTAAATAAGCAGAACAAAATGGCCTAACGGCCACCCTACTATAGAAGTTAATTAATATTTCTTTAGTAGGGTTTTATCTTTCAAATGTGTATTTAAACTTCATTT
>NZ_QAXS01000022.1 GCF_003053565.1 Halanaerobium saccharolyticum | reverse complement strand
AGCTTTGAACTCTATATTTTCTTTTTTAGAGTTAGACTTTAAAAACTGTTTATAAAGTGCTTTAACTTCTCTAATATTCTGATTTTTAACAGCAGAGGGAAGGTTAAGCTCTTTAAAATCAGCAGAACTCAAGTTGATTTCTCCTGCTTTAAGTTTGGCAGCGACAGCCTGACGATTTTTAACTACTTCAGCAATGTTATTTAAGAATATATTTTCTTTTCTTTTGGTTGGTTTTAATAACTCCAGCACATATGTTAATTGCATATCAAACACCTTTTTCATTAATTATTAATATCAATGATATTTTAATCCCATGCAAAAAACTTTATTACTAAGTATATTATACCACTAAAAGAACAAGTGTTCAACATATAAATTAGCCGATTCATCCCCGCCCATTGACATAAGCGAGGCTTTCTCGGCTAAATTAGGTAAAAAGTATAAGAAGTGCTGTCTGGGGAAAGACTAGAGCAATCCCTGTTTTTTAAGAATTTCAACTCTTCTTTTTGATGTTTAAGACTTTTTAAGTCATCTTTTATTGATTTAATAATCTCAATTGAATAATTATTCATCTAGAATAATCCCTTCTTCTTCTGCAAAATCTCTTAGATTTTGTGTGTTTCCATCTTTATATTCTTTTTCTGCATAGGCAGCTAATTCTACCAGATGGTCCTCAATAGCTCGGGTTAATTCTACCCTGCCCGGGCTTAAATTCATAAACAGAATATCCCCTGATTCAATATCTGCTTTTTTGCGCGCTTCTTTAGGAATTGTAATTCTGCCTCTAGAATCTACTTTTACTACTAATTTATCCCTCATTTTATCACCACCTTGAATTTTTGTGGGTTCTACCCACATATATACTATATTATAAGCTAAATAAGTTAAGCAAATATTTGGAGGAAATTTAATGCAGCAGTTTGATGTGACGGCTCATAATTATTACTTCGTTTTGCTTCCTATGACCTAAAGTTGTATAATAGATATAAAATCAATATTTCTTCCCCTGATGAACAGTGATCAGGATATGGTTAAACGGGTTAAAGAAACTATTGAACTGGAAGATAAGCTGGATGCCGATCAAAAATTTAAGAATAATTTGGCTGCTCTGACTATTGTGTTGTGTGATAAATTTTTAAGCAGTGAAAATATGATAGAATTATGGAGGGATCGCAAAATGGTTAAATTTTTTAAATATGTTGAAGAGCAGGGTAAGAAAAAGGGAAAAGAAGAAGGTAGAATTGAGGGTAAGATTGAGGGTAAGATTGAGGGAAAACAGGAAGAGGCAAGATTAATCCTGATGAGGCAAGTTAAGGCTAAATTTAAGAATTCAGATAATGAAATTATTGATTTAATTAATAAAGCTGAGTTGAGTAAAATTGAAGACTTAAGCGAAAAAATTATAACTGCAGATTCTAAGGAAGAAATAATTGATTTTTTAAAGCATTAGAATATAAACTAAAAACCCTTTCTCATATTGAACATGCCCTGTCAAGTAGACAGTAAAAATAATATGAAATTATCTAAGCGGCTAAGTCCCTAAACTCTAAAGGACTTAAGCCGTTTAGTTTTTTTTTGCAATCTTTTTTCATTATAGAATTATTTTTTCCCCTAAGCAGCACAAAAAAGTTTATTGTTTAAAGATAAATCTATAAACCAAAAATGAAGTTATTGATATTATAAAAGCCAAAATCAAATAGGTAGAATTCTCTTTTTCGACAAAGATTCTGGTATCCCACCAAATTTTGGCATTTTAATTAGATCCCTTAGACTCCAGACTTCTTTCCGGCCGATGGCAAGGGTATATTTGCCCTGGGCTTTTTCTGCTAAAAATACTTCCAGATAATAAGTTCCTGCTGCTGGAGCTGCAGTTGAAAACTGCTGCCGCCTCCAGTAAGATGTCCTGGTAAAGGGTTCAAAAAAGATTTTGGGATCAGCCTGATCATCTCTAACAATAATTATCTTTTCATCTGGATCAAGTTTTAAGAAGGAATTAATATAATTTTTATCATAACCGGCATAATTATTTTCTAAACCCGGACCAATTAGGGCAACATCAGGTCTAAAATTCTGATATCTTTCAATTTCAGGGATAACCATACTGAAATAAATTTCCTCA
The DNA here is from genome assembly GCF_003053565.1 of Halanaerobium saccharolyticum. Taxonomy (GTDB): domain Bacteria; phylum Bacillota; class Halanaerobiia; order Halanaerobiales; family Halanaerobiaceae; genus Halanaerobium; species Halanaerobium saccharolyticum_B. Next base: position 52,169 of record NZ_QAXS01000022.1, on the reverse strand, counting down.
CCCTGCTCGACCTGAAAACTGTAGTAATCTACATCACCTGCATTATCTAATTGATTGTAGGCTGCCCAGGAGATTTGATGATCCTTCACAAATATCGGCTCTGCTTTAGTTGCAGAAACAGAAGTATCTAATGGTATATGAGCCAGTGCAGTTGATTTTATAATTAAGCTAAGAATCAGGATAATTAATACTGCTGAAAATGAATTTATCATAATTCTCATTTTTATTCCCCTCCTGATTTTCAATTCCCCTCTATATATAATTATACTCCTAAATATGAATAATTAATAGTATGTGATTTAAGAGCAGTTTTTTTAACTTTAAGGGCAGCCTCAATATCTGCTGTTAAATCTCAAACAGTTTATTGACATATGTTCAAAAGAAACTTATAATATGATTTAGGAGGTAGATATTATGAGCCCTTTGCAAATCAGAAAAATTGGTGACCCAGTTTTAAGAACTAAGGCTAAAAAAATAGATGAGATCACTGAAAAAATTAATGATTTAATTGATAATATGTTTGAGACAATGTCTTCAGAAGATGGGATTGGTTTAGCTGCTCCCCAGGTAGGTATTTTAAAAAGAATAGCAGTAGTTGATATTCAGGAAGATAATAAAATTGTTTTAATTAACCCTGAGATTATAGAAGAAGAGGGAAAAGCAGTTATGGAAGAGGGATGTCTGAGTATTCCCGGAGAAACCGGTGATGTTATTAGAGCTGAAAAAATTAAAGTTAAAACTTTAGATCGAGATGGAAATGAAATTGAGTTTAAAGCAGAAGGTCTGGAAGCAAGAGCAATCCAGCATGAAATTGATCATTTGGATGGGATTTTATTTCTTGATAAAGTTGTAAAGATTGTGGATTGATTTTATTAAAATTTTCAATCAAACTCTAATTTGATATCTTCAAATAACTGTAGTATAATTAAATTGTGAAAAAAATATTAAAAGGAGTGGTTTTAATGATAAAAGTTTTAACATCACCAGGTAAATATGTTCAGGGCAAAAATGTAATTAAGGAAATGAAAGACTATATTAAAGATCTTGGCGAAAAAGCTTTAATCATTGCTGACACTATTGTTGAAGAACTGTTTTTATCTGATCTGGAGGCAGGACTTACGGAATTTGATTATGAAATTGAATTTTTCAATGGAGAATGCTCAAAAGTAGAAATAGAAAGACTAAAGGAAAAAGCTGCTCAAGAAAATGCAGAATTAATAATTGGAATGGGTGGAGGTAAGACTTTAGATACAGCCAAAGCTGTTGCTCATTATTCTGAACTACCAGTAGTTATTGTACCAACTATAGCAGCAACAGATGCTCCCTGCAGTGCATTATCTGTTATTTATACTGAAGAGGGAGTTTTTGAAGACTATCTATTCTTACCTAAAAACCCAGATGCAGTAATCATTGATACTGAAATTGTAGCAAATGCACCTGTTAGATTTTTAGTTTCTGGAATGGGAGATGCGCTGGCAACTTATTTTGAAGCTGCTGCTTCTGCTTTGACCAGAAAAAAAGCAATGTCAGGTGGAGCACCAACAATGACAGCTCTAAATTTGGCTGAACTCTGCTATAATACATTATTAGAATATGGAGTTAGTGCTAAAAAAGCTGCTGAGGCTGGTGTGGTAACTGAAGCATTAGAAAAAATTGTTGAAGCCAATACTTTATTAAGTGGACTTGGTTTTGAAAGTGGTGGCTTAGCTGCAGCCCATGCAGTTCACAATGGTTTCACAGTGTTAGAAGAGACACATACTAAGACCCACGGAGAAAAGGTTGCATATTCTACTTTGGTCCAGATGGTATTAGAAGATAGAGATCCAGCAGAAATCGAAAAGGTCATGAATTTCTGCAGAGAAGTTGGACTACCAACCACTCTAGCTGACTTAGGCATTACAGATGTGAGTGATGAAAAAATACTAAAAGTAGCAGAAGCAAGCTGTGCTGAAGGTGAAACAATCCACAACATGCCTTTTGCTGTAGATGCAGAAATGGTTAAAGATGCAATTTTAGCAGTTGATGTTCTTTAAATAACTTTTATCAAAAACTATAAAAATAACCAATATTTTTAACTGATGTGATCAACCCTTCTCATTTGAGGAGGGTTTTTTGCGTTTTGTTCTTCCTAAATTGCTTTGATTTTTAATTGGTTAAGTTAATAAATAACCAAAAAATTGATACCTATAGACATTATTTCCTTGAACATATGTATTATAAGTATTATAATTAAGTTAATAATACTTTTCACAAGAAGGGGAGATAATAAATGGGTATCGAGATTGGTCTGGCAGTAAATCCAGAGAAAATTGATAGTTTGCAGTGGCAGAATTGTTATTTAAAGACGCTTAAAATAATTGATGATTATCCGGCAATGGCGTTAAAATCTGAAAGCCATCTGGGAGAAAAAAGACTTGTTCTCACTTCTGATGTGGAAAAAAATATTAATGATCTTAAACGCAGACACTGGAGTATCTGTGGAAACATCGAAAATAATTCCCGAGCTGAAACTTTCTCTCTATACTATAATCTGGACTATTATGATACCTGGAGTAGTTATGATAATGACGACATTTTATTCAGCTATCTTGATTTTGATAAAGATCTCCGCTTTATCTATAAACGCAAAACTCAGGGGGAAGACTACCACAAACTAATTCTGGCTATTTCAATTTTAATTGAAAATTGTTTTCCTGATAAGACAATTGTCATGGGAGATTTTGATAGTGAAGAAGTAACTGAGGCAGTTAACTGGTTAGAAGAAATATTTGAGCAAAAATTTGAGTGGCCAGTTTTAGCAGCTAAGGAAAAATTATTTACTAAACTCAAAAGCAGATTTGCGGATCATGATGTTATTAAAAATTTCTATCATTTCTATCGTGGTGATCAGAATGAAATGATGCATTATTTTTTCAAAAAACTGGGTCAAGAAACTGTTTCAGAATGGCTTAAAGACTATTTAAAGGCCCGCGAATATACAGTACACAGCAAAGGTGCTATAGATTTATTTATACTCTGGCTTAATGAAAGTAAAGACCTGGAATCATTAGTTAAAATGGCCTGTATTGATGAGGATGGTCCCTGCTATGAAATGAAAGACTTTATTGAAGTGTTAAATGATATCTGGATATTTGTTTTTGATGAGTACAGAGACTATTTTGACAGATTTGAGGAATTTGAGAAAAAGTCTAATAAAGATCCCTTTTTAAAGATTTATTCATTGTTTTAGATCTTCACATTTCAGGTAGAAAAACAAAAGTGGGTTTTAAAGAAGCTGAATTATTTGAGATATTAGAAAAATATTTTCCTGAAGAAAAAAGCGAATTGATAGAATTTCATCGTGAAAAGGCCGAAGAAACAAAAGAAATATTTGAGCAATTTGAAGAATTAGATAAAGAAGAGTTAGAGGTGGAGAGTGAAGAAGAGACTAATTTTAATAAAGAGTTTAATAATTTCATTAGTGAAGAGACCCAGAATAAGTTGAAAATGAAAATTGAAGAAGTTGAAAAAAAACTGAAAAATGCAGGCGTTGAAACTTTAGATGAGCATTATAAGCTTTTGATATCCTTTATTACTGAAGCCGGAAAAGCACTGACTGAAGAGACCTGGTCTAAACTTGACCAGATTGAAAATGTAGATCTGATTAATTTTTTTATTTTTATGTACTATGGACATGTTGATGACAGATTGTTTAATTTGTTCAGAGACTATATAACTGAGAATGTTGATTTTTTAGAAGCAGAATTAAAAAAATACAAAATTATTTAATTGTTAATCTTTTTGAGAAGCAGCTGGTTGGTGATTATTGGTCGGTAGATGTTGTAAAATGACTTTTAATTAGCTGGTATTAGTGTTATGATGTTAATATAATATAACAAAAATTAATTTATGAATAATATATAAGTTATATATATTTAACATTATAAGGAGGTGCCATTATGAAAGTGGCAGAAGTAATAGCTAATAATTTAAAAGAGCTGCAGGATGAATTTAACCTTAACCAGACTGAAATGGGAGAAATCATAGGTGTTACTAGGCAGACTTTTGCAAAGTATTTAGATGGAGAAAGAGTAATGGATAGCGGCAAATTATATAAATTAGCCAGATATTTTGATAAAGAGATTGATTTTTTTCTAAGCGAAAAATCAAGAAGAGAAAAAGTATCTTTCATGTTTAGAGCTGATGATCCAGAAAATAATTTTGATGACAAATTAAAAAATAAAATTGCAGAGAAATTTAAATTGTATCATGAAATTATAGAACTAAGTGATGACCCTGTAAAAGATTATTTACCAGAAGAATATAAAATAAAAATTGAAGGTAATAAATTAAATAAAAAGGAGAAAGCTGCTATAGAAAAAATTGCAGAAAAACAGAGAAGATATATGGGGGTAGATGATGCATTAAATTTCAATGTCTTTACTCTTTTTGAAGAAAATAATATTAATGTAATTGCTCAGGAAATTAAAGATGCTAATTTAGATGCTGTTTCTGCTTACTCTGAAGATAAAGGAGCCTATATTTTTATCAATGACAGCAGAGATATTCCCGAAGAAAGAAAAATCTTTTCTGCAGTCCATGAATTAGGTCACTTAATACTTCATCGTGATCAATACAGTAAAGATATTAGTGACTTTAAATATGCTAACACTCGGATAAAAGATATAAGAGAAAAAGCAGCAGATCATTTCGCGATGGCATTTTTAGTACCTGCTAAAGTTCTAAAAAATTATAATTATTATTTTGATGGTTATATTGACCTGGATCTGATTATTGAGAAGAAGAAAGAATTTGGTGTTAGTGTAAAATCTCTGATCATGACTTTAAATAAATATGGCTATATAGATGCTAAAATATTAGGTGCTCTATTCAAAAAACTCAAAGAAGCTGGATATGATAAAAAAGAACCAGAACCGAGAGATTATATAAGAAAAAATGAAAAGCTATTCGCTCTGGTTAGAAAATTAGTTATTAAAGAGGAAATAACCATTAATAAGGCTGCAGAAGTATTAAATATTCCAGTTTTAGAAATGAGAAAACTGGCAAAAAAATGGAAGAATTATGAATACAGAACGGCTTAAAAACTACAGAGGAGAAACAATAGTAGTCGATAATAATATACTAGGGAATTATTGTTGGGACGGCGTACCCACATCTCTTTATACCTGAATTCAGGTGCGGTAGATGCCTGTTCTACCCTCAATAATCCTCTCTAAAAATCTTTTATTGTAAGTTAATCATAATTTTTTAAAATTAAATTGTCAAGTTAAGATCTTCAAAAATAAAAGTATTTAATAATCTTTCAATCAGGAATTACTTAAGCTTCTATATGAATCTAAAAGCTTTGATTAATAGAAAGTAGGCTGAATAAATGAGCTGTGTATTTTGTGAGTATCCAGAAAAAGATTATATTATAGAAAATGAACTGGCTTTTGCGATATACGATAAATCCCCTGTCAATGAAGGTCACATGCTGGTGATTCCAAAACGGCACTTTGCCAGTTATTTTGAGGCGACTGAAGAGGAAGTAATGGCTATCTTTGAACTGACAAAAGAGTGTAAAAAAATATTGGAAGCAGAATATGCTCCAGACGGCTATAATATTGGCTTTAATGTCAACCATGCGGGAGGTCAGACTGTTATGCACCTGCATCAGCATATTATTCCCCGCTATGATGGAGATGTAGAGAATCCACGAGGTGGAATCAGGAAGCTGAAAAAGCAGCTGGTTTATTATGATGGGTGAATAATAAATAAATTCTGCCATAATTTACAATTAAAATATTATCATTATATAAAATCATTCTTTATTAATTATAACATCAATGTTATAATCAATTGAAGTGAGTGAAAGTTGATTAGGGGGTTAATACAATGAACAATTTGGATGAATTTGATCAAATAGTAAAGTCGTCTATGTCAGAAGAAGAGTATGAGCGTCATATTTTAATATCTAAAATTTCAGCTGATTTAATAAGATTAAGACTTGATCAAAACATGACTCAAACAGATCTGGCTAAAAAATCTGGATTAAAGCAGTCGGCGATTGCCAGGCTGGAGTCAGAAGAAGTTCTGCCTAAATTAAGTACACTCCTTAAATTAGCTAAGGTTTTAGATGCTAATATCAATTTAAATCCTAATCAAGAAAGTATAATAAAAATTGAATTTAATAAAATAATTGATAATAAAGCTGGTTAAAAATATTTTGCTATAAATCAAATTCTATGTTAATATATAATCACAATTTAATAATTCTACTCTTATTAAGAGTGGTGGAGGGAACGGACCCGGTGAAACCCAGCAACCCCCGTCAGGGAAGGTGCTAATTTCCGCAGCAGTTGTGCTGAAAGATAAGAAAGAAGCTGATGATTATTTATAAGCTCTTCTCTTATTGAGAAGAGTTTTTTTAATGTCTAAAAAAGGAGGTTTTTACTATGACTTATACTACTGGCCTGACAGTTTTTAATAAAGCTCCAGGTGAAAAAGAAGAAATGTACTGTAATGTCTGTGACAGCAAATGTGAGGTAAAAAGAAATGTTTTAGACTATAAAGATTTTGGCTCAGCAATGGCCAAAAAGAAAACAAGATTTGATCGTTTTAAATGTCCTCATGCAGAAGAAGAGTGGCACCAAAATCTTGAAAATATAGTTAAACAGAAAAGAGATAATTACAGCACAAAAATTGATCAAATGCTGCAGGAAGAGATTGAAGAAATTAAGACTGAGCATCTAGGATAACTTTCAGCCGGGTCCATCTCTCTAATATTAAAAAATAATATTGGGAGATGATTAAATGTTATTAGAACTGCAGAAAGATATTGCTGAATTGGAAAAGAAATATAAGGAACTGGATACTTTTGAAATTGAAATGAAATTAATTGAGTTTGAAATGACAGTAGTTAAATTATTAAATGGGAAGAAATTTTTAGTTAAGCCGCCTGTTGAGGAATTAAAGTCTGATATAAAAAGTATTAAGAATGAGCTCTATAATCTAAAACCTGAGGAACTTAATAATTCAATAAAAGAAATAAAAGATAAAATTGATTATATTATTGATGGGCAGATGACGGCTGAAATCGGTGGAGCAGGTATTTATTTTAGAAATATGAGAGAGGCAGCCAAGAAGAAAAGAGAAGAAATTAATAGAAATATAAAATACTAATTATTAAGACTCCTTCTTATTTTGAGGAGGAGTTTTTCGAAATACATTAGTTTGCTACATAATCGTGTCAGCGGCCTGATTTATAATATATAAAATTACCTTAAAAGAAGGTTTTAAGTTGTTTTCAAAGAATATTAATATTAGTAAATAACAATTATTTTTTATGTATTCCAATGAGTATTTTTTATTTCTATAAGTTATTAAAATTTAGTGAGGGAGGAAATAAATTGAACTATTTAAATTGCTATTCTGAGTTAGGAGCTAATGAAGATCAAATATTTAATTACATAATTAAAAATCTACGGCATTCAAATCGAACTTTTGACTATTTTATTGATTGGTCAAAGATATTTCATAAAGTTAAAAATATCGAAATGGAATTAAATTTGTTAAATTATTTAATTGGGAAAGAAGATATTAAAACAGAATTTAAAGAATTAATAAAAAAACATCCATCAGTAGTAAATGTAATCCCAATACTTGTTGCAATTAGAAAGAAAAGTGTAGAAGTTTTGGTTGATTATCGTGGAGATGACTGGAAATATAAAAAATATAGTTTTAGAAAAAAGAGTAGCTATACAGAAAAAGAGATCGAAGATATAATAGAATTTTGTGATGGTATTGGACTTTTAAAATTATTAAAAAATAAGCAGATTAAAAATATTGTAGATTATATGATAGGCTTAGAAGTTGGAATTGGTACTAATGGCAGGAAAAACAGAAGTGGTTTTTTAATGGAGAAAATCACAAAATGGTAAATAGAAAAAGAATGTAATAAATTAGGATTAGAATATCTTGAGCAGGCCAGCAAAAAGAAAATTTTAAGAAAGTGGAATATAGAAACACCAGTTGATAAAAGTTCTAGAAGATATGATTTTGCAATAAAAAAAGGAAATAAAGTTGTTTTAATTGAAACTAATTTTTATACTTCTGGTGGTTCAAAATTGAAGTCAGTAGCTGGAGAATATATTTCTTTAAATAATCTCTTAAAACCTAAGAATAACGTAGAAGCTTTTATTTGGATCACTGATGGTAAAGGTTGGAAAACAGCAAAACGACCATTACGAGAAACTTTTGATAAAATTGATTATCTGTTTACAACAAAATTGATTGCAGAAGGAGCTTTAGAAGAGGTATTAAGATAGTTAATCAAAAAAATCTTTTATATCTATTTCTAAAGTTTCTGCAATGTTAACTAAAAGATCTAAAGAGAAGCTTTTTCTACAGTTTTTGGCTTCAATTTTTGAAAGATAACTAATACTTATATCTAGTTTTTCAGCTAACTCTACTTGAGTTAGCTTTTTTTCTTTTCTATACTTTTTTATTTTTTGACCAATCTGGTTGTAAATTTCATTTCTTTTTTCCAATATTATCACCTACAATGATATTATAATATAAATTTGAAGAATTATCTTTCACTTATAGTGAAAATATGATAAAATAACAGACAGAAAGTATAAAATATGTTAGAATAAATAAGGAAGTTTTGAATGGGAGGAATTATTTATGTTAGCTACTGAAATTGAAGCAAAACCATTTTTAAAGTGGGCTGGAGGTAAAAGACAACTACTTGGGCAGTTTGAATTAGAGTATCCATTGACTTTAAAAAATAATGAGATTAAAACATATATTGAGCCTTTTGTAGGTGGAGGTGCAGTATTTTTTGAATTAACAAAACACTATAATTTTGAAAAGATAGTATTAAACGATGCAAATCATGAATTGATAAATACCTATAAATCTGTAAAAAATGAAGTAGATGCAGTTATTGAACGGTTAAAGGAAATGGAAGAAGAATACTTACCTTTAGAGACTGAAAATAGAAAAGAAATTTATTATGCAAGAAGAGATAATTTTAATGATGAAAAAAAAGAACTTAATTTTAATCAATTTACTAAAGCTCATATCGAGCATGCAGCTAAATTTATATTCTTAAATAGAACTTGTTTTAATGGTCTTTATAGACAAAATCAGAGTGGAGAATTTAATGTTCCAATTGGACGTTATAAAAACCCGACTATTTGTAATGAAGAAAACTTAATAGCAGTTAGTAAAGCATTAGAAAACGTTATTTTAACTTCTGGTGATTTTGAAAAAACAGAAAAATATATAGAGGATCAGACATTTATTTATATTGATCCCCCATATAGACCGTTACCAGGAACTAAAAGCTTTACTAAATATGCTAGAGCAGACTTCAATGAAGAAAGTCAAAAGAGATTAGCTGATTGGGCAGAAAAAATTAGTGAAGAGGCCTTTTTAATGCTTAGCAATTCTAATCCCAAAAATACAGACTCCAAAGATGATTTTTTTGAAGAATTATATTCTGAATTTGATATTTCAGAAGTATCAGCCAAGAGATCAATTAATTCTAATGCTGCTAAAAGAGGAGAAATTACTGAACTAGTTATTAAGAATTATAACTGAATAGGATAACTAGAAGAAAACTCTTGAATTTTTTTGATAAATTCTTTTTTGAAATAAAAAGCCCTGTTTTTATCAGATACAATCCTATTATAGACATTTGAATAAATAGCATTATATGGTTTACTATCTTTTGTTCTAATTTGAATATACTTACCATTACAAGTGTGGAGATATGAGTTTTGACTTTTATCTAATTGTTTTTTCATTAATTTACAAATATTATAATAATCTTCTTCGAGTTGTTTTTTAAGTTGAGGATGTTCTGATAGTTTTATATGTATATATGGAAGTAGTCTCCATTCTTTTCTATTTACTTTATTTTTTCTTGAACCTTTATACACGGGAACATGAAGTATATTATTTATTTTTTTATATAGCTTAGTCTCAAAAAAATTTTTTTCGGAAAGCAAATCATCAATCATACTTGATATTTGTTTTATGTACATAGTTTCAAGTGGTTTACCATCAATATCTACTTTATTTGATTTTAATTCACCATCTTCAAAATCAAGATTGCGCGAAGAATTTTCTAAACCTAATTGTAATTCCAATAACTGTCCTGTTAAACCTTTATTAATTCTTATACCTTTCATTTGTTCATCAGTTAAAAAATCTTTAAATGGTTTATTTGTTATTGGTTCTAAAACTTGTATTGCATTTTCTAATTTCATATTTTCAACTCCTTTATAAGCTATTACAATAATTGTATCTCAAAATAATAATTATAAAAATTCACTTATAATGAAAGTAGGATTATTATGAAAGAAATATTAAAATCAATTGATAAAGAAAATATATATTATAATAAAAATAATTTCACCTTGCTTAAAGGTGATAGCATAGAGTTAATGAAGAATTTAAAAGAAAAATCTATTGATATGATTTTTGCTGATCCACCCTATTTTCTTTCTAATGATGGCATAACCTGTAAATCAGGTAAAATGGTATCAGTAAATAAAGGAGAGTGGGATAAAAAAGATAATATCAATGAAATTCATGAATTCAACACTCTTTGGATCAAAGAAGCACGAAGAATTTTAACTGAAGATGGAACTATCTGGATTTCAGGAACTTATCATAATATTTATTCTTTAGGAATGGCTTTACAACAAATGGATTTCAAAATTTTAAATAATGTGGTCTGGTTTAAGAAAAATCCACCACCTAATTTAGGATGTAGAACTTTTACTCATTCTAACGAAACAATTATTTGGGCTAAAAGATCTGAAGATAGCAATCATTATTTCAATTATGATTTAATGAAATCAATGAATAATAATAAGCAGATGAAAGATGTCTGGATGATTGGTTCATTGAGAAAAAAAGAAAAAAAGCATGGTAAACATCCTACTCAAAAACCAATAAATTTATTAAAAAGAATTGTTCAAGCTTCAACAGAAAGAGATATGGTTATATTAGATCCATTTAACGGTAGTGGAACAACTGGAATGGCTGCAGCAGATTTAGGTAGAAAATATATTGGTATTGATCTAGAAAAAGAGTATCTTGATCTCACAATAAAAAGACATAAAGAATTTAGTAGGAAATTAAAATTATTTTAAAGGCACATAATTTAATGTGTCTTTTTCTTTTGCTATTTTTTACAAATAATGGTATAATAGTAAAAAATATTAAGAGGGGCGATAATATGACTAATACTAATTTCAAAAGAGAGAATACAACTGTCTGGTCATTTCCTAAAAGAGGAAGTTGGAAAACACATAGTTCTGAATATAGAGGTAATTTTGCACCTCAAGTTCCTAGAAATATTATTTTGAATTATTCTAAAAAAGGAGATCTTATACTAGATCCTATGATGGGCGGTGGCACTACTTTAATTGAATCTAAACTTTTAAATAGGCGCAGTATTGGTATTGATATCAATCCCGAAGCTGTTAAAATAACTGAAAATAAATTAAAATTTGAAGATGATTACAAATATCAGCCTAAAATAATACTAGGTGATGTTAGAGATTTAACTGTTATTAAATCCAGGAGTATTGATTTAATAATAACTCATCCACCCTATTTTAATATAATTAACTATTCTCAAGGTAAAATTAAAAATGATTTATCTACAATAAATAGACTAGAAATATTTTTAAAAGAAATTTCTAAGGCTGCAGCTGAGTTATATAGAGTTTTAAAAAATAATTGCTATTGTGCAATTTTAATTGGTGATACCAGAAAACACAGTCACTACGTGCCTTTATCTTATTATTTATTGAATATATTTTTGAAGAAAGGATTTATTTTAAAAGAAGAAATAATTAAATTACAGCACAACTGTAAAAGAAGTTCTTATTGGCAAAACAAAATCAAAAATTATAATTTTTATTTAATTAAACATGAGCATTTGTTTGTTTTTAGAAAGCCTAAAAAAAATGATGATTTGGACAAATATAAGTATAGCAGTAAAATTGATGTAGACAATAAATAAGATTTTACTGATATTGCTAGATAATGTAAAAAAATAAACTTTATGATGGTAAATATACTAAATTAATCCAGTATCATAATCTGCTCTTTTAGGATATAATATTCTTTAAATAATCCTAAAAGGAGGCAGAAATATTGAGTAAAGTAAATGGATATAAAATGTATATACAACTCCAGCAATTAAAAGAAATGGGGTTCAGCAAATCCCATATTGCAAGAAAGCTTAAAATTAGTCGGCCAACACTCAATAAGTACTATGATTTATCACTGGAAGAAATTGACGAAATACTTGAATCAATGAATACCAGAGCTAAAAAGGCAGATAAATATCACGATGAAATCTTAGATTTGCTTAAAAAACATCCTAACATTCTCTCATCTGTAATATATGATCGAATTGAAGAACTAGCTCAGGGTTATCCTGGATTTACTGAAGGTACTCTCAGAAACTACATCAGATATTTAAGAAAAGAACATGATATTCCCAGATCAAGGCACACTAGAGATTATGAGGCAGTTGAAGATCCAGCAATGGGACAGCAGATGCAGGCTGATATGGGTGAAAATGGGTCTACAAAGCAGATGAATTAACAGGATAAACTCTCTATCTGATAGCTTTTGCTCTCTCCCATTTTCGCTACAAATATGTAGATGGTTTGATAGACCATTAACCACAGCTGATGTAATAGCAGCTCATGAAAATGTTTTTCAATACTTTGAAGGAATACTAGAGGAGGCGGTCTATGACCAGGATAAATTGATAATGTATACTGGAAGTGTATATTAAAATTTCATCCTATAACAAAGCTACACAGCGAAAATATCAAAGGGGTTGGGGATTATAATCTGGATGCCCCCTTCTTCCCCTATTATCGAAGTACTGACATCTATGGAAGTTAGGCAGCTGAAGACAGAAAAGAAGAGATGAATGATCTAGAACCATTCTGAATTTTTGAAAATGAAGAGGAAGAAAATTATGCTATAGAAAGACATATCTCCTGTTATCCGATGAGCAGGGCAAGCAGCCACTTAGATCAGCTGAAAAAATCACTGGCAGTCTACAGAATGGCTTTTGGGCAGGCCAGACAGGAGGATTTAGTTGATTTTATTGAAGAGAATCTTTCTGATTATTATAGAAAAAAAGCTGATGGATTACAGGATAGATTTAGCTCAATAATTTTAATATTATGTTTGATCTACTAATTTAAAATCAATAATAATGCTAAGAATTTCTTGTTGCATTTAAACTATAATGCTATAGTATAAATATAAGAAATCAAAAGTATTGATGGGGTAATTAATATGAACAAAAAAATTGAAATAGAGTATCCTGACACATTACCTGATTTGCTTCAAGAAAGTTCAGAAGTTTTTGAAAGAGAAGCAAAAATGGCAATGGCTGTTAAATTATTTCTGCAATAAATAATGGAGAGAATATTGGTCTTAAAAAGGCTATTAATAATATGAGAAACAATGGTATTTGGATAAGTGAAAAACTTGAAGAAAAAGCATTTGAATTAATTTTGAATAATTTATAATTATCCCTTCTCGTTTGAGGAGGGTTTTTTGCATTTATACACCAGTTCGCGACATAAGGCTGTCATACTTTTATGTTAGGCTAAAGAAAAACACCTTCAAAGCAGGAAAACACCAATATTTAACGAATATTTAATATTAGGAAATAAAAGTTATTATAAAAAATATATGTGACAAATTACGACTTTAATCGACATAATATTTAGAATGAGGTGGTTATAATTAATTTAAATCAACTAATTAATGAAATATCAATAACAATTGGATTATCTATTAATTGGCTAATAGTTATTATTTTTGTTTTATTTACAATTGGATTTACAATTTATCAGTGGTATAAAAATATACTTCCAACTAAAAACTTAAAAAATAATATTTTTAAATTAAGAACTACGCTGGATAAGAAATTAGATAATAATTCTTTAAATAATATTTTAGAAATTGAGTCCTTAATTGGAAAAAATAATTTTATCATAAACGATATATTAGAAGATTATATTATTATGATTAAAAATAACAATAATAAGAACATTATTGATCCAGAACATTACATAAATCAAAATAGTATATTTTCAAATTTTCTTAATAAAAAAGTGTCTGATAATATACCAAGTACATTAACTGCAATAGGTATTTTGGGTACTTTTTTTGGTTTAATTATTGGTTTATGGAATTTAAATATTGCAAATGCTGAGAATATTAGAAATAGCATTCCACCATTAATAAGTTCAATGCAGATTTCATTTATTTCTTCCTTAGTTGCAATTTTTTGTTCTATAATTTATAACTATTGGAATAAAAAATATAATAATATTACTGAAAAAGAAATTAATAGATTAAACAATACATTGAGAAAATATTTGCCAATTAGAATTGAGAGTAATCTCATAGATAATATTGTAGAAAACCAGGAAAAACAGCTGAGGGCTACTCAAGAATTTTATACTGATACTCTTATTCCAGAATTAGTTAACGGAGTTAAAGAAGCAGTTGATCAAAGTTTAAAACCTTCTATGAACAGTATTGATAATAATCTAAATAATTTTGTTGAAGCTTCTAAAGAAAACCAAAAGGATATGATTGAAGGTGTAGAAAAAATTGTTTCTGAAAGTATTGCACCTCAAATTGAAGAAATGCATAATATTATGGATAATTTAGCTGATTTATCAATTGATAAACAGAGTGAAAGTATAGATAAAATGGTTGATAAATTTATGAAAACATTTAATGAGAGTTTTGATAATCAATTTACTGCCTTAAGAGTTACTTTAGAAGATATGATCCGCTGGCAGAAAGAAAGTAAAAAAGAAATGGAAAGTTTGATCTCTACTTTAGAGCAGGGAGCAGTTAAGCAAAATGATATGCTTGATTATACCGAGAAGTTATTAAATAATGTTCAGCAGTATGTGAAGCAGTTTGATGATTTAAATGCTAATTTAAATCATAATATAAAACAGTTAAATACACTGGGGGAGAAACTTAGCGGCTTAGAAGAAAAAACTAATGATAAATTAGAAATCTTAATTGAGCAGCAGGAGAAATTTGATCAGAAGAAAAATTCACATATTGACGAAATGGAAATACAGTTAGATAATATAGAGAAATACTGGGATAATGTGCAGTCCAGTTTTACAGAACTTAATAATAACTTTAATGGAGCGATTGAACAATTTGCAGATAGTACTCATGAAAGTCTTGAAAGAACCTTTACCAGCTTTGATGAAAATTTAAGTGAAATATCCGATAGATTAGCAGTTACAATTACTGAGGTTAATAATTCTTTAGAAGATATTCCAAACTCATTTAATCAATTAAAAAATCTTTTAGATGAATTTAAAATTGATCGAAAGGAAATATTGGATGTTTTAGATAAACAAGAATCGCTTTTAGGTGATAAACTGACAGATATATCTAAGGCTGTCCAGGAAGAAAATAAAAAAATTGAAACAATTTTAGAAGAAAATAATAAAAATTTAAAAAATGATGTTAAAAAAGAAGTTGAAAATAATATTACACCAATTAGTGCTGAATTAAAAGAAGAAAGAGAAAAACAAAAAGAAATTATTGATCAATTAAATTATATAAGAGATAAAATGGAAGAGAACGAAGATAAATCTAGTTTTTTCTCTCGGCTGAGGGGGGATAATTAGTGTTTAATTTTTTTCGTGAAAGTAAGATTGATAGTCAAGAAGAAAAGGCCAATTTTTGGATTTCTTATGCTGATATTATGGCTGCTCTTTTATTAATGTTTATTCTGCTGTTATCTGTAATTATGTTAGATGCAAGAAGTGCAGAACAGGCAGCAGTAGAAGCTGAAATTAAGGCTACTGCACAAGAAGAGAAAATTGAAAAGCAAAAAAATGAAATAGAAACAAAAACAAAAGAGATAGATAAATTGTTAGGAGTTAGAGAAGAAATAATTATTGCTTTACAGCAGAAATTTGCTGATACAGATTTAAGTTTAGAGATTGATTCTCAAACAGGAGCTATTCGCCTGCCGGGCGGAGTGTTTTTTAATACAGACAGCACTGAGATAACAGACGAGGGTATTAAATTTTTAGAAAGCTTTATTCCTCAATATGTTGAAATATTATTGGGTCCTGATTTTAAAGAATATGTAGCTCAGATTATTATTGAGGGTCACACTGACGATGTGGGCAGCTATATGTATAATTTAGAATTATCACAAAATAGAGCGTTTGAAGTTGTTACTCAAATTTATGATGAAAGTTTTACTGATTTTAAATATAAGAATAGATTAAGAGATTATCTAACTGCTAATGGTCGTTCATATAGTCAGCCAATTAAAAATAAAAATGGAGAAATTAATAGAGAAAAATCTCGCAGGGTAGAATTTAAATTTAGACTTAAAGATACTGAAATGATAAATGATATTAAAAATACATTGGGAGAATGATCGTATGAAATTTAATAGCTTTTCTTTTCAGCCATCTAAATTAATTGCAGTGAAAAATAAAATCAAAAAAACATTCCCCACCAAAGCAGACATTTATAAAATTAAATCTCAAAAAGCAAAAGAAGTAGACTTAGAGGAGTTATTAAAGAAAATAAGAGAATTTAGTCTAGATAAAATAATATATTTAGCAGATTCATTAAAAACTGAAGAAATAATTGCCTTAGCAATTAAATATAGCAATATTCCTCATGAGTTGTATAAAAAAATAAATAATATCATATTACATAAAAAAGATAAATTTATAATTAAGATTTTGTGGAATAATTTTGCTGAGGATTATACAAATAAAGATTTAAGCAGTTTGCTTGGTAATTTATTAGCTTCATTTTCTAAATTAAATGATCAGGAAAAAGTTTTAGATACTATATTTAAAGATTCTTCACCTCTAATTAATATGAGAAAGTATATTGAAAACAATAAAATTACTTTATTTTATTTTTTAGACAAGCTAGATTTAATATTTGAGAATAAAATTTCTAAAAGATTAGCAGCAGATTTACTTAGTAAAGGTACTAAGCCGGTCTTTCTTAGAGAAGATAAGAACAATTTAATCAAAGTTTTTAAAGAATTAGAAATCAAAAATCTAAAAGCAGTGGTTGAAAATTATCTATTTGTTTTTAAAGATAAGGAATATGAAGAAGAGCTGATGTATATAATTAAAGATCGTTTGGGTGATCCAAGAGAAGATTACAGCACTGCTTGGAATGAGATTGATAAAAAGGCTAAAGAAAAGGCTGCAGCTTGGTTTAACTATAAAAAACTAAAAGAGTTTTTTGACAGCATAACTACTGACCAAGAAGAAGCTCAGAAAAGATTTTCTTATTGGGAAAAACAGGTTGATATTATGGAAAAGGTAGATTATGTTAAAAAATATCTGCAGTTATTTTTAACTTTTGATAATTTTGTGGTTGTTGAATTTGGTGATTTAGGTAATGCAGTTTATTTTTATAAAAAAGATTTCTTTGAACAAAATTTGGCACAATATATGAATAAACACAATGCTGTAAATAATAATTCATTAAAATATACCTATGAAGCAAGAAATATGGGAAATAAAAATGTATATAAAGTTAATCATATGAGCAGCTGGCAGCATAAAGCAGATAAAATGATTAAAGAACTTAGAGCTGGAAGGAGATAAATATGTTCAACTTCTTTAAAAATAACTTCAAAACAAATAAATCAGAGCCTGAGATAGAAATAAAGCGGACTCTTTTAGAAAATGGAATTGAGTTTGAAATTAACAAAATTGATAATGGGCAAAGAGAGAAGCTAAGTTTTCCAATTACTTATGGCAAATATTTTGATTTAAGAAATTTAATCAATAAAGATTTTTATCTTTCTCTGCAGATTCTTGAAGGTACCTGGCACAGTGAGGAATTAATAGAAAAAGGTGATGGAAGTTATTTTCTGCATATTGATACAATATATCAGTATCAAAATTCTGCCGAAGATGAAGAGAGTTTGGGAGAAGGTAACAGAAAATTAAATGAACTGCTCGGACTTAAACCTGATGAAGACTTAGAAATTACTATAGATAACAGTGGTGTTATCGGCAGCAGTAATTTCAAATTAAAATATATAATCAAAGCTGAGCAGGAAGGGTATATAAGTAAGTTTTATCAAAGAGCTGGCCCATTTTTTCCTTTAAATGATAATCAGGCTTATGTTTTAAATAAAAAACTAACTGAAGTCCTTGATTTAATAGATAATCCTCCAGAGGAAAGAGAAGAGCAATTTGAATATTTTGCTAAGGTTAAATCTAAAGCAAAAAAATTAAATATTAAATTCAACCCATATTTAGAGGGAGAAGAATATTTCTTTCCTGAAGATTTAGATATAGATATTGAATTAGAATCTATTGATTATTTAAAACTCAACCCTAAATTTAATGATTTGGATGATCAGTTAAATCAAGATGCTGAAAAAGCAATAAATAATAATGATAATTATACAGTTAATAAAACTGGCGGCAAAAACCAAAGAGTCTTTATTGGGCCTGAAAGTAAAGAAAGTTATAAACAGGCATCAGCAAATAGAGAATTAACAGGATCCCAGGTGCCTGACTTTATTGAAAATCCTATGAAGTATCTACCAGATAACATAGATTTAGAAAAGTTTAGTGAAAGAGTAAAAGGACTTAAAGAAAGAGTTTACAAAGCTCAGCCATATGTTAGTTCTTCCAAAACTGATCAGATTGACTGGTTTGATATCGATGTTGGAGTTAATATTAAAAATGAAAGTGATGAAGCTGATGAGGAACAAATTGAGCTCAGTGAATTTGAAAGGCTGGTAAAAGAAGCTAGAGAAAAGGGTGAAGACTATGTGCTTTATAATGATAACTGGGTTAAAATTCCTAAAGAAAGTGAAGATTTTATAGAAGGAGCAAAAGAAGTAGATAAAATCAAGACCAATGGTAAAGTAAATAAAGAAAATCTTAATTATATTTTTGACATTTATGAAAATATTGATCTGCTTGAATATAATGAGCAGATGATAGATTTTAGAAGTAAGCTGCAGGAAGATGGTGTTATTTATCAATCACCAAGCTTATTTAAGGGTGAATTAAGACCCTACCAAAAAAGAGGATATGTTTGGTTGCATAAATTAAAAGATTCAAAATTAGGTGGTTTATTAGCTGATGACATGGGTTTAGGAAAAACAATACAGGTTATTGCTTTGATGGCCAGCTTAAAAGCAGACAATAAATTGTCTCCCTCCTTAATAGCTGCCCCTAAATCTCTATTAGAAAACTGGCAGCATGAAATAAAGAAATTTTCACCAGAAATCAACAAAGTATATATCCACTTAGGTGGTTCTCGTAATAAAAATAGCAGAGTTATTAAGCAGTCTGATGTAGTTTTAACTACCTACAGCACTTTAGTTAGTGATCAGGTTCTGTTGGGAGAAATAGATTGGACCATATTAGTCTGTGATGAAGTTCAGGCTATTAGGAATCAAAGCACTTTAAAAGCTCATGCTGTTAAAGCTCAAAAGGCAAAGCTGAGGTTGGGTTTATCCGGCACACCTGTTCAAAATACTGTTGCAGATCTCTGGTCTATTTATGATTTTGCCCAACCTGGTCTTTTAGACAGTTTTAAAGAATTTAAAAATAATTTTGTGAAACCAATTGAGAATTCAAATACTCCAGAAGAATATGAAAAATATGAAGCTATGCTGAAGGAAAAAATTCAACCTGTATTTTTGAGAAGGACAAAAGAGGGTGAGCTTAAAGATGAACTGCCTGAGAAAAAAGATATTACCAAAACAATTGAAATGAGCCAGAGACAAAAAGAAAGATATAAAGAAATAATAGAAAAAGAAAAAAATTCTAAGGGTAGAACTCATTTAGGGACACTGCAGTCTTTACTACAGTTATCTTCTCATCCAGCTCTTTTGGATAAGGATTGGAATCTAAAAAGCGCAGAAGAATTATTAAATGAGGGTCCAAAGCTGAAATCTGTTATTAATATATTAAGAGAAGTAGAAAAAAATAACGAAAAAGCTCTAATTTTTACTACTTTTAAAATTATGCAGCTTATCTTGCAGAGAGTAATTCGGGAAAAATTTGGACTGCAGGAGATTCCAATAATTAATGGTGATTCAAAACAGCGTTTAGCTTCAGTGGATAGGTTTAATGAAAGTGAAGGCTTTGGCTGTATGATATTATCTCCAAGAGCGGCTGGAACCGGCTTAAATATTACCGGAGCAAATCATGTTATTCATTATACCCGCTGGTGGAACCCAGCTGTAGAACAGCAGGCCACTGATCGTGTCTATAGAATCGGCCAAGAAAAGGAAGTTAATGTCTATTATCCGATTATGACTGCAGATAGAGAAACAGTTGAAGAAAAGCTGCACCGTCTTTTAGAGGAAAAGAAAAGATTAGCCAAAAACATTATTGTACCTAATAACCCTATTCAGGGAGAATTGATGAAAGAAATGGATCAAGAAATGGGATAAATAATTAAAAGGTATTATAATATGATTAGAGAATTATTATTAAGTAAGCAATTACTAAAATTAGGAATGATAATTAATGTATTTATCAAATTTAAAACTCTGGAACTTCAGAAAATTTGGTTCAAAAGAATTAGATATTGAATCTCCAGATCTTAATTTAGATTTTAACAAAAATTTAAATGTTCTTATTGGAGAAAATGATTCAGGTAAAACAGCAATAATTGATGCAATTAAGATGGTATTAAAAACTCATAGTTATGAATGGATTAGGGTAACTGAAGATGATTTTTTTTATAATTCTGATAGATTTAGAATAGAATTAGAATTTAAAGATTTACAACCTGAAGAAGCAAAATATTTTACAGAATGGTTAAGTTGGGAAGGCGAAAAAGAAGAAGCTGACCCCTTTTTAAAAGTTAATTATGATGTGAGTAAAAATGAGGAAAGAATTCTTCCAGCAGATATTAGAGCTGGGAGTGATAAAGAAGGTTATCCTTTAAATGCTGAAGCAAGGCATTATTTAAAAACAACTTATCTAAAACCATTAAGAGATGCTGAAAGTGAGTTAATTCCTAAAAGATATTCTCGCTTATCCCAAATCCTAAAAGGCCATGATATATTTAAAGATGAAGAAGAAAATGATTTATACAAGAAATTCAAAGAGTTCAATGAAGATATTTCTAGTTATTTTAAAGAATCAGAGAATGAAGGTTACCAAGTTAAAGAAGTAATTGATGATTTTATTCAAGGTTTTTATGATAAAAATAAGGAAAGTGAGTTTAGAACTTCTGAAGCAAATTTAAGAAGTGTTTTGGAAACTTTAGAATTGACGATCTCAGATGTTGATAATCCTGGTTTAGGAACTTTAAATCGTTTATTTATGGCTGTTGAATTATTACATTTAAAAAGAGATAGTTGGCCTGGTTTAAAACTGGGGTTAATTGAGGAATTAGAAGCACATCTTCATCCTCAAGTGCAGATGAAAGTAATAGAAAAATTACAGGATAATAATGATATCCAATTAATTCTAACAACTCACAGTCCAAATTTAGCTTCAAAAATAAAACTTGAAAATTTAATAATTTGTACTAATGATAATGCTTTCCCTATGGGGAGTGATTATACTGAACTAAATGAAAAAGATTACATATTCTTAGAGAAATTTCTTGATGTTACAAAATCAAATTTGTTTTTTGCTAAAGGTGTTATTTTAGTAGAAGGTTGGTCCGAAGAAATACTTATTCCCACCTTAGCTAAGGAAATTGGATATGATTTGACTGAAAATGAAGTTTCTGTTATCAATGTTGGGAATGTGGGTTTTAATCATTATTACAAAATATTTTTGCGAAAATATAATCCTGATGCCATGAATGTTAAAGTATCGGTTGTAAATGATGTTGATGTTACAGCATATACAAAAGATAATATAGAGAAAAAGGATGAAGAATTTTATCAAAGAAAATGTAAAGAAGAAATCACTAAAAAGAAAAATAAAATTAAATATCTTGGCAAAAGTAGTCTGGAAAAACCACAAACAATTGTAAAACCATTCATTTCATCTGGATGGACTTTGGAATGGTGTTTTTATAAATCTGATTTTTTGAACAAAATTTTTATAAAATCAACAAAGCAAGTTCATCCTCAGATTTTTGATACTGAAAATTATGAAGAGGAATTAGCAATTAGATTGTTAGATTCTAATTTAAGTTTTAATAAAACAAAAATTGCTTACCAAATAGAAGAGTCACTTAGAAATGAAAGTGTTTTAAAAGGAATTAATCTAAATGAAGAAGAGACATACCAGGATGATCCAATATCATACTTAATTGAGGCGATAAAATATGCCTGCGGAGACTAATATAACTGATAAAGATATTAAATATGCTGAATCAATATTATTAAATGAGGATGAATCGTTTAAGGATGATAAAAATGAGAGAATTGATTTTATAAGAAATCTTGAAACAATAGATTTGCATGCTGTTCCAGGAAGTGGTAAAACAACAGCATTATTGGCTAAATTATTGATTTTAGAAAGAAAATTGCCATTTGAAGATGGTTCAGGGATACTGGTGATTTCTCATACCAATAATGCAGTTGATGAAATAAAAAATGAAATAGGAGAATATTGTGCTAAATTATTTTCTTATCCCAATTTTATTGGAACTATTCAAAGTTTTGTTAATCAATATCTGGCTAAACCGTTTTTTAACCAGGTTACTAAAGAGAAAATTTCAAAAATTAATGATGATTTTTATAATGAAAGAGTAGAAAATTATTATAATAATGTTTTAAGAGATAATTTTTGGCTAAATAAAAGAGCAAATACTTTAGATTTTTTGCAAAACATAAGATTTGATGAAAATAATATGTTGATTTCTGGAATTAATAGTAAAACTGATGATTTTGCATTAAAAAATACTTCTGGAAAAACATATAGAAAACTATCAAAAATGAAAAATATTTTACTCAATCAAGGAATTTTATGTTATGATGATGCTTATTATTTGGCTAATAGATATTTAATTAAATATCCTCAAATCAAAAACTTAATACAAAAAAGGTTTTCTTATGTTTTTGTTGATGAAATGCAGGATATGGATATTCATCAACATAATATATTGGAAAAAATATTTTATAATAATGGTAATAGTAAATCTATTTATCAAAGAATTGGAGATAGAAATCAGGCAATATATAGTGGGGGAACTAACTTTAAGTTAGAAGAAATCTGGAAATCTAGAGAAAATACTCTTAAAATAACTGGAAGTTATAGGTTTTCAAAAAACATAGCTGATGTTTTACAGAACTTTGCATTAAATTCTACAGATATTAAGAGTATAAAATTAGAAAATACTGAAATAAAACCACATTTATTAATTTATAATGACGATAATTATCAATGTCAGGTAGTTCAGAGATTCATTAAAATAATTAATGAACTAAAACTTGATGATAAAATTCCTGCTGATTACAAATATCCAATAAAAGCAGTATCTTGGATTACTAAAAAGAAAGAAGATAATAAAAATACTCTTCCAGATTATTGCCCTAAATTTAATAAAAATAAATCTACTTCTAAAACAGAATATACTTCATTAGAGAGCTATCTAATCAATTCTAAGAATAATTACAAAGAAATTTATAATAATTTATTAAATTTACTTTTAAAAATACTTAGGATAGAAAATGTAATTAATATAGATAATGATAGATATTACACAAAAAGGAGTCTCTTTTGGTATTTAAAAAAGAATAATAAAGAGCAATATGAAAAATTGAAGTTAAAATTGTATGATTGGAGCACTAAAATAATTAAAGGGAAAAATTCTGAGGTTTGTGAAGATATTAAAGATTATTTGGACGGTTTCCTTGGTGTTTTTGGAATTGAGAAAAATAAATCTATTGAATTTATTAATAGGGTTCCTAAAAAAATTATAGTTGAAGAAAAAAATAATTTTGATTGTCATTTGTGCAAGATTAATAATAAAAAAATTGAATTAGGTTCAGTCCATTCGGTTAAAGGAGAAACTCACACTGCTACATTATATTTAGAATCTTTTTATCAAAAAGATGGAAGTGGTGAGAATGCAAAATCTTATGAATCTCAGAGGTTGAATAAGCAATTCAAGAATGAGAAAATTACAGATTCAGATAATAAAAGAACTAAAAAGTCTGCTCGAATAGCTTATGTTGGTTTTAGTAGACCGACACATTTATTAGCATTTGCAGTTCATCAAGATAGATATGAAAAATATCTATTTGATATTAATAAAGATGTCTGGGAGGTAATTGAGGTATAATTATTTCAATTAAATCGCGCTCAAATTTAAAATTTGTTTTGAAAATAGAAAAGAAATTGATATTATATATTATTAAGAGGGGGAACAGATAAATTATGAAAACTCTTGCTAATTCAGTTAAGGTTAGAAAAAGTGTCTTCGATAGAACAATGAAAGATGAGGTCTTAGATCTTTCAGACTTGAAAAATGGTAACATTGATCCTGAAAGATTTTTTAAAGAAACATTTATCACCGACAACATGGAAACAGTTTTTGATACCGCAATGAATAAATTTAGAAACAGATCAGGAAACAGCATTATTAAACTAACCCAGGCCATGGGTGGAGGTAAAACTCACAACATGATTGCTCTGGGATTATTAGCTAAATATCCTAAATTGAGAAAAGAAATTCTTGAAGGCAAATATAATGATGTAGAAGGTGAGATTAGAACAATATCTGTTACAGGTAGAGAATCTGATATGAATTATGGCACCTGGGGAGAAATTGCCAAACAGCTGGGAAAAAAAGAACAGTTTAGTGAATATTATTCTCCACTTCAGGCGCCGGGTCAAACTGCCTGGATTAACCTGCTGGAAAGTTCTACACCTACTCTTATATTATTAGATGAGCTGCCGCCATATTTAAATAATGCTAAGACTAGAACTTATGGTCAGGGTACACTTTTAGATATTGAAACAACAGCAATCGCAAATTTATTAAATGCTATAAATAAAAAAGAATTATCTAATGTCTGCTTAGTTATATCTGATCTTGAAGCTACATATGAGGAAGAATCAGAAATAATTCAGGGTATGTTTAAAGAACTCGATGGAGAAATAAATCGTTTTTCTTTAAATCTAGAACCTGTATCAAGCAACAGTAATGATCTTTATGATATTTTGAAAACTAGAATGTTTGAAGGATTACCAGATGAATCTGAAATCAATAAAGTAGCTAATGGCTTTAAAAACAGCGTCAAAGAAGCTGTAGAAATGGGTTATACAGATGAGGCGCCTAGTGAAATTGCTTCAGCAGTTAGAGATACATATCCCTTCCACCCTTCTTTTAAAGATTTAGTCGAAAGATTTAAGGAAAACCAGGGTTTCCAAAAAACTCGTGGTGTTATCAGGTTGACTAAGAAGATGCTTAAAGGTATTTTTAGAGAGTCAGACAAAGCTGATAATCTATATCTAATTAATCCTTATGATATTGATTTAAATAATGCTGAAATGGCTAATGAAATTAAATCAATTAAACCAGAGTTTACAAATGCCATAAGCCATGATATTGCCAATAACGGCCACTCTGTTGCAGAGAGAATCGATAAATCTACAGATTCTCAGGATGTTCAGGATGTTTCAAAACTTATCTTAATGTCTTCTTTATCAAAAGCTACAGAGGCAATAGTGGGTCTATCAGTGAGTGAGATCTTTACTTATCTTGTTGCTCCAAATAGAGATATCACAAAAATCAGAAGCGGTATTGAAGAACTGCAGGAAAAAGCCTGGTATTTATATAAACATCATAACAAACTGCTCTTTAGACAGACTAAAAATGTAGTTGCAGAAATGCAGGATGAAATAAAAAATCTAAGCCGCAGTCAGGCTAAATTATATATTAAAGACTTACTCGAAGAGGAGTTTGAACCTAATGATAAAGATTGCTATCAAAACTTAATGGTCTTCCCTTCAATTGAAGAAATTGAACTCTCTAAAGAAAAAGTTTCTTTAATAATTTCTGAACCTAGTGAGGGCAGTGATGGCCTAAAAAGTGAATTAAAGCAGTTTTTTGAAGAAGTAGAATATAAAAATCGAGTTATGTTTTTAACAGGTCAAAAAAATGTTATGAATAAGCTTTTAGAAACCGCCAAAAAAGTTAGAGCAATTAATAATATAATTTTTAGAATGCAGGCCGATAATGTCAGCGACAGAGACAGTGAAATGCAGCAGGCTATGGATTTAAAAGATAAAACTGGCAACAGGTTGAATTCCAGTTTAAGAGAGACTTTTACGACTTTGTATTATCCCAGAAATAATGTATTAAAAAATACTAATTTAATTATGAAGTTTTCTCAAAACAACTTTAATGCTGAAAAAGAAATTAAAAACACTTTAATCAGTGAAATGAAGTTTACTACAGATATTGAACCAAAGAAATTACGGAAACGATTTGATAAAATTATCTTCACAAGAGATAGAATGACTTGGAATGAATTAATTGAAAGAACTGCTACTGAAACAAGGTGGCTGTGGCATAAACCGGATGCTCTTGGGGAACTAAAGGAAGATTCACTGCAGAAAGAAATCTGGTTTAAAGACGGTAATTATATTGATAAAACTCCTCCAAAAAAAGAAACTAATGTTAATGTTACAAAAATGAGCACTGTAAGTGAAAGTGGTATTTCTACACTGCGCATTACTCCAGTTAATGCAGATGAAGTTTATTATGAGATAGGTCAAGAGCCGACTACGGCTTCCAAAAAAGTAGAAAACTATAACTCGTTTGAAGCAACTGATTTAGTCTACTACTTTTTAGCAGTTGATTCAGAAGGTGTTAATGAAACTGGAGATCCTGTAAAATGGGAGAATGATATAAATCTGCAGTATAAAGAGTTAACAATTAAAGGGAAAGATGCACTAAAACTGCAGGCAACACCAAGTAATTGTGAAATCAGATATACTACGGATGGTTCTTCTCCAAAAGAAAATGGAGGCGTTTATCAGGAACCAATTATTATACCTGAAAATGCAAAATACATTCAGGCAGTTGCAGTAAATGAAGAACATGATATAGTATCTGATGTGCTGCAGTATGAAGTTAAAGAAAATGAAGTTACAGTTGATAGCGATAAGCCTGTCAAATTAACAGAAGCTCAAACTCCAAAAGGAACAAAAGCGACATATGAGGAGCTTGAATTTTTAAATGAAACAAATGCGACTTTTAAACAGGCACAATTTATTATCACAGGTAGAGGTAAAGCTGATTTTTCTTTGACTTTTATGATAGATAAAGTAGAAATAGATGATATGAATATGTTAGAAGAACAACTAAAAAATATTAAAGATAATTTTGTTGGAGAAAAGCCCCATGATTTAACTGCTAATATTACAGGGATAAAATTCAAAAGCGGCAGAGATTTTTTAAGATGGCTTGAAAAAAATGAATTCAACCTAGAAATGTATAAAAATAGATTTAGTCAATATTAAGGAGATGATCTTTTGAGCCAAGTAAAAACCTATGGATTTGGTTTTAATCCAAAAGAAACCAATCATCATTTCCTCTTAGAAATACCAACTGGAAATGCTAAAATAACAGTATATGAGAGATTTAACTGGGATCAAGATGAGCAGGTTAGTGATTTAAATGATAAAGATAAAAAAGTGATTTTAAGTAAGACCAAATGGAATAAAGTTAAAAATGTAATCAAAAAAGAATTTAATAGGCGTTTAAAAGATGAAGGACTTCCAGCAGGAGATTTTGACAGTTATTATGTACCTTTAGAGCGTTTATATGGTAAAGAATTAATGCTTCTGCTTTGGGCTATAGAAAATGCTGAAGTAGGGGTTATTGATTTAGCCATCAAAAACTGGCTGGGTTTATCACCTGAAGAGAGATGGTGGCTTTTTACAATGACTAATGCTTCAACGGGTCATTACAGTGACAACCGTGGCTGGAGAATAGCTTTAAGATATGCACTAACAGAAAACCCTGTAGATAATAAATTAGCAGGCAGCTTTGTACAGCGATTATTTTAAGATAAACTAGATAAATCTCAAGAAATTTAGAGGAGGATTATTTTGTTAGATTATAATAAATCATTTATTGAAGTTCAATTTCCAGTTTCAAGAATATCTAAGGAAAGTTATAAAGAAAGAAAAGCTAATCTAGGGCAAACACTTACTGGGTTAGGTAAATGGTGGGGTCGAAAACCACTGGTTATGGTTAGGGCAGCTTTATTAGGGACCTTATTACCAGTTTCAAATAATTACAATAAAGATAGAGAAATATTCCTTAAAATTATGACTATGGATGAAGAAGGTTTGTGGTTAAGAAAGTATAAAAATATTTCTAAAAAGAAATTATGGCAGCTTACTACTGAAGAAGAAAAAGAACAATATTTTCGAGAGGGTTCAACTGCTAAAAAGCCTAAATATCCTAAAGGTATGTCAAGAGAGAACAAGAAGGAGATGAAAGAAGAACTACAGAAAATAGCTTTTAATAGATTATCTTATGATGATAAATTAAGATACTGTAAAAGACCTGAAGAAGTCGAATTGACTGATGAAAAAGAATGGGAAATTATTAATGAACATTTAAAAACTAATGCAACAGATTTACAAGAGTTAATTCAAGAGTTAGGGAAGAAAAAGTTTAATCATATTCCTAAAGTTGGTGACTGCTTTTCTGGTGGGGGTTCAATTCCATTTGAAGCAGCAAGAATGGGGGCTGAAGCTTTTGGGTCTGATTTAAATCCAATTGCTGCACTTTTAACATGGGCTTCGTTAAATGTTGCTGGTGCTTCTGATGAACAAATTAATGAATTAAAAGAATTTCAAGAAAAAGTCTATAAAGAAGCTAATAAACAAATAAGTGAATGGGGAATTGAGCACAATGAAAAAGGACATCGTGCTGATTCTTATCTTTATTGCAATGAAGTAGAATGTCCAGAGTGTGGTTATACAGTTCCATTAGCTCCATCTTGGATTATAGGAAAAGGCACAAAAACTGTTGCTATATTAAGGGAAGACAATATAAATGAAAGATTTTTTATAAATATTATTCAAAATGCTAACAAAAATCAAAGAGAAAAATCTAAAAAATCATCTACCATTGACAATAATAAAATTTATTGTCCTCATTGTGAAACTAAGACCCCTATTACAAGCATTAGAAATGATAAAAAAACAAAAGATGGTACTATTTTTGGTTTGAACACCTGGGGGAAAAATAAGTTTCAATATGGAGATGAAGATGTTTACAAAGAGAGATTATATGCAATAAAATATATAGATGGGAATGGAAATAGATATTATTCTTCCCCAACTCAACATGAGTTAAAACAAGAAGAAAAAGTTATTGATTTATTATCAGAAAGATTTAATGAATGGCAAAAAAACGGATATATACCTTCTGGCAGAATAGAAAAAGGTTATAACACTGATCAAATTATGAGAGAAAAAGGTTGGGAGTACTGGCATCAATTATTTAATCCTAGGCAGTTATTAACAAATGGTTTGCTAATGAAGTATTCTGATAAATTTTCTCAAACAAAAAAAGAAAAAGTAATTCAATTACTTGGTGGAAACAAATGTTTAGACTGGAATTCTAAATTAAGTATGTGGGATAGTTATAAGGGGTGTGAAATAGTAAAAAATACTTTTTCAAACCAATCTTTAAATACATTATTTAATTATGGAACTAGAAGCTTATTTCTTTTAAGTAATAGTTGGTTTTATAATATTAACAATTATGATTTTAAAAACAAAAGTAAAGTTTGTCCAATTGATGCTAGACAAATTAATAAAAACCAAGATGTTTGGTTTACAGATCCCCCTTATGCAGATGCTGTTAATTATCATGAATTATCAGAGTTCTTTTTGTCTTTAGATCAAAACTTTTTAAAAGATATATTCCCAGAATGGTATACAGATTCAAAAAGAGTATTAGCTGTAAAAGGGACAGGCCAATCTTTTAATGAGAGCATGGTTGAAATTTACAAAAATTTAGCTGATAACATGCCTGATAATGGCTATCAGATTGTAATGTTTACTCATCAAGATGTAAAAGTTTGGTCAGAACTTACTATGATTTTATGGTCAGCTGGATTAAAAGTTGCTTCAGCTTGGAATATATCGACTGAAACTAACTCTGGGGGATTAAAAGAAGGCAATTATGTTAAAGGAACTGTATTATTAGTTCTTCAAAAACAAAGTTCTGATGATTTTGCTTTTCAGGATGAAGTATATGATGAAATCCAGATGGAAGTTAAAAAAATGATTGATTCAATGAAAGGTATTGACTATAAAGATATTCCTGATTTTACTGATGCTGATTATCTGTTAGCATCTTATGCAGCCGCACTGAAGGTATTAACGGGTTATGGAGAAATTGATGGTATAGATATTGATTATTGGCTTTCCGGTGATAGAAATGAGGAAAGTCCAGTTGAAAAATTAATTAAAAAAGCTCGTGATGTAGCTAACAGCTACCTTATTCCAGAAGAATTTGAAAAAAATCACTGGTTTGAGTTATCTAATGCTGAACGATTCTTTATTAGAGGTTTAGAACTTGAGATGAATAATGAGCATACAATAGGAGCTTATCAGGAGTTGGCAAAAGGATTTGGAGTTAAAGAATATAAAACAATGTTTCACAACTTTGAAGCCAATAATGTCAGACTTAAAACTCCTTCAGAATATAAAACAAGTTATCTTGAGAATGAATTTAATGAAAAAGACTTTAACGGCTCATTGTTAAGACACTTGCTGGTTGCAATTTTAGAATCAGCTAAAAATGATTCTACAAACTCCGGTAGAACCTATCTTAAAGGAGTATTTAATCAAAGCCAGGATTACTGGTATAAAAAACCTTTAATGCGGGAAATACTAACGTTTATTTCTAAAATAGAAATGGTAGATCATATGGAACACTGGCATGAAGAAGCTAAATATGCCAAGTTATTAAGAGAAGCATTAAAAAATGAAGGTGTATAGGTGAATATATATGATAAAAAGATATTCTTCCAGAAGAGAGTCTATTTCAGATTCTCTTCTCAATAAAAAACTAAAAAAAGCAAAATCATATGATAGAATTGCAGGATATTTCAGCAGTTCTATCTTTGAAATTGCAGGTGAAGCTTTAGACAATATTGAAGGAAAAATTAGAATCGTCTGTAATTCTGATCTGCTGCCGGAAGATATAAAGACTGCTAAGAGAGCACAAAAAGCTATCAGAAAAGAATGGTGTCAAAGTGAACCAGAAAAAATGGATAATAAAAATTTTCGTTTCAAAAAATTATACGAATATTTAGTCTCCGATAAATTAGAAGTCCGGGTGCTTCCTAATAAAAAATTTGGATTAGTTCACGGTAAAGCTGGTGTAATAACTTTTAAAGATGGAGGCCAAACATCATTTTTAGGCAGTGTAAATGAATCTAAAAGCGGCTGGAATATAAACTATGAGTTAGTCTGGGAAGATGATTCTAAAGAAGCAGTTGAGTGGGTGCAGGAAGAATTTGATGCTTTATGGAATAGTTCGGCAGCTATTCCCTTACCCGATTTTATTATCAAAGATATTAAAAGAATAGCAAATAGAGAAGTTATTGAGGAAGTTGATGATTTTGAGGAAGAAGATAATGTACCGGCAGCTGCAAACATTGAATCTCCCATTTATAGAGAGAATTTAGGGCTGTGGGAACATCAGAAATATTTTATTGAAAAAGTTTATAATGATCACAAAAAATTTGGGGGAGCTAGATATGTTTTAGCTGATCCTGTTGGTTTAGGTAAAACACTTCAATTAGCTGTCAGTGCTCAGTTAATGGCTCTATATGGAGATAAACCTGTCTTAATAATAGTGCCCAAAACTCTAATGAAGCAGTGGCAGGATGAATTAAATGACATGCTCAATCTGCCTTCAGCAGTCTGGGACGGTACAAACTGGGTTGATGAAAACGGCATAAAGTATCCCAATAGGGGTCGAGAAGATATTGTTAAATGCCCAAGGAAAATTGGAATTATATCACAGGGCTTAGTAACAGCAAAATCTGAATCAGTTGATTATCTGCTTTCAAAAAATTATGAGTGTGTAATAGTTGATGAAGCTCACCATGCTAGAAGAAAATCAATTGATCAAAACAACAACTTTTATTCTTTTCAAAAGACAAATTTATATGAATACTTACTGAGAATAGCTACAAGAACAAAGAGCTTGCTGCTGGCAACAGCTACTCCAATCCAGTTACACCCAGTAGAACTCTGGGATCTTTTAAATGTACTATCTCAAGGCTCAGATAGAGTTTTAGGGACTAAAAGTTCATTATGGAGAAAAAAAGGATCTATCAACCAGGGGTTAGAGTTAATTAAAAATCGTGGTAAAAATTTATCCTCAACTGAAAAGTGGCGCTGGATTAAAAATCCTTTTCCTCCTTCTGATGAAGGACCTAATTATTCAATATTAAGATCATCAGCAGATATGGATGAAGAAGCTGTTGTATATCCAAAACAGTATAATGAATTAAAATATCAAAACAAAGCAGCTGCTGGATTTTTAATGAATGATTTTTTTGAACTGCACAATCCATACATACGGCATGTAGTAAGGCGGGAAAGGGAGTATTTAGAAAATAAAATTAATCCTAAAACCGGAGAACCATATTTAGATACGATTGAAGTGGAGATAATAGATGAGCCCCCTTTAAAATTAACAGGGTATATGAAAGATGCTTATGATTATGCAGAAGAATTTTGCCAGCTAATTTCTAACCGTGTAAAAGGTGGAGGTTTTCTTAAGACCCTGCTTTTAAAAAGAATAGGAAGTTCTATTGAAGCAGGTAAAAAGACTGGGTTAAAGCTCAAAAACAATTGGGGCGAAAATTTGAATGAAATTAGTGAAGAGGAAGAGGAGGAAGGAAGCAGTGGAATTAAAGATTTAACAGCCGAAGAGCAGAAAATGCTTGATAAATATGTTAATGCTCTTTTATCTAATGAAGCTGAAGACCCTAAATTTGAGAAGTTAGTTAAACTCTTAAAAAGGGATAATTGGATTGATGAAGGGGTTATTATTTTTTCTCAATATTATGATACTGTTGAATGGATAGCATCTGAGTTATCGGAAATATTTACTGATCAAAAAATTGGTATCTATGCAGGCAGCGGTAAAGCAGGATATTATATTAATAATAAATTTTATAAAAAAACTAAAGATGATATAAAAGACATGGTAATGAGCTATCAGCTGAAGATCTTATTAGGAACTGATGCAGCGTCAGAGGGCTTAAATCTTCAGGCTTTAAGAAGGTTAGTTAATATTGATATGCCGTGGAATCCAACAAGGCTGGAGCAGAGAAAAGGACGTATTCAAAGAGGGGGACAGAGATTTGATAGAATTTATTTATATAATATGAAATATAAGAATTCTGTTGAAGATAGAGTTCACAAACTGCTTTCTAAAAGATTTAAAAATATTACTGCTATCTTCGGCCAGCTGCCAGATGTACTGGAAGACGCCTGGATTAATGTTGCTTTAGACCAGAAAGAAGAAGCTAAAAAGATAATTGATAAAGTGCCTGAGAAACATCCGTTTGAGGTTAAATATAATGAGAAGGTTGAAGCCTCTGATTGGGAGAACTGTACTAAAATTTTAAGTGAAGAGAGTAAGCTGAAGAAGCTGAGGAGTTCATGGTGATGAAAATTAGTTTTTATCTTTTTGTTTAAATTTTAAAATCGGGGGATTGTAAATGAGTAATAATATTGATAAATCTAAATTAGTTTATGTTAATATAGTCTGGATGAAATATTATAGAGGACTAAGTGAAAAAGATGAAATCAGCCCAGAAACAGGTGGTGGATCTCACCCACAAGAATATCTAGATGCTATAGAAACAACAATGAATTCTAAATCAATACCAAAAGATTATAATATATTTGTCGCTGCAGAAAATGCATATTTAATTAAAGAAAAATTTAGAGATTTCAAAGTGCCACGTCAAAAAGATTTAGGCTATGGTTTTGGTCAATCTAATATCTGGTATGCTGAAGAGGAAAAAGCGGAAAGATTCAAAAATAAAACTATTAATTATATTAATGACTTAAAGGGAAATAATCGATTAAAAATAATTCAGCCTTAAACTGTTGTGTTTTGATTAGAATTAAAGTTTGATATTTTTTAGATAGTGGAAATAAGAAAGATAAACAAAATAAAGATGAAAATTATTTTTATATAGATTCTGTTAGAGGGGCAAAGGGTAAAGGGCAAATTACTAGTGAAGGTTTTGTAGTACTAAAAGGATCTAGAATGTCTAATAATACTGTTGATTCAGCTCAAAATTGGGTAATTAAAAAGAGAAAAGAGCTATTAGAAAAAGAAATTGTAGTTGAAAATGATGAAAATTATATTTTCAAAAAAGACTATTTGTTTTCTAGTTCTTCTACTGCAGCTGCAGTAGTTATGGGTAGAAATGCTAATGGTTTAAGAGAATGGAAATTAAAAAATGGAATGACCTTAAAAGAATTTGAACAGCCTAATGAAGAATAAATTTTAATTATAAAAAAGAAAAAACACCTGATAAAATATCAGGTGCCTTCATAATTTTAATTTTGCCCATTTAAGAGCTCTTTATAATTTTATTTTCTAAATTAATAATACTATTTTATCAGTCAATTGTCAAGTAGTTTCAAACAAAAATTCACTTATTTTTTGGTTAAGATCTGCTGGTTTTTCTTTGATGTCATATATAGATTTTTGTTCATTAATTCGCTGGATATCAATTGCTCTCATATCACTTAAATGAAGTCGAGAAGTTTTATCATTTTTAAAATCTTTAATTTTAATATCAATTTCAATTTTAGAATTAGGAGGATTAGAATTTTCTTTTACTGATGTTGTAGGAATAACCAAATATTTTGATCCAAAATCTTTTAATATATAGCAGTAATGACCACCATAAATTTCTTTTGGATATCCTCTTCTTAAATTAAAATATGCAATTTGTCCTGTGGTTGGCCTAGTTGCTGGTTTTATTTTATAAAAAGAGGTTGATGGATCATTCGTTTCGTTTGGAACAATTATATTGTAAAAAAAGTGTAGTTCTCTAATCCAATATTTTAATTCTCTAGCAAAACCGTTAATATCATAGTTTTTAATTTTTTTGAGCGTAGCTTTAGCTTCCTTCACATCATCAGAAAAACTCATATTTGGTTCACCTCCATTAAATTATATTAATTATAACATAATTTCTATAAAAAGGAAATAAATTTCTGTAAATTTCAGAATATTATACGGAAAAATAAAAAGAGGTAGATACAATGTCATCAATTAAAGATTACTTAGCCAAAATAGTTTCAGAATATAAAGAAGCAAGATTACATGAAGAATTTGCCGGCCATCACCTAGGAGACTTAATGCGACATCAGTTGCCAGAATTTCTAGAAGAAAAGCTTTCTTCAAATTATAAAATAGATAATTATATAATCAAAGGTTCAATTGGAATGGGTAATTGGGCTAAAGTTCCCTGGCTTGCAATAATGAATAAAGATATAACAACTACAACTCAAGAAGGAGTCTATGTAGTTTATCTTTTTTCTCAAGATATGGAGAGAGTCTACTTAACCTTTAATCAGGGAGTAACTCGCAGCACCAAAGAAGAATTTACAAATAACCGTGATAAATTAAGATCTAAGATGGATTTAGGTGATTTTAAAACTGATAATGAAATTGATCTTGCTGAATCTGGTAAAGGTAAGGCTTATGAGTTATCAAATATATGTTATAATAAATATGAAGCTGAACAATTAATTAATAATCAAATTCCAGAATCAGAATTAATAGATGATTTAATTCAAATGATGAAAATTTACCAAAGATATTATGAACAATATTATTTAGAATTAGATGAAGCTGAAATTGAAACAGGAGAAGGAGTTTCTGAAAATATGGATGACTTAACAACAAAAGAAAAACTAACTCAAATCAAAAACTACATCAAAGCTCAGGGCTATACCTATCCTGACAATTTAATCGAAAACTTTTATCTTTCTCTAAAAACAAAACCCTTTGTCCTGCTTGCTGGTATCTCAGGTACAGGAAAAACAAAACTGGTAGAACTATTTGCAAAAGCTATTGGCTGCAGTTCAGATAATGACCTCTTTAAGTTGATTTCAGTTAAACCAGACTGGAATGACAGTGCAGATCTTTTAGGTTACAGCAATATCAGAGGAGACTTTCAGCCTGGCCCGATCTTAGAAACAATCAAAAAAGCTTCTGAAGATCCTGCTAATCCCTATTTGGTCTGTCTTGATGAAATGAACCTGGCTCGAGTAGAATATTATTTCAGTGACTTTTTATCAAAGATGGAAACCCGTCACTATGATGGTGATCAGATAAAAACAGATAGATTATTAAATGAAAATGATTTTGATCAAAATGACAGCAATGATTCTCAGGCCAAATACTCAAATCTACATATTCCGGACAACCTATATCTCATTGGAACGGTTAATATGGACGAAACAACCCATCCTTTCAGTAAAAAGGTATTAGATAGAGCAAACACAATTGAATTCAATCAGATTGATTTAACAGCCTTTTTAGAGGAAGATTATTCAGTGCAGGCTCAGAGCTTAAAGGTAAATAATCAATTTCTAAAAACAGAGTATTTAAATCTAAAAGATCTGCTGCCTGCTAAAAAAGATGAAGTCCAAAGAACAACTGAAGAACTGGAAAGATTAAATAAGATTCTTAAAAAAGCAAACTTACAGGTAGGCTACAGAATCAGAGATGAGATTAATTTTTACATAGTCGAGGCTTTGGATAAAGAATTATTAGATAAGAATACTGCCTTTGATAAGGAAATTCTGCAAAAGGTATTACCCAGGATCCAGGGTAGTTCAGCCATCATTAAAGAAATACTGCTGGAATTATTTGATTTTTTTAGTGGAAGCAGCTTCAGTCAAGAAAACGGTCAGCTGTCTAATAGAGTCTGGAACTATTATCAGGCAAATCAGGAAAGCTTTAAGTATCCGGAGTCAGCAGAAAAAATAGCATATATGCTGCGGCGCTTTGAAGAAGATGGTTTTACTTCTTACTGGCTGTAAAAAATATATTTTTTAAAAGAGGGGTTATTATGTTTTATAAAGCTAATATTGATAAATCTAATAATATAAGAGAATATGAAGAAACTTTTATCAAATTAATTCCTAAAATATCATTATTGGGGCAAATAGATTTAAATGAAAATCAAATAAATAATATTAGTGAGATTATGAAAGATAAAATAAAAATTTTAAATACAAATCCTTCTTATCTTAAACGAAAAGCTCCTATTACTACTGCACTCTTTTTGTTATATACCGGAATTAAAGATTATCAAGAGGGCAACTTCTGGGGACCTGTATATAAGGAACTTGAATTAGAAGAGGACAATACACGGTTGCATGAAAAACTAGGAGAAGTATTTTATTATACCCTTGAAAAATATAATTTAATTAAATTTGACCCAGGTAGAAATAAATATGTCAATCAAATACTGGCCCATGCTTTAATAGTTAATAATTATTTACAGGAGTATTTTGAGGAGTTTTTATATAAAGAATGTGGAGATTTCCTGGATTTTTCTTTCACTATAGAAGATGTAGAAAAAAGAATTGTTAATATTCGTAAGGATCATAAAGGACATAAAAATTTATGTGAAAATATCTCTACTCTTAAAAATAAAACAAAAAATCTCAGAGCAAAAATTAATGATTATCAGCTTGCTTTAGAGAATCATCAACAATTAATAAAAATAAATAAACTTATTAAAAATAGAAATAATATAACAGAAATTGATCAATTATTGGAATTACCATCTGATTTTTTAGAACAAAAAACTAACAACCTTACTGCTGTCGAAGGTGAAATGAGTAATTATGAAGCTAAAATAATGGAAATTGAATCAATAAAGGAAAAGAGTAATGAATTACTTAAATTACAGAAAGAAGAGCAGCAAAAAATTAAAAATCTAAAAAATAAAAAAGAAAAAATACAGGCTAAAATAAGAGAAGAAAGTAGTGGAATATTTGATCAAGAATTAGATTTAACAGTTGTCAAGGTAATAAAAAATATTAATTTTGATGAACTTACAATAAAACTGTCTAAGTATAAGAAGTATAATAATTTTAAAATTGATGCTGAGACTCTTAAAAATATTTTCAGTAAAATTATCTTTTGGTTTAAAAATCAATATTTTATTTTAAAAGGCGAAAAGAAAAAAATAAAAAGTGATATCCAGGAAATACTTAAAGATTTACCGTTAAAAAATCATATGTATGATGAACTACCATCAGTATTTTTTCCTAAATTAAAGTCAATAAATGATTTAATATTAAAAAAAGAAAATATAGAAAATGAAATAAAAAAATCAAAAGAAACTAATTCAACTTATCAAGAGGAATTAAAAGAGAAGCTTTCTTTTTTAGAGTCAGAAATAAAAATGAATTATTCTTTTATTAAATCAGAAATAGATAAAAAAACAAAAATTATAGAAGAAGAGATTTCAGCGTTAACCTATCGAAAACGTTCACTGTTAGAAGAAATTAAAAATTATAAAATGAAATTAAATATTATTTCAGGAGATAAAGGTATTGAAATCGGGAAGAGTATTTTAGAAGAAGAAAGAAAACAGCGAAAGAAGTTGAATAAATTAAAAAAAGAATTAGATTATCAAGAACATAAATTAAATAATTTGCTAGATATTGTTAGTTCTAAAAATAAAAGCGAAATAAAAAATTTATTAATTCATTTAAAATCTAATTATAAAAGCAAAAAGAAAAAATTGAAAACTGATCAAAAAAAATTAGAAGCCTATCCTGAGCGACTATATTCTTTAATTGAACCCAGCCGTATTTTTCTTTTTCAAGCTGAAGATATAGCTGTAGATTTTGTATATAAATCTTTAATCACCTTAGAAAAAGAAAAAGATAATAAAAGCCCTTCAGTTCTGACAAATAGAATTAACGAAAGATTAAAAAAATGGTGGAATGACTTTGATAAAGCAAACCTCCCAAATAGTGATAATGGAATTTATAATAAGAATCCATATTTAGAATATATCAGCGAAATAAATGAATTATTAATTTTAGTACCAGAGCAAATAATAGAATATCCCCAATCTAATAAAATAAAACAGCCAATTTTAGTTATCAAAGATAAAGATAATGAAGTTATTAAAAAAATAAAACTTGATTTACGGGTTCATAAAAAAGATTTATTGAAAACTGAATCTAAAAGTATAAACTTTCCTCAGAATCAGAAAATGATTTCTTTAGAAATTATTTTTAAGGAAGAAGTGATATTAGAAACTGAATTTGAACGAGAAAACTTTTATTTTTTACAATCAAATAGAGTACTCTCGTTAAATCCTTTGGCTTATCAGGAATTAGGTTTAATTTTAAAAAATAACTTTAAAATTGAGCCTCAAAATATTGTTATGCAGAAAGAAGACTTATCTGGTAATTTTTCAGAATATTCCTATTATCAATTATATATGGATGATATTGAAATTTTAAATATACTAAATGAAAATGGTTTAGTTATTGAAACCTTTAAGAAGACCAACTATTTAGAGCCTCAATTAATAGCAGGAGAGATCAGCAGCAATTTAAAAAGCAAAAATAAAAAAGTATATTTAGAAAAAGCACCAATTTTATTGTTTACTATTAAAGAATTAACAAACTTAAGACTATGGCAGCTAAGGATATCAATAAATAAAGGTAAAAAAATTGTTAATATTAATTTAAGAGAATTAGAAAATCAGATTAAAATTAAAAATAAGATGGTATATATTTATTTAAATAATTTCTTCAATTACAAATATGGCTTATATGAAATAAGATTAAGAAAAAGAAGTTCAAAGCACAGTATGATAAAAAATATTGATTTTTCTTTTTTAGTTCTTCCTAAATTCATTATTAAATATGATAAAGATGTTTATCCTCCAGTTATTAACGGAGAAGATTATGCTGAGGTAAAATTAAAGTTACCTGAGAATTGTTATTTTGATTATGAAGATGGAGAAGTAGTCAGCAAAAATCAGCTGCTAAAAATACAATTTAATCCTGGAATTAAATTATTGAATGGTTATTTTATTTCTGAAATCAAAAATAATGAATTTAAAGTTTCCTTATCCCTGATTATTCCTATTATTAAATGGGAAATAAAGAGTCCACAATTAAATTTAACAGATCAAAGCAGAGTTAAAGAAATTTGGCATGAGGATCTATATAATCAGGAAGAAGCTCAACTTGTTATTAATAATATTGATAGATTTGACTTTGATAATGCAGATTTGATTTTAAATAATGATCAACAAAAAATTAGATCTAAAAAATTAGGAAATAAACTCATCTTTGATTTAATGAGATTAGCTGATGATATAAAAAATAGCAATAATTCAGTACAGGAGATATCTTTAAAAACAGGAAATGATAATGTTTATAATTTATTAAAGATTAGAACAAAATGGGAAATAATAAATCCTTCTGTAAATTATAAAAAAGAGAAAAATATAGTTAAATTAGAATGGCAGCAGTTGGGAAGAGATTATGGTAAAAATATAATATTGTGGAATAAGAAGAGCAAAGCAAAGATTTTTTCTGAAGAAAGCAATAACAATAATGAATTAATAGTCAATTTAAAAGAAAAAATACTTCCCAATCAATACCGGCTTCAATTTAAAGAAAAAGATACCTGGAATTCAGGAAAGGCTAAATATCCAGCAGATAATACCTTGAATGTTTTTGATTTAACTATTGGAAATAAAAAGGATTTTATTGCAGTTATTAAAGATAAAGGACTTGTTATAACCAAAGTAGAAGACGAAAATGGAGATAAATT
Source organism: Halanaerobium saccharolyticum (assembly GCF_003053565.1). Classification (GTDB taxonomy): domain Bacteria; phylum Bacillota; class Halanaerobiia; order Halanaerobiales; family Halanaerobiaceae; genus Halanaerobium; species Halanaerobium saccharolyticum_B. The sequence goes on along the minus strand of NZ_QAXS01000022.1, from coordinate 11,291 downwards.
TCCTTTAAACTATGATTATAAAATAACAGAAATTAGAGATGCTTCTAAATTAGAATTTGAAAATGAGGAAAGATATGAGGGGAATTTAATAATTTGTAATAAAAAAGAAAACAATTTACAGCCTGAAAAATTAGAATATAACCCTGTAAGTTTTTATTATAAATTCGAAAATTCTGTATTATCTCTTTTTGTTGATCGAGAAAAAGATGGTTTTACTTATTGTAAAAAATGCCAAAAATTATTTTGGGATACTATTGATAAAAATCATTTTGAATATAAGCACAGCAAATATCATATATTAGCTGTTAGATACTATGTTGACTATAATAAAATTAGTGAGGAGTTGAAATAAATGAGTCTTGATCCTATAAAAAGCACTAACGAAATAGTAGGTAAATATATTGATTATTTAGCAACTACTTTTTCTCTAAAAGATTCAGAACTACAAACACAGTTGATAGATGAATTTAATAAGAGCAATAAATTTAGTAAGGGACCAATTTTAGAAGCAACACCACCTTTTATAAAAGGATGCTCAATAAGAGATTTAATAAAAGAAAATATTTTGTCTGAAGAATTTTATGATTTGAAAGTGGAAGAATTACCACTTGATAGGGCTTTATATTTACATCAGGAGCAAGCAGTTAGAAAAATTATTGATCAAGATAGAAATGTTATTGTAGCAACAGGAACTGGTAGTGGAAAAACTGAAACTTTTTTAATTCCAATCTTAAATAGTTTATTTAAAGAAAAAGAAAATAACACCTTAAATCCTGGAGTCAGGTCTTTATTGCTTTACCCGATGAATGCTTTAGCAAATGATCAATTAAAAAGATTGAGGGATTTATTAAAAAATTATCCTCAGACTACTTTTGGCAGTTATACAGGTGAAACAGAAGAAAAATACGAAAAAGCTAGAGAACGCTATCATAAAATGTATAAAGATGCTCCCTTACTTGAAAATGAATTAATTTCTAGAGAGCAGATGAAGAAAACACCCCCTAATATCCTCATAACTAATTATGCAATGCTAGAGTACTTAATGCTGCGGCCAAAAGACCATACATTTTTTGATGGTAAGCATTCTAAAAGCTGGCAGTATATTGTGCTTGATGAAGCACATACTTACACTGGAGCAAAAGCAATTGAAATGTCTATGTTACTTAGACGTTTAAAGGCTAGAGTTTCAAACCCAAAGACTAAAATTAAATGTATTGCTACCAGTGCTACTATCGGTAGTAGTGAAAATGATTTTAACGAGGTAGCTAATTTTGGTCAAAAATTATTTAATGAGCCTTTTGAGTATAAAGAAGATGAGCCTAAGCAGCAAGATGTTATCAAAGCAAGCAGAAAAAATGTTGAAATTAGTGAGATGAACAACTCCTGGGGCGGTATAGATCCATCTATTTATTTAAAATGGGAAAATATAATTGAAAGTGAAAGTGATAATGAAATAATTTTTGATAAAATTACTAAAATTGCAGAAAAAAGCAATATTCCACAACGTTTTATTGACACTGCAGTTGATTCTTCTGATGAGAAATGGCAAAGATATCTGTATTTTATTTTAAAAAGTGATAAAAATTTAATCCACTTACAGCAATTATTAGAAGAAAAAGCACAATATTTTGTAAAAACAGCGTCAATTATTTTTCCTGAGACAAAGAAATCTAATGATTATTTGACAGCATTAGTTTATTTAGCAAATAAGGCAAAATCTATGGAAGAATCGGTTTCTTTATTACCTGCTAGATATCATTTATTTATTAGAGCAGTTGAAGGAGCATATATAACTTTTCTTCCTGAAAAGCAGTTGTTTTTGGAAAGAAAAGAAAAACATAGATATCAAGATCAGGAGTTTCCTGTATTTGAAATTGGTAGTTGTAGACAGTGTAATGCTCTCTATTTAATTGGAAATATGGATACTATAAATAATGAAAATTATTTAAGCCAACCCAGCCAGAAATATTATAAAGATAACAACAGTTTATCATATTATTTAGTTGTTGATGATCAAGCTTTTAAAACTATAGATAATGAAGATGAAATTAAAGCAATAAATAAAAATAAAAATTATGAAGAAGAATATTTACTTTGTCCAAAGTGTGGTAATATAAGGGCTAATGGAAGTTTGTTTTCTGGTTGTGATTGTAATCTTAATCCAATTAAAGTTATAAAAGCTGCTGCTAAAAAAGGAAAAGTTCATAAATGTTCAGCATGTAGATCAGTTAGAAGTATCGGCTCTATAGTCTGGAGATTTCTTTTAGGAGGAGATGCAGTTACAAGTGTATTAACAACTTCTCTCTACCAACAGTTAGCTTCTGAATTAAAAATAGAACAAAAAGAGGTAAATGAAAACAAAGTTGGCTGGGGATCTAAAACCAATGAAACTGAAGCCAGAAAGAAAATACAATCTAATAACAACAAAAGCCAATTATTAGTTTTTTCAGATAGCAGACAGGAGGCAGCATTTTTCCCTACTTATCTTGAGAGTACTTATCAGCAGATTGTTAGAAGACAATTAATTCTAAGAACTATCCAAAAAAATAAAGAAAAAGTTTTAACTAATAAATGGAGAGTTAAAGACTTGGTAAATGGATTAAAAATTTATTTAAATCGAAAACAAATTTATCCAGCGAAAAGTCTTCAAGAGATTGAGGATTTAGCCTGGAAATGGATATTATATGAATTTTTAGTTTTAGATAGAAAAAATAGTCTAGAAGCACTCGGGTTATTGGGTTTTTCTCTACAAAAACCTTCATCTTTTTCTGCAGGACCACTGAAGAAATATGGTTTAAATGAATATGAAGCCTGGGAACTTTTTCAAATTTTATTACACAGTTTTAGAAAATATGGAGCAATACTATTTCCTGATAATATTTCTCCAGAAGATTCTTTTTTTGAACCCCGTAATAGAGAATATTATTTTAAAAAACAATCTTCAGAATATAATATTTATAGCTGGCTCCCTACCCGCAAGGGGATATTAAACTCAAGATTAGATTTCTTACAGCGTTTATCAGAAAAGGGATTAGACAATAAATTATCAAGAAAAGAATGTTTGGATATTTTGAGGCAAATTTGGGATTCAGGTTTAAATATTGATAGTGAATCAAGCATGTTTAATGATTATTTTTCCACTATTCATAGCCAAAATCTAGGTCAAATGTACCGTTTGAAACTGGATTATTGGCAGCTAAAACCTGCAATTGTTGATTCTTCAATTGATTGGTTTTATTGTCCTACCTGTAATCGAATTACTCTTCATAATGTTAAGGGCACCTGTCCAACTTATCAATGTTCTGGTCGATTAGAAAAATGCAGTCCAGAAAAATTATATAAAAATAATCATTACCGGAATTTATATTTAGATAAGCTGCCAGTTAAAATGAAAAGTAAAGAGCATACAGCTCAGTTAACAACTGAGGCTGCAGCAGATATACAAAGTCAATTTAATGATGGAGATGTAAATGTTTTAAGCTGTTCTACTACATTTGAATTAGGAGTAGATGTTGGGGAATTAGAATCAGTTTTTATGCGAAATGTTCCTCCAACACCAGCAAATTATATCCAACGTGCAGGCCGGGCTGGAAGAAGGACTGATTCTACAGCGTTTTCTCTGACTTTTGCTCGTAGAAGATCACATGATTTAACTTATTTTCAAAATCCTTTAGATATTATTAGCGGGAATATTGAGCCTCCACATTTTAAAATTAAAAATGATAAAATAATTAGAAGACATATTTATGCTGCAGCCTTAGCTAATTTTTGGAGAAAGTCTCCTGAATATTTTGGTGCTGTAGAAGATTTCTTTTTTTCTAATGGCATTGATAAATTCTACAGATATTTAAAAGAAAAACCGATTGAATTGAAAATAATATTAGAAAAAATTATGCCTGATGCTTCAGAGATTAATTTAGATAATTGGAAATGGATCAATAAATTAATAGGCGAAAAAGGAGTTATGAATTTAGCTCGTTTAGAATTAGAAAATAATATTGAACAGTTAGAAAAGGTTCAAGCTAATTTAGTAGAGCAAAAGAAGTTTGGTAAAGCAAATGTTATCAATAGAGTTATTAGAACTTTAAAAACTAAATATTTGATAAATTATATGTCACAAAACAATATAATTCCTAAGTATGGTTTTCCAGTTGATGTAGTTGAACTAAAAATTGCTCATCATGGAGATCAGGCTAAAAACCTAGAGTTAACTAGAGATCTTAAAATAGCTCTATCAGAATATGCTCCAGGCAGTCAAGTAGTTGCTGGGGGGAAGTTATGGACAAGTCGTTATTTAAAAACTTTACCAAATAAAGATTTAATTAGACGTAAATATGCAATATGTGAACATTGTGGTCATTATCAGAGTGAAATAGCAGAAACTGAAAATGAATTAGATAGATGTCAAGCCTGTGGTGAAAAAATAGGGAAAATGAAGGGTACTTATATCACGCCTGAACTTGGATTTATATCTGATAAACCCGAAGAACCCAAATTGAGTAGACCAGAGAAAACTTATACAAGCAGACAATATTTTACTGGAGAATATAATCAAGATTCTGAGTTAATAAAAGAGTATAATTTTAATGGAATTGAGGCACAGCTCATTTCAGCTAAAAGAGGAAAATTAGCAGTAATTAATCATGCCGGATTTAATAAATTTTCAGTTTGTCAAAATTGTGGTTATACCGAAATTAATACTAATAAATCTATTAGCAAACATAAAACACCCTGGGGACAAGATTGTACAGGTAAAAGAAGAGTTTTTTCTTTAGGATATGAATATAATACTGATATTTTTCAATTGAAATTTAAAAACTCATATTTTGGTCAGGAAAAAGATGGATATTGGGAATCAGTTTTATATGGAATGTTGGAAGGTATTAGTCAAGCTCTAGGTATTGAAAGAAGAGATATTGATGGTTGCTTATATCCTTATACTGGAGATCCTTTAAATCCTGCTTTAGTTTTCTATGATACTGTTCCAGGAGGTGCCGGACATGTAGAAAGAATTATTAAAAAGAATAATTTTGAAAAAGTATTAAAGAAAACCAGAGAAATAGTAAGCAGATGTAAATGCGGTGGGGATGAAGGAGATACTAGTTGTTATGGTTGTTTAAGGAATTATAGTAATGAATACTGTCACGATATTTTAAAGAGAAAATATGTCATAGAATTTATTGATAATTTGAAGTTGATAGATTAAATTAAAAGTCAAAAAATTAATCAGCAGAAAAATAGCATATATGCTGCGCCGCAGAGCTCTGTTCCTGGCTGCTGGCTGCGATTTCCTCAGCGAATTCTCTTATTTCATCACCTAGCAGGCGAAAAAACTAGTGATTTATGATGAGTAAAGATCGGGCAGCAGTTGAGCAGCGCAGGACAAAAGAGACTGAAATTATTGCCAGTGTAAATCTGGTTAAAAAGAATACTTTTATAAAAAGTATTAGGTCTGGAAATTTTCAGGTTCTGGGATTTTATTTTTTTATAAATGTTCTTTTTTAAGACTTTGTGTTATAATACTGTAAAAACAGTTGGGTTAATTTTTAATCCCGATAAAATTGGAAAGGAAGGCGAAAACTATTATAAATAAAATTAAATTTGAGACTAAAATAATAAGTGACTTTGATAATTTTCTGGATAAAATTAATAAAGAAAAAATTAAAATCAGCAAAACTCAGGAATTTATTAATGGGGGCACATTACTGGAGTTAAATGAACTGATGGAGACAGATCAGCTTTCTGAATGTCATAATAGAATTCCTCAATATAAATATTTACTTTTAAATTTCTTTTATTATCTTGCACTTGCCGGTAAAGTTTTAAAAATTGATTACAGCCGCAGCACTAAGTACCTAATTAAGGGTAAAAACTTTGATGCTTATAAACAATTATCAGAAGCAGAAAAATATTTATTTCTACTGGAAACATTCTGGCTTGACTGTGATCTTGAAAAAATGCAGACTCCTAAAAATGATAATAATATTGAAATTAATCTAGAAAGATATTTAAATAAGTTAATGGCTAATGAAGATTTAAATGTCAATGATCAGCTTAAATTTTATCTGGGAGCTTTTCTCAAATATTTAAATTATTTGGCGCTTTGGCGGATAGATTTTATGAAACTCAGGTTAACTGAAGCTGGAAAATCAATAATTCCAATCCTGATAAATAATTGGTCCTTTAGAGATTATAATTTGCCTTTTTTAAGGAAGATGGGTTATGAATTTGGAATTTATGGTGCCAGAATGGCCTATCAAAATCCATTTTGGATCGATTTTGCTGATATTTTTCCAGAAATTAGCGGTACTATTTCAAGAGCTGCAGGTAAAAAGGTGCAAGGTAATTATATTTTTAAAATTAAGCTGGGGAAAGTCTGGCGCAAGGTGAAAATTGCTGCTTCCGCTGCGCTTGCCGATTTACATCAGGCAATTCAAACTGCTTTTGATTTTGATGATGATCATCTTTATTCATTTTTTATGTCAAATAAGCCCTGGGATGGTCCGGGATATGGTCGAATCGAAGAGGGTACAGGGTTTAATGCAGTAGAAAAAAAGCTTTCTGAGTTGGGACTGGAAGTAGGTCAGGAATTTTTGTACATTTTTGATTATGGAACAGAATGGAGATTTAAAATTAAAACTGAATCTTATCTGGATGAAGTAGAACTGGAGCAGGCGGAGATTATTGCTTCCAAAGGTGAAAATCCTGTGCAGTATCCTTTTTAAGGGGAAAATTTACAATTCTGTAATAATAGAGTGATATAATTTAATTTGGATTGTCAACCCTTTTTAAAACAATTTTTTATCGAACATTAAATATCTATATTCAATAGGTGTTAGATAATCTAACGACCCATGAATTCTGTGGTTATTATACCAGTTAACATAGTCAAATAGCTCATATTCCAGTTCTTCAAAGCTGTTGAAGATTCTATCATAAGCGAATTCAGTCTTAACTACTTTAAAGGCTGCTTCTGCCACTGCATTATCATAAGGACAACCTTTATTGCTTAAGGAACGCTCAATATCGAAGCTGTCTAAAATATCACCTTACATTATAACATAGGTTAGATTACTGACAACAACATCATAGTTGAAGCTCTGGATAAAGAACTGCTTGCTGAAAATACTGCCTTTGATAAAGAAATTCTGCAAAAAGTATTACCCAGGATCCAGGGTAGTTCAGCCATCATTAAAGAAATACTGCTGGAACTATTTGATTTCTTTAGTGGAAGCAGCTTTAGTCAAGAAAACGGCCAGCTGTCTGCAGGAGTCTGGAACTATTATCAGGCAAATCAGGAAAGCTTTAAGTATCCGGAGTCAGCAGAAAAAACAGCATATATGCTGCGGCGCTTTGAAGAAGATGGTTTTACTTCTTACTGGTTGTAAAAAATATATTTGTTCTTCTCATAGCACAACTGCCGAGGAAAAAAATTAAATTTCAAAGTGTTTAATGCTTTGAAGTAATTTTCTGGACATTGCAGCTAAACTGCGGGTTGATTCTGTTATTTCATGGGTGGCAGAGCTCTGTTCCTGGCTGCTGGCTGCGATTTCTTCAGCAGAACTGGCGGTTTTTTCGCTAACCTCAGCAATATCTTTAATTGAAAGCTGCACTTCCTCACTGTTCTGACTCATATTGAGGGCGGCCTCAGAAATTTCATTAATTAATTTTTTCAATTCAACAGCTGCTCTATCAATTTCTGCAAATGAATTTTCACTGTTCTGGATAGCCTGCACGCTATTTTCTACAGCTTCTCTGGTAGCATTCATATTTTCGACTGTATGTTTAACACCACCCTGAATGTCAGTAATTAATTTAGAAATTTCCTCTGTAGCCTGGGAACTTTCCTCAGCTAAATTTCTTATTTCATCAGCAACTACTGAAAAACCTCTTCCAGCCTCTCCGGCTCTGGCAGCTTCGATAGCTGCATTTAAAGCAAGCAGATTAGTCTGGGAAGAAATACTGCTGATTAATTGGATTATATCTCCAATCTTATCTGAAGATTTTCCCAGTTCACTGACTGTGTTTTCAACCCGATGGGATTTTTCTCTAACATTTTTTATTTCTTTAATTGAATTCTTAATTGAGTTATTTCCGTTTTCAATGTTATTTATCACAATTCTGGACTGCTGTTCCATATTAACACTCTTATTATCTATATTTTTTATTTCCTGGCTGAGTTCTATTATATTAGCTTTAGTTTCATCTACCTGAGCTGACTGTTCTTCCATTGCTGCTGCCATCTCATGGGTGGAATTTCCAACCTCTCTGGCTGAAGTTGATATTTCTTCACTATTATCTTGGAGTTCATGACTGGCTGCTGATAATTGTTTTGAGACATGAGAAATACTGCGGACAATTTTATCAAGACTGCTAATTAAGTTTTCGATTGAACGAGAGAGGATGCCAATCTCATCAGTTCTATTTAGATATTTTTCTTTAACTGTTAGATTTAATTTACCATCTGATGTTTTTTTGATAACCTCAACTAAATTAATAATTGGTGCTGTAATTTCTCTGCTGATTATGTAAATTACTATTAAGGCAAAAATAAAGGCGGCCAGGCCAATGTAAGAGGTGTATTGTTTAAAGATTTGAAGCTCAGAGAGTATAGCTGATTCTGCTGCAGTTAGTGCCAGGGACCACTTAGTTGTGTTTATTCTGGCAGCAGTAATTATGTTATTTTGATTATTAAGCTTGAAACTGCCTGTGTATCTATCATTTTCTCTGATTAGATCTAAAACTTTTTTTAATTCTGAGCTGGAGTTTTGATAATAATCCTGGGCTCTAATTAGTTCTCTTTCTGGATGAGCTAAAAGTTCTGACTTCTGATTTAAAATCATGCCATAACCGCTGCCGTTTAAATTTAAATCGGTTATTAGATTCTGGATATCACTTAATTTAAGCATTCCCACTAAAAATCCCTGTAACTTATCATAGTCATCTGTAATTGGAGCTGCAACTGCAAAAACACTTTCTTCAGTAAAGAAATCAACATAAATTTTTGAAAAAACACTTTTTTGCTGCTCCAGAGCCTGTTTAAAATATTCCTTTTCAGAAATATCACCAAAACTACCTGAAGTGGCTTTAAATCTACCATTCTCTTCAACTAACATTATATCCATAAAATTTGTTTTTTCCTGAGTTCTTCGTAAAATAAGCTGGGCAGAATTCCAGTTTAACCCCTGAACACTGTTGATATTGGTCAGTGTTTCTAAAAGATTGATTTCGTGTTAACAATAGCAAAAAAATTGAAGATTTCAGTCTAATAGTTGATCCTGATAATAGTATGGCTATTCTGGATGAAGTAGAACTGGAGCAGGCGGAGATTATTGATTCCAAAGGTGAAAATTTTGTTCAGTATCCTTTTTAGGGGGAAAACTGATTGGAAAAATTATTAAAATATATAATCCTGTGGAACTTTAAACTGTTTGTTTAAAACCTCTTTTTGAAAAGAAGTTTTGGCCATTTCAAATAATTCAAGCTGTGATTCATAATTATTACCATCATCAATCTTTTTGTATTCCCCGTTACTCTGGAGCAGATGTGCTTTTTGACTGTCATTTAAAACTGTTTTAAGCACATTAATTACCTTTTCTTTTTTCTCTGGGTCTTCAATCGGAAAAGAAATTTCTACCCGGCGGTCAAGATTTCTAGGGCGCCAGTCAGCACTTGATAAAAATACAAGTGGCTGATTGTTATTATAAAAATAAAAAATTCGGCTGTGTTCGAGCAGTTTACCAATTATACTTCTCACAGTAATATTTTCACTAACACCTTTTATTCCAGGAACAAGACAGCAGATGCCTCTGACAATAAGCTCAATTTTTACACCGGCCTGAGATGCTTGATATAGTTTTTTTATTATTTTACTGTCCACAAGGGAATTCATTTTGGCAATAATCTTTGCTTCCAAACTATTTTTAGCATTATTAATTTCACCCTCAATTAATTTAAGAAAATCATCTCGTAAATCAAGAGGTGCAACAGAGAGAAGCTTCCACTCAGGTGGTTTAGAATAACCTGTCAGCAGATTAAAAAGTCCTGCAATATCACTGGCAAAATTGTCTTTAGAGGTCATTAGTGCCATATCTGTATATAATTCAGCTGTTTTATCATTGTAATTACCTGAACTCATATGAACATAACGTTTGATACCTTCTTTTTCCGCTCTGACAATTAAAAGAGCTTTGGCATGTACTTTTAAACCCTTGATTCCATAAATAACATGACAGCCGGCCTCTTCAAGTTTCTTGGCCCAGGCAATATTCTGTTCTTCATCAAATCTGGCTTTTAACTCTACCAGGACAGTTACCTGTTTACCATTTTCAGCAGCTGTTGTTAGATGTTTAATCAGGGGAGAATTACCACTTACCCGATATAAGCTCTGTTTGATAGCAAGCACTTTTGGATCTACCGCAGCTTTTTTTACAATTTCAATTACAGGATCAAAACTTTCAAAAGGGTGGTGTAGAATAACATCTTCTTCTTTTAATAATTCAAATATATCATCAGCGTTATAAATTTTAGGATTGGGCTGAGGTATGATTTTTTTAAACTTCAAGTGCTCATGATTGTCAAGTTTTGAAGCAAAGTCCATAAAAGAACCAGGGTTGACAGGTCCATTGACTTTATAGATGTCATCTTGCTCAAGATTTAGTTTATCTTTAAGAAAATTTAAAATATAATTATTATAATTTGAGTTGATTTCAAGCCTTACAACAAATCCCCAGCGTCTTCTTTTGACATATCTTTTCATTTCTGAGAGAAGATTTTTGCTTTCTTCATCAAGAATTACTTCTGCATTTCTTGTAATGCGAAAGGTATCAACTGCTACAATCTGATTACCACTAAATAGCTGGTCAAGGTTCGCCTTAATAATATCTTCTAGATAAATAAAGACATTTTTCTTGCCTGAAGAAGGTAACTTTATGAACCTCTGTAGATTTGATGGGACTTCAACAACTGAAAATATCTGTTTTTCTTTAATATTGGAAAAGACGTTTTCATCTTCATTTTTTTGCAGGAGTATACCCAGGTTTAAACTCTTATTTGAAATTAGTGGAAAAGGATGGCTGGGATCAATTGCTACAGGAGTTAAGACAGGCAAAATAATTTCATTAAAGTATTTTTTTGCATATTCTTTTTCTTTATTCTTTAGTTCATTATATTTTTTGAAATAAACTTTTTCAGTTTGGCTCTTTGACAAATGTTGTGAAATCTAAATAGCACCGTTTGAATCAAGTTATCTCTTTAATTTTTTGAATTGCTCTTAAATACTTAGCAATGAT
>NZ_QAXS01000021.1 GCF_003053565.1 Halanaerobium saccharolyticum | reverse complement strand
TTTAACTCAAAAATCTCTTTTAAAATTTTAAATCAGATAATTTTAGAGTTAAATAAAAGAAAAAAATATTTCGTGGTTGCTATGAATAATTCAGGAAAAAGTATTCCGATTAATAATAAACTAAATCTACCAATGATCATCTTATTATTTTTGCTTAATTTCTTTAAATCAGCCATTGTATTTTGACCCCTTTCTACTTTAATCTTGCTCAAATTTATATTTTCAAAAACAATTCTATTTTCTGCTTTCATTTAGATTTCTCTTAAAGCTTCTGTTGGCTCCAGTTTGGCAGCTCTTCTAGCCGGAATAATCGCAGTTAAAGTTGTAACAACTACTCCGATTGCAAAGGCAAAAAGCATATGCTCCACTTTGTAAGTCGGATAGATAACTGGATTCATCAAAACATCAATATCCTCAAAAGCTGCACTGTAATCAAAACCAACTCCTGCCAGATAATAATTTAGAGCTCCACCTCCAAGGGCACCAAGAAAACTACCAATCAATGCCATAGCTGATCCTTCTAGAATAAAAAGCTGTAGAATTTCTCTGCTTTTCAGTCCCAGCGCACTCATCATTCCTATCTCCTGAGTTCTCTCTTTAACAATCATCACCAGAGTATTAATTACCACAATTGATGACAGTAGAACCAAAAAGAGATAGATGAAATTATAAATTGTCTCACTGACTTCAAGCAGCTGAATAAAGGTATTGCCTTCCTTCCAGCTCTGGGCCAGATAATTATTTCCACCACCCTGACTTAGATAATTTCTCACCTGCGGCAGAAACTCTCCCGCTAGCTCGCGGTCTTCAGTCACCAGCAGCAGTTCAGTCGCCTCATCATTTAAATAAAGAAGATTTTGAGCGGTATCAATCGGCATAAAAACAACCTGTTCATTTAAAAGCGGCAGATTACTCTGAATCTCACCGACTATTTCAAAAGTGGCTCCCTGAAAAGAGCTGAAGGCTGTCGTATAAACCATTGTTACCTTTTCACCTACACTGCGGTTAATCTTTTTTAAAAGTTCAGAACCCATTACAACTTCTCGCTGGCCCGGCTCCACCATCCGTCCCTGGCTTAGTTCTCTCTCCAGATTGGTAAATTTCAGTTCTTTAGCTCCATCTACTCCCCAGGCCAGCATCTGCACCAGTTCTTCTTCCGTACTGACTGCTGCTCCAAACTTCAGCCTGGGTATAACCATCTCAATTCCTTCCATCTCACTTAGATCAGCCTGCATTTCACTTAAACTCTTGTTTTCCAGTCCCTTGACTGTATAATTTAGAGAAAGCAGTTTTTCCTTCTGCTCATACTCTTCGTCAATAATTTTAATATGGCCTGTATCATAGTGAATATAGAGTGAATAAGTGTCACCAATCATTCCATCGATCAAGCCCCTGGTAAAGACAATTACCATCACAGCAAAGGCAATAGCCAGGATTGAAACTATAGTTCTCAATTTATTTCTGAACATATTTTTAAAAGCAATATTAATTAAAAATGTCATTTCCCAACCTCCTTAGCGGTGATATATAGCTTTTACCGGGTCTTTGCGCGCGGCCCATAAAGCAGGTAAAACACTTGCCAGCACAGAAACAACAACTCCATAGACAAAGACAAAAATAAATGATTCAAGCTCCCAGCCAGCATAAATTGTTCCACTTAAAGGAAAGCCATAGGTCATATCGCCACCACCGGTCATAGTTGCCATATCAATACCATTAATATTGAAAATCGCCAGACCAATAATTCCCATAATAACTCCCATTACTCCACCAATCAGACCGATCCCGGCTGCTTCGCCCATAAATGTATATACAATTTCTCGCTCGTGCATTCCTAAGGCCTTCATCATCCCCAGCTCTTCCATCCGCTCCAGAGCAGATAAAATTACTGTATTAACGATTCCAACTGCTGCCAGAGTTAAAATTATAGCCAGAATAATCTGAGTCTCTATATCCTGCATTTCAAGCATTGTTACCAGGCTCCGGGCTGCATCCCGCCAGGAGTAAGCCTGATAGGGAGCACTAAGTCGAGAACTTAGCTCTTCTGCTGCATTACTAGCCAGGTCCTGATCATTTAAACGGACTACATAGTGGCTTATTTTATCCTCCACATTCAACCTCTCCTGGACTGTTGACAGCGGCAGAAAAACATTGCTTTCATTTAAACTGGGATGGGGAGTGTTAAACAAACCCACAATCTCACCATCAATTGTATTAAAAGTTTTTTCTTCAGTTCTAATCAGCATTATCGCATAGTCTCCGAGCTGAAAATCCATCAATTCTGCCAGCTTGGCTCCCATAATAATTTCGGTACTTCCCGCTTCCGGCATCCTACCTTCTACCAGATGCTGGTCCAACTCAAAGACTCTACTGTCAGTCTCCAGATTAATCCCAACCCCGGTAACTGGAAGCTCGTCGATGCCATTATTAAGATTAACTGCAAAGTTTAAGCGCCTGGTTAAAGCCTCAAAACCATCAGTCTGACTGATTTTATTCTCGATCTCTGCTGCCGGAGTGATTAAATTTTTAAGCTGCAGCTCTTTTCTATCTTCCCAGTAATTTTGATCTGCAACCTGCAGGTGACCACTTTCTAAATTTATAATATTATCAAAAGACATTTCTGTCATGCCAATCATTAAGCCTTCTGTAATTACATAAATTAAAATCGCAAAGGCAATTATCAGAGCAGTAATGATAGTTCTCCTTTTGTGACGTGTTAGATTTTTAAACGCCATTTTAAGAAAAAACATTACTAATCCCTCCTCTGGTCTTTGCTGATTTTTCCGTCCTTAATTTCAATTAAACGGCGGGCATAATCCATTACCTGAGGGTCATGGGTGGAAAAGATAAAGGTTGTATTTAACTCTTCATTCATTTCTTTCATTAGCTCTAAAACCTCTTTGCTGGTTTCAGAGTCAAGGTTAGCAGTCGGCTCATCAGCCAGAACCAGTTTTGGCTCTTTGATTAGAGCTCTGGCAATTGCCACCCGCTGTTTTTGCCCCCCCGAAAGCTCATTTGGACGTCGGTCAGCCATATCTCCCAGCCCCACTTCTTCCAGCAGCGACATTACTTTATCTCTTCTTTCTTTTTTGCTGTGTTTGTCAATTAAACGAATTGCAAACTCAACATTTTCAAAAGCTGTTAAAACAGGGATTAAGTTATAGCTCTGAAAAACAAAGCCCAGATTATAGCGGCGGACTTCAGCCAGCTCCTTACTGTTCAGATCATTGATTGAATGTCCGTCAAATACAATTTCTCCGGCTGTTGATTTATCAAGACAGCCAATCATATTTAAAAGAGTTGTTTTACCTGAACCAGAAGGACCAAAGATAGTTGTAAATTCTCCTGATTCAATCTCCATATCTATTCCTCTTAAAGCGGGAACTTCAATCTTACCCTGCTGATAAATTTTTTCTAAACCTGTTAATTTAATTAATGACATTTTTATCCCCCTTTGCTATACCATTTTTCATGATATAGAGCATTTTATCTGCATAATCCATAATCTGGTCTACATTTTCTGGATTATGATTTTCAAAAAAATAACTTACAATGCTGATTGAAAAATCAGTTAACATAAAAGCTGTGAGTTTTATATCAATATTTGGATCAACTTCTTCTTTCATAACTGCTTCTTCTAATAACTCTTCAAAAAACTGGTTGCTTTTTGGCCGACTGTCAGCATAAATTTCTTCTTTTAGACTTTCATTACTTCCATCGAGAAGATAATCCCCTATTTGAGAAAAAAGTGGGTACTCTCGTTTGAATTCAATTCCAGCAATAAAGAGTTCTCGTAAAAGCTCAAAAAACTCAAGCTTTTGGTAATCCTGAAGCTTCTGAGCCAGAAATTTCATCTTGGCATCTGATGCCTGATCAATAACATATTTATAAAGATCTTTTTTGTTGCTAAAATACTGATAAAAACTACCCTTTGAAATATCTGCCCGCTCAATAATCCGATTAATGCTTGTCTTTAAATAGGGATGAGCAGCAAATTCGTCAACCGCAGCCTCAATAATCCGCTCTTTTTTTGCTTCTTTCAGGTTGAAAAAAGTTTGTTTGGGCATTGCTTCACCTTCTTTTTTAAAATAAAATTAATTTTCAGATTTTATATGACTTTTAAGTCACATGACTTTGTAGTCACATTATATTCTTTTAAATTTAGTTTGTCAACTTTTATTTTTAAAAAAAAGAGCAGCTGCCAGAAACAGCTGCTCATCTAAGTTAATTATTCTATATTTTTATATGGTTTTTGCAGGACACTAACTTTTAATTTCTATAATACTCAGCAATAATTTGATCCATCACCCGTGTTGTTCTGGCTGCACTTTCACCAGTAGAAGGCGACTCTCCCTTACCCAGTAAACTGGCAACTACTTTTTCTAAAAGCGGCTGCTGAACATGTTCCGGATAAGGAAATTCTATTTCCTGGCGTCCGTCTTCATTTTCTAAAATTATAGCTTCTTCACTAAATGAAGAAAATAAAAGTCTGCCTTTACTGCCGATTATCTCATTCTGGTCCAGATCATGAAAACCATTGAAAGTCCAGCTTCCAATTCCCTGAATCCCATTTTCAAATCTAAAGGTCATTACAACATTATCTTCTGCAGGATAATAACCAGCCTGATTGGAAGCAAAACCAGCCGCTGCATCGATTGGGCCAAAATAATAATCAAATAGATCAAGGGTATGTGCTGCCAGATCTAAAAACTTGCCTCCTCCTGCAATTTCAGGTAATACTCTCCAGGGAAGACTGCTTTCATCTTTTTCTTCTGCTGCTACTGGCTGGGCCAGCCTGATATTTACTGTTCTAATTTCCCCAACTGCTCCTGAATCAAGCAGCTCTTTGATTTTTAAAAATCTGGGCATCGCCCGGCGGTAATATGCTGCATGCAGCTGCACATCATTTTCTTCACAGACTCTGATCATTTCTGCTGCTTCTTTGTAGTTTCTGGCCATTGGTTTTTCTACATAAACCGGCAGTCCTGCCTCAGCTGCCATAATAGTATATTTCTTATGGGTGGAAGGCGGGGTGGCCACATAAACAGCATTAACCTCTGGATCATTAATTAAATCTTCTGCTTTATCATACCAGCGGGGGACATTATGCCTTTCAGCATAATCCTCTGCCAGTTCACCCGTCCTTCTCATTACAGCAACTAAGTCTGAATTCTTTATTTTCTGCAGTGCTGGTCCACTCTTCTTTTCTGTTACATCACCACAGCCAATAATTCCCCATTTTACTTTTTCCATTTATAATTACCTCCCTCTAATAATTAAAAAATCTATATAAATACTATCATCAGATACAAATTTATTGATAGATAAAGTTTTCACTATTTACCTTCATGTCCGATCGGCTCAATATGAACATAAACTAAATCGACCTCTTCCAGTCCTTCAACAGCCTGCCTCACATCTTCTCCAATTTGATGGGCTTTGCTCAAAGGAATATCGCCATCGACATTTATATGCATATCGACCCTTAATTGAGGACCTACATATTCAGCTACAATCCGATGCACATCTGCAACTTCAGTTACTGAAAAGGCAGCTTCGGCTATTTTTTCAGTTAATTCTAGATCAGCTCCTCTACCGATAAGATATCCTACATTTTCCCAGGTGATTTCCCAGGTGGCTTTGAAAATCCAAAGAGCTACAATAAGACCAGCAATGGGATCTAAATATGGATGGATAAAGTGGGATCCCAGGACACCTATCAGAGCAAGAGTTGTACTTATAATATCAACCAGATTATCCCGAGCACTGGCTTGAATAGCCGGGCTATATACTTTCTCTCCAATCCCGGAAACAAGATAATACATTATATATTTTACAACAATAGCTATCACCATCACCAAAGATGTCCATCCCAGAGCTGTAGGCTCTGTTTGCCCCAGAAAATTTTGAATGCTCTGCCAGACTGCAGCAATTCCCGCAGAAGCCATAGCTGCTGCAATAAAGAGGCTGACCAGTGGTTCAAACTGACTGTGCCCCTGAGGATGTGTTTCATCGGCTGGACGCTGGGATACATAGAGTCCGATTCCCATAATTATGCTGTAGAGCGCATCTGATAAAGAGTTTGCTGCATCAGAAAAGACAGCACTACTGCCTGAGAGCCAGGCCACTATGCCTTTAATGACTGCTAATAAAAGATTACCCCCAATTGCATAAATTATTGCTTTTATATATAATCTGCTCCGTTTAGAATCAGAGACATCAGTTCTGACTCGTTCAATACAGCGGCTATTATAGTATGCTGTCTTTTTCCCACAGTCTTCATCCATTTCCCGTTCTCTATCTTTTTGTTGATTATCATTTGACCCTGATTTGGTCATTTTTATCGCTCCTTAACTCTACAAATTTAAACAGTTTTTAAAAATAAATCTGTTCATTTTAAAGAAGAGTCTAATAATAATTTAATCAAAAAAATATCTTACATAAATTATTTTTTGATTTTCAAAAAACTGAATATTGATATTTTTTCAAAATTATGCTATTCTTAGTATATAGTTTCAGTGTTCCAGTCACGAAAAAGGTAACCTTTGAGCGAAAGCTAAAGGGCGCAAAGCTCTGGAGCCTAAGATCACTTTTTTGTTGATTATGGCTGCCTGGCTGCCGAAGCAGGAACAGGATTTTTGTTTCTCAAAAAAATAAAACTTTTTATTCTGTTCCTCCAGTAGGGGTAAATCCATCGGGAGATGGAGACACAAAGCCACGGGTCTCAAAAAGAGATAGCCGGGTTACAAAAGGAGGCAAAAAAATGTTTAAAAAATCAGTAGTTTTAGCAATTGTAATGGTGATGTTAGTTTCTTTTTCAGCAGCGACTATAGCTGAAACAAAAACAACTACAGGTGAAGGACAGGCTCCCAACAATAAAGCTGGCGTAAGGGTTTTAGTTGATGATAACAATGATGGAGTAAAAGAAATTCATTTCCTTCCTGCGGTTAACGAGAATGGTAAAGAAAATGGCAAGCCAACTAACCCAATAGCTGTTGCGGGAAAATAAATTTTTAATTTATTACTTCTACTGCTTACTTTTAAAAGTAAGCAGTAGATTTTTTGTTTTTAACTCTGACCAACAAATTTCTTTTCTGCTTTTAAAAAAGCCTCTACAGCTCGCGGCGCAAACTGTTTACCCTTTTCTCTCTTAATTTCTGCCAGAGCCTCTTTTCTTGTAAGAGCCCTCTGATAGGGCCTTTCATAAACCATAGCATCATAAGCATCAACAACTGTTAAGATCTGCGCTTCGATTAAAATCTCATCACCTTTTAGACCCTGAGGATAACCCTGACCATCATAACGCTCATGGTGTTGATATATGATTTCAGCTACCTGTTCAAAATATTTATTACTAAAACGCTCAAGCAGAATTGTCTTACCCCATTTAGCATGCTTTTTCATAATCTCCCATTCTGACTCTGTTAATCTTCCAGGTTTCTGCAACAATGATTTCGGTACTTTTGCCTTACCAATATCGTGAAGAAAGGAAGCATAACCTAAATTAAATAATTTTTCTTCACTCAAGTCAAGTTCTTTTGCTGTTAGTCTGCTTAATCGCTGCAGGCGATCACAGTGGTCATGGGTTTCGGTATCTTTATCAGCGATTTGTTCATTCAGTGCTAAAAGCTCATTAATTTTCTTCTGCTCACTGGCAAAAATAGGTGTAGATGAAATATATAGCAAAGTTACTTCAGTTAAAGTCTTAAAATATTTTTCTTCTTCACCACTTTTGGCAGTAATTGAATCTCCAGCTGCTAAAGTAATTTTTTCATCCTCAGAAGCAACAGTTCCTTCTAAAATATAAAAAAGTTCAAAACTATTCTCTTCTCCAGCTGCTATCTGAAAAGTCTTATCAGCTGTAATATGCTGTTTGATAACCTCAAGGTTGTCATTTTTAGCAATCAAGAAGAGCTGTGTCGATCTTTTTTCCACTTTATCAAGATATTCGTCTTTTCTATTTATAATAATATTGTTGGGGTTTAAAGGAAATTTATTCTTTTTACCTTCGATTTCTTCCATATTTTGATATCTCCTTTTATATTGAAGCTAAATTTTAGACTTTATAGCATTTAATAACTTTATTAATATAATTATATTCTTTTTCACCAATATTATCAAACATCATTCTTTATAAATCGACATCTTTTAAATTTAGTTTTTCTACTCACTTACTCAAAACTTTTTTAATATCTAAAAACTCCCCTTTAATTAAATTATTATTAAAGAGGAGTCATAAATTCTTAACAGTTATTCAATTAAATGTTTTTTCTTACTTTACAACCATCACTGAAGTCTTCGCATGTCTAACTATCTTGTCACTAATACTGCCAAGCAGGAAGCGCTCTACCTTGCCGTGCCCTTTATCAGCAACTATAATCAGCTCAAAATTATTTTTTTCTGCATAATCACAAACTTCATCTGCAGGATCACCATGAAGCAGTACTTTTTCAGGTTTAATACCCCTATCTTCAAAAAACTCAGCATCTTCATCAAGTATCTTCTGCCTCTTTTCTTTTATTGTATCTTCCTGCTGAGACATAATCTCTTCCATTGTTTCTGCAGATAGATAAGAGGCCACTTCGTTAAACTGGTTAACTGGAATCTGAGCAGATTCCGCGTAAACATGAATCAGGGTTACTTCGGCCTTTAAATCTTCAGCAAGCTCTGCAGCTTTCTTTGCAGCCTTTTGAGCACTTTTAGAACCATCAACAGCCACCAGAATTTTTCTCATAATATCGACCTCCTGTAATTATATAATTCTCTATCTACTAAAAAAGTCCTTGTTAGCTGAATAAATTATAATAAATGTAACTTAGTTAACTAATTCTGCTTTTCTTGCTGCCTTTTTATTATACTCATGAACTATCGAATATAGATATTCCTTTTCTGAAAAATTGATCGGCTGACTGTAAACTTCAACCTCTTTAATCTCACCTGAGGCTAATTGATGTTTAAATAAAAATCTATTTTTATTATTTGCTTTAGCATTTTCCATTTCTGCCTTTATTTCAGCTGGACTTAAACAGTTGATCTCTGATATCTTTTTTGACTTCAATTCAGTCCTGCTCCAGCCATAAAAGTTTTCAGCTGCTGGATTAGCATCAACTACTTGACCTGTTTCGGGGTCAATAATTAGAATAATAATATCTTCGTTTTCAAATAAGGCTCTGTATTTCTGCTGTGAATTAAAGTATTTTCTTTCTAAATCTCTAAATTCGCTTATATCCTGATAAATTATATAATACCCTGTTTTCCCTCGGGCCAGTGAAATGGGAAAACCCTGGATAGAAACTTCTACTTTTTCGCCACTACTGTCTTCTCTAAATGACCTGGCATTAACTCTTTCCCCACTTTTAACAAGCTCCATAAACTTTTCAGTCTCATCACTTTTTTCTCCAGGAACCACAACATCTTTAATGTGTCTGTCTAAAACTTCATACCTTTGATAATCAAACATATCTAAAAAATACTGATTGCTTTTTATTATTCTAAATTCACTGTCTAAGACTACAATTCCTTCTGCACTTTCTTCAAAAAGATATTCAAAATAATCTTCGTTAAAACTGAGAGAAGATTTGCTGCTTCTAGAATCTATTGCAGAATTTTTGATAGAAAAATTATCTTTTGATACAAGTTCTAAAAATTTATCAGCAACCTCAGGTGAAAACTGGCTGCCTCTGTTATTTTCAATCTCTGCCAGTGCCTCTTCTTTTGTTAAGGGCTTTCTATAAGATCTTTCTGATCTCATTGCATCCCAGGCATCAGCAACAGCAATAATTTGAGAGACCAGTGGTATCCTGTCTCCTTTTACTCCCTCAGGATAACCGCTGCCATCCCAGCGCTCATGATGATATAAAATATATTTTGAAATATGCTTTAAAACAGCAGAATCTGCAAGAGCCTGGCTTCCCCAGACCGGATGTTTTTTAATCAGCTGATACTCTTCTTCTGTAAGTCTTCCCTTTTTATTTAAAACACTGACTGGAACTAAAAGTTTACCGATATCATGGACCATTCCTGCCCAGTAAGTATCGACAACCATTTTGCGGGAAAGCCCTAATTTTTCGGCAACCCCCGCTGCCAGGTTAGCTACATTTTCCGAATGACCTTTTGTATAACTATCATAAATTTCTAAAATCTGAATTATAGATGAAATTAATTCTTTGGTGAATTCTCCCTGCAGTTTATCAAATCGCTTAAAAGCAAAAAAGGAAGAAGCTAAAGTTGCAAAAGACTGAAGAACTTTCT
This sequence comes from Halanaerobium saccharolyticum, assembly GCF_003053565.1. Lineage (GTDB taxonomy): Bacteria > Bacillota > Halanaerobiia > Halanaerobiales > Halanaerobiaceae > Halanaerobium > Halanaerobium saccharolyticum_B. The sequence goes on along the minus strand of NZ_QAXS01000021.1, from coordinate 45,192 downwards.
TGGTGGTATCTCTAAATTTGGCACTGCTTTCGGCAGCTATATCCAGAGAAATTCTGCCGACAACACTTTCATTAACATTGATATTGATAAACAGAGAATCTTTAATTTCTTTTAAAGCCTTTTCAAATTCCTCCTGATGTTTTCGCGGGATTTTATCTAAATTTATTGAATACTGCTCAGAAGTAAAAATACCTTTTTCATCATAATGAAATAAACTTTTCTGATCGATTTTTAGATTCTTTAAAATTTCAATGTCATGACCCACAGCATCAACAAATCTGCAGACTCCATCTTCTATCAGATATACCTTACCATAATCAGCTTCCGGCACAATTTGAACTGCCTGTTTTAATAAATGTGACAGAAATTCAACCTGATCTAAGTTGTTCTGCTTATCCAGATCTGAAACCAGATTAATCATTGAAATAAACTTTTCGTTTAATTCGTTCAACTCATCTAAAGACTGGTCCAGTTCCTCATTCATTGCTAGCAGCTCTTCATTATATGCAGTTAGCTCCTCATTTAAAGAATTAACCTCGCTTTTTTGTTCTTTTAAATTATCAGCATAGCGTTTAATTAGTAAATAAAGCAAAACTGCAGTTGCCAGAACATAAAAGGCACCTTTAAAAGACTGAAGGATATTAAACTGCTCCAAATCACCTGTTAAAACAAGTAAAAGTCGGTCTGAAAAATATATCCAGGCAAAACCGATAATTACATAAATTATTATAATCTTATTTTCTTCTTTAAAAAAATTTTTCATTATTTATACCCCCAGCAATTTAGAACAATTAAGATCAAATAAACTGCAGTACTTTTTCTATAATTCTAGACTTAGAGATAATATCCTCTTTTGAATTAGATTAACAGAGAAAGATCTGCTTAGAAAGTTAAAGCAAACTTTTCTTTTGATATTTTGAAGGAGAAAGCCCAACTTCTTTGCTGAACTGTTTGTAAAAATGAGAGTAGTTTCCAAATTTTAATTTTTCGGCAACCATACTGCAGCTGTAATCCCGGGCCAGAAGTTCTTTCGCCTTCATTATTTTTTTATAATTAATATACTGAATAATTGAAAAGCCTGTGTTTTCTTTAAACAGGTGGGATAGATAATATTTATCTAAGTAAAATTCCCTGGCAATGTCGTCAAGACTGAATTTTTTCTCCAAATTCTTATTAATATATTCTATTACTTTAGTTATTTTTTCATTATATTCGATTGAGCCTTCATTTAATTTATCATCTTTAACAAAAGCTTTGTTTAAAAGGTACAGAAGTTGAACAAAAAGGCTTTCCAGCATAATTCCCTTACCCTTCTCCTCTTTTGCTAAATAGCTTTTAATCTGCTCATAATAACTATCGATATTATATTTCTCTGCTCTTTGAGCGGGAATCAAATTGAAATAACCGGATTTACGATTTTCAAAACATTTTAAAATATTAAAATCATCTCTATTATATTTCGAAAAATACCAGGGAGCAAAATGAGCTGTTATTCTCTCATATTCTTTTTGAGAGTTAAATACTGGTTTGTGCATTTCCTTATTATTTATTAATAAGGTATCTCCAGGCTTAACCTGATAAACATGTCCTTCAATATGATAGCTAACATCACCTTCAATAAAATAATAAATCTCATATAAATCATGAATCTGCAGTTCGTAATATTCTGCCCTTTCACCTGGTATAGTCCGTGCATAATTAATATTAAAATCCTGACTTGATATGCCCAGATTAGTAATCTCAGCTGGAAAACTTCTAATAATATTTTTCAATTTAATTTCTCCTTTTCCACTTTTAAAACAATTATATAACAAGATTTGAAATATTTAAAGCAATATAGCTAAAGATATATACTATATAATATTTTATAATAGTCTTACAATATTGAATAATTGAAATTTTAATTGAACTGATGAAAAATTATTAGCATCATCAGGTAATTTAAATGAGGAGGGATTTTATTGTATTTTTCAGGATTCGCTGATGAAGCAGCTGATTCAATAGAAAAACAAATTCAGGTTACTAAAGAATTAGGCTGGCAATATATCGAGTCAAGAAATATTGATGGTACTAATATTACTGAAATCAGTGAAGAAAAATTTGAAGATGTTTATCAAAAATTAGAAGCTGCCGGAATTAAAATTAACTGTTTTGGCAGTGCAGTTGCCAACTGGGGAAAGGATCCTCGTGATGAGAAGTCTTTTACTGAGAGTAGAGAGGAATTAAAAAGAGCTATTCCCCGAATGAAGAAACTGGGAACAAAAATGATCAGAGGTATGAGTTTTGGTATTCCCCGGGATTTAGCTCCCAGAAATCCAGAATTAGAAAAAAAGATAATTTCTGAACTCAAAATACTAACTGCAATGTGTGAAGATGCAGGTATTACCTATGTCCATGAAAACTGTATGAATTACTTTTCTCAGTCTTATCAACATATGGATTATCTCTTAAACGAAATTGATTCTCCAAACTTTAAAATAGTCTTTGATACAGGCAACCCGGTAATGGCAGATAATAAAATGGGGTCTGAGCCCTACCAAAAGCAGACCAGCTGGCAGGCCTATCAGCAGCTCAAAGATAGAATTGCTTATGTACATATTAAAGATTGTGTATTTAAAGAAGACACAGGAGAAATTTTCCCGGAGATGGATTACAAATTTGCCGGTCAGGGTGATGGCCAGGTTAAAAAAATAATTAAAGATCTCTTAGAAAATGGCTATGACGGCGGTTTTTCTATTGAGCCTCACATGGGAGCTGTCTATCATGATCAGGCTGAAAGTGGAGAAGAAAAAGCAAAATATAATACTTATCTAGAGTATGGAAAAAGATTTATGCAGCTGATGACTGAAATTAAAGCAGAAGTAAATAAAAAAATTAAGAGGAGAGATACTATGGAAAAAGTAAGATTAGGTATTATTGGTTTTGGAACTCAGGGTTCCTATTACGCAGAATTTTTAAATGAAGGAAAAATAGAACAAATGGAGCTTGCTGCTCTCTGTGATATTGATCCTGCTAAAAAAGAAGAGGCTGCAGAAAAATATCCTGAGCTGCCTTTTTATGAAGATTATCTAGAAATGCTGGAAAGCGGAGAAGTTGATGCAGTTGTAACTACAGTTCCCCACTATCTGCATCCAGAGATGGGAATTGAGGCTTTAAAGCGAGATATTCATGCTCTATTAGAAAAGCCGGCTGGTGTTTACAGCAAACAGGTTAAAGAATTAAATGAATTTGCTGCTTCAAAACCTGATTTAACTTTTGCAATCATGTTTAATCAGCGCACAAATCCGCTTTATCAGAAAGTTAAAGAAATTGTAGACAATGGAGAAATTGGTGACCTTCGTCGAGCCAACTGGATTATCACAAGCTGGTGGAGACCACAGAGCTATTATGATCAGAGTGCCTGGAGAGCAACCTGGGGCGAAGAAGGTGGCGGTGTTTTAGTTAATCAGGCACCTCATCAGATTGATTTAATGCAGTGGATCTGCGGAATGCCTAAAAAAGTATATTCTAATGTTAAATATGGTTATCAAAGAGATATTGCAGTTGAAGATGAAGTAACCGCTTTATTTGACTATGGTGATGGAGCAACAGGCAGTTTTATTACCTGCACCCATGATCCAATTGGTACCGATCGCTTTGAGCTCTTTGGTGACAAAGGAAAAATCATCGTAGATAACAGCAAAAAAGTTACTATTAAACGCCTTGTTAAATCAGAACAGGAAATGAGCGATAATATGACAATGATGGAGGTATATAATCTGGTTCAGGGTGGAGATACCGACGAAATGTATACAGAGGAAGTAATTGAATTCGAAAGCAACTGGCAGGAACAGCATCCTAATGTTATGCGCAACTTTGCTGCAAATATTCTGGATGGAGAAGAATTGTTGGCCCCAGGTGCTGAAGGAATTAACGGGGTTACAGTGGCAAACTCTATTCATCTCTCCAGCTGGCTTGACAAAGAGGTAGAACTTCCAATTGACGAAGAATTATTCTTAGAAGAATTAAATAAAAAAATCGAAGCAGAAAAAACAAATAATTAATATAGTAATTTTGAATTGAAATTATAGAGGAGGATTTTTAATGAGTAAGGGAAAAATTGGTGTCCAAATGATGATGCTCAAAGAAAAAGTTGAAGAGATTGGTATTTATAAAACGATGCAGAAAATAGCTGAGCTAGGCTACAGTTGTGTTGAAGTTTCTCAAATTCCAATGACAGAAGAAAATGTGGCTGAGCTCAAAAGATCTCTAGCTGACTTTGATTTAGAAGTGGCAGCTTTATCTGCTAATCTAGAGCCCATGATGCCGGGAATGGAAGGTGAAACTTTAAAAGATGATTTCGATAAAATTGTAGCTGACTGCAAAAAATTAAACTGTAATTTCTTGAGAATGGGTATGCTCCCCTTAAGCTTGATGGGTAGTAAAGAAAAAGCCCTTGAATTTGTAGAAAAAGCTGATGCTGTAGCTGAAAAATTAGCTGAGCATGATATCAAACTATATTATCATAATCATCATGTTGAGTTTCAAAAATTTGAGGGTGAATACTTATTAGATATTATCAAGGATAATACTTCTCACATCGGTTTTGAGCTTGATGTCCACTGGATACAGCGTGGTGGTGAAGACCCTGTAGATTTTATTAAAAAATATGATGGAAGAGTTACACTTCTTCATCTAAAAGATTACCGGATTGGAGAGCTTGATAAGAGCAGTTTAGAAACTGGAGATATGGAGCAGTTTATGCAGGACTTTAAAGCTGTTGTGCAGTTTGCAGAAGTTGGAGAAGGTAATCTTGATATGAAAGCAATCATTGAAGCTGGACTGGAAAGTGGTTCAAAATATTTCTTGATTGAGCAGGATGACCAGTATGGCAGAGATCCTTTTGCCTGTCTTGAAACTTCTAGAGATAATCTAAAAGAATTAGGCTATGGTGGCTGGTTTAAAAACTAGAACATTTTTAAAAAAATAAAAACAGGGGGAAAATAAATGAACACTGGAAGATTAGAAACAGCAGTTGAGCCGGAAGGGAAATTTGAGTATACAAAAGCTAAAACCTGGGAGATAGCTGCCTTTGCAGCCAATAATAGTGCTACTAATGTATTTTTATTCTTAATGATGTATGTTGCCTACTATGCCTCTGGAATTGTAGGTCTGGGAACAGTTCTGGTTTCTAATGTAATTGCGGGCAGCCGCTTTTTTGATGGAATTACTGACCCAATAATTGGTCTCTTAATAGATAAAACAGATGGTAAATTTGGCAAGTTTAGACTTTTTATGATTGTTGGCTACTCTATTATGTCTATTTCTGTCTTAACTATGTTTTTTACCACTCATTTAGTTCCAGAAGCCTTTAGTTTAATCTACTGGGCTTTATTATATGTAATTTATATAATTGGTTATACATTTCAAACTGCCTGTACAAAATCAGGCCAGTCAGCCCTGACCAATGATCCAGATCAGAGACCGCTATTCTCATTATTTGATATTAGTTATACCTCACTTCTATTTTCTGGAGCCGCAGTTTATGTATCAAACTATCTGGTCCCCAAACACGGTGGCTTTACCGAAACTTTATTTTATGAATTTGGAATAACTATTATTATTTTTTCTGGAATTTTAACTGCACTGGCAGTTGCCGGAATTTGGTCCCATGACAGAACAGAGTTTTTTGGTTCAGGTGGCCAGAACAAAAAAATTGGTTTTAAAGAAATGTTTGGTATTTTAAAAGGAAACCGTCCTCTGCAGATGCTTGTTGTGGCAGCTTCTACGGATAAACTGGGGCAGAGTATTTCTGGCAATTCCATTGTTATGGTTATGCTTTTTGGAATCATTATTGGTGACTATGGAATGTATGGTAAAATGGCAATGTTAACTTTAATCCCAAGTTTAATAATTGTTTATTTTGGTACCAAATTGGCTCGTAAATCTGGTACTAAAAAAGCTTATGTAGTGGCGACCTGGCTCTGTATTATTCTCTTTAGCGGCATGTTCTTTTTGCTCTGGCTCGGAGATGCAAGTCAGATAAGCTTATCAAACTTTAATCTAATGACAATCAGCTTTTTAGCTCTCTACATTATCGGCTATGGTGTGCGAACAGTCTCTGGAGGACTGGTTATTCCAATGATTCCGGATGTAACAGACTATGAGACTTATAAAAATGATCGTTATGCTCCTGGAGTAATCGGAACCCTTTTCTCCTTTGTAGATAAGCTGATCTCTTCTTTAGCCCAGTCTGTTGTCGGCTTAGCTGTGGCAGCAATTGGTTTTACAGAGGTTTTCCCGGATATAAATACTCCTTACTCAGATGATATCTTTATGGTAACGATGTTCTTATTTGTGGGAACTCTGCTGGCTGCCTGGATTGCTTCGCTAATTGCCATGAAATTCTATGAACTCGATGATAAGAGAATGGTTGAAATTCAAGAAGCAATAGAAAAAAGCCGTCAGAGTGCTTAAACTTTAATTCTGATCTAAAACTTAAAACACTAAAAACCACAGCCTGAAATTCAGAACTCAACAAGTTAATATTCGGGCTGTGGTTTAAAAGTTTAGACTAAAAAAATTAGAAGGTGAAATATAAATGAAAAAATTGAAAACTGCAATTATCGGCTGTGGAAATATTCATCAGGTTCATGCAGATATAATCAAAAATTCGGATAATACTGAGCTGGAATATGTAGTTGATATAAAAGAAAATAGAGCTAAAAAATCTGCTGAAAAATATAATTGTAAATATTTAACTGACTATAAAGACCTACTGGATAAAAATTTGGATTCCGTCCATATCTGTACCCCACATTTTCTGCACAGCTCAATGGCAATCGATTTTTTAAACAGCGAAATTAATGTTCTCGTAGAAAAACCGCTGGCTTTAAATTATAAAGAAGCACAAAAAGTTATTAAAGCTGATCAAAATAGCAGTGCTAAATTAGGAGTCTGCTTTCAAAATAGATTTAATGAAAATATTCAGCGTGCCAGAGAAATTATTGACTCCAGTGAACTCGGTGAGCTAAAAGGAATAAAAGGTATTGTTACCTGGCACCGAGATCAGAACTATTACCTCAAAGATGACTGGAAAGGCTATTATAAAACTGAAGGGGGAGGAGTTCTAATTAATCAGGCTATACATACGCTGGATTTAATACAGTGGTTTGGAGGAGAGATTGAAGCAGTCAAAGGAAATATAGACACTAGAGTTTTAGAAGATATTATAGAAGTTGAAGATACAGCTGATGCAACCTTATATTTTAAAAATAATGCTGTTGGAATCTTTTATGCTACTAATGGTTTTTCTGCCAACAGTCCGGTAGAAATAGTTGTTGATTTTGAAAAAGGGAGTTTACGCTTATTTGGAGACCAGCTCTTTGTTCAAAAAGAAAATGAAATAAAACAGTTTAGTGAAGAAAAAGAAAGTAAATACAAAGCTTACTGGGGTTACGGCCACCAAAAACTGATAGAGTCCTTTTATCAAGCTATAATAAATAATAATAATAAAAATCTAATCAAAGCTGAAGAAGGAATCAAGACTTTAGAGCTCATTAATAAAATTAATAATTCTTCTAAAAAAAGAAAAAAATATTATCTAAACCAGTAGTTTTAATTACAAAAACAATATATTTAATAAAGAAAAACTCCTCATAAAGCTTTATATTAATCAATAAGCTTTTTGAGGAGATTTTTATATCCATTAATACTTTAAAAAAACATTTTTTTAGGTCGTCTGTAACTTAAATCTTTAACTAATTCAACTGCCAGTTCTTCTGGAACCTGACCAACTTCCACCAGCTCTCCCACATAATCTGCCAGCACTCTGCGGAAAATTTCATTTCTGGAATCATAAGACATCACTTTCCTGGAATCGGATACCATACCGGCATGTTTTGTTAATAAATCTACATTGGCAGTATACTCCAGGTTTTCTCTAATCCCAGCAGCGGTATCAGAGAGCCACCAGGCAGCCCCCATATAAAGATTTGGGAAAGCTCTTACAATTGAAGCCATTGTTGTTAAATAAACAGGATCCATACAGTAAAGTACTGAATCCAGCTCTCCATCCATTAAGTTAAATAAATATCTCAAATTATCAACAATATTTAAATCCTGTCTGCAGATATCTCCACCTGCATCAGCTCCAAGCTCTTCATCTAATTTATCACTGTAGTTTCTGACAGCACCGATATGTAAATGCATAACCCAATCTTTTTCTTTATTTAAGTCGACAAAATATTCCATTAAAAAAGCCTGGAAATCTAATACTTCCGTTTGATTAAGCTCTTCTTCTCTTGCTTTATTATATATTTCTTCTGCTCTCTTTTTAGCAACTTTTTTTGTATAAGGTGAAACCAAATCATGATCAGTCGATAAACAGCCCTGTTCTGCAAAATAATCATGAGATCCCTTTAAAGCTGCTAAAAACCCGTTAAGTGTATTGCTCTCTTCGCTATACATTTCTGTTATATCATCTACAAAGTTATTCCAGTTCTCATTTTGAGCAACTTTAAATGCAGGATCCGGACGCCAGGTGGGAAGAATTTTAATCTGATCCAGTTCTTCAGCAGCCCTTTTGTGATATTCTAGTTCAGAGCGGGGATCATCACTGGTACACATGATTTCAACCTTCATTTCTTTCAGCAGCTGCTGAGGTTTCATTTTTTCCTGCTTAAGTATTTCTTTACTTTGATCCCAGATTTCTGCAGCAGTTTCTTTAGAAATTAACTTTTCTATCCCAAATCTTCTTTTCAAATCTAAATGAATCCAATCATAAGTTGGATTCCCTATGAATTCAGGAAAGACTTCTGCTAAAGCAAACCATTTTTCTTTATTATTTGCTTTTCCTGTTATCTTTTCTTCCTCAACTCCACATCGCCTCATTAGTTCCCAGACATAATGATCAGTTTCTGCTTCAACTTCCCAGATATCATTCCAGCCCTGATTATCAATTATTTCTTTAATATCTCCGTGGTTATGAGCATCAATAATTGGTAATTCTTTCACTTCTCTATATAATTTTTTTGCTGTTTCAGTTCTTAATAAATAATTTTCATCCTGAAAGGACATTATTATTCCTCCTAAATTTTTTGAAAGTGTTTTCGCTTATAACATCTAATTTTTTTACATTATCCAAATTAATAATTTTATAATTTCATGGTACTCTCTCTTTTTATCAATTCTACAGTAAGGGTTATGTCCTTTTCTGCTATTTCTTCATTTTCCTCTTTATTTAATCTCTCCAGTAATATCCGGGCAGAAATTTTTCCAATCTCATCAATTGGTCTGCTGATAGTTGTCAGAGCTGGACTTGAGTATTCAGCAAAATTAACATTATCAAAGCCAACAACTCCAGCCTCTTTGGGAACATTTATCCCCCTTTTTTTCAGTTCTTTTAAAACCCCAAAAGCAGCTGCATCATTGGCTGCAAAAATCCCGATCCTTTTATCTTTAAGATTTTTCGAATCTAAAAATTTAGCAATATTTTGAGCTGCTTCTGATTCTACAAAAGATGAAGAAATAACTTTATAGTCAGATTGATCAACATTATTTTCCTGCATACAATCTTTAAAACCTCGCGCTCGATCTGCAGCAGTGACTGTGAATTCAGCTCCCTGCAGGTGAATAAAATAATTATAGTTGCATTCTATGAGATGTTCTGCAGCCTGATAGCCGCCCTTATAGTCATCGATTCTAATTTTATCTATTTTATCTGATTCAAGCTCACGATCTAAAACTACCAGTGGAATATCTTTTTTTATTAGTTGATTTAAATAAGAAGAGTTTAAGGATGTTGAGGCGAGAATAAAGCCATCAACCTGCCGCTGCATTAAGTGCCGCATATATTCTTTTTCTCTTTTGGAATCCCATTCAGTGTTTCCAATTATGGCGTAATAACCAGCTGCTCTAAGCTCTTTTTCTATACTTTTAACCAGATAAGAATAATAGAGGTTGGCAATATCAGCAATTAGAACTCCAATTGATTTGCTTTTTTTAGTCACCAGCCCCTGGGCCAGCCCATTTGGAATATAATCTAGTTCATCAACAGCCTTTAAAACTGCCTTTTCCTTTTCACGTGAAACATTAGCATTCTGATTAATGACTCTGGAAACAGTAGAAATTGACACATTTGCTTTTTCTGCTACATCATTTATTGAAACCACTTTCTTTCACCTCGGTTTAATTATCCTAGTTTTTTATTTTTATACAGATTCTTAATTCTACTTCTTACAGTTGATTTTATTAAAGTTATTTTTCTGACTAAATATAACTCAAAATACAGACCTGCTAAGTGCTTAGCCTGTTTAAACTACCAGCCAGATAAACACCGGCAGAGTAACTGCCATAAAAACGATAGTTGCAAAAATTGCTGCAGAAGCAAATGCACTCTGATGCCCGTACTTCTCCATAATAACCGAAGAGCTTGCAAAAACAGGCATTGCAGCCAGAATTGTCATTACACTTCTTAATAGAGATTGAATCGGAAAAAGTCCCAGACCATAATAAACTAAGGCAGGAAATAATAAAAGCCTCAAAAAAGATAGTAAATAGACCTTTTTGTTGCCCATCACCTCAGCAAAGGTGCTTTTGGCAAGCTGTAAGCCAATGAAAATCATTGCCAGCGGCACAGTAATTGCCCCAATACTATCAGTGATATTAATTACTGCTTCCGGCATAGTTGCTCCACTGAAGACAACAACTAAACCAAGTAAAAGGCCGACAATTGGAGGTGAAAAGATATTAGCCAGAAAATGACTCTCTGCATTCTGACCGCTGTCTTTTAATAGCCAGATCCCAACAGTCCATAAGATTAGCTGCATGCCAAAATCATATAAAATTGCTAAAATCAGGCCCTGGGCTCCAAAAAGCGCCAGACAAATTGGTGCTCCTACAAAAATATTATTGCTGAAGACGGTAACAAAAGCAAACTCTTCCTGTTCTCTTCTCGAATATCCCAGACTGCGACTAATAATTAAAATTATAAAAATTGAAATCACAGTAATAATCAGTGCTGAAACCGGTACAATCAAATACTGCCTCAACCTGCTGAGATCAAAATCTCTTACTATATTGGTAAAAATCAGCGCCGGAAAGGCAATATCTATTGTCAGTTCAGCTATTCCGTTTTCTGCCGCCTGTTTAATTTTACCTGAGCGATTTAAGTAAAAGCCAAGCGCTATTAAAACTCCCATCAACAATAATTGTTCTAAAACTGGATAAAAATCAGTCATTAATCAAACTCCTCTATTTTTATAAGCTAATTTTATCTTTCTATCTCCCCATTAAGAGCAGGGCCAGCTCATTATATTCTATATCTGAAACCTCTACTGTGCCAACATTTTTGCCTTCTTTTAATACAGTTACCTGATCTGAGCTACTAAACACTTCTTCAATTTCTTTGGTAAAATAGATAATAGTAATCTCATTTTTCTTCAAAATCTGCATGAAATTAAAAAATAGTCCTTTTTCTTTTTTAGAAAGCTCCACAACTGCCTGATCAATAATAACGAGCTCTGTTCCAAATGATAGAGCCTTCAGCAGCTCCACCAGCTGTTTTTTTAGCGGACTTAATTCCTGCATTTTCTGTTCTGGATAAATTTTTACTTCCAGCAGCTCCAATAGTCTTAAAGTCTCTTCAAACATTTTTTCATTATCAATTGATTTGAAAAACAAAAATTTCTTTATGGGTTCTCTACCAAAAAATATATTTTCAGCTACTGTCATCTCAGGGAAAACTGTTGACCTGTTTCCCGACTCGCCTTTTTTGTTAAATTTAAAAATTCCAAGGGGATCTTTTTCCGGATTAACAGCAGAATACTGATTGATAAAATAAAAAGTTTTTCTCCCCAGTTCCTGCAGCTCCTGCTGGCTGAGATTCTTATTTTTAAATCTTAATTCTCCCTCTCCACAGTCACTTTCACCTTTTAAAAACTCAAGCAGCTTATTTTTGCTTTCTTCATTTTGAAAGATCACTGAATGAATACTTTTACTTTTAACCTCTATTTCAAAGTCGTCTAAATAGTCATTACCATCTCTACTGAAGTTTAAATTTTCAACCTCTAAAATACTGCCTGCTGTCATTTTAAATCACCTTCTATAAATTTTATTTTCCCAAGTTAAAACTAATATAACATAATGTTTCTGATAAATGAAGCAGATCAGCATAATTTATAAGCAAAAAGGAGCCCGATTACAGCTAACCAGGCTCCTTCATAACTATTAATCTCTTTTTTAATTACAGAAGATATTTATTTAATGTTTTTCTCACTGCACCTTCTTCTGCGATCATTTCTTTAAAGTAGCCTTCGATTTTTTCTCCCAGACCAACTTCGTAAAGGTCAACTGCCATCAGTTTTTCGTTGCTTAAGATGTTATGCAGTTTATCTCCGACAGAATCTGGATTACCAATCTCAATACCTTCTAACTGAGGTGTCAGTTCATCCAGCATTGGGTCTGAACTTAAAGGCATCTCCTTGCCCTGGTCATCTACTGCCAGCAGATATCTTAACCAGCCTGCAATCGCGAGAGGTACTACAACCAAATCTGCTGGATCTAAGTCTTCAGCATCACGGTAGGATTTAATTGTCTCGCCAAAGCGGATTGCAACTTTCTGGGAGGTATCCTTAGCTATTCTCTGAGGTGTATCAGGAATATAAGGGTTAACCAGTCTTTCTTTAACTACCTCATCAATAAAATCCTTAGGGTCAAGCACACCTGGATCTACAACAACCGGTAGGCCTTCCTTGTAGCCAATCTGTTCTACTAAAGCTCTGATTTCCTGATCTTCCATTTCTTCTGCAATTGAAGTGTGTCCTAAAAGACAGCCGTAAACTGCCATTGCTGTATGAAGTGGATTTAAACAGGTAGTCACCTTCATGGTCTCAACCTGATTTACAGTATTGCGATCAGTATAGATTGCTCCTGCCTTATCAAGTGGAATCTTACCATTGGGGAAACTGTCTTCAATAACTAAGTATTCAGGTGCTTCTGCATTAACAAAAGCTGCAATTTCTGTGTTTTTATTTGTTTTTACAATCTCTGTATTTTCAAAACCAATTTCTTTAAGTTTTTCCTGAACTTCTGGCGCTGGTCCTGGAGTGATTTTGTCGATCATTGACCAGGGGAAACCAACCTTTGATTCATCACTTAAATAACCCAGGAATTCTTTTTCTACCAGCTCATTTTCCACCCACTTTTCAGCTACAGTTAAAACTGCATCTTTTAACTTCTGACCGTTGTGGGAACAGTTGTCCATACTGGCAAAGGCAAAGGGATAAGCACCTGCTTTGTAGCGCTCATAGGCTAAAGCTGTTACTTTTGCCATCAGGTGATTTAGATCTCCCTCAGGTCCAGTTTTGAAATCTTCTAAAACAAAGGGGAAAAATTCGCCCTCCATATTATCCAGAGCATAACCTTTTTCAGTCACTGTGAAACTGGCCATCTTTAAGCTCGGATTTTTAAAAATTTCTTTTAGTTTTCCCCAGTCTTCTTCAAACTGTGAATCAGCCTTTAAACCTTCAGTAATGCTGGCCAGCAGCGTCTTATCTAAATTGCCATCAGCAGACATCTTAACAACCAGACTCAAATTATCTGCCGGCTTATAAACTTTATCGATAATCTCATAGTCAAAGCCTTCGGCAGCTATGATACCTGTTTCGACTTCTCCTTCATTTAGTAATTCCTGCTGCAGACGGGCAATAAAGGCTCTAAAAATATTGCCTGCACCAAAATGCACCCATTCTGGATTTTCTTTTGTGTTATCTATTAAATTCTGATAGTCAAACTGCGGTGGATTAATTCCCGCTTCTTCCCACTGAGCTTGATCTTTTAATTCTTCTTTTTTAAGTGTTAACATATCGCTCTCCTTTCTTTTTACTTACTGCTTTTCTTAATTGCTTCCCAGAGTCCATTCAGATAAGTTGCTCCTAAAGCGCGATCATAAAGTCCATAACCAGGTTTTCCGGTTTCTCCCCAGATCATACGGCCGTGGTCAGGACGCAGAGGCCCTTCAAAACCTACATCATGGTAGGCCTTCATGATCTCATACATATCCAGTGAACCCTTTTCACTTAAGTGAGCAGCCTCTTCAAAACTGTCTTCACCGGTGATTTTAATATTTCTTACATGAGCAAAGTGGATTCTGTCTCCAAACTCTCTAATAATTGCCGGCACATCATTTTCGGGATTAACTCCCAGTGAACCGGAACAGAGTGCAAGTCCATTGGCAGGAGAATCAACTAATTTTAAAAACTTACGCAGATTTTCCTTGCCGACAATAACTCTCGGCAGTCCAAATATAGACCATGGTGGATCATCCGGGTGAATTGCCATTTTTATATTTTCTTCTTCAGCTACCGGAATAATTTCTTTTAAGAAATACTCTAAATTATCCCAGAGCTTATCCTCATCAATTTCTCTGTAGGCTGTCATTAAATCATTTAATTCGTCTTTGCCATAACTGGTATCCCAGCCGGGCAGATCAAGTTCTCCTCCAACTGGATCCATTTTATCTACTTCTTCTTTTTTGTAGATTAAAGCTTCTGAGCCGTCTTCAAGCTCATAATCAAGCTCTGAGCGAGTCCAGTCAAAAACAGGCATAAAGTTATAGGTTACAACCTCAATTCCTGCTTTAGCTAGGTTTCTTAAAGTCTCTTTGTAGTTTTCAATATAGCGGTCCCGGGGCTCAACACCCATTTTAATTGCTTCCGGCACCGGCACACTTTCGATTGCTGAAATTTCAAGTCCAGCTGCCTCTACCTTATCTTTCAACTCTTTAATTTTCTCATAAGGCCAGGCTTCTCCTGCTGGAATATCATAAATAGCTGTAACAATCCCTACCATACCAGGAATCTGTCTGATTTTTTTTAAGGTTACAGGGTCATCATCACCATACCAGCGAAAAGATAATTTCATAAGATCACTCCTTTTATTAGATAATTTTGTAATTTGAAAGCGTTTTCAAGAACAATAAAAAAATCTTTTTCTTTTTGCTTATTTAAATAATTCAAGGTTGAATTTAAAATTCCTGCCTGATTTTTTAATTAAGCAAAAAAAGATATATTCTGCAATAATTTATACATCTTTGATTAAAAAAGTTAAACCCCAGGCTTAAATCCAGACTGGGGTTTTAGTAGCTTACTTTTCTTTTACATTAACCTTTAAATCAGCTGTAATATCATCATATAGTTTTACTGGTACAGTATGCATTCCCAGTGATTTAATAGAATCATCAAGCTCAAGCTTGCGCTTGTCAATATCATAACCTTTAGCTGCTGCTGCCTCAGCAATATCTTTGGTATTTACTGAACCAAATAGTCTGCCATTGTCACCAGCTTTAACCTTGATTACAAATTTTTCTGATTCTAATTTAGACTTCAATTTGTTAGCATCATCTCTTTTTTCTGATTCAAGACGATTTTTCTTGGCTTCTTTTTCTTTCAGTTCTTTAATTTTCTGCTGAGTTGCTTCTACAGCCAGACCGCGGGGCATTAAATAATTGCGGGCATAACCATCAGCCGCATCTACAACATCACCTTTAGAACCTAACTTTTTAACATCTTCTGTTAATACTACTTTCATAATCTTTTACCTCCTTAAGCATTTTAACCGGGTTGATTAGTCTGCTTTCTAAAATTAAACCACATATCCAGCATTCCAAGTAAAATAAGAATAATCGGTACCGGTGGAAAAATAAAGATTAAAAATATCAAAAATGATTTCAGTAAAAAGGAATTACCCTTGGTTGATAAATAATACATTAAAACCGAAAATCCCTGCAGAAAAGCCAGGAAAAACATAAAAATATTTATATTTAAAAAGATTGGATTTGAAGTTAATAGAAGAGAAATAACAATTAAAATTGAAACAATCCAGCGGGGAAAATACCAGCTGCTGACTGCCTTATATAATTCTATATTTAAACCTCTTCTTCTTAAGTACCAGGCCGAAACATAATAATTTAAAATACCAGTCACTGTTGCCGATACAGCAAGCAGGGCAGGGAAAATCATTCTAATTAAACTCATTTGAGCTGTAACTAGCTGTTCAACTGACTGCTGGTCAAATTCGCTGCTTAAACTCTCTACAGCCTGCTGCAGTAAAGTTTGATAATTTAAATTAAGCATTCCCGATGAAACATAAAATATTAAAGCCTGTGATATAATTACTGTAATTACAGCTGTGATTAGGGTTTTTAGAGGTGATAGCCCCTCTTTGATCACATTACCAATTACAAAACCCACCAGTCCAAAACCAATTACAGTCATCAGACCCATTACGGTTCCGAATAAAAATCCATTTATTAATGCAGCAATTACAATTACCGTAATTACAGCATTACTTTCTTTTTTCTGCACAAGATAAACTATTGGCACCGGCCAGAGTATCATAACTGCCATTGATAAAAATGGAATAAAGTAGTTAACTGCAGTTAATAAAATTATGTAGGCCAGAGTTCTAATACTGTCTTTATAGTTTCTAATATCCATCTAATTTATCACCTCATCTGCCGGCAAAATAACACTAGTATTAAAGAAAGGAGGCGCCATCATAGATTTTGCCTCCTTAATTAAATGCTTATTCTTTTACATATGGCAGTAGAGCAACTGATCTAGCTCTTTTAACTGCCTGTGTAATTAATTTTTGGTGTTTGGAACAATTTCCTGTTACACGACGCGGCATAATTTTTCCGCGATCTGTCAGGTATCTATTTAAAGTTCTTAAGTCTTTATAGTCAATTTTTTTATCTTCGTTTGCACAAAAATGGCAAGATTTATTTCTACCTCTAGGCATTAAGATTTACCTCCTTTTTAAAATGGTACATCAAAATCATCAGCATCAAAATTATCATCAAATTGGGCATCAAAATCATCCTGCTCCTGTTTCTTATTCTGCTGAGCCTGATTATTATTCTGCTGCCTGTTATTCTGATTATTCTGAGACTGTCCCTGATTATTATTTCGGCTACCGTTATTGTTACCGAAATCTAGAAAACGCACATTATCAGCATTTACTTCAGGATTTATATAAGTTCTGTTGTTATTTTCACTCTTACGAATCTGTAAGGATCCGTCAACTCCAACCAGTCTACCTTTACCGAGATGACGGGCACAATTTTCCGCCAGACCCCGCCAGGTTACAATATTGATGAAATCTACATCTCTATCACCATTGCGGTTGGTATAATTTCTCTCCACAGCCAGTGTAAAATTACAGACGGGAGTTCCATTACTGGTATAGCGAAGTTCAGGATCTCGTGTCAGGCGGCCGATTAAAACAATTCTGTTTAACAAGAGTATTCACCACCTAAATTTATATTATGCATCATTTCTAACTACTAAATAACGAAGTACACCATCCATAATCTTAAAGATTCTCTCTAATTCATTAACTACAGTAGTTTGAGCATTGAACTCTAAGATTGTGTAGTCACCAGAACGATAATCTTTAATCTCATAAGCTAACTGCTTTTTACCCCAGGCATCAACCTCGGTTACTTCTCCTTCGTGCTCAGAAATAGCATCCTTTACACGCTGAAGAATTGTTTGCTTTTCTTCATCTTCAAGATCTGGCTTAAGTACAAAAGTTGTTTCGTAATCTCTTTTTCTTGTTTCCATTTACATTCACCTCCTCCACACGGACTAATGGCCCTGCTGCTAGCAGAGCGTGGGTTTTTAACCAATCTAAATTATAACACCTCTTTACTTAAAATGCAAATAAAAAATAAAGCATTAAAGCAATTAGCCAGCCTCCCAAAATATCGGAAGGGTAATGAACCCCAACCATGATTCTCGTAAAAGCAGTTATCACTGCCAGAACAAACATTATAATCCCCAGTTCAAAGCTGATCTTTAAAACAACCAGCGAAATAATCAACGAACTGGCTGTATGAGTACTGGGAAAAGCATGATCCTCCCGCTGTTTAACTAAATTTTGCAGACCGTACTCAGCAAAAGGTCGCCTCCGGTTATATAAGCCTGGGATTAATTTTACTATCAAATATACAGACGCCGGAATTAAAATAAAAGTTCTGAGCCTGGGATCACTGTTATAGATCAGCCAGCCACCAACTGCAAAATAAATTGTTGAAAAAAACTTAGAAGAAAATTTTGTAATAAAAACTGCCAGCTTTGAAACCAACTCATGGCTGACAGTAAAATTATACAGTCCGAAAAATAGTTTTTGGTCAATTTTATTTATCATAGCTACTGCCTCTTAACTTTCCTGCTGCTTTAGAAAAATCAGTATTTAAAGCTTTATACTACCTAGGTTATTTCTTTTCTAATTCACTACTTCAATCGGAATAGGCTGAAATATATTACACGGAGATTATTACCACTTTATTTTATGAATTCAATCGAAGTAGATTTTTAGATAAGTGTTTAAAGCTTTATATTACCTAGATTGTTTGAGTTATAATTTGCAACTTCAATCGGAATAGGCTGAAACATAGTTGATTATGTTAAAATTATTTGCTGTTTGACCGAAGGGAGTTCAAATAATTAATAATCAACTATCTATTGAAGCCGTCAATGGAGATTGTGTGCAAATTATAACTCAAATAAGATCAGACATTAAACCTAAAGTGACAAACATCTCCATCCTGCATTATATAATCTTTACCTTCCAGGCGTAGAAGACCTTCCTCTCTGGCATCAGCCATTGAGCCAACTCTCTTTAAATCTTCGAAACTTACAATTTCAGCTCTGATAAATCCTTTTTCCATATCACTGTGAATTCTACCAGCTGCCTGAGGTGCTGTGGATCCCCTCTCTACTGTCCAGGCCCTGCACTCTTTTTCACCTGCAGTTAAAAAAGTAAGTAAATTTAATAATTCATAACCTGCTTTGATTACTCGATCCAGACCAGAATCATTAAGGCCGAGCTCATCCAAAAACATCTCTTTTTCATCTTCGTCCAGCTCAGCAATATCAGCTTCAATCTTAGCACTAATTTCAACTACCTTGGCACCATCACGCTCAGCATGTTCTCTTACCTCTTTTACAAGCTGATTCTGACCGGTGTTAATATCATCTTCATTAACATTTGCCAGATAAATAATTGGCTTCGCACTTAAAAGCTGCAGTTCTTTAACCAGCCGCTCTCCGGTTTCGGAAAGTTCAAGCTGCCGGATGTTTTTACCCTCTTCCAGAGCATCTGAAATCTTCTCCAGAGATTCAACTTCTTTGAGATATATTTTATCTCCACTTTTAGCCTGCTTTTTAGATTTTTCGAGTCTTTTTTCTACCTGAGCCAGGTCAGCCATCATTAATTCTGTATTAATAATGTCAATATCTCTATCTGGAGATATTTTACCGTCAACATGGGTTATATTTTCATCATCAAAACAGCGAACTACCTGAGCAATCGCATCTACTTCTCTGATGTGAGCTAAAAATTTATTACCCAAACCTTCACCTCGGCTGGCTCCCTCTACAAGTCCAGCTATATCTACAAATTCAATCACTGTAGGTGTTTTCTTTTCTGGCTGATATTTATCTGCCAGCCAGTCCAGGCGCTCATCAGGTACCGGTACAACTCCCACATTAGGATCTATAGTACAAAAAGGATAATTTGCCGCATCAGCACCTGCTTCTGTCAGAGCATTAAAAAGAGTCGATTTACCTACATTTGGCAGTCCAACAATTCCTATTTTCATTAAAAAATCTTCCTTCCTAAATAATTAAAGTTTTTTCTTAACACTTTTTTCGAATTTATTTCTTGGTAACATAATTACTCGCTCACAGGTCTCACATTTTGCTTTAAAATCCATGCCGACCCTCAAAATTTCCCAGGTCTTACCTCCACAGGGATGTGTTTTTTTAAATTCTACCCTGTCACCTACTGAATAGTCTTCCGGCATTTAAAGACCTCCTTTATTTTCTATTATTTTCGCTCCTATGATTAAAAATCTAACTTAAAAGTAAATAAAGAATTAAAATCAAAGCTGCCACTAAGAAAATAACAAAAAGACAGCCAGGATCTTTATAAAACGGCTTATCTGCATTGATATCATAACTAAAGCTTCCTTTTTTTCTGGCTTTTTTAAGATATTTAATAGATTCCGAATAATTTCCCTCTTCCCGATAAATCACACCCAAATTATTATAGGCAGGTCCATATTCTTCATCTAACTTAATTGCCTTCTGATAAAGTTCTTTGGCTCTCTTTGAATTACCCATCTCTCTGGCTATACTGCCGAGGTTAGTTATAGCAGGAGCAAAATCTGGATCCTGCTGCAGTATTTGATTGAGCAGTGACTGAGCCTGATTAAATTCTTTATTATAGATGTGAATAACGGCCTTTTTGTTCAGAGCAGGCACAAAATTTGGCTTTTCCTTTAAAAAATGATCAAGCTTTTTTTTAGCTTTTTTTCGGCGCCCTTTTTCCATTAAATTGACACATTCCTGATAAAGTTTTTTGTTCTCATCTTCCAGCTGATTTTTATATGTTTCTTCTCTCATTTTATCCACCTACTTTTAATTAACTTCAATTTAATATTATATCACACAGTTACCTAAAACTGCAAAAATGGCCCTAAGTGGGCCATCTGCAGATATTAATTTTTTAGCTATTATTTTTTGTTTAGCTAAAGTTCTAAAGTTCTTTTAAGTATCAAACCAGCATCATTTACCAGTGCAAATCAGGATTTCTAGCAGCTGCTGTTTCATCAAGCTTTCTAACAGTTGTTGTATGGGGGGCATTTATAACCAGTTCTGGATCTTCTTTTATTTCCCGGGAAATAGTCAGCATAGTTTCCACAAAATGATCCAGAGTTCCTATATTTTCAGTCTCTGTCGGCTCAATCATCATAGCCTCTTTAACTACCAGCGGGAAATAAATTGTTGGTGCATACTGATCATAATCTAATAATCTTTTTGCTATATTAAGGGTTGATGCCCCTTCCTCCTTCTGCCGGCTGCCGGAGAGGACAAACTCATGCAGGCTTTCTTCAGCATAGGGAAGTTCAAAGTCCTTTTTAAGTCTCGCTTTTAAATAGTTAGCATTTAAAACAGCATTTTCTGTTGTCTCTTTAAGTCCTTTGCCACCTACAGTTTTAATATAGGCCCAGGCTCTGAGCATTACACCATAATTTCCATAAAAGCTGTGCACTTTCCCAATTGATTTTGGCCGCTGATAATCCCAGAAATATTTTTCTTGATCCTTTTTTAAAACTGGCTTAGGCAGATATGGAGCTAAAAAGTCCTTTACTCCAACCGGACCAGAACCAGGTCCACCTCCACCGTGAGGAGTTGAAAATGTCTTATGCAGATTAAAGTGCATTAAATCAAAATCCATCAGCCCGGGTTTAGCATAACCCATGATAGCATTCATATTAGCGCCATCATAATATACAAGGCCTCCGACTTCATGAACCATTTCAGTTATTTTTAAAATATCCTCTTCAAAAATACCAAGAGTATTGGGATTGGTCAGCATTAGAGCAGCAGTATTTTCATCGAGCGCTTCTGCCAGGGCGTCCAGATCAACCATACCTCTTTCGTTAGAAGCAATTTCAACCACATCAAAACCAGCCATTGCTGCACTGGCAGGATTGGTTCCATGAGCTGAATCCGGTACAATTACTTTTGTTCTATTTTCTTCACGATCTTCAAAATATTTTTTAACTATCAAAAGAGAAGTAAATTCGCCGTGTGCCCCTGAGGCAGGCTGAAGTGTGATTTCATCCATAGCACTTATTTCTGCCAGATCTAACTTCAACTGATATAGTATTTCCAATGAGCCCTGCAGCTGTTCTATCGGCTGATAGGGATGAATATTGCTCAGGCCAGAAATTCTGGCCACTCTTTCATTTCTTTTAGGATTATATTTCATAGTACAGGAACCAAGTGGATAAATTCCGGAGTCAACCCCATAATTCATTTCGCTTAATGCCGTATAATGACGAACTACATCAACTTCACTAACTTCCGGCAGTTCAATCTCTTCTCTTAAATAACCAGCTAAATTTTCGTTTATATCGCTTTTTCCCACCTCAAGCGGAGGTAGAGAATAACCTCTGCGTCCAGGACTGCTGTAATCTTTTATTAATTTTTCCTCCACTTAAAGCACCTCCAGTTTTTCTACTAATTTATCCATTTCTGCTTTGCTTCTTTTTTCAGTTACACAGACCAGAATCCCTTCACTGCCCGCCTCTTTTAAATCATAACCGGCAATTATATCATCAGCTAAAAGTTCCTTAATCAATTCTGTACTGTCCTTTTCAGTTTTTAAAACAAATTCATTGAAGAAATTTTCCTTATTTAAAACCTGATAACCGGCCAGCTGATCAAGTTTATCAGCTAAGTAATGAGCTTTATGATAGGACTGCTCTCCAACTTCTTTTAGACCTGCTTTACCCATTGTGGAGAGATAAATTGTAGCCATTAAAGCGTTTAGGGCCTCATTTGTACAGATATTGGAAGTTGCCTTTTCTCGGCGAATATGCTGTTCCCTGGTCTGCAGAGTTAGCACAAAACCTTCTTTTCCGTCAACATCAGTTGTTTTTCCAACTATTCTACCCGGAAGCTGTCTGAGCATCCTCCTATCATCTTTACAGGCCATAAAACCAAGGTATGGTCCTCCATAATTGAGGCCACTGCCGAGGTTTTGTGCTTCTCCAACTACAATGTCAGCACCAAAATCAGCAGGTGCTTTTAAAACTCCAAGTAAGACTGGATTGGCGATTACCAGCAGTAAAGTTTTTTTGTTGTTTTTAACCATTTTTGAAATTTCTTCCATTTTTTCTATAGAGCCATAGAAATTTGGATACTGCAGAACTACAACTGCAGTCTGATCATCAAGATTTTCTTTAAGCTGAGTCGGGTCAATAAACTGATCCTCTGTTTCTAAATCAACAAAATCAAGATCTACTCCGGCTCCATAAGTTTTGATAACTTCTCTATAAGCAGGATTAATTGTGTCAGGCAAGATCACCCTGGAATTTCTGGTGATTCTCGCAGCCATCGTAACCGCTTCTGCAGCTGCTGAGCCGCCATCCAGCATTGAGGCGTTAGCAATACCCATCCCTGTTAGATCACAGATCATACTCTGGTATTCGTAAATTGCCTCCAGAGTCCCCTGGCTCAATTCAGCCTGATAAGGGGTATAGGCCGTATAAAATTCCGAACGAGAAATTAAAGCATCTATTATACCGGGAACATAATGATCATAGGCCCCTGCTCCCAGGAAAGAAATCTGTTGATCAAGGCTTTTGTTCTTAGCTGCCTGTGCCTGAGCCTTTCTCATCAATTCCATTTCGGAAATTCCTGACTCAATATTTAATTCATCATCTGCTGATACTGCTTCTGGTATCATCTGAAAAAGATCTTTAATCTCTTTAATTCCAATCTCCTTCAGCATTTTATTTTTTTCTGCTGCTGTATTGGAAATATAATCCATGCTTATTCCTCCTCTATGAATTCAGCATACTCCTCTGCAGATAAAAGTTCATCCAGCTCAGAATCATCAGCCGGATCAACCTTAATTAACCAGCCTTCACCATAAGGGTCATCATTGATCAATTCAGGATTGTCAAGTAAGTCTTCATTAACTTTGATAACTCTACCACTAACAGGGATAAAGGTGTCAGAAACAGCTTTAACTGACTCTAAAACTCCAAAACTATCATCTTTATCAAACTCTTCATCAACTTCTGGTAATTCAACAAAAACGATGTCTCCCAGCTCTTCCTGAGCAAAATCAGTAACACCAATTACAAGATAGTCTTCTTCTTCTCTAACCCACTCATGATCCTCTGAATAATATAAATCTTCTTTTACACTCATTTTTATTCCTCCTTATAATTTTTAATGCAGCAATTAATTACTCTTAATTATTTTTAAAGATCCTAAACTAGACAAAAGGACCTTTTACTACCTCAGCCTTGATTTTTCTATTTCTCACTTTGATCTCAATCTCACTACCTACTTCCGTATGTTCGCTTTTTAGGTAAGCCAGGCCTATTCCTTCTTCTAATGTAGGAGAATAACTGCCGCTGGTTACTTCACCAATCTTTTCTTCTCCAGCATAGACTTCATAACCGTGGCGAGCCATACCTCTACCCCTGATTACAAATGGTGTTAGTTTTCTCTGACAGCAGTTTTCCTTTATATCTATTAATTTCTTTCTACCAATAAAATCTCCTTTGTCGAGTTCAACTGTCCAGCTTAATCCAGCCTCAAAAGGGTTGGTGCTTTCATCTATATCATTACCATAGAGAGCATATATTTTTTCAAGCCTCAGAGTATCTCTAGCGCCGAGACCACAGGCCTGCAGGCCAAAATCTGAACCTGCTTCCATTAACTCATCCCACATTTTTTCAGCTTCTTCAGGCTCAAAATAAAGTTCATAACCTAATTCACCTGTATAGCCAGTCCGTGAAACTATCATATTAACACCGGCGACTTTCGCTTCTCTAAACCTGTAATAACTGAGGCTGTTTAAATCAATATCTGTTAATTGAGTCAATATTTTTTTAGAGTTTGGTCCCTGTAGTGCCACCATCGCATAGTTAGCTGATAAATTTTCAGCAGTCGTATCTTCAAGCAGGTGTTCTTTTATCCAGTTATAATCTTTTTCAATATTAGAGG
Source organism: Halanaerobium saccharolyticum (assembly GCF_003053565.1). GTDB lineage: Bacteria > Bacillota > Halanaerobiia > Halanaerobiales > Halanaerobiaceae > Halanaerobium > Halanaerobium saccharolyticum_B. Next base: position 20,614 of record NZ_QAXS01000021.1, on the reverse strand, counting down.
CATTTACAACCAGTAAAAACTGATCATCCTGCAGAGAGTAAACAAGCAGATCGTCAATAATTCCCCCATCTTCTTTACAGATTGGCGTATAAATAATTTTACCTTTTTCCAACTTATTTAAATCATTTGCAATGATTTTCTGCAGCGATTTTTTAGCATTTTTACCACTGACAAGAATTTCTCCCATATGAGAGACGTCAAAAAGACCGCATTTATTTCTGACAGCCTTATGTTCTTCAATAATACCGGTATATTCTACCGGCATTTCCCAGCCGCCAAAATCAGTCATTTTTGCTCCCATATTCTTATGTACCTGATTGAGTGGAGTTTTTTTCATTTATTTGACCTCCTTTAAATTTTGATAAAAAGAAAACAGGAAGCCGGAAAGAAATCCGACTCCCTGTTCATTAATAATTTGCTATGTCCAGAGTTACGTCCAGCTGAATTCTTTTTGCCTGAGAGTTTCGGTCTCCCTTGCTCCTTCGGCGCCATCTAGGGTCTCTCATCCAGCCTTCACCCGTTTATTAAATTCTATGTTACAATTATATATTATTTTTTTAAATATTGCAAAATTAAAATACAAATGCTGTCAGTACTACAGCTACAAGCAGTGCGGGCAGAAGATTACCAGCTTTAATTTTACTGACTCCCAGCATATTTAAACCAATCGCTGTAATTAAAAGGCCTCCGCTGGCTGTCATTATTCTAATCATATCTTCGGTCAGATATACAGCAGCCCAACCAGCCGCTAAAGTAATGCTCCCCTGGTAAAGCAGTATCGGAATTACTGAAAAAGCAACTCCAATCCCTGTGCTGGCTGCAAAAGCAATCGAAGTTATGCCGTCCAGCAGTGATTTGGTGAATAAAATGCTGGGATCTCCATTAAGCCCATCCTGAATCGAGCCCATAATAGCCATTGCCCCTACACAGTAGATTAAGCTGGCCTGAACAAAGCCCTGAACAAAAAGATCATCTTCTCCCCCAAACTTTTCTTTTAAACCTTCACCAAAATCATTTAACCTTTTCTCAAGCTGCAGAAGCTCCCCAATTACTGCTCCAATCACCAGACTAAAAATAACCAGTAGAATATCCGGATCTTTTTCGATACTAAAAGCCATCTTCATCCCAATTAAAATTACAGCCAGACTAATTCCATGAATTACAGTTGTCTGTACTTTTTCAGGAAATTTACCCCGGAAAAGAACTCCGACTGTGCTTCCGGTTAGCACTGATGCTACATTAACTATAGTTCCTATCATTATATCACCTATCTACTCTCTTCTATATATATTTGTTTCACATGAAACACTATTAAAGTTTTTTAACAAGTTCATTTAATCTATCTACACTATCAAGCTCAATAGTCAGCAGATTGTTTTTCTTGCGCTGTTTAATCTTAACTTTTGTCCCTAATTTCTTTTCTAATTCTGCTGCTGCCTGCTGCCAGGCCTGAGGCAGTTCTTCTTTTTCTTTTTTCTTTTCCTTATCTTTTAAGGGGTTTTTAAGTTTCTCCACATACTTTTCTGTCTCCCTGACAGTCAAATCCTGAATTATAATATTTTCGCAGGCTGCAACCTGAGCGGCTTCCTTATCCAGGGATAGTAATGCTCGCGCATGACCGATGGTAATTGTCCCCCGCTCAAGGTGGTTTTTGACTTTTTCAGCTAATTTTAATAATCTAACCATATTTGAAACATTAGAGCGACTTTTACCTACCTGTTTGGCCAGCTCGGCCTGAGTGATTTCAAAATTATCGAGCATTTCCTTATAAGCTTTTGCTTCTTCCACCGGGTTTAAATCTTCCCGCTGTATATTTTCAATTAGAGCTATTTCCAGCATTTCCTGATCGTCAAAATTTCTAATTACTGCCGGGATTTTGTTTAAACCAACAAGTTTTGATGCCCGCCAGCGCCTTTCTCCTGCTACAATCTGATACTTTTCTGCTTTAATCTTGCGGACAGTAATTGGCTGAATAACACCCTTTTCTCGTATTGAATTTGCCAGTTCATTTAAAGCATCCTCATCAAATGTACTCCGCGGCTGAAATGGATTTGCTTCGATTTGATCAACAAAAACTTCTTCAACCCTGTTTTGATCAACATTTTCTTCATTATTTATTAAAGCACTTAAGCCTTTACCAAGTCTTTTTTTACTCAAGAGAGATCACTTCCTCTGCTAATTTTCTGTATGCTTCCGCTCCTTTGGAGGAGGAGCTGTAGTCTAATATTGGCTTACCAAAACTTGGAGCCTCACTTAAACGAACATTGCGAGGAATTATCGTCTCAAAAACAAGTTGAGAAAAATAATCTTTAACCTCATCAATTACCTGTTCAGAAAGATTGGTTCTGGCATCATACATGGTCATTAAAACACCTTCGATTCTTAAATCTGAATTCAAATTTTTTCTGACCAGCTCAATAGTATTCATCAGCTGCCCCAGCCCCTCCAGGGCATAATATTCGCACTGAATAGGAACCATAACACTGTCGGCTGCGGTCAGAGCATTTAAAGTTAAAAGTCCTAAAGAAGGAGGACAATCAATAATTATATAATCATAATCACGGTCAAGATTTTTTAATGATTTTTTTAATCTGCTCTCCCTGGAGATAATAGAAACAAGCTCTATTTCAGCCCCTGCCAGCTCAATATTGGCAGGAATGATGTCCAGATTTTTGCTTTCACTCTGCAAAATAGCCTTCGCCGGCGGCTCAGATTCAATTAATAAATCATAGATTGTATATTCAACCTCAGATTTTTCAATTCCCAGGCCACTGCTTGCATTCCCCTGAGGATCAATATCAATCAGTAAAACCTTATTATTTTTTTCTGCCAGGCCAGCACTTAAGTTAACTGCTGTTGTGCTCTTGCCAACCCCACCTTTCTGATTGACAATTGCAATTTTTTTAGCCATTATTTCACCTCTTTGTGAACATTATTTAAATCTATAAATTCTTATTTGGAAAGTTTGATATAATATTCGATAGTATCCTGATCATCACTGCGCTCAAATTCAACATTTATCCCTGAATCCTTAATCTCTGAAATTCTTTTTTCGAGAGAATTAGCAAAAAGACGAAGATCATCAGAAATATGTTTTATCTTTTTTCTCTTTGCAGCCGGCTGCTTTCTTTTCTTGATCAGTTTTTCAGTCTCTCTAACATTAAGCCCTTTTTTACTTATTTCTTCAACCACTGCCAGCTGTTCTGCCGGACTGTCCAGCTGCAGAAGAGATCTCCCGTGTCTCTCACTTAAATCAGCTGCCAGAATTTTTTCTCGAATCTGCTCTGACAGATTTAACAAACGCAATTTGTTGGCTATAGTCGACTGGCTTTTAGAAACTCTTGCCGCCAGCTCTTTTTGAGTTAAATCAAATTCATCCAATAATCGCTGATAGGCCTTAGCTTCTTCTAAAAAATTTAAATCTTTACGCTGCAGATTTTCAATCAGAGCTATTTCTGCCATCTGCTGGTCATTAAAATCCTTAACCACAGCCGGAATAACTTCCTTATTTAATAATCGGGCAGCTCTCAACCTTCTCTCACCAGCAATTAGTTCATATTCATTTTCTTTTTCCCTAACTGTAATTGCCTGGATTAAGCCGAAATTCTTAATTGAATCTGCAAGCTCTTTAATTTCAGCCTGATTAAACTCCTGCCGCGGTTGAAAAGGATTAACTTTGATTTCTTCTACTTTAATTTCTACAATCTGATCCCTGTTTTTTTGGTCTTCCTGATTAAAGAAAGGAATTTTCATTCATAATTACCCCCACATAAAAATATATTTCTCTAAATTACTTAAATCTCCTTTATAAATATTTAATTTAGCCAGAATTAAGTCAATTCCAAAACTATTTCCCGGGAAATAAATTAAAGGGGGCGTTTTTTTGGAATTCCAGCCCGGCGAGGATATTTTTCGGGAGTTTTGGCTGTTTTTTTAACCACAATTAAATATCTCTCAGCTTCTAAACCCGGCACATCAAGCTCTATTATTTCTTCAACCTCAGCTCCAAGTGTTTTTAAAGCAGCCTGAGCTGCTTCAATTTCCTCTTCATATTCCGGTCCTTTATAAAGATAAGCCAAACCACCTATTTTTAAAAAAGGGACTGCATATTCCAGCAAAATATTTAAAGATGCAACTGCCCTTGAGCAGACATAATCAAAAGAAGACCTCCATTCACCAATTTGTGCCAGATCTTCAGCTCTACCGTGGGTAGCATCAATACCCTTAAGCCCCAGTTTATAACTCAGCTGATTTAAGAAATTAACCTTTTTTGCTGAAGAATCGAGCAAATAAAAACTGTCTCCAGGTAAAAATAATTTTAAAACCATACCTGGAAAGCCAGCTCCACTCCCGATATCAAGCCATCTCTTACGACCTTCTAAATTAAGCTGTTTTAATATCACCAGCGAATCTAAAAAATGTTTTTTGATAACAGCATCTGCTTCTGTAATTGTGCTTAAATTATATTTCTTATTTTCCTCAATAAAGAAAAGGTAGTATTCCCACAGCTGCTCAAGCTGCTCGCTGCTGTAGGAAATATTTAACTCTTCTATTCCGTCTTTTAATTTTTTTATGAATTCCTTTTTATTTTTCTCCATTCTGATCATCCTTTTTAGTTCTATTATACTGCTCCAAATAAATCATTAAAGCAGAAATATCAGCTGGAGAAACACCTGAAATCCTTGACGCCTGGCCGATAGAAAGCGGTCTAATCTTATTCAACTTTTCTCTAGCCTCCAGACGCAGATTATCAAGCTGATTATAATCCAGTTCTTCAGGAATTTTTTTCTCTTCCATTTTTCTAAACTGCTCTACCTGAGCTTCCTGGCGTTCGATATAACCTTTATATTTAACCTGGATTTCTACCTGTTCCTGAACATCTTTTTTAATCTCCGGCAGATCTTCAGCAAAAAACTTCAGATCTGAATAAGAAATTTCAGGCCGGCGCAGAAGTTTTTCTAGACTTACAGGTTTACTTAAGTTTCCACTTCCCAACTCTTCCAGTCTGGCTCTAACTTCTTTAGTCGGATTAACCTGGTTTTCATCTGCTCTTAAAAATCCAAGGGCTTTTTTTACACCCTCCATTTTTTCCTGATAATTTTCATATCTCTGATCACTGACCAGACCAATTTCTCTTCCCAGAGGAGTTAAACGCTGATCTGCGTTATCCTGGCGCAGCAGCAGCCTGTATTCTGCTCGAGAAGTCATAATTCTATAGGGCTCAGGTGTTCCTTTTGTTACCAGATCATCGATTAAAACACCTATATAGGCCTGAGATCGTTTTAAAATCACCGGCTCTTTATCCTGCAGACTCAAAGCAGCATTAATACCTGCTATTAAACCCTGGCCGGCAGCTTCTTCATAGCCGGAGCTACCATTAATTTGACCGGCTGTATATAAACCCTTTACTTTTTTTAGTTCTAAATCAAGTTTTAATTCTTCCGGATCTACACAGTCATACTCAATTGCATAACCAGGCCTCATTATCTCTACATTTTCTAAACCAGGTACAGTTCTTGCCATTTCAATCTGTACATCATAAGGTAAGCTGGTAGAAAGGCCAGAAACATAATATTCATCAGTTCCCAAACCCTCCGGCTCAATAAATAACTGATGCCTTCCTTTATCAGGAAAACGAACTACTTTATCCTCAATCGAAGGACAGTATCGCGGTCCAACCCCATCAATCACTCCACTGAATAAAGGAGTTCTCATCTTATTATCATTAATAATTCTGTGGGTTTCTTCCGAAGTATAGGTCAAATAACACATCGCCTGCTCACCGGTTAAAGGCTCAGACTCAAAAGAAAAACTCAAACCTTCTTCTCCCGGCTGCGGCTCCATTTTTGAAAAATCCATAGACTTTTTGCTCACTCTTGGTGGGGTTCCAGTTTTAAAGCGGCGCAGGTTGATTCCCAGATCTTTTAAGCTTCCGGAAAGTTTATTTGCCGGATACTGCTGGTTTGGGCCGGCATTAAATTTAGCCTCCCCAATTATTATTCTTCCTTTTAAAAAGGTTCCTGTTGTCAAAATAACCTTTTTGCCGGGGAAAAAGACTCCGGTTTTAGTTACAACCCCTTTAACTTCTCCATCTTCAACAACTATATCTTCTGCTATCTGCTGTTTTAAATCTATATTATCTTCCTGTTCTAAAACCTGTTTCATTCGCTTGTGGTATTCATCTTTATCTGATTGGCCCCGCAGACCATGAACTGCTGGACCCTTACTTGTATTCAGCATTCTGATTTGAATCATTGTTTCATCCATGTTTTTGGCCATTTCTCCGCCTAAAGCATCAATTTCTCGCACTATATGAGACTTACCAGGTCCTCCGAGTGAAGGATTACAGGGCATAAATGCTACATGATCCAGACTAACTGTTAGGGTTAAAGTCTTCATACCCATTCTTGCAGGTGCCAGAGATGCTTCACAACCGGCATGACCGGCTCCAATGACAATTACATCGTACTCTTTTGGATATCTATGAAAATCCATTATATCTCTCCCTTACTTTTAAAATTATTTTCCCAGACAAAAGTCATTAAATATTCTATCTAAAATATCATCTGCGACTGTTTCTCCTGTTATCTTTCCAAGTCCATCAAGGCAGTCTTTTAAATCAATAGTTAAAAAATCATAGGGCATATTTGTTTCATGTGAAACAATTACCCGTTCAATTGCTTCTTCAGCCTTAACCAGAGCATCACGATGTCTGCTCTGAGTGACTACCGTTTCAGCATCTGTATCAATTTCCTCATCCAAAATTTCAGCTAAAATATCATCTTTTAGTTCATTTAAACCTTCTTCTTCTAAAAGTGATATCCAGAGAACACTGTGTTCGGAAAATTCTTTTTCAATCTTTTCTTTTTCAATTTTTGCTGGCAGATCAGTCTTGTTAACTATTATTATCAGGGGCTTATCTTTAATTAATTTATAAATTTCTCTATCTTCTTCTGTGATCCCCTGATTTATATCAAGCATAAAGAGCACCAGATCCGCTTTTTCGGCTGATTTTCTGGTCCGCTCAACACCAATTTTTTCTACAGCATCTCTTGTTTCTCTAATCCCAGCTGTATCAATAATTTTTAGTGGGATCCCCTGCAGATTAACATATTCTTCAATAACATCCCTGGTTGTTCCGGGAATATCTGTTACAATTGCCCTTTTTTCTTCTAAGAAATAATTTAAAAGGCTTGATTTACCTACATTTGGCTTGCCAACAATTACAGTTTTCAAACCTTCTTTATAGATCTTACCCTGTTTACTACTTTTTAATAATTTTTCTATCTCTTCTTTTATATAATTAAATTTATCACCCAGCTCAGCCGGAGAGAATCCTTCAATTTCATCTTCTGGATAATCAATGGCAGCTTCCAGATGAGCAAGTATTTCTACAGCCTCTTCTTTAATTTGATCAACTTTTTTAGAAAGTTTTCCGTTCAGCTGGTCAACAGCCAGATCCAGACTTTTTTCCGTTTTAGAATTAATAACTTCGATAATAGCTTCTGCCTGAGCCAGGTCAATTCTGCCGTTCAGAAAAGCTCTCTGCGAAAATTCTCCCGGTTCAGCCAGCCTGGCTCCGTGTTTTAAAGTTAAGTCCAGGACTGCTCTCAGGGGAGTCATCCCTCCGTGACAGTCAAATTCGAGTACATTTTCTCCGGTAAATGAGTGGGGGCCCCTCATCATCACTGCCACCACCTCATCAATTGTTTTCTCAGTCTCCGGATCTTTGATATGTCCATAGTGAGCAGTATAAGTCTCCTGCTCAGAAATCTTTTTCTCTTTTTTGACAGAACTAAAAATCTTATCTCCAATTTGATAAGCCTGGGGTCCACTAATTCTAATTTTACCGGTCCCTCCTGTGCCAAATGGAGTTGCAATTGCTGCAATAGTATCTTCTTTTAATATATCCAATTTCTAAACACCTCCTAAAAGATAACCCAGCAGAGAAAATCCCTGCTGGGTTAATGATAAAAGCCATCTGCTTCTTTTATTTTCTGTTTATTAACTGCTGCACCAAAGTAATACAGCACTTTATTTAGATTAGATAATTTTATTTATCTAATGGTTCTATCATAACTTTACGGTAGGGTTCTTTTCCCTCACTGTATGATTTAACATTTTTATTTTCCTTAAGTGCTATATGAATAATCCTTCTTTCATGTGGCGGCATCGGCTCTAAAACAACTTTTCTCTTTTTTCTTTCTGCCTTTGCTGCCAGTCTTTCTGCCAGTCTTTCTAAAGTTTGCTGGCGGCGATCACGATAACCTTCAGCATCAAGTAGAACTCTAAAATATTCTTCCAGCTCTTTATTAATATAGATAGAAGTTAAATACTGCATTGCATCAAGAGTTTCTCCTCGATGACCAATAACCAGACCCAGTTCTTTTTCTCCTGTTAGGTTGTAAACTACCTGTTCAGCATCACTTTTTTCTTCCATGATTTCTACACCAACATTAATATTGGCTTTTTCTAAAAGGCTTTCCAAAAACTCTTTGCCCTTTTTGACAGGATCGAAAACTTCTTTTACCTCTACAACAGCATCTTTAGTTCCGATTAATCCAAGTAAGCCTTTACTACCTTCATCTATAACATTAATTTCAGCATCTTCTCTTGTAATTCCTAATTTATTCAGAGCTTTTTCTACAGCTTTTTCTACATTTTTAGCTTCTACTTTTATGCTTTTCATTTTTATTCTGCATCCCCCTTGATTCTGCTAGGTTCTTTGGATAGAAAATACTGCTGACCTACAGTAAATAGGGTTGATGTAAACCAGTATAATAAGACACCAGCAGGTAATGAGAAACCAATAAATACTATAAAGAGAGGCATCATGTACATCATCTTATTACTCTTGCCTTCTCCTCCAGAAATTTTCTGAGTCATATATGTCTGTCCCAGCATTACAAGTGCATTTAAAAGCACAATCGCAATATCCGGCTCAGCCAGTGACCCATTAGTAATTGTTCCAATCCATAAAAATGCTTCATTTGCCATTTTGTCACCTAAAGCAAAAATAGTCCTGTATAAAGGAATCAAAATTGCCATCTGAACAATCATCGGCAGACAACCTGCAGCTGGATTAACACCATGTTCCTGATAAAGTTCCATCATTGCTTCCTGCTGCTTTTCCTTATCATCTTTATATTCTTCCTGAATTTTTTTCATTTCAGGCTGTATTTCCTGCATCTCTCTCATTGAACGCGTCTGTTTAGCTGTTAAAGGATAAAGAACCAGCTTAATCAACAGAGTGAAAATAATAATTGCCAGACCATAATTACCAACAATATTGTAAATAAAATCTAAAGCGTATGCCATTCCATTAATTAACCAATCAAACATTTAATAAATTCCTCCTATTCTACCGGATCATATCCCCCAGGATTGAAAGGATGACAGCGCAAAATTCGCTTTAATCCCATCCAGCCTCCTTTTAAAGCTCCGTATTTTTGAACTGCCTGTTTTGTATATTCTGAACAGGTAGGACGAAAACGACAGCTTTTGGGAGTCCAGGGTGAAATAATCTTCTGATAGATTTTAATAAAAAACAAAAATAATTTTTTCATTTTACCACCTTATTTAACCAGTTTCATAATCATTTTGTTACTAATAATTATGTAGAATTAGATAAATAAAACTAATAAGCTCCAATTTCTATGTAATTTAAATTATATTCATCTTTTGGTACAACTTTTTTACATCTTTTTTTAAACGATGATAATCAAGATTAACAACTGGTTTTCGGGCAATAAAAATTATATCATAACCTTTAAATTCTTTTTCTCTTTCAAATTCTCTAATAATCTCTCTCAATCTTCTTTTCAGCCTGTTTCGGACAACAGCATTACCAATTTTTTTGCTGACTGATAAACCGTAGCGGTTCTTTTTTCCTTTTTCGTAATTTAAGCAGTAAATTACAAGATTTCTTGTCGCATATGAACTTCCATTTTCATATACTTTTTTAAACTCCTTATTCTTTTTAAGACTCTCCACCAAATAACCTCCAGCTAAAATAATCCACAACTAAGCTAATTTTTTATTCATACATTTAAAATTATATGCTATTTAGATAGTAGAGTCAAGGAGATTTAACTTTATCCACAAGATAAATTTTTAAAGCCTATGTTGATAATTTGTTGATAATCTGTTATTATTAATATGGTTATTTGGATTAAATTTTTATCCTTACCGAGCTAATAGTTAAGAGATTATTAACAATCTGTTCATAAAATAATCAACATAGCCATAAAAACCAATCAAATACAGCAACTTATCCACAATTTCTTAATTTTTTATCCACAAACTGTTAATAACAATCATTCTTTGTGGATATCTTTTGTCTTTTTATTAACAAATTTTTATTCGAATTTTAAATTTAGAAAGTGATTTTACTGCTTTAACAGTGAAGTTATATTTCTTTTTTCTGTGGATAATTTATATAGTTGTCCACAATTTTGTGGATAAACCCCTATTTATCCCCGTTGATTGGGGATAACTTTAACTTAAGCACAATTTTTTAGAATTACAGGAGGTATTTTATGTCTTTCTCGCAAAAAGAATTAGATCACATCTGGAAGAAAACTTTAGAAAATATTAAAGAAAAAATTACAAATCCCAGTTTTAATACCTGGTTTTCAGAAACTAAGGCAGTTATGACTACTGCAGAAAATCAGCTGGTACTGCAGGTACCAAATAATTTTATCCAGGAATGGATAGAAAGTCAGTATACTGATTTAATAGAAGAAATCCTCGAAGATTTAACTGGTAATCAGTGGACTCTACTTTTATTAACTCCCAAAGAAGTAAAGAAATTTAAAGAAAATAAGGAAAATAATAAAGATACAGCTGAAGAAAAAACGCAGGAAGTTGAAATAGTTGAAGAAAATATTGAAGAAGACAGTATAGAATCAGAATTAAAGCAAAATGGCTTTAATCCAAAATATACATTTGATACTTTTGTAGTCGGTAACAGCAACCGCTTTGCTCATGCAGCATCTCTTGCCGTTGCCGAAGCTCCAGCAAAGGCATATAATCCTCTTTTTATTTATGGTGATGTAGGACTTGGAAAAACCCACCTGATGCAGGCTATTGCCCATTTTATTTTGAAAAATAATCCTGATTATAAAGTTGTTTATGTTTCTTCGGAAACCTTTACCAATGAACTTATTAACTCTATCAAGGATGATTCTACTGTTGATTTTAGAGATAAATACCGAAATATTGATATTCTACTGGTTGATGATATTCAGTTTTTGGCCGGCAAAGAAAGAACACAGGAAGAGTTTTTCCATACCTTTAATACATTACATGAATCAAATCGCCAGTTAATTATATCAAGTGATCGACCCCCAAAAGAAATTCCTACTTTAGAAGAAAGGCTCCGTTCCCGCTTTGAATGGGGTTTAATTACTGATATTCAAAAACCTGATTTAGAAACCAGAATTGCTATTTTGAGAAAAAAAGCAGATATAGAAAATCTAACTATTCCAAATGAAGTAGTTATTTATATTGCCAATAAAATTCAATCTAATATTAGAGAATTAGAAGGGGCTCTGGTTAAGGTAATTGCCTATTCATCCCTTGTTGACAGGGAAATTGATGTCGATCTGGCAAGAGAAGCTTTAAAAGATTTGGTTAATAAAAAGAAAAATGAATCAATAGAAGTTAATATTGAAAGGATCAAAAAAATTATAACTGATGATTATAATTTAAAAATGGAAGATATGGAATCCAAAAAAAGAACTCAAAATATAGCTTTTCCCCGTCAGATAGCCATGTATTTGAGTCGAGAATTAACTGATTTTTCTCTACCTCATATTGGTAATGAATTTGGCGGCCGTGATCATACAACTGTAATCCATGCTCACAATAAAATTAAAGAAAAAATAGAAAATGAAGATGATTTTAGTAATAAAATTGAAAGATTAATTGATACAATTAAGCACGGTTAAAACTTTTTTTGCTGTTAATTTTTTAATACTTAGCTCCACATTTTATCTATTAACATTTTCTGTGGATAATTATTAAGGTGCCTGTTGATAGATTGTTGATAATTTTTAACTGTTAGTATGTGGATAACTCTTGTCCTATCGACTAACAACTTATCTACAGGTGAAATCAGGCTCTCAATAGTACTTAAGGGCTTATCCACATATTCACAGCCCCTACTACTATTACTACTAGTTTTATTAATAAATTAACCATTATTATATATTTTCGTTTTTGTTAATAACTTTTAATCAGGAGGGATATACTTTGAAATTTTCAATCAATCAAAAAGATTTATATAATGCTCTGAACATAGTTAGAAGAGCTGTAGCTAAAAATCAAACATTACCTATTTTAACTGGAATCTTTTTAAAGCTGGAAAATAATAAATTAACTTTAAAGTCAACTGATCTGGAGCTGGGAATCAAATATGATTTAAAAGTAGAGGCAGAAATTGACGGATCAATTGTGCTGCCTGCTACTCAATTTTCAAATATTATTAGGGAACTGCCTAATGAAGAAGTAAAGATAGAATTAAATAAGGATAAATGGCAGCTGCAGATTAAATGTCTTAATTCTTTATTTAAAATAAATGGTTATGATCCAGATGAATTTCCCAATTTGCCGCAGGTAGAAGAGAGTGCAAAGTTTACTCTGCCTTCAAGTAAATTTAAAGAAATGATCAAAAAGGTTAGAATTTCAACCTCAAAGGATGAAACTCAGCCTGCTTTAACAGGTGCTTTATTTGAAGTTGAAGCAGAAAAAGTAAAGATGGTTTCTACAAATACATACCGTCTTTCATATATTGAAGCTCCTTTACAGACTTCAGTTAATGAAAAAATTGCTGTTATTTTACCAGGCAGCACCTTACAGGAATTAAATAATTTACTGGAAGATGAGGGAAGTGTTGAGATAGAGGTTGACAGTAATTATGCTCGTTTTAATTTTGCTGGAATAGAGGTTATTTCCCGCTTAATCGAGGGTAAATTTCCAAATTATGAGCTGGTTATTCCGGATGAATCAAACAGTAAATTTTCTGCAGATCTCTCCCAGCTGCACGGTGCAGTAAAAAGAGCTTCTCTGATTGCAAAACTTGATGCAAATATAATTACCCTTCAGGCAGATGATGGCTTAATGGAGATCAATTCAGCAGAGGGTAGTTCTGGTTATGCACATGAGGAAGTAAAGATTGATATTGAAGGTCCGGAGCAGAAAATTAATATTGACGCCGGCTATTTCATTGATGTCTTAAAAGTATTAGATTCTGACGAAATTAATATAGAAATGATAGGACCATTAAATCCCCTTGTTGTTAATTCTCAAAAAGATGGGGATAAGTTTATTTATCTGATTATGCCGGTCCGTTCACAATCATAATTAAAAGCTAATAAAGTGTAATGGTCTGTTGATATCTGGAAAGTTATTAAAGGGGGTACACTTACTGTAATTGAGGAGGTTATTTAGAAATGGAAGAAGTAAAAATAACAAGTGATACAATTAATTTAGATCAATTTTTAAAATGGGCCAATATTGTAATGAGTGGTGGCGAAGCTAAACATTTAATTCAGGCAGGAGAAGTAGAGGTTAATGGAGAAATAGAATTAAAGAGGGGTAAAACTTTAAAAGCTGGAGATATAGTTAAATTAAAGGCTGAAGATAAAAAATATAAAGTAAGTCGGGGATAATTAATGTATTTAGAAAGAGTTCTCTGCCGAAATTTTCGTAATTTTGAAGAGCTGATGATTGATTTAAATCCAAATTTAAATATTTTCTTGGGTGCCAACGGCCAGGGGAAGACTAATTTTTTAGAATCAATTTATTTAATGGCCACTGCTAACTCGCATCGGAGTAGTATTACTTCCGAAATGATCAACTGGGATCAGGAAAAAGCACTTGTTCAGTTGCTTTTACGGCGCAGAGAAGGTAAAATAAAGTTAGCCATGCGTTTAGAAAAAAGTGGACGCCAGGTTGAAATTAATGATAATCCTCTGGATAAAGTGAAAGAACTGCTGGGATATTTAAATGCAGTTTTATTTTCTCCTGAGGATTTAAAGCTGGTTAAAGAGGGACCATCGCACAGAAGAGAGTTTATAGATCTTGAAATTTCTCAGGTCAGCCGCTATTATAATCACCTTTTAAATAAATATGATCATCTTTTAAAACAGCGAAATAATTTATTAAAATCAATTAGAGATGGAAAGTCAACTGATCGGGAAATGCTTTCTGTCTGGGATGAACAGCTGGCGGCAGTAGGCTCAAAAATAATTTTAAAAAGAATTGAAGTTGTAGATAAACTAAAAATTCTGGCCAGACTTTCTCAGCGTAAAATTACTGAAGGAAGGGAAAATTTAGAGCTGGAATATGATATTTCTCTTAATAATTTTTCTAAAAAACTGGGAGAAGCAGAATTAAGAGAAGTTTTTATAGATGCCCTAATTTCAAAGCGTGATCAGGAAATTTCTCGAGGTTATACAGTAGTTGGACCTCATAGAGATGATTTAATATTAAAGGTTAATGATATGGATCTTCGCAAATATGGATCTCAGGGACAGCAGAGAACTGCTGCTCTATCGTTAAAACTGGCAGAACTGGAATTTATGAAGTCAGAGACCGGAGAATATCCAGTCCTGCTTTTAGATGATGTTTTTTCGGAATTAGATGGTTTAAGAAGAAAAGCATTGATTAATATTATAGCTGATAAAATTCAGACTATAATTACAGCAACAGATGGAGAAAATTTATCCGGAATTAAAAATAACTCCTATAATGTTTATCAGGTTAAAAAGGGGAGAATAAAAAAGAGGGTGAATTAGACATATGTTTTTACATCTTGGTGATGGTTATATGATTCCATCAAAAGAAGTAGTATTAATTGGTGATTTAGAGAGTACGACTTCATCTGAGATAACTGAGGAATTTTTAGAGATTTCTGATGAAGAAGGATTTATTGTTGATTATTCCGGGGGAGATCCCCGTTCTTTTGTGTTAACAGGAGAGACAATTTATCTTTCAATGATCTCATCTAAGACACTTGGAGATAGAGTTGATAAGTTTACAGAAGAAAATGGGGGATATTGATGGATATTAAGGACAGAAGTAATTACGAAGCAGAACATATACAGGTATTAGAAGGACTGGAAGCGGTTCGTAAAAGACCGGGGATGTACATTGGTTCTACAAGTATAGAAGGGCTGCATCATTTAGTCTATGAGGTAGTTGATAATAGTATTGATGAAGCTATGGCTGGCTACTGTACAGAAATCTCAGTTGAAATCAAGCCCGGAAATGTAATTAAAGTTCAGGATGACGGCCGGGGAATCCCAGTTGAAATCCACCCTAAAGTTGATAAACCAGCTGTAGAGGTAGTAATGACAACACTTCATGCAGGTGGTAAATTTGGTGGAGAGGGGTATAAGGTTTCAGGTGGTTTACATGGTGTTGGTGTTTCAGTTGTAAATGCACTCACCGAGTGGATGGAAGTTGAGATTGCCTGGAAAGATGGTAAGGTTTATAAGCAGAAATACGAGAGAGGGATTCCTCAGCATGAGCTGCAGGTAGTAGGAAGCTGTGACAGTGAATGTACAGGAACCACTATTGAATTTAAACCTGACCCACTTATTTTTGAAGAAATTGATTTTGAATTTAGAGTCTTAGCTCAGCGCTTAAAAGAGCTGGCTTTTTTAAATAAAGGTACAACAATAAAAATCAAGGATACCCGTCAGGAAGAGGTTGAAGAGGAAGAATTCCACTTTGATGGTGGACTGGTTTCCTTTGTTGAATATTTAGCACAGAGTAAGAAACCTCTGCTTTCAGAACCAATTTACATAGAAGATGAAGGTGAAGAGGGTTCAATTGAAGTTGCAATTATGTACCATCAGGGATATAATACTTCACTTTATACCTTTGCCAATAATATTAACACCAAAGAGGGTGGAACTCATTTAAGCGGTTTTAAATCAGCTACTACCCGTACTTTTAATGATTATGCCCGCAGCAAAAATATTTTAAAAGATGGGGATGACAACCTCAAAGGTGAAGATATTAGAGAAGGTATGATTGCTATTATTAGTGTTAAATTATCTGAACCCCAGTTTGAAGGACAGACTAAAACCAAGCTCGGTAACAGTGAGATGCGGGGTTTTGTTGATTCTGCCGTTTCTTCATTTTTGAAAACATATTTAGAAGAAAATCCTAAGGTAGGTAAGGCGATTATTGAGAAGGCAATGAGTGCAGCTCAGGCAAGAAAAGCTGCCCGGAAAGCCAGAGATTTAACCAGAAGAAAAAGTGCCCTAACATCTACAGCTCTACCGGGGAAACTGGCAGACTGTTCAAAAAGGAAGGCTGATGACACAGAAGTATATATCGTTGAGGGTGACTCTGCCGGTGGTTCTGCTAAACAGGGCCGGGACAGAGAATTTCAGGCTATTTTGCCGCTTAAAGGTAAAATTTTAAATGTAGAAAAATCACGATTAAATAAAATTTTAAATAATGATGAAATAAGAGCTCTAATTACTGCTATTGGAACAGGGGTAGGAGAAGAGTTTGATATAAATAATATTCGTTATGATCGAATTATAATTATGACTGATGCCGATGTTGATGGTGCTCATATTAGAACTTTACTTTTAACCTTCTTTTATCGGTATATGCGCCCTTTATTAGAAAATGGAAATATCTATATTGCACAACCACCTTTATATAAGGTCAAAAAGGGTAGAAGAGAAGAATATGTTTACAATGATAAAGCACTTAAGGAGCTGCTTGAGGAAATAGGAAAAGACAGAGTTTCCATGCAGAGATATAAGGGTCTGGGTGAGATGAATCCTTCTCAGCTCTGGGATACTACTATGGATCCAGATAATAGAATTTTACTCCAGGTAGATATAGAAGATGCAATCATGGCTGATGAGACCTTCTCTATTTTAATGGGGGACAAGGTTGCTCCAAGACGTGAATTTATTCAAAAACATGCCCGAGAAGTTAAAAATCTTGATGTATAAATTTATTATAAGATAAAGGTTGGTGAAATATTTTGGATCAAAAAGCAGCAAGAGTTAAAAAAATTGACATAGATAAAGAAATGAGAACTTCCTACCTTGATTACTCAATGAGTGTAATTGTAGGAAGAGCTCTGCCGGATGTTAGAGATGGTTTAAAGCCGGTCCACAGAAGAATTTTATATGCCTTAAATGACCTGGGGATGACTCATACCAAACCTCATAAAAAATCTGCTCGTATTGTTGGAGAAGTACTGGGTAAGTATCACCCACATGGAGATACAGCAGTTTATGATACGATGGTTAGGATGGCACAGGATTTTTCCTACCGCTATATGCTGGTAGATGGTCATGGTAACTTTGGTTCGATTGACGGTGATAGTGCCGCAGCTATGCGTTATACAGAGGCCAGGATGGCTCCTATTGCCTCAGAGATGATGACTGATATCAATAAAGAAACAGTTGATTTTATTCCTAACTTTGATGAATCGCTGGAAGAACCGGAAGTATTACCCGCTAGATTTCCTAATTTATTAGTTAATGGTACTTCAGGAATTGCAGTTGGAATGTCAACCAGTATTCCACCTCATAATTTAGGTGAAGTAATTGATGGAGTAATTAAATTGATCAACAATCCGGGGATTACAACCAAGGAATTGATGGGAACTATCAAGGGACCTGATTTTCCTACAGGCGGTCAGATTATGGGCCGCGGCAGCATCTATAAGGCCTATAAAAATGGGCGCGGTAAATTAACTGTAAGAGCAAAAACCAGAGTTGAAGATTTATCTGTAAATAGAAAGCAGATCATTGTTGATGAACTGCCTTATCAGGTAAATAAGGCTCGTTTAATCAAAAGAATTGCTGAGCTGGTTAAGGATGAAAAACTTGATGCGATTTCTGATATCAGGGATGAATCAGATCGTGATGGAATGAGAATAGTAATTGAATTAAAAAGAGAAGCTACTCCCAAAGTAGTTTTAAATCAGCTATTTAAACACTCCAGACTTCAGGTTACCTTCAGTGTGATAATGATAGCTCTGGTAGATAAAGAGCCCAAGGTTTTATCCTTAAAACAAATTTTAGAACATTACTTAGAACATCAAAAAGAGGTTATCAGACGCCGAACTCAGTATGATCTGGATAAAGCCTTAGATAGAGCTCATATTCTAGAAGGTTACAGGATTGCCCTGGCTAATATTGATGAAATAGTGGAAATGATTAAAAATGCTGATGAAGTTGATACAGCCAGAATTAAATTAATGGAGAACTATGATCTTTCTGAGACTCAGGCCAATGCTATTTTAAGAATGAGACTGCAGAGCCTGACCGGATTAGAAAGAGATAAAATAGAAACAGAATATAAAGATTTACAGGAAAAAATAACATATTATAGATCTGTTTTAGCAGATGAAGGAAAATTATTAGAAATTATTAAAGAAGAAATTTTAGCAATTAAAGATAAATATAATGATGAGCGCCGAACTGCAATTATGAATAGAGCTACAGACCTTGAATTAGAGGATCTAATTGAAGAAGAGCAGATTGTAGTAACTATGACCAATCAGGGATATATTAAGCGGATGCCGCTTGATTTATACCGCAGTCAGCGCCGGGGTGGTAAAGGAGTAATAGGAATCAGCACCAAAGAAGAGGATTTTGTGGAGAATATCTTTACAACTACCACTCACTATAAATTCTTATTCTTTACCAACCAGGGGAGAGTTTACAGATTAAAGGGATATCAGATACCGGAAACAGGTCGTCAGGCCAGAGGTACTGCTATTGTTAACCTGCTTGAATTAGAGGCAGAAGAAAAGATTAATGCAGTTATCCCAATTAAAGAGTTCCCGGAAGATGCCTATTTAATTATGGCCACCAAAAATGGTTTAATCAAAAAGACAGCTTTAGAAGAGTATGATACCAATTATACCGGACTAATTGCTGTTAATTTAAGAGAAAATGATGAACTAATTGGGGTCAGAATTATTGAAGAGGACGAAAACATCTTCCTGGTTACCCGTAATGCCAAGGCTATTCATTTTAATGAGGCTGATGTTCGCTCTGTAGGTAGAAATTCTTATGGAGTTAAAGGAATTAATTTAGCAGAAGATGATCGGGTAATCGATATGGGAATAGATTCTGCAGGAGAAGAACTACTGGTAATTACTGAAAATGGTTATGGTAAGCGGACTCCAATTTCTGACTATAGAATTCAAAATAGAGCCGGTAAAGGTATAATTACCGCTAATATTACTGAGAAGAATGGTAAGCTTGCTGCAGCCAGAATTGTTGATGACAGCCTGGAAATGATGGTTATAACTCAGGATGGTATTATTATTAGAGTTCCAGCGGCTGAAATATCAACTACTGGTAGAAATACAATGGGTGTTAAAATAATCAATGTTGGCGAAGATGATAAAGTTGTATCTTTAGCCAGAATTAATGATGATATTTTAGAAGATGAAGCTGAAGATAAGGAAGAAAAAGAAAAATTAAGCCCGGAAGAAATTGCAGAAGCTCGTTTTGACAGGATTGTTGAAAAAATAGACAGAGAAGCAGAGGAAGCTCAAGCTGCAGAAGAGGCTGAACTTGAAGCAGAGGAAGAAATTGAAACAGATAATACAGATACAGAAGAATAATTACTAATATGATAAGTTAACTCCACAGAGATCAAAATTCTGTGGAGTTTTTTTCAAATGTAATCAATTTTACTTTATATAACTATGAATTAACATAAAATGAATACAGATAAGTAAAGTTGAGTAAATAACTCATATTAATTTTAATAATTGTTAACTACTTTACATCATAATAATTCTTATTCGATATAATGTACTCAATAAGAAAATAAGAAAGTTAATAAAACCTATAATTTTACAAAACTACAAGGGGTGATATAAGATGCTAAGAAAAGTAAAAGATTTTATTTTTGAAGCAGCAGAATTAGAAATGAAGGCTAGAGGTTATAGAAAGTAATAAGTTTTAAGAAAAAAATATAATTTTAAAAGAAACCTATAATTTAAAAATACTATAAGAGGTGATAATTATGAATAGAGTGGAAAGATTTCTTAACAATTTCGCTGAAACAACTGCAATGGGATTTGGTTTAGCTAGAAATATCGATAAAGATAGCGACGAATATATTGATTATTTTGGTTAAAATCAATTTTTCTCGATAAGAAAACAATAAGAAAACAATAATTTTATAATACTATAAGGAGTGATAACTATGAGAAAGTTTGAGAAATTTGTTAATGAGTTTGCTGAGATCGCTGCATTTGGGTTTGGAATTAATACCAAACAGAAAAATACTGATAATGATGATTATATAGATTATCTTGGTTAAAGTAGTAAATTATAATGAAAAAATATATAAAAATGATCTTTAAAAACAAGAATAATAAGAACTTCCTTTATAGTAGATAGCTTTAATAGAAATTATTATCTACTTGGAGGAAGTTTTTTTATTTTTTTTTTGACAGCAGTGATCATAGATGTTACTATATTATTTGTCGCCGAAAAACAAAAGACTTTTCCGGCCGACAAAATTATTTTAAAAAGTTCTTGACAAAGTTAAAAGAGCTTGATAAGATAATAAGCGTCGCACAAATAATCTCCACTAAAAT